>NZ_JBVIPK010000019.1:40323-126198 GCF_055577965.1 Streptomyces sp. NPDC033165
AAGGCGGGGCGGATGTCTGGGGAGACCCCGTTTTTCTTTGTCTGCCTTCTCCCTCCCCCCCCCCCCCCACACCCCCCCCCCTCCCCCCCCCCCCCCCCCCCCCCCCCCCCGGGGCCGGACCGGTGTCTCAGTCCCGGCCGAAGAGCGTCGAGGAGAAGTACTCGGTGTCGAAGTACTCGCGCATGCTGCGGATCTGCCCGTCCCTGACGGTGAACTGGGCGCTGATGGGCAGGACGTAGGGGGCGCCGCCCCGGGTCGTGGCTCGCGTGACGCACTCCACGGCGACCTCCTCGCCCTCGGCGATCACATGGTGGACGTCGACCGTGTAGTCGGCCATCGGGTCGAAGAGTTCGCCCATGGGGATGAGGAACTTCCCGGCGATTTCCGCGAGTCCGGTCCAGGTTCCCGCCACCGGGTGGCTGCCGGGTATGCGGTACACGGCATCGGTGGCGACCAGTTCGCCGATCGCCTCGGCATCACGGTCCCGCAGGGCCTGGAGGTAGCGGTGCACCACGCTCTTGGCGTCTTGGTGTGCCTCGGCGCGGATGGCGGTGGTGGTCATCGTCTCTCCTTCAGTTCGCCGGTGCGTCGTCGAGCAGCCGGGGCGTCAGGGCCCGCTGGAAGGGCTTGAACAGGACGGATTGCGGTGCGTGGCGCAGATACGCGTCGCGTACGGCGCGCAGCACGGGGTTCTCCAGCTGTTCGAAGCCGCCGAACCGGCGGGAGACCTCGACCATTTCCCGGGTCCGCTCGCGCCGCAGGTTCTCGTAGCGGCGCAGCGCCGCGACGGTGTCCGTCCCGGCGGCCAGGCACTGCGCGAGCACCACGGCGTCCTCGATGGCCGTGCTGCCGCCCTGGCCGAGGCTGGGCAGCATCGGGTGGGCGGCATCGCCGAGGAGGGTCACCGGGCCTTCTCCCCATTGCTCCAGGAAGGGGCGGTCCTGGGCGGGTACGGCGACGATGTCCTCGACGGGGGTGGTCGCGATGGCCTCGCACACCTCGTCCGCCCACCCCGTGTAGGCGCGGACGATCCGGTCCTTGTCGCCGTCCCAGCGGCGTGCCTCGTCGGCGGGCATGTTCAGCGTGCCCCACCAGTAGGCGCGGCCCTGGCCGACGTCGTGGATGCCGAAGCGCTTTCCGAGGCCCCAGTAGTGGGCGTTGAACCCCTGGGTGATCTTCGGGTGGGCGAAGGGGGTGACGGAGAGCCAGCAGAGGAATCCGCCGTACCGCGGGCCGCTGTCGTCGGCGGTGCGTCGGCGGCGGACGGCGGAGTTGATGCCGTCGGCGCCGATCAGGATGTCGCCGGTGTCCTCGCGGCCGTCCTCGAAGCGGACCCGGACGCCGTCCCCGGTGATCTCGTAGTCGGTGGCGGCCGCACCGAGCGAGACGGGCAGTCCGCCCAGTGCGTCGAGCAGGGCGGCCTGGAGGTCGCCCCGGTACATGGCCACGCTGGGCGCGCCGAGGCGGTCGCCCGCTGTCTCGACGGGCAGGGACCGCAGGGTGCGGCCCTTGTCGGTCATGATCTCGGTGTGGAGGATCGTCTGGCCGCGCTTCTCCAGCCCGAGGTCGATGCCGAGGGCCCGCAGGGCGGCCACGGCGTTGCTCATCACGGAGATGCCGAATCCGGCGGGGCGCAGGTCGGGGGCCCGTTCGTGGACCGCCACGTCGATGCCGACGCGGCGCAGGGCCACGGCCGTCGCCAGGCCTCCGATTCCGGCTCCGATCACGATGGCCCGGGGGCGGGTGCGCTGTGACACGTCAGTGTCCCTTCTTGGCGGTACGGGATGGGGAGGGGAGGGCCGTGGGGTGCGGTGTGCCTGCGCTCGTGTGCCGTGCCGCCTCGGCGACGGCCCGGGCGAGGTGCGCCACGTGCGGCTCCTCCATGATCGAGAGGTGGTCGCCGGGCACGTGGACGACCTCGACCGGGCCCGCGGTCATGGTGTGCCAGCCGTTGGCGGGGTCGGTGTGCCGGGTGCTGCCCGCCTCGTGCATCGCGCGCAGGACCTGCGGCAGCGGTTCGGTGGCCCGGATCAGGGTGAGGCCTTCGGTGGCGGGGCCGGGCTCGTAGTCCTGGGTGGCCCGCCAGTTGGACTCGTACACCCGGAAGAGGCGGCCGACGAGCGACCCATTGCTGTCGGGCGGCAGGACTCCCTCGTCGGCCGCGACCCGGGCGATGAAGTCGAACTTCTCGTCGAGTGAGGTGAGTTCGGCGGGGATGGTCTCCAGCGGCGAGTCGCCGCCCCGGCCGAGCAGCAGGAGTTCCCAGAAGAACCAGCCGAGCAGTGCCTCGTCGGTGTAGTTGCGGCGCTCCTCCACCGGCCCCAGGGCCACGGTGTCGAGGAGGATCACCGCGGCGACCTCCGCTCCCGATGCCCTCAGCCGGCGTGCCATCTCGAAGGCCACGAAGCCCCCGAAGGACCAGCCTCCGATGGTGTACGGGCCTTCGGGCCGTACCCGGCGCATGGCCGCGATGTAGCTCTCGGCGATCTCGGGGACCGTGCGCAGGGGCTCGGTCCCCAGGTCGCCTCCGGCTGCCTGGAAGGCGTACAGCGGCTGGTCGTCGGGCAGATGGCGGGCCAGCGGCAGGTAGCAGAGCACGTTGCCGCCCATGGGGTGGGCCAGGAACAGCGGCGGCCGGTCGCCTTCGCGGCGGATCGGCACCAGCGGGTCGAAGCCGATCTCGGCGCCGCCCGAGCGCAGCTTCGCGGCGAGGGCGGCCACGGTGGGTGCGGCGATGAACCCGGAGATGGGGAGGGAGACGCCGTATCGCTGCTCTATCAGGACGACGAGCCGCATGGTGGTGAGCGAGGTGGCGCCGAGGGCGAAGATGTCGTCGTGGATGCCGATCCGGTCGAGGCCGAGGAGTTCGCCGAGCAGCTCCGCGAGGGTGCGTTCGTACGCGTCCCGGGGTGCCTGGCCGTCCTGGGCGGTCCGCCGGGTCGGGGGCAGGGCCCGCAGGGCCGCGTCGTCGCGTTTGCCGCTCGGGGTCAGGGGCAGGGCGGGCAGCCAGGTGAAGTGCTGCGGGACCAGGAACTCGGGCAGGGCGGAGCGGAGTTCGGCGATCAGCAGGTCCAGGTCGGTCCGCTCCTCGTCACCGACCAGGAAGGCGGCCAGGGCGGTCTGCCCCTGCGGGGTGCGGCGGGCGACGACCGCGGCCTGCCGGACGTCGACGTCCCGGTGGCGTGCCGCGAGGGCGATGAGGGCGATCTCGGCCTCGGCGGGCTCGACCCGGTAGCCGCGGATCTTGACCTGGGTGTCGGACCGGCCTGCGTAGGCGAGGGCGCCGCCGGGCAGGACGCGCCCCAGGTCGCCGGTGCGGTACGCGGTGGTCGCGCCGTCGGGGCCCTCGACGCTGACGAAGCGTTCGGCGGTCGCGGCGGCCGCGCCGAGGTACCCGTCGGCGAGCGCCGCTCCGGTCAGGTACAGCTCGCCCAGGACGCCGGTGGGGACGGGCCGGCCGAGGGCGTCCAGGACCTGCGCGCCGGCCCCGGGCAGGGGGGTGCCGATCGGCACGAGCGCCGGGAAGGCCGCCGGGTCGCCGGACAGGGTGTGGCGGGTGACCACGTGCGTCTCGGTGGGACCGTACTGGTTCTCCAGGATCGCCCCCGGCAGTGCGGCGATGAGCGCGCGGATCTCCTCGGTGACCCGCAGTTGCTCGCCGGAGGACACGATCACCCGCAGTCCTTGTGGGGCGGTGCCGAGTGCCCCGTACGCCTCGGCGAGCTGTTGCAGGGCCACGTACGGCAGGAAGATCCGTGCCGCCCCGCTCTCGTCGAGCAGCTTCAGCAGCAGCCTCATGTCCCGTCGTTCGTCCTCGGTGATCAGGCGCAGGGTGCCTCCCGAACAGAGCGTGGAGTAGATCTCCTGGAAGGAGACGTCGAAGCTGAGGGGTGCGTACTGGACGGTGGTCCGCCCGGCGGCCGCGCTCGCCGCCCGGACCTGCCAGCCGCTCAGGTTGGCGAGCGACCGGTGCGGCATCACGACGCCCTTGGGGCGGCCGGTGGAGCCGGAGGTGAACAGGATGTACGCGGTGCTGTCGAGGCCGACCGGCCCCGGCAGGGCGCTCGGCGGTTCCGCGTCCGTGCCCTGGTAGGCCGTGCCGAAGAGCGACTCGGCGCTCAGGAGCAGGTCCGGGTCCGGCAGCAGGCGGGCGTCCTCGGTGCGGGCGATGATCCGGAAGGGTTCGGCCTGCTCGACCATGGCGGCGAGCCGGGCCGGGGGGTAGGCGGTGTCCAGCGGGACGCAGGCGGCGCCCGCCTTGGCGGTGCCGACGATGGCGGCGACGGTCTCCGGCGAACGGCCCATGGCGATGCCGACGCGCGCACCGGGACCGGCGCCGAGGGCGAGCAGCCTGCGGGCCACCCGCTCGGCCCGCTCCCGGAGTTGGCGGTAGGTCCAGGTCCGGTCGCCGGTGGTGACGGCGGGTGCGTCGGGGGTGCGGTCGGCCTGCCGGTCGAAGAGCTGGACGACGTCCTCGGTGTACGCCGTTCCGTCCTGGTCCCCGTCGTGCCGGGGGTGCGGTGGCCGTCCGGCCGGGGAGGCGAGGTCGGGCTTCTCCTCGGGCCGGGTGACGAGCCGGCGCAGCACCTCGCTGTAGGTGTCGGCGAACAGCTCGGCCTGGGCGGGGGTGATGCTGTGGCCGTCGCCGTCGATGCGCAGTCCGAGCGTGCCGTCCACGGGGTGCAGGAAGGCGTTGACGAGGAGCTGGAAGTCGGTCTCCTCCCAGGTCGTGAACTGCTCCAGGTGGACGTCGGGCAGGCGCAGTACGTCGGTGAGCGTGTGGAAGTGGACGTAGTTGAACGCGGTGTGGAGCACCGGGCTTCCGCCCTGGTCGGCCTGTATCGCGCTCAGCGGGTAGCGCTGGTGGGGGCGGCCCGCGGTCTCCTGCCGGAACAGCTCCCGGGCCACGTCGATCCAGCCGGGCCCTGCGGTCGCGTGGGTGAAGCGCACGGGGACGGTGTTGAGGAAGAGGCCCACCATGCGGTCGGCGTCGGCGCGTTCGGGCCGTCCGTGGGTGATCACGCCGGTGGTGAAGTCGTCGGCGCCGGAGAAGAGGCGCAGGGTGAGGCAGTGCGCGGCGAGCAGCAGGGACTTCACGGGCAGGGCGTGTTCCTTGGCCACCGCGCGGGTCCGGCGGGTGAGGTCGTCGGGCAGGACCGTGCGGTGGGCCACGTGGGTGGCCTCGCCCGGGGGTTCGTACGGCCCGAAGCCGTCGAGCCGCAGGGCGTGCGCGCCCGCGATCCGGCGCCGCCAGTGCGCACGGGCGGCGGGGTCCGCCTCTGATTCCCGTTCTTCTCGCACGTGGTGGGCCGGGGTGGGCAGTTCGCTGTCGGGGACGGCGGCGATGTCCGCGCCGAGGTGGTGCAGGTAGTCCTGGAGGAGCTCCCGCAGCAGGTTGGCGACGCTGCCTCCGTCGAGCAGCGCGTGGTGGAAGCTCAGCACCAGGTCGACCGCGTCGTCGCGGACATGGGCGCGGAACAGGTGGAGCGGTGCCCGCTCGAAGACGTAGCGGTGGAAGCGGCGTTCCTCGACGTGCCGGGCGATCTCGGCTTCCGCCTCGTCGTGGGCGCGTCCCCGCAGGTCGGCGATGTCCAGGCCGCCCGGCGCGCCGGCGTGCACGATCTGCATCGGCTCGCTGAGGCCGCCGAGGTCGAAGGAGGAGCGCAGAGCGGGGTGGCGGGCCACGAGCCGTTCGAAGGCGTCGCGGAAGTGTGTCTCGTCCCAGTCCATGACCAGGCGGTAGCGGAAGACGTCGTGGTAGACGGCGGAGTGCTCGTCCCGGCGGCTGTGGTAGGCGAGCCCCAGTTGGAGCCGGGTCAGCGGGAAGGCGTCGACGGCTCCTTCGAGGCGGGCCCGGTCGACGTGGGAGACGAGGGCGAAGGGAGGCAGCTGGGCCTCGGGGGCCGAGGTCTCGGTGCTGTGCGCCGCGAGCCGCGCGACGGTGGGGTGCTGTGCGAGGTCGTCGAGGGAGAAGTGGAGGCCCTGCTGTTCGGCGCGCGCGCGGATGCGCAGCATCAGGAGCGAGTCGCCGCCCAGGGCGTGGTAGTCGTCGTGGATGCCGACCCGGGGCGCCTGGAGCACCTCGGCCCAGACGCCCGCGAGCAGCTTCTCGGCCGGGGTGCGGGGCGCCGCGCCCGGGGGTCCGGGCGGGGCGGTGTCGGGGGCGGGGAGCCTGCGGCGGTCCAGCTTGCCGTTCGGGGTGAGCGGGATGGCGTCGATACGCTGGAAGTGGGCCGGGATCATGGCCTCGGGGAGGGTCCCGGCCAGCCGGTCACGCAGGAGGGCGGCGCTCAGGTCGTCCTCGGCGACGTAGTAGCCCGCCAGGAACACGCCGCGCCCGGGGGCGGTGCGGTCCACGACGGCGGCGTCCCGCACCCCGGGTATGCGGCACAGGGCGTCCTGGACCTCGCCCGGCTCGATGCGGTGGCCGCGTATCTTGACCTGCCCGTCGATCCGGCCGAGGTACTCCAGGGTGCCGTCGCCGAGCCAGCGCGCGAGGTCGCCCGTGCGGTAGAGGCGGCCGCCGTCGACGAAGGGCGCGTCGGTGCACTTCTCCCGGGTCAGTCCGGGCCTGTTCAGATAGCCGCGGGCCACGCCGACGCCGCCGACGCACAGCTCGCCGGGGACGCCGACGGGCTGCGGTTCACCGGCCCGGTCCAGGACGTACAGCTCGATGTTGTCGATGGGGCGGCCGATGGGGACCCGGGTGACGGGTGCGCCGTCCGGTGGGGTGCAGGTGTGCGCACAGACATCGACGGTGGCTTCGGTCGGGCCGTACAGGTTGACCAGGCGGGGTGCGCCGTCGGAGCCGAAGACCCGGTGGAACTGCTCCACGCGGCCGGGCGACAGGGCCTCGCCGCTGCAGAAGACGTGCCGCAGCGACCCGGTGCCGGGGAGCAGCCCGGGCGACTCCTCCAGCAGGTCGAGGAAGGGTCCGAGCATGGAGGGGACGAAGTGCAGGACGGTGACCTGCCGTTGGCCGACCGTGCGCAGGATCTGCCGCGGGTCCTTCTCGCCGCCCGGCGGCAGCAGCGCGACGGACGCTCCTTCCAGTGCCCACCAGAACAGCTCCCACACCGACACGTCGAAGGAGATCGGGGTCTTCTGCAGCAGCACGTCGTCCGCGCCGACCGGGAAGGCCCGCTGCATCCAGGCGAGGCGGTTCACCACGGAGCGGTGCTCGACCATGACGCCCTTGGGCCGGCCGGTGGAGCCTGAGGTGTAGATGACGTAGGCGAGGTCGCGCGGGCCCGCCTCGGCCCGTACCGGGTCGGTGGGGCCGCGCAGCAGTTCGCCGACCGGGCAGAGCGCTGTGTCATCGGGCACCGGTACGGGCGGGGCGGCCGAGTCCGTCACGACGGCCCTGGCCGCGCTGTCCTCGATGATGAAGGCGATGCGCCGCTCGGGGTGTCCCGGGTCCACCGGGACGTAGGCCGCGCCGGACTTGAGGATGCCGAGGACGGCGGGGAGCAGGTGCGGGCCGCGTTCCATGAGGACGGCGACCCGGTCGCCCGTCCGTATGCCGCGGGCGCGCAGGGACCGCGCGACCTGGTTGGCCCGGGCGTCGAGTTCGGCGTAGCCGATCGGTTCCTCGCCGTCGGCGGCGAAGACGGCGGCCCTGGAGGGCGTGCGGACGGCCTGTTCCTCGAAGAGCGCGTGCAGGGTGGTGTCGTCGGCGAACGGGATCCGGGGGCCGCGGGCGAGGCGCCGCAGCTCGTCCTGTTCGCGTTCGCCGGTCATCAGCAGTTCGTTCGCCGGTCGTTCCGGCTTGGCGAGGCCGTTGGCGATCAGGGATGTGAGGTGCTCGACGAGTGAGGTGATGGGCAGATCGTCGTCGAACACGTCGGTGGCGTAGCGCAGTTCGATCTGGAGGTCCGCGCTGCCGCGGGTGGTGACGATGCTGACGACCAGCGCCTCGTCCTGGTGCGGCGGCGCGGTGAACGTCACTCCCCCGCGTACCACGCCCGCAACCTCCAGCGGTTTGCGCAGGGTCATGTAGGTCAGGGTGACGTCGAAGAGCCGTCGCTCCCGGGACCCGTCGGCGGGCAGCTCCCGCAGTACGTCCCCGACGGGCAGCCGCTGGTGCTGCGTCAGCAGACCCGCCGACTCCCGCACATCGGCGGCGATGGCCAGGAGGGGCTTCCCGTCGGGCACCTCGATGCGCAGCGGCAGGGTGTTGGCGTACTGCGCGACGGTGGTCAGCTCGGTCCTGGTGCGCCGGTTGAGCAGGGGTATGCCGATCACCGCCTGCTCGGTGCGGTGCACCCGGGCGAGCCAGGTGCCGAGTGCGGCGGCGAAGAAGGGGAAGGGGGCGCTGCCGTGCTCCTTGAGGGTGTCGGCCACCTCGCCGGGGAGTGTGAAGGTGTGGAAGCCGAAGGCGGGCGTGCCCTCCTGCCGTCGGCGGGGGAAGCAGTGGAGGTCGGTCGCCGCGAGTTCGGCACGGTGGAAGGCCCGGTCGTCCGCCTCCTCCCGGGAGCCGAAGTAGGTGTCCCGGCCGGTGACGGCGGTCAGCGCGGAGGGGGCGGGGGGCCGGTCCCGGGGTTCCTGGCCCCGGGAGAGGCGGGCGTAGTCCTCCAGTACTTCGGTGTGCAGGATCTCCGCGCCCCGCCCGTCGAGGAGCAGGTGGTGCGCCTTCAGGAAGAGGTGGAGCACCTGCTCGCTCTCGCGCAGCAGCACCGCGTGGAAGAGCCGCCGGTCCCGCAGCTCGAACGGGACGGCCATGGCCCGCTCGCGCCAGGTCCGGCACGCGGCGGCGGGGTCGGGCTCGGCGGAGAGGTCGACCAGGTCGACGGCGGGCTCGCCGTCGACCGTCAGCGTGTCGGCGAGCCACTGCCGGGGCGCGCCGTCGAACTCGTCGAACCGGAGGAGGAAGGTGTCGTGCCGCGCCAGTGCACGGGTGAAGCAGGTGCGCAGCAGTTCGCCGTCCAGGGTGCCCGTGAACCGCTCGAAGACGGCTCCGTTGAACTGGGGGCTGCCCGGTGTCCGGGATTCCGCGAGCCAGATGTCCCGCTGGTACGGAGACAGCTGCACGTTCTCAGCGCTGATGAGCTTGTCCGTTCGTGAGCGGGTGCCCTGCCGGGCACACCGAAGGCGTCCGGGCGCGGATGGGCCCGGTCCTCGGACAGGCGCCCTTAGGGGGCCTGGCTGCCGCGTGGGCGGAACACCGGGGCGACCGCGGCGGCGGCCACGGCTCCGATGGCGCAGGCGAGGAAGACCTGCAGATATCCCTCGGCGTCGAGGACGTTGTGTCGTTCGATGATGGCGGCGAGGGCGGCGATGCCGAGGGCTCCGCCGACCTGGCGCGTCGTCATGAGCAGGCCGGTGCCGGAGGCGAAGCGCTGCGGCTGGAGCGAGGCGGTGGCCGCGTTGGAGATGGCGGTCAGCGCGGCGCCGATGCCGAGGCCGGCGACGATGCCGATGGGGAGCCAGAGCGCCAGGTAGGCGCGCTCGGCGTCGAGGAGCAGGTACATCGCGGCGCACGAGGCGCCGAAGAGCGTGGAGCCCACGGCGAGCGCGGCCCACTGGGCGCGGGGGCCGACCCGGCGTCCCACCACGATGGCGCCGACGGCGGCGCTGAAGGCCCCGGGGGTGACCGCGAGGCCCGCCTTGAGCTCCGAGTAGCCCCAGACGGCGTTGAGGAAGAGGAGGGTGCTGAGGAGGTAGGCGTACATGGCCGCGCCGAAGAGCAGCGAGGAGACGTTGGTGGCGGCGAAGACGCGGTTGCGCCACAGGTCCCACTCGATGGCGGGTGCGGGGTGGCGCCGGGAGAGCAGCAGTGCGGTCACGACGAGCACGGCGCCGCCGGTCATCAGGGCGAGGACCCTGCCGCTGCCCCAGCCCCATTCCGTTCCCTGGGTGACGCCGAAGACGACACCGCCGATGCCGAGGGCGAGGGCGAGGGTGCCCACCGGGTCGGGGTAGCGGCGGCCGCTCGGTGCATCGGCCGCGAGCCGGGCCGCGATCACGACGATGGCCAGGCCGATCGGCAGGTTGATCAGGAAGACGCTGCGCCAGCCCCATACGTCCACGAGCAGCCCGCCGAGGCTCGGTCCCACGGCCGCGGCCATGCTGCCGACCGCTCCCCAGACCCCGACGGCGATCTGGCGGCGGGCGGGGGGCGTGTGCTGGAGCACCAGTCCGAGAGCGGAGGGGATCATCCCTGCGGCGGCCACTCCTTGCAGGGCGCGGGCGGCGACGAGCATCGGCACGTCGACGGCGAGTCCGCTCAGTACCGAGGCGAGGGTGAACAGGGCGGTGGACCAGAGGAAGAGCTTCTTGCGTCCGATGACGTCGGCGACCCGGCCCGCGACGGCGAGCAGCGCGGCGAACACCACGGTGTAGGAGGTGACGACCCAGGTCAGCTGGGACAGGGAGGCGTCGGGGAAGTCGACGCGCAGGTCGGAGAAGGCGATGTTCACGACCGTGGTGTCGAGCACCGCGAGGAAGGTCGCGCCGGAGGCGACGAACAGTGCCAGCTTCGCGGCGGGTGAGGCACCCGATGATCCCTGCGGCCGTTGCCCGTCGGCCGGTGCCGCGTCGTCCGCCGGGTTCGCCCCGGCCGACTGCGGTGAAGCGGTGGTCATGCGTAGCCCCTTCGTCAGTGGGTCCACGGCTTGGACCCGGGGATGAATATAAACGATCGTGCGTGCATTTAAAGGGGCGAACGAGGGGCGGGTCCGTTGCGCGCGGGTGTTGATGGGGCTCCCTCCCCCCGGCGAGGACAGACCGGCCTCACCGGGGGGCGAGGGCCTGTCTAGGGAGTGCCGGACATGTTCCGGGGCGGGGCGTAGCGCCGCAGCGCCCGTGCCGTCAGTTCCTCGGCGGCGCCGGTGTATCCGGCCGGGTCGAGCAGCCGCTCCAGGTCCCGTACGCCGAACCGCTCGGCGATCACGTCCTCCCTCAGGAGGACCTCGGCGAGCGGCAGGCCCGAGGCGGCCGCCGTGCGCGCGGCCCGGCTCATGACGTCCTTCGCGGCGGCCTTGCCGAGCACGGGTGCCAGGACGGCCGCCAGCCGCTCCGAGACGATCAGACCACCGGTCAGGTCCAGGTTGGCCCGCATGCGCCCGGGCGAGACCTCCAGACCGGCCACCAGCTCGCGTGCGGTGTGCGCGGCCCCTCCTGCGAGCCGCAGACACTCCCGCAGCGGCTGCCATTCGGCGTGCCAGGCGCCGGCCGAGCGCTCGTCCTCGGACAGCATCGTCTGCGCCAGCACACCGGCGTACGCGGGTACTTGCAGGGCCGCCGAGCGGATCAGCGTGGCGAGGGCGGGGTTGCGTTTCTGCGGCATCGCCGACGAGACCCCCCGGCCCGCCGCGGCGGGCTCCGCGAGCTCGGCGGTCTCGGTCCGGGCGAGCGACTGGACGTCCACGGCGATCTTCCCCAGCACCCCGGTGGCCAGGGCCAGTTCGGCGCCCAGCGCGGCGACGGGGGCACGGTGGCTGTGCCAGGGCAGGGCCGGGGCGGACAGCCCCGTCTCCACGGCGAACCGCTCGGCCAGCCGGGCCGCGTAGCCCTCGGCCACGGTCTCCTGCCGCCCTTCGCGGTGCAGCCGTTCGTATTCGACGTAGCCCGCCAGCGTGCCCGCCGCGCCGCCGAGTTGGACGACCAGGCCGTCGGACCTGAGCCGGCGCAGCCGGTCCCCCGTGTCGCAGACCGC
This sequence comes from Streptomyces sp. NPDC033165, assembly GCF_055577965.1. Lineage (NCBI taxonomy): Bacteria > Bacillati > Actinomycetota > Actinomycetes > Kitasatosporales > Streptomycetaceae > Streptomyces > Streptomyces sp. NPDC033165. The sequence continues at coordinate 51,980 of NZ_JBVIPK010000019.1, forward strand.
CGCCAGCCAGCCGGCCGCCTTGAGGCCGAAGGTCGTGGGCACCGCGTGGAGCGCCAGCGTGCGCCCGGCCATGAGCGTCTGCCGGTGCTCGTCGGCCAGCGTCCGCAGGGACGCGGCGATGGCGTCCAGATCCGCCACCAGGAGGTCCAGGGTCCGTCCGGCGACCAGCATCAGCGCGGTGTCGAAGATGTCCTGGCTGGTCGAGCCCCGGTGGACGTAGTCGGCGGCGTCGGGGGCCTTGGCCGCCACCAGGGCGGTGAACGCCTGGACCACGGCCACCACCGGGTTCGCCGCGCCCCGGCTGAGCACGGCGATCTCCCGCAGGTCCAGCCGCTCGGCACGGGCCAGCTCGGTGATCGCCTCGGCCGCTGCGCCGGGTACGTTGCCGAGGCCCGCCTGGGCCCGTACCAGCGCGGCCTCCGCGTCGAGCAGTGCCTGGAGCCAGGCCCCGTCGGACGTGGCCGCCTCCGCCGGGGTTCCGGCCCGTACCGGGCTCAACAGCCCGGCGTCGATGGTGTCAGCGGCGTGTGCGGGCGGGGTGGTGGCGTTCACCTTGTCAGTTCTCCCATCATCTCGCTGTCCCGGCGAAGACCCTGTGCCAGCGCCAGTACGGCGTGCGCGATGGCGTCCGAGTCCTGGAGTGTCACGGAGTTCACCCCGGGACGTATCCCCGCCGCCGTGGCCCAGTGCACGGACTCGGTCGGCACCCCGAAGGCGAAACGGCGCGGATGCGCGCGGCCGTCGGCGTCGATGACGTGGAACGGAGCGTCGGTGACGGCGAGTCCGCCGGTCTCGTACACCGTACCGTCGGGGCCCGCGACCTCGTAGGGGCGGCACTGGCCGGTGTCCAGGAGCTGGAGCAGCAGCGGGTCGGCGGTGGTCCGCAGATCGATCTCCGGCAGACGGGCCTCGACCAGCGTGGTGGCCCGGGTCAGCGAACCGGGGACCGCGGCGGACTCGATGGTGAACGCCCGGGCGTCCTCGTCCGTGCCGGAGCGGACGTCGGGGCCGAGCACCCGCAGGACACCGGCCTCGATGAGGGCGATCGCCTCCTCGATCCGGCCGGCGGGCGGGCCGATGGAGAGGAACGCGTTGAGCGGTGTGTACCAGCCGTCCAGGTGCTGCCGGTGCGAGCTGCCCGTGAGACCGCCGTGGTCGATGACCAGCCGCAGTTCGTTGCGCAGATCGCGCAGTACGTCGAGGGCGGCCTTCAGCGGTCCGGCCACGTTGCCCTCGCGCGCGGCCCTCAGGTCCTCGCGCAGATGGCAAAGCAGCCAGTCGTGGAAGTCGCGCGGTGAGGCGAACTCCCGGTCCGCGTGCGGGCGGGCGATCCGGTCCCAGTCCCAGTGGTCGTGCGGACCGATGCCGAACTCCGCGAGGACGTCGAGCTCCTGGCTGCTGCCCGGCTTCGCCGCGAGGTAGCGCGCCCGCAGCCGTTCCGCGTCGCCGGAGCGGCCGTCGGCGGTGAGCAGCGTGGCGTAGTAGACGGTCTCGACCTCCTTGCTGACCAGCGGCCAGACCGTGGCCTGGAAGTCGATGCCCTCGTGCCGCCGGGCCTGCTCCCGCAGCTCCCGGATCACCTCGTCGGTCAGCACGGCGGGCTCGTGCCGGCCGTGGGCGCCCTTCTGGTTCTCTCCCCGGGAGTGGAAGGGAAGACCTCGGCGGGAGCCTGCGACGAGCCGGGGTTCGCGGCCCGAGGGCAGATAGACCAGCCGGTCCGAGCGGCGGACGAAGCGGCCGCCGCGCCCGTGGGTCAGCAGTGCCATGTAGTCGAAGAAGTTCAGCCCGAGTCCCAGCAGCGCGACGGTCTCGCCCGGCTCCACCGGCGACAGGTCCACGTCCGCCGGGTTGGCGGGCACCACGTAGCGCAGGCCGTTGGCGTGGGCGAAGCCGCCGAGTTCGGTCTGCCGGCGGGACCGGCGTACGGGCAGGTGCCCCTGGGCGAGGACGACCGCGTCGAGACCGTCGATGAGCACCCCGTTGTCGAGCAGGACGCTTTGGAGGGAGCCCGTCTTCCCGCTGTGGGGCTCCTCCTCGATCGCCACCGCCCGCGCCCGGTGGACGACGGTGGTCAGCCGTCCCGGCGCGGTCCTGGTGACCCGCTCGAAGACCCACTCCAGATAGTGCCCGTAGAAGGCACGGGTGGGATAGGAGTCGGGGCCGAGCGCACGCGCCTCGTCCAGCAGCCGCTCGTCGCGCTGCCGGTCGTCCATGGGGCCGACCAGGGTCAGGAAGCGCGCCCATTCGTAGAGGCTGGGCCCGGGGGCGAGCACCCCGTCGATCCGGACGCTCTCGTCGGTGAACATCGTGACCTGGGAGGCCACGGTGTTCATCAGCAGGTGCTCGGGCTGGTCGGTACGCCACACCTGACCGGCCCCGGGCGGATACGGGTCCGCCACATGCACCGTGATCGGCACCTCGTCCGGCGCCGACCCGGCGTTCGCGCACAGCCGTTCGAGGACGGAGAGCCCTCGGGGCCCGGCACCGATGAGGCAGACGTCGAGCCGTCGGCTGGTCATAGTCAGTCTCTCCACTGAATCGGAAGTCATGTAGGTCCGCGCCCCCGGCCGCGGGTGGCCGTGGGTCAGTTGGCGGCGGCCACACCGCTCAGCCGCAGCCCGCCCGGGGCCTTCGCCGGTATCCGGCCCCGGCCCTGTACGCCGCGGACCAGGGCCGTGGTGAGGTGCGCCCGGCTGGTGAGGTGGCGCTCCGGCGCGTCCGAGCCGAGGTCGCGCAGGGCGTCCACGACCGTGCGGAGTTCGAGGGCGACCTCGCCGAGCACCTCGGCGACGGCGCTCGCGTTGGAGCCGACGATGTCGGTCCACAGCTCGGCGTCCCCCGCCGCGATGCGGGTCGCGTCACGCAGCCCCTGTCCGGCGAGCTGGAGTTCGCTCTCGTCACCGTCCAGCAGCCGGGCGGCCAGCAGGCTCGCCACCATGTGCGGGGCGTGCGAGATCAGGGCCACCGCCCGGTCGTGCTCCTCGTGGCCCATCACGACCGGACGGGCCCCGCACAGCGCGGCGAGTTCCGTCGCCCGGTCGACGGCCCGGCGGCCGACGCCCGCCGCCGGGGTGAGCACCCAGGGGCGGCCCTGGAAGAGGTCGCCCTGGGCCGCGAGCGGGCCGGACTGCTCCCGGCCCGCCATGGGGTGTCCGCCCACGTAGCGGCTGAGGTCGCAGCCCAGGGCGGCCGCCTCCGCCTGCGGCTTGGCCTTGACGCTCGCCGCATCGGTGAAGTCCTCGGCCAGACGCAGCCGCTGGTGCTCGTGCAGAGCCGATGCCACGTGCTGCGGAGGAACCGCGAGGACCGCCAGGTCCACGGGCGTACGCGGGGCGCCCACCAGACCGGCGCCGAGGTCGGCCGCGGTCCGGGCCGCCTCCGGGTCCCGGTCCAGCAGGTAGGTGGTCACGCCCCGGCCCCGCAGGGCCAGGGCGATCGACGTACCGATCAGGCCGGTACCGACCACTGCGGCACTGCGCATCAGCGGCTGCTCCACAACAGCGGCAGGTACTCGGGGTCGCTGTAGTCCGGGGTGCCCTCGGCGGTCCTGCGCACCAGCACGTCGTGGTTGTACGCGACCTGCGTGCCGTCCGAGCGGCGGAAGTCGCGGTAGCGGTTCCCGCCGTCCTGGAGGTGGAGGGAGACGGCCCGGCGCGGCCGGTCGCTGACGTTCGGTCCGCTGCCGTGGTAGGTGCGGCAGTGGTGGAAGTTGACGTGGCCCTTGGGGATGCGGACGGGGATCTTGCGTACCTCGACGCCGTTGTAGCGGGCGTTCTCCTCCAGCATGACCTCCAGCTCGCCGCGGTCGCGCTCGGCGAAGTGCAGGGAGGTGGCGTCGTTGTCCGCGGTCTCCTTCCAGTTGTGGCTGCCGTCCACCATGGTGATGGTGCCCATCTCCTCGTCGCAGTCGTGGAAGGGGATGAACGCGGTCAGCATCCGCTCGGAGGTGGACGTGGACCAGTAGTGGCGGTCGAAGTGCCAGGGCACGATGTTCGACGTCTCCTCCGCGACCGGCGGCTTGAAGATCAGCGTCGACTGGAAGACCCGGATCTCCTCGGCCTCGGCGAGCCGGGCGGCCACCGCGCCGAGCAGCGGCTTGCGCAGGATGCGGCCGATCGTGTCGTCCTCGTAGTGGATGTAGTCGTTGTGCCGCTGCACATCGCCGTGCTCCGGCTCCCAGTAGGCGAGCTTGGGCGGGCGAACGGGCAGCGTGCGGTCGCGGTGGCCGGCGTAGAAGCGCTCGCTGGCCGACTCCAGGAGGTCGACCTCCTCGTCGGTGAACAGCTTCTTCGAGAGGAACCAGCCGTGCTCGGCGTAGAAGAGGACGTCTTCGTCGGAGGGGAGCAGCTCCCGCTCCTCGTCGGTCAGGGTGAAGGCTGCGGATTCCTGAACAGTCACGGATCTTCCTTCGGTGCGAGTGACGCGGTGCGTACGGGCGGGGCGGCGGATCAGGCGGTCGTCGCCTTCTCGCGTGCCACCGCCTCGTAGAGGGCCTTGATGTTGCCGCTGCCGAAGGTGCGGGCCCCGTGCCGGTCGATGACCTCCCAGAAGAAGGTCTTCCGCACGTGCAGCGACTGGGTGAAGATCTGGAAGACCTGGCCCCAGTGGTCCTGGTCGACCAGGACGTTGGTGCGCCGGAGGTCCTCGATCTTCAGGTCGGGGCGGCCGAGGCGCGCCTCCAGCTCGTCGTAGTAGGTGGCGGGGGTCTCCAGGAACTTCACCCCGCGGGCCTCCAGCGCGGGCACCGCCTTGACGATGTCGTCGGCGAGCAGGGCGAGATGCTGGACGCCGGCGCCGTTGTGGCGGGCCAGGAAGCCGTCGATCTGGCCGGGCTTGCGGTCGGTGACCGGCTCGATGAGGGTGAAGGTGACCTTCCCCGAGGGGCTCTGCACCACCTTGGAGTCCATGGCCTGCTCCCCGACCTCGATGAACTCCTCGAAGATCTGGTTGAAGCCGAAGACCTTCTCGTAGAAGGCGACGGTGGGCCGCAGCAGGCCGGCGGGCAGGCAGATCGCCGCGTGGTCCACGGTGCTCAGCAGCTCTTCGCTGCGGTCCGGGTCCTCGGCGAAGATGTCCATCACGCCGGGCAGGAACTGCTCCCGGTCCCCGGAGCGCTGGACGAAGCGGTGGGCGACGTCCCCGAAGCCGAGCACGGACGCGGTGACGACCTCGGTGCCGTCCTTGCTGTGCGTCTCGGGCTCCTCGACGGCGGTGGCGCCGCGCTCGACGGCCAGGGCGAACGCCTTGGCGGCGTCGGTGACCTCGAAGGCGATGTTGGCCACCCCGTCGCCGTGCTGGGCCACATAGGCGGCCGCGGGGTGCTTCTCGCTCAGTGCCGAGGTCAGGACGACATCGATGCCGCCCTGGCGCAGCAGCAGGGAGCGCCGGTCGGCCTGGCCCGTCTCGGGGCCGGCCTGGCCGCAGACCCGGAATCCGAACGCGGTGCAGAGGAAGAACGCCGACTGCTGTGCGTCCCCGACGTAGAACTCGACATGGTCGACGGCTCCGATTTGCACGTCTGTTTCCCTTTCTCTAGCGCTTCTTGCGGGTGCTTGCCGTACCGAGCAGCAGGCTGACGTTGTGGCCGCCGAAGGCGAACGAGTTGGAGATCGCGGCCTCGATCGGCTGCGTTCTGGCCTCGCCGCGCACGTGGTCCACATCGCAGGCCGGGTCGATCTCGTCGAGGTTGTGGGTGGGCGGCAGCTGGCCGCGCGAGATGGCGAGGGCGGTGAAGGCCGCCTCGACCGCGCCGGATCCGCCCAGGAGGTGCCCGGTCATCGACTTCGTGCTGCTGACGGCCGGGGAGCGGTCGCCGAAGACGGCGCGGACCGCCTTCGTCTCGGCGATGTCGCCCAGTTTGGTCGCGGTGCCGTGGGCGTTGATGTAGCCGATGTCGTCGGGGACGAGCCCGCCGGTGGCGAGCGCCCCGCGCATGCTCATGGCGGCGCCCTCGCCGTCGGGCCGCGGTGCCGTGGGCCGGTACGCGTCGGTGGTGGCGCCCCAGCCGAGGAGGTCGGCGTAGCCCGCCGCGCCGCGCGCGTCGGCGTGTGCGGCGCGCTCGACGACGAGCACGCCCGAGCCCTCGGCCAGGACGAAGCCGTTGCGGCGGCGGTCGAAGGGGCGGCTGGCCGCCTCGGGGTCGTCCCAGCTGTGGGCGAGCGCCCTGGCGTGGGCGAAGGCCAGTGCGGAGGTGGGGTTGAGCGGGGCCTCGGACCCGCCGCAGACCACGACGTCGGCCTCGCCGTACCGGATGAGCCGGGCGGCCTCGGCCACCGCGTGGGCGCCGGCCGCGCAGGCGGTGGCGATCGCCGAACTCCAGCCCCGGATACCGTACTTGATGGCGATACGGGCGGCCGCCATGTTCGGCAGCATGCCCGGGAGCAGGTAGGGGCTGACGGCCGTGGGGCCGCGCTCGGTGCGGGCCTGGGTCTGTGCCTCGTACGTCGTCAGGCCGCCCGCTCCGCTGGAGATGACGACGGCGACCCGGTGCGGGTCCACGTCCTGTCCGACGACGAGGCCCGCGTCGAGGAGCGCTTCGTCCGCCGCGGCCAGGGCCATCAGGGCGTAGCGGTCGACGAGGCGGCCCTCGCTCGGCGGCAGAACCTCGCGTGCCTCGATGTCCGGTGCGATGCCAGCCACGTCGACGCTGCCGTCGAGGAGGTGGCCCTCCGGCGGCCTGCGCAGCCCGGACTTGCCGTGGAGAAGCGCGTCGAAGGTGGCCGCCGCGCCGCGGCCGAGCGGAGTGAAGGTGCCGAGTCCGGTGATGACGGCTTTCCCGTCCGCGGTGGGGCCGCTCATGCCGCCACCTCCTTGGCGGTCGTCGCGGGGCCGAACAGCTCGCCGTCGAGGAACCGGCGGCGCAGCAGGATCTTGCGGACCTTGCCGGTCGCGCCGAGCGGGATGCGGTCCGGGCTCACGGCGACGACGCGCTCGACGGTGCGGGCCACCCGGGGGTCGAGTGCGGCGAGGACCTCGTCGGTCCGGTCGGCCTCCTGGTCGGCACCCGGGTCGAGGAAGAGCAGGACGGAGGTGGCGACCCGGTCGTCGGTCCGTACGGCGACGACGGTGCATTCCAGGACGTCGGCGCACTGGGCGAGGACCTGCTCCTCGCAGAGCATGGTGTAGAGCTTGTGGCCCTCGCCGATGTCCACGGCGTCCACCAGCCGGTCGACGTGGTAGTAGTAGCCCTCCTCGTCGCGGTAGACGAGGTCGCCGGTGAGGAAGTAGCCGTCGCGGCGGGTGCGGTAGGTGGTCACCGAGTCGTTCCAGTAACCGAGCGACAGGGTGGGGGCGTTGATGGCGAGCTGGCCCACCTCGCCGGTTCCGAGCTTCTCGCCGTCGTCGTCGACGACGGCGACGTCCGAGAAGGCGTGCGGCTTTCCGATGCACCGGCCGTAGCGGGTGGTCTCGGGGGTGTGTGTGATGAAGAACTGGGAGTGGCCCATCTCCGAGGAGCCGAGGCCGTCCACGAAGAACGAGCCGGTGCGCCGCTCGCGGCCCTTGGCCGTGATGGTCTGCCGTGAGCCGACGGCGATGAGCTTGCGGATGTGGGCCTCGTGCGCGCAGTCGCCGGTGTTCCACCAGGTGCTCACGGAGGCGAGGTCGCGCTGCGAGAGGTCCTCACCTGCCAGTTCGGACCAGGTGGTGGCGAAGCCGAGGACGCTGTGCGGCTGCCAGGACTCGATGGCGTCGAGCACCGGGCCGCCGGCCTGCTGGGAGAGAACGGCCAGCTGGGCGCGGTTGGTGAGGGCGAGGTTGACGGCGATGACGGTGGCCGCGTGGGCGGACGGCAGGGCGCCGAGCATCCGGTCGATGCCCTGGCCCTTGGGCAGTGTCAGCCGGTGCCGGATGGCCGCGAAGAGGCTGTGGTGCGAGTGGATGACGGCCTTGGGCAGGCCGGTCGTTCCGGAGGAGTGGGTGATGACCACGGGCTCGTTGCCGTGGTGCCGGTAGGGCCCCGGGGCTGCTGCGGGGTCGCCCTTGCCGAGGTCGGCGGGGTCCGCGAGCAGCGGGGTGGCGCTGCCGACGGAGGTCAGGGCGTCCCAGTGCGGGACGTCGGCTATGACGCCGACCGCACCGAGGCGCCTGATGTATTCGCCGACCTGGTCGACGGGGACCTTGCCGTTGATGAGGGCCGGGATCGCGCCGAGCCGGACCAGGGCCAGATAGCTGAGCACCTGGTCCGCGCCGGCCGTCACGAAGACGGCGACCGGGTCTCTCGGCTTGACTCCGAGGTCGTGCAGGGCGGCCGCCCGGGCTGCCACGCGCTCGCCCAGTTCGGCCAGTGTCAGGGCCTGCCAGGCCGGGTGCCCGTCCACGTCGGTGTCGAAGGTGAGGGTCGGTGTGTCCAGACCGGTGCCGCGGGCGAGGAGCTCCGTCAGCACGTTGCCGACGCCCAGTCTTTGGTCGGCCGCGAGTTCGGCGCGCTCGTTCTTCGGATTCATTCCCCGGTGTCCTTACTTCCTGGATCAGACTCTTTGCGTACGACAGGCCCTGGGGCAGTACGGGCGCGCCCGGTCCACCCGCTTCAGCGGTTCCGGGTCGCCCTCTCCCGCCCGTGCCCGGAGGCACGCGGGCAGGAAGGGCGTGCCCCGTGGGCCGGAACCGGCCCTGGACTCACTTGGCCGCGGCAGCGACGGACGCCCGCTCGACGATCTCCTTGACGAGGCCCGCGACGGTGAACAGCGCGACGGTCTCCATCTCGTCCTCCTCGAACTTCACGCCGTAGGTGTCCTCCACCTGGATGGCGACCTCGGCGACGGAGAGCGATTCGAGGTCCAGTCCGGCCGGGCCGAGCGGGGTCTCGCCGGTGACATCCGTGACGTCGTAGTTCATGTTCTTCAGCGCCTCGATGATGAACTTCTCAACTTCGGTGGACATTTGGTTGACTCCTCTTTCATGGACAGGCACCCGGGACTGGCCCCGGACACGGTGACGGTGCTGTGGTGCACCACGGATGGCGACGAGCGTCGGAAGGCGCACGGCCTGCTGGTGCGGGCCGCGGCCGGAATGCTCGATGTCCCGCTATCCGAAATCTGGTTGGAGCATGAGGAAGGCGGCCGCCCGCTGCTCTGCGGGGCCGGGAAGCCGGTGCAGGTCAGCGTCACGCACGGACGCGGGTCATTGGCTGTCGCGCTGACTGGCGGGCCGTCTGTCGGGGTGGATGTGGAGGTCGTACGACCACTGCGTGCCGAGGCGATGGCCCGGGCGTGGCTCGACCCGGTCGAGACGGCCTGGGTGACAGGGCTCGCCGAGGAGGAACGGTCGGCCGCGTTCCTGTGGTTGTGGACGCAGAAGGAGTCGGTGGGCAAGGCGCTCGGCCGGGGCCTGCGCCGGGGCGGGATGAGCCGCCGCGTACCGCTTCCGGGGGCCTGGCCCCCCGGCGGGGACCTGCCGCCGGTGCTACGGCCGCTCCCGGCCGATCGGGAGGTGGCCTCCGCGGCCGTCCTCGTCGACGGCGGGCGCCGTGTCATCGGCGTCGCCCAGTGCGTCGGGGCAGGGAGCGAGGAGCGCTCCGTGGAGACACGCGTCAGGGTTCAACGGGTCTCTCCCGCCGTGTGCAGCTGAGCCGGTGGTGCGGCGGCCGCGGATCTCACCGCGGCGCGGAGGATCTCCGCGTTGCGGACCGGCTTGCCGGTCGCGGTGCGCGGGAGTTCCGTCAGCAGGTTCAGCGAGCGTGGCCGCTTGTACGGCGCCAGGCGGGCCGCGAGGCTGTCGGCGAGGCCGTCGAACACGGCCTGTTCGTCGACCATCACGAAGGCCTCGATTCCGGTGCCGTGCACCACGACGGCCTCGGAGACACCCGGCAGGGCCGAGATGGAGGCCTCGACCTCGGAGAGGTCCACCTTGAGTCCGCCGATGGACACTTGCGAGTCGAGCCGGCCGTGGACGGTGAGCAGTCCGGTCGCTTCGTCGATGCTGCCCGCGTCCTTCGTGCGCAGCCAGCCGTCCACGTAGCGTGCGGGATCCGTCAGCCCCACATAGGGGCTCTCCGGCAGGCCGAGGAGGATCTCTCCGTCGTCGACCCGCACCCGCATGCCGGGGGCCGGGGTCAGGGCGGGGCGGTCGGCCCCGGTGAGGTCGGTGGCGATGACACCGGCCTCGGTCATCCCGTACATGACGCCCAGTTCGGCGCCGTAGCCGGTGGTGAACCGTTCCCGGACGCTCTCCTTGACCAGTTCGCCGCCGGTGATCATCCGTCGTAGCTGGGGCAGCCGGGGCGGTGTCCGGGCCGCGGCGAGCACCGCGGTCTGGGAGGGGACCCCGAGGACGGTCGTGGGCCGGTCCTCCGCCGCGACGGCCTTGAGGATGCCGTCGACGGACTGCCAGGCGGGCAGGACCACCTGTGCCCCGGCGGCGAGTCCGTGGAGCAGTCCCCCGACCAGGCCGAGCACATGGACGATCGAGGCGAGCACCACGGTACGTTCGCCCTGGCGCGGAAAGCCGTCCAGCCGGGCGTACCGGTCGAGCTCCGCGAGGAGGCTGCCGGCCGTGCGGCCGATGACCTTGGAAGGGCCCGTGGAGCCGGAGCTCAGTTGCAGCAGAGCGTGTTCCGAAGCGGCCGGCCGGCCGCCGCGCAGTGGGGTGATCCGGGCTTCGACGTCGAAGAACCCGCGCAGGGTGCCGGTGACGTCGACCGCCGGTTCGATGACCAGTTGCGGTGCCAGCCGCGCGACCGCCTTGCCGACCTCATGCGTCGTCAAGCGGTAGTCGAGCAGGGCGACCTGGGCTCCGCTGCGCCATCCGGCGAGCATCGCGACGATACAGCTCAGAGAGGGCGGCAGCCGTACGGCGACGGTGCCTCCGGCGACCAGGCCGGCCGCTGCGAAGCGCTGCTGCTGTTCCCCGACGAGCCTCCTGAGCTCGGCTCGGGTCACCGGTCCGCTCAGATACAGGGCGATTTCCCGCCCGTCCCCCTTGAGTAATACATCGTCGACCCAGTCGCCCTCGGCGCAAACGGGCCTTATAGGCGCCGTTCCCCCCACAGGAATCCCCACCCATCCAGAGTTCTCGGAAAGAGCCGATGAGCCGTCGGACAACTCTGTCCTGGACGTATCGGCCATTCATCGCCGCACTCATTTCCTCGGCGACAGATCCATCGTCACGCATTACCTCTCGGTAATCAAGCGAAACCTTCTACGGATTCATACTTGCGAGTAGAAATCCCCCGGCCCGCACGGAGCACCGATTTTTGGCATGCCAAATAGCCCTTCGGCACCGAGAAAGCAACCAAGGGCGTCCAGTCGCGCCCAAGAGAAATTCAGTTCAGAAATGAACAATTCTTGAACTTACGAAATCCTCGACACGCGGTGCGCCCATGAGGGCCATCACCTCGGCGAACTCGTCCGAGAGCAGCCGCAGGACGGCCTCGACGCCCTCAGCCCCGGAGTGCGCCAGGCCCCACAGGGCCGGGCGGCCGACGAACACCGCGTCCGCGCCCAGGCACAGCGCCTTCGCGACATCGGCGCCATGCCGGATCGAGCCGTCGAGAATCAGCCGGCATCGCCCGTCCACCGCTTCCGCGATCTCCGGAAGGGCCTCGGCCGCAGGTCTCGCGAAGTCCAGCTGCCGGCCGCCGTGATTCGAGACGACGAGCGCCTCGACCCCGTGTTTCGCTGCCAGCTCGGCATCTTCTCCGGTAAGCACACCCTTCAATACGAGCGGCAGTGACGTACGCTCCCGCAGCCATTCAAGATCGGCCCAGGTAATGGAGGGGTCGAACTGCTCCGCCGAATGCCTGGCGATAGCGGACTGCCCCGCCTGCCCGCTGTGAGAGGCGGACATGACGGAAGGATCGACGTTGACCGCACGGATTCCCTCGGGCAGGGAGAAGCCGTTACGGACGTCTCTCGGCCGGTACGCGACGCGCGGAGCGTCGACCGTCAGGACCAGCGCCCGGTAGCCGGCGTCCTCCGCACGCCGGATCAGCTCCAGCATCGGCTCCCGCCGCCTGAGCCAGTAGAGCTGCAACCACAGCGGACCGGTCGCCTCGGCGGCGACGTCCTCCAGGCTGCGACTGGCGAACATGCTCACGACCAGAAGGGCGCCCGCGGCGCCCGCCGCACGTGCGGTCGCCACCTCGCCCTCGGGGTGCGCGAGCCGGTGATAGGCCATGGGCGCGATGCCCAACGGGGCCGCCAGCCCCGCCCCGAGAAGCGACGTACCGGGATCGCACACCGAGACATCCACGAGACAGCGAGGCCGCAGCCTGATCCTGTCGAGCGCCTCACGGCCCGTCGACAGCATCGACTCGGTGCCGCTCCCGCCCTCGATGAAGTCCCACACCGGGCGGGACAACCGGTCCCTCGCCACAGCCTCGTACTCGTCAAGTGTCAACGCCGCCATCCTGCTCCCCCGCCGATGGTTGAATCCGCGTACCCCAGTTAACCGCACGACCGTACGCTTACCGTACTCTCGCACAATGACAGCACGGTCGTCCACTTTGTACAGTGACCGGGCCCTGTCACGGGCCCGAACGGGAAGATTGAGGAGGTCGCGTGACTACGACGCACGCCGATGGACGGGTCGAACGGGGCAACCAGACACGGCGGTTGATCCTGCGCCACGCTGTCGGCATTGCATCGGTCGAAGGCCTCGAAGGCCTGTCCTTAGGGCGACTGGCGAATGAACTGGGGCTCAGCAAGAGCGGGGTGTTCGCCCTGTTCGGCTCCAAGGTGGAGCTACAGCTGGCCACCGTGCGCGCCGCCATCAAGGTCTACATCGAGCACGTGGTGCAGCCCACCCGCGAACTGCCCCCGGGCCTCGGCCGGGTCTGGCTGCTCTGCCGCAACTGGCTCACCTACTCGGAGCAGCGCGTCTTTCCCGGCGGCTGCTTCTTCTACTCGGTCTCCGCCGAGTACGACGCCCGCGAGGGCAGAGTGCACGATACGGTCGCCGGGGCGCACGGCAGCTGGTTCTCCCTCCTGGAGCACACCATCGACGACGCCAGGCGCGCGGGTGAGGTCCGGGACGACACCGACATCCCCCAGCTCGCCTTCGAGCTCGTCGCCCTCCTGGAGATGGCCAACGCCGAGTCCGTCCTGCACTCCAACTTCACCTGCTACAGCAAGGCGGCCGGCGGAATCCTCAACCGCCTCCGAGGCGTCGCGACCGACCCCTCGCTGCTGCCCGACACCCCGGACGCCGTCCCTTCCGACAGCGTCCCCTCCAGCACCGCCCCTTCCGACACCGCCCCTTCGCGGTCCCGCTGACCGCGCACCACGCCCCGGAGGCACCATGCCCTTTGATCCGCAATTCCAGGAGCTGTACGACCGGCTCGCAGCCGAGGACGCCCGGCCGCTCTACACGATGACGCTCGACGAGGCGCGGGCCGCCGACCTCGCCGCCATCCAGGCCGGCGCGGGGACCCCCGAGCCGGTGCACCAGGTGACCGACGAGACGATCGCCGGCCCCGGCGGGCCCCTCCCCGTCCGGATCTACCGCCCGTCCGGCGAGGGCCCGTTGCCGGTGCTCGTCTACTTCTTCGGCGGCGGCTGGACACTGGGTTCCATCGAGACCGGCGACGCGATCTGCCGGAGTCTGGCCAATGCCGTCGGCTGCCTCACCGTCGCGGTGGGCTACCGGCTCGCGCCGGAGAACAAGTTCCCGGCTGCCCCCGACGACTGCTTCGCGGGCGTGCGGTGGGCCGTCGAGCACGCCGAGCGGTTCGGCGGCGACAGCACCCGGGTGGCCGTCGGCGGCGACAGCGCCGGGGGCAATCTCGCCGCCGCCGTCACTCTCATGGCCAGGGAGGCGGGCGGCCCGGAGCTGCTGGCCCAGCTGCTGGTCTATCCGAACACGGACCAGTTCGCGGACACCCCCTCCCTCCGCGAGAACAGCGATCGGCTGCTCTTCAACCGCAAGTCCGTGCAGTGGTACTGGGAGAACTACCTGGCATCGCCCGAGGACGGCGGCCATCCCCTGGCATCGCCCCTGCGGGCGCCTGATCACTCCGGGCTGCCGCCCGCGCTGGTGATCACCGCCGAGTACGACCCGCTGCGCGACGAGGGGGAGCTGTACGCCGACCGGCTGCGCGAGAGCGGCGTACCGGTCGAGTCGACCCGCTACCCGGGCGTGGCCCACGGCTTCTTCGCCATGGCGGGCACCCTGGACGCGGGCCGCAGCGCCGTCGGACAGGCCGCGGAGTACCTGCGGAAGACCTTCGCCCTCGCCGCGACGGGAGGCTGATCCGATGAGCGGGACCACCCCTGCGGCGGAACGGCCCCGGGCGCTCGACCTGACCGGTCTGCACCCGTCCCTCACCGATCCGGTGCTCGACGCGATGAACTTCCTCAACGAGGTCGTCTCGCGCTTCCCCGACGCGCTGTCCTTCGCTCCGGGCAGGCCGTCCGAGGGCTCCTTCGCCACGGAGGACCTGGCGCGCTATCTGCGGATCTACACCGAACACCTGGAGCGGGAACTCGGCTGGTCCGAGGACCGGGTGCGCACCCAGCTCTTCCAGTACGGGCGCACGAACGGCATCATCCACGACCTCATCGCCCGGACCCTCGCCAACGACGAGGGCATCCACGTCGCCCCGGAGTCGGTCGTGGTGACGACCGGCTGCCAGGAGGCGATGCTGCTGGTGCTGCGGGCGCTCTTCGCGCGGCCCGAGGACACGCTGCTCGTCAGCTCGCCCTGCTACATCGGGGCCACGGGCGCGGCCCGGTTGCTCGACATCGCGATGCGCCCCGTCCCGGAGGGCCCCGACGGACCGGACCCGGAGGCCGTTCTGGAGGGTGTCCGGCGGACCCGGGCGGCCGGGGGAAGGCCCCGTGCGCTGTACATCGTGCCGGACTTCGCCAATCCCTCGGGCGCGAGCATGACCCTCGCCGCCCGCGAACGGCTCCTGGAGATCGCCGCCCAGGAGGACCTGCTGATCCTGGAGGACAATCCGTACGGCTTCTTCGTACGGGCGGGAACTCCCCGGCCCACGCTCAAGGCCCTGGACCGGGAGCGGCGGGTGCTGCACCTCGGGTCGTTCGCGAAGACCGCGCTGCCGGGGGCCCGCGTCGGCTATGTGGTGGCCGATCAGGAGGTCATCGGACCGGCGGGCGAGCGGTCCTTGCTGGCCGACCAGCTCTCCAAGATCAAGAGCATGACCACGGTCAACACCTCGGCCGTCAGCCAGGCCGTCGTCGGCGGGCTGCTCATCGATTCCGGCTGCCGGCTGCGCGAGGCGAACGCCGCGGCCATCGCCTTCTACCGCGCCAATCTCAACACCCTCCTGGCCGAGCTGGACCGGCACTTTCCCGCCGAACGGCGGGACGCGCTCGGTGTCGGCTGGAACCGGCCGGACGGCGGCTTCTTCCTCGTGGTGGATGTCCCGTTCCTCGCCGACGCCAAGGCCCTGGAGCATTCGGCACGGAACTTCGGCGTGCTCTGGACGCCGATGAGCGACTTCTACCTGGGGGGCGGCGGGGAGCGCCGGCTCCGCCTCTCCTGCAGCTCATTGACTCCCGGCCAGATCACCGAAGGCGTGAGCAGACTCGCCGCCTTCATCACCGCGCGGGCCGCTGAGGCGGGCCGGTAGCGACCGGTCGGCACGGACGGCGAAGGTGCCCCGGCCCGACCGGGTCGGGGCACCTCTCTTTCGCGCCACCCCACACTAACTAAACGTACGGTCGTGCTATTGTTTTCCTGCTCGCGCACTCCGTCAGGAGACGCCTGCGTGGGCCCGCACTCGCCGAAAGGTTCCGCATGGACATCCGGAAGCTGGACCGAGCCGCCGTGCTGGAGACCGTACGCATCCTGGAGCAGGCGGATCCTCAGGACTGGGACCTGCCCACCCCGTGCGCCGACTGGACGCTGCGTCAGCTGGTGGCCCATATGGCGGGCCAGCACCACGGCTTCGCGGCAGCCGCCGCGGGAAACGGGGCCGACCTCTCCGTATGGCGGCCCGCCGAACTCGGCGACGACCCGCTGACGGCCTATCGCACGGCGGCCGACACGGTCCTCGACGCCTTCGCCCCGCCCGGCGTGCTCACCCGGGAGTTCGTCCTCCCGGAGATCAGCGACACCCTCGGCTTCCCCGCCTCGGTCGCGATCGGGTTCCACTTCCTGGACTACGTGGTTCACGGCTGGGACCTGGCCCGCGCCCTCGGGGTGAGCCTCGACGTGGACGACGCGACCGCGGAGGCCGCCCTGGTGTTCGCCCTGCGCGTCCCGGACGACGAACGCAGGGTCGGCCCGGCGGCGCTGTTCCGCCCGGCCCTGCGCGCGACGCCCGGCGCGGACGTGCTCGACCTGGTACTGACCGCGCTCGGCAGGTCCCCCGACTGGACCGCGGACGCGGCCCGCCGACCCTTCTCCGCTCCGCGGGGCTGAACACGCACGACCCGGCCCCGCGCCCGTACGTACGTACCGACCTCAACAGGGAGACACGCATGCTCGCCGACATCCGAGTCAATGTCGCACGCCGTCTGGGCCTGACCCAGGAAGAGGTGTTCGCCGGCCAGCCGCTGTCGGCCGTGCTGGTCGCCTCGCCGAGCGCGATCAACTCCATCGACCTGCTCGACGCGTTCGCCGGAGCGCTCGCCGACGCGGGCCTCGACGACGACGTCGAACTGCCGACGATGACCCTCGACCACACCGCCGAGGACGTCGTCTCGGCTCTCGGCAAGCAGCTCGCCACCACCTCCTCCTGACCGGAAGGCGCGAACCGTGCTGATCATGACCGACATCGTCAAGGAGCTCCGCACCGGAGCCACCGTCACCGACGTCCTGCGCGTCCAGCAGAGCTATCACGAGCAGCGGCGCTGGGGGACGGACAGCCTCTTCGAGGGCCGCCGTCTGGAACGCCCCAAGGACGGTGACCGGGCCGCCCTGTGGCACGCCTCCCGTGCCGAACTGACCACCCAGCCGGCCGGTATCCGGCTGGCCGTCGACGGCGTCAAGCTCGCCAACGAGATCCGCGAGTCGAACCCGCTGGGCTCCGACATCCTGCACATCGCCGCCGCCTGGTCGGCCCGCTACTGGCTGGAGGAGGAGGCGCACCACGAGATCGCCTTCGGCCGGCTCATGGAGATGGCGGGCATCGATCCGATCGACGAGGAGGAGGTCATCGAGTGCCGCGGCCCGCTCCCGATGGACAACTACGCGCGGGTCTGCATGCTCCAGGCGTGCGTGGAGATCGAGGCGTGTGTCTCCTACGGCTGGCAGTCGCGGACCACCGAGGACCCTCTGGTGCGGGACGTCTTCCATACCGTCATGAAGGACGAGGTGCAGCACCGCCAGTACTTCGCCTCGTTCGCCAAGGCCCTGGTGGACTCCGGCGTCTATCCCCTCAAGGACGTCCTGTCGATGGCGTACACCTGGGTCCGGCCCGACGGCGGCGAGACCTTCGGCGCCGCCCGGGAGGCCCAGACCGAGCGCGACGGCCACGTCAACTGGTGGGAGCGGACCCGTAGCGGCGACGAGGAGTTCGCCCTCGCCGACGACGCCCTGCACGAGGGGTCGGTCCACGCGAAGAAGCTGACCAGCGTGTTCGCCCTGGTCCGCGAGGTGACCGGCATCCAGATCACATCGTATGAGGACCTCAAGCGTGCCTACTTCGCCAGCCTCCGTACGAACGATGTCGACCGGATTCGATCTGCAGTCCGTGCCGGAGCTTCGCGCGAAGCCGCACTTGCTCGATAGCGGAGCCCTGTTCACCGCCGGGGAGCGGGCACACTGCCGCTCCCGGCCCGACCCCTGGGCGTCCCTGGCCGGGCTGTTCTCGGCCAAGGAGGCCTTCGTCAAGGCGCTCAGCTCCCTGGGCGGTGCACCGGACCACACCTTTCCCGAGGTCGAGGTGGTGCACGGCCCCGCCGGGCAGCCACGGATACGGCTGCACGGGGCCATCGCCCGGTGGCAGCGGCAGCAGTGCCTCGCGATGGAGGTGTCGATCAGCCACACCGGTGACATGGCCGGTGCGGTGGTCGTCCTCCTGGCCGAGCCGACGAGGAGAGGAGGGCAGGCGCCATGAGCGTCCGCACACCGCTGGACTTCGCCCACGCCTGCGAAGTCGCCCTGCGGCCCAACGACTTCGACTGGGCCGGGCATCTGAACAACAGTGTCCACGTCCAGATCCTTGAGGCGGGCCGCTGGCACTGGGGGCTCGCCCAGGGGGTCGACCTGCGGGACAGCACCCTGGTCGCGGTGGTCCTCCAGCTCCAGCTGGACTACCTCAAGGCCGTCGACTGGGACCCGGTGGGGCGTGTCGTCGTCCGTACGGCGTTCGCGGAGCAGTCCACGTACAGCTTCACGCTCACCCAGGACATCGAACAGCCTGACGGCACCGTGGTCGCCCGGGGCCGGGTCCGGCTGGGGCTCGTCGACCGTGACACCAAACGCATCCACCGGGCCGATCTCCAGGCGCTGCTGGACATCCCGGGGAGAGCGGCATGATCGTGAACACGCTCCAGGAGGCGGTCGCCGGGCAGGCCCACCGGCACGGCGCGACGGTCACCTTCGGCACCTCCGCCAAGCGGGAGAGCCTGTCCTATCCCGCCTTCGCCGAGCAGATCGCGGCCGCCGCCGGCGGCTTCGCCCAGCAAGGGGTACGTCCCGGGGACCGGGTGATGCTGCGCATCAGCAGCTCCCGTGAAGGGGTGCTGGCCCTGCTGGGCCTGATGCACCTCGGCGCGGTCCCGGTCTCCGTGAAACCGCGCGTCCCGGGGGCGATCCTCGGCCAGTACTTCGCCCGGGTGATGCGGCAGCAGAACGTGCGCCACGCCTTCCGCATCTCCGGGCACGGGCTGAACGAGCTCCGGCTGGTACTCCGTCCGCACTCCTCCCCCGAGCCGGCGCCGGGCGACCGTGACGGCCTCGCGTTCGTCCAGTACACGAGCGGCTCCACCGGGATGCCCCGCCCCATTCCGCTCAGCCACCGGGCCGTGCTCGGAAACATCGACGCGATCAGCGTCATCGCAGGCATGAAGCCCGGCCATGCCGGGCTGATCGCCCTGCCGCTCCATCACGACATGGGGCTCATCGGGGTCCTGACATCGCTCGTCCAGGGGATCGACCTGGTCGTCGAGGAGCCGGGCACCTTTCTGCGCAGGCCCATGGCCGCCCTGCGGCTGCTGCGTGACGCGGAGAGCGTGCACAGCGCCTTCCCCGACTTCATGCTGCGCTACCTCGCGGCCCGGATGACGGAGGCGGCCGCGGGCCAGGACGCGCCCGACACCCGGTTGCTCAGCACCTGGAGCACCGTGTTCTGCGGGGCCGAACCCATCCGCCCGCAGTCGGTGCGCACCTTCCTCGACGCCGTCGGGCCCTGGGGCTTCGACCCGACGGCCCTGGTGTTCTGCTACGGGCTCGCCGAGGCGGCGCTGATGGCCACCTCTCACCGCTACGTGGACGCCGCCACCGGCTTCCGTACGGACGGGCCCACCACCACCGCGTGTCTCGGCAGCACCATGCCCGGCCTGGACCTGCGCATCGTGGACGAATCGGGCCGCGACTGCGCGGACGGGGAGGTCGGCGCCGTACAGCTGCGCGGTGCGACGCTGTTCGACGGCTACGACGGGGCCACCGACCATCGCACCACCTGGTTCGACACCGGCGACCTGGGGTGCCTGCGCTCGGGACATCTCCATCTGAGCGGCCGCAGGGGCGACCGCATCTCCGTCAACGGCGCCAATGTCTTCGCCACGGACGTCGAACAAGTGGCGGCGACGGTTCCGGGCGTCGCCGAGTGCGTGGTCCTGCCGTACGCCGGCTCGTACGCCGTCGTCATCGTGCCGGAGCGGGCGCGGGAGATCGACACGGACCGGCTGGCCGCCCTCGTCGCCACCGAATTCGGTGCGGCTCCGGAGCGGGTGGTGCAGGTGACGCACAGCGCCGTCGCCCGCACGGCGAGCGGGAAGCCGGCCCGTACCCATATGGTCGCGCAGCTCGAACAGGGAACGCTCGGCTGATCGGACGGGCCGTGATCGGCACGTCCGCTCGAACAACGCCAAGGGAGGACCGGAGGTCCGGCGCGTCGGCGGCATGAGCAATCCCCGGCCCGTAATTGCGGTCCGGGGATTGTCCCGCGTATATTGGATTCTTCTGCGCTCATGCAGAAAGGCCCCGCTCGGGGGCCTTATAGGAACGAATATATCCGGCGGGGAGCCATTTTGTCAAACCGGGAAAGCGACGAATTGCGGGAAGAGCAGGAATTCATCGACCGGCTCCATGCCCGGGTCGACGCGCTGCGCGGCGGAGCGGCCCGGGGCGTCGAGCACGCGCTGACGCCGGTCGGTACGGGACAGCAGGCACGGCTCGAACGCGACATCCTCGTCGCGGAGCGCTCGGGTCTGCTGGCGGCGCTCAACGCCGTGGACGGCTCCCTGTGCTTCGGCCGCATCGATCGCACCGACGGTCTCGCGCACCACATCGGCCGCATCGGGATCCGCGAGGACGACAGCGACCATACGCCGGTCCTCATCGACTGGCGCGCACCGGTGGCCCGTCCCTTCTATCTCGCCACCGGACACACCCCGATGGGGCTGCGCCGTCGCAGACACATCGCCACCGAGGGCCGCACGGTCACCGAACTCCACGACGAGATCCTCGACCTGGGCGACGACGACCGCACCGGCTTCGAGGACCCGAACGGCGACGCCGTCCTGCTCGCGGCGCTGAACTCCGCGCGCACCGGGCGCATGGGCGACATCGTGCGCACCATCCAGGCCGAGCAGGACGCCATCATCCGCGCCCCGCACCACGGAGTCCTGGTCGTCGAGGGCGGCCCGGGCACCGGGAAGACGGCCGTCGCGCTGCACCGGGCGGCGTTCCTGCTCTACGAGCAGCGCGAGCTGCTGGCCAAGCGCGCCGTGCTGATCGTGGGGCCCAATCCGGCGTTCCTGCGCTACATCGGGGAGGTCCTGCCCGCTCTCGGCGAGACGGGGGTGCTGCTCTCGACGCAGGCCGAGCTCTTCCCCGGCGTGCACGCCACCGGTACGGACACGGCCCGTGCCGCCGCCGTCAAGGGCGGCGATCAGATGGCCGAGGCCCTCGCCCTGGCCGTACGCGACCGGCAGCAGCTGCCCGAACCCGGCGCCCCGATGGTCATCCCGCACGACGACGGCGGTGAGCTCGTCCTCGACTGGGAGATCGCCTACGAGGCCCGGCAGGCGGCACGGGACACCCTGCTCCCCCACAACCTCGCCCGCCCGCACTTCGTCTTCCGGATCATCGACGCCCTCACGGCCCAGCTCACCGAGCGCATCGGCGCCGACCCCTACGGCGGTCCCAACTTCCTCGGCCCGGACGACATCGCGCTGCTCGGCCGGGGCGTCGCCCTGAGCAAAGAGGTGCACGCGGCGGTCGACGAGCTGTGGCCGCCACTCACCCCCGAGGCGTTCCTCGCGGACTATCTGGCCGCGCCCGTGTACGTACCGGACGAGGACGCCGACGCCATCCGGCGTACGGCGGCCGGGAGCGAGTGGACCCCCGCCGACGTACCGCTGCTGGACGAGGCCGCGGAGCTGCTCGGCGTCGACGACAGCGCCGAGCGGGCCGCTGCCGAGGCCGTACGCCAGGAGCGGATCGGTTACGCGCAGGGCGTGCTGGAACTGTCGCGCGGGTCGGAGAGCTACGAGTTCGAGGACGAGGAGTCCGAGCTCCTCGCCGCCCACGACATCATCGACGCCGAGCGGATGGCGGAACGCCACGAGGAGGCCGACCACCGCACCGCCGCCGAGCGGGCCGCGGCGGACCGCACCTGGGCGTTCGGGCACATCATCGTCGACGAGGCCCAGGAGCTCTCGCCGATGGCGTGGCGGCTGCTGATGCGCAGGGCGCCGACCCGCTCGCTGACCCTGGTCGGCGACCCGGCCCAGACCTCCGAGGAGGCGGGCGTCGGATCGTGGGGGAAGATCCTCGGTCCGTACGTCGGTGACCGCTTCGAGCACGTCACGCTGAAGGTCAACTACCGTACGCCCGCCGAGATCATGGAGCTGGCCGCCGGGGTCGTACGGGAGCAGGACCCCTCCTTCACCGCGCCCGTCTCGGTGCGGTCGACCGGTGAGAAGCCGTGGACGCGGGACGCGGGCGACGACCTCGCGGGCACGGTGGCCGGGGCGGTCGGGGAGCTGACGCCCCGGGAGGGACGGCTCGCGGTCGTCGCGCCCCGGGCGCTGCACGAGGAGATCGCCGCCCCGCTGGAGGGGGTCACGGCGGGCGCCGCGCCCGATCTCACCCGTCCGGTGGTGCTGCTCGATCCGCGCGAGGCCAAGGGGTTGGAGTTCGACCATGTGCTGGTGGTGGAGCCCGCGCGGTTCGGGACGAGCGATCTGTACGTGGCGCTGACGCGGGCGACCCAGCGCCTGGGCATCGTCCATCGGGAGGAACTGCCCCGGGCGTTGAGGTGAGAGCGGTCCGGGCCCGGTGCGGGAGGGGTTGGGGAGCAGGCCCGGGGAGCCCATAGGGTGACGCCATGTCTTCGCCCCTGAGTTCGACAAAGACGGCCGCCGCCCTGCGCACATCGGCCCGCGTCTCCGCCGAGTTGCTGCTGGTCCTGGTGATGGCCGCGGTCGCACTGTGGGTGCTCGGCCGGATGTGGTCGGTCGTATGGCCGCTGATGGTCGCCCTGTTCCTCACCACGCTGACGTGGCCGCTCGCCCGCTTCCTGCGTCGGCGCGGGTGGCGGCCGGCCCTCGCCGCCGCGGCGGTGACCGTCCTCTTCCTGCTGCTGGGGATGGGCGTCGTGGCCCTGATCGCGGTGCCGGTGGCGGACCAGTCCGGTGAACTGGCCGACGGGGTGGTCGAGGGCATCCAGCGGCTGCGCGAGTGGGCGGCGGGGCCGCCGCTGAACATCGGCGACGACCAGATCACCGGTGCTCTCGACACCGCGACGACCCGCATCCAGGACAGTGTCGGCAGCATGGTCACCACCGTCGTCAGCGGGGTGAGCACGGTGGTCAACGGTCTGGTCACGGCCGTTCTGGCCGTTTTCCTGATGTTCTTCTTCCTGAAGGACGGCCCGCGGTTCCTGCCCTGGCTCACCCGACAGCTCCCGGGCCGGCTCTCCACCGACGTGCCGGCCGTGGCCGAGCGCGGCTGGGACACCCTGGGCGCGTTCGTGCGGTCCCAGGCGTTCGTCGGGCTGCTCGACGCGGTGTTCATCGGGATCGGCCTGTGGGTCCTGGGGGTGCCGCTGGTCCTGCCACTGGCGGTGCTGACCTTCGTCTCGGCGTTCGTACCGATCGTGGGCGCGCTGTTCGCCGGTTTCGTCGCGGTGGTCATCGCGCTGGTCTCCAACGGGCTGACGGACGCGCTGATCGTGCTGGCGATCATCATCGTGGTGCAGCAGCTGGAGGGCAATGTGTTCCAGCCCATGATCCAGAGCCGGGGCCTCGGTCTGCACGCGGCGGTGATCCTGCTCGCGGTGACACTGGGCGCCAGTCTGGCCGGGGTCGTGGGCAGCCTGCTCGCGGTGCCGTTCGCCGCGGTGCTCGCGGTCGTCTGGAACTACGTCCGCGAACAGCTCAGCGTCCCCGGACAGCCGGATGACCCGCAGGGGACTGAGGACCCGGACGGGCCGAAGGACCCGGACGGGCCGCCGGAGGCGGACGCCCTGCCCGCTGACGCGCCTGCCCCTTCGTGACGACCGCCCGGCACACGTCGTAACATCCGGTCCGGCGCCGGGAGTTCGGGCGCCGGACCGGATCGCCGCCGGGAGGCGGGCGCAGCGCGCGGTCAGGCCTTGGCGGTGCGGCGGCGCACCACGGCGTAGCCGTACGGGTCGGGCCAGCGGGGCTCGGCTCCCAGGGCGTCGGCGGCGTGGTGGGCCCAGTGCGGGTCGCGCAGCATCTCACGGCCGATCATGACGGCGTCGGCCTGCCCCGTGGCGACGATCTCCTCGGCCTGGGCGGGTTCGAGGACGAGGCCCACGGCGGAGGTGGGGGTGCCGGTGGTCCGCCGGACCTGTTCGGCGAAGGGCACCTGGTAGCCGGGGTGCGCGGAGATCGCGGCGTCGCGGACCAGTCCGCCGGTGGAGACGTCCAGCAGGTCGACGCCGTGGGCGGTCAGCTCCTTGGCCAGGCGCACGGTGTCGTCGCCGGTCCAGCCCTCACGCGGGTCCCCGGGGTTCTCGGTCAGCCAGTCGGTGGCCGAGGTGCGGAAGAGGACCGGCAGGTCGTCGGGCCAGACCGCGCGGACGGCGTCGACCACCTGGAGCGGGAAGCGCAGGCGGTTCTCCCAGCTGCCGCCGTAGGCGTCGGTGCGGTGGTTGGAGACCGGGGAGAGGAAGGAGTTGATCAGGTAGCCGTGGGCGCCATGGATCTCGACGACCCGGAATCCGGCTGCGAGGGCGCGCGCGGCGGCCGCGGCGAAGTCGCGCACGAGCTGCTGTATCTCGTCCTCGGTCAGCTCGTGCGGGACGGGCAGTCCGTCGAAGGCCACGGCGCTCGGGGCGACGGACGTCCAGCCGCCCTCGCTCCCGGGGACGTAGCGGTCGCCCAGCCAGGGCCGGTCGGTCGACGCCTTGCGCCCGGCATGTGCGAGCTGGATGGCCGGAACCGATCCGTGGGAGGTGATCGCCGCGGCGATCCGGGCGAAGGCCTCCTGCTGGCGGTCGTTCCACAGGCCCAGGTCCCACGGGCTGATCCGGCCGTCCGGGCGCACGCCGGTGGCCTCCACCATCACGAGCCCGGCGCCTCCGGCGGCGCGGCCCGCGAGGTGGGTGAGGTGGAAGTCCGTCGGAACGCCGGTCTCCGGTCCTTCGCTGGCCGCGGAGTACATGCACATCGGAGACATCCACACACGGTTCGGGATCTCCAGGGACCGCAGGGTCAGGGGCGTGAACAGAGCACTCACCGGTATGCCTCCTCGGGTTCGTGGCGTCGCTGCCGGGGAGCAGCGGCGATGCAGGTACGATAGACCTCGTAGTACGGGAGTTGTCAAACTACGAGGAACTTCGTACTTTGGGAACGCGACCAGAAGGAGGTCCCCATGCCCACCACCGAGCGCGGAGCCGCGTCCGGGCGACAGCTCGCCCATCCCCCCCGGGAGGAGATCCGCCTGGAGGCCGTCCTGCACGCGCTGTCCGACCCCATCCGGCTGCGCATCGCCCGCGAGCTCGCCGAGGGACACGACGACATGGCGTGCATCGCGTTCGATCTTCCGGTGAGCAAGTCCACGACCACCCACCACTTCAAGGTGCTGCGCGAGGCGGGCGTGATCCGCCAGCACTACGAGGGAACCTCCCGTATGAGCCGGCTGCGCGCGGACGACCTGGAGGAGCGCTTCCCCGGGCTGCTGCCGGCCGTCCTGGAAGGTGCGCGACGGGCCGCCGCCGGCCCCTCCGCCCCGGCATGAGGAAACGCGTCGGCCCCGAGCCCTTGGGGAGGCTCGGAGCCGACGCGTATTTCCGTTTCCGGTCGTCCCGGCCGTCCCGGCCGTTCCGGTCGTTCCGGTCGTTCCGGTCGTATCAGATCGTCGCTGTGTCGATCACGAACCGGTAGCGGACGTCGCTCGCGAGAACCCGCTCGTACGCCTCGTTGATCCGGTTCGCCTCGATCACCTCGATCTCGGAGCCGAGACCGTGCACGGCGCAGAAGTCCAGCATCTCCTGGGTCTCCGCGATCCCGCCGATCGCCGAGCCGGAGATCGACCTGTTGCCGCTGATCAGCGAGAACAGGTTCAGCGTGATCGGCTCTTCGGGGGCGCCGACGTTGACCAGCGTGCCGTCGGTCCGCAGCAGGTCGAGGTAGGCGCCGAAGTCCAGCGGCGCCGAGACCGTGGACAGGATGATGTCGAAGGTTCCGGCCAGCTCCTCGAAGGTCGTGGGGTCGCTGGTCGCGTAGTAGTGGTCGGCGCCCAGCTTCAGCCCGTCGTCCTTCTTCCGCAGCGACTGGGAGAGGACGGTGACCTCCGCACCGAGGGTGTGCGCGATCTTGACGGCCATGTGGCCGAGGCCGCCCAGCCCGACGACCGCGACCTTCTTGCCGGGGCCCGCGCCCCAGCGCTTGAGCGGGGAGTACGTGGTGATGCCCGCGCACAGCAGGGGCGCGGCCTCGTCGAGGGCGATGCCCTCGGGGATGCGGACGACGAACGCGTCGCGCACGACGATGTGCGTCGAGTAGCCGCCGTACGTCGGCTCGTCGCTCCGGTCGAGCGCGTTGTACGTCTGCGTGTTGCCCTCGGCGCAGTGCTGCTCGCGGCCCGTCAGGCAGGCGTCGCAGCTTCCGCAGGAGTCGACCATGCAGCCGACGCCGACGCGGTCGCCGACCCTGAACCCGGTGACGCCGGACCCGGTCTCCGCGACGACACCGGCGATCTCGTGGCCGGGCACCATCGGGAAGATGCCCTCGCCCCAGCCGTCACGGGCCTGGTGGATGTCGGAGTGGCAGATACCGGCGTACTTGATGTCGATCAGAACGTCGAACTCGCCCACCGGGCGGCGCTCGATCGTGGTGCGCTCCAGCGGGGCCTTGGCACGGGGAGCGGCGTAAGCGGCAACGGTGGTCATGCCGGAGGTTCTCCTCTGGGTGGTGCGGTAAGAACACCTCCAGCATTACTCTGCGGCCGGCCTTTACCCAGGTCACCGCTCTGCCTACGCCCACTGGTCCTACCACTGGCAGGGACAGGCTCCTGGGCGTACGACCAGGAATAATGGGAGCCATGGACGATCAGCCCGCAGCCTCCGCCCCCGAGCCGCTGGACCGTCGCGCCGAGCTCAGCGAGTTCCTGCGCACCCGGCGGGCCCGGCTCCTGCCGCAGGACGTGGGGCTGCCGGAGTTCGGTCGGGCCCGCCGGGTGCCGGGGCTGCGGCGGGAGGAGCTGGCGCAGCTCGCGGGGGTCTCCGTGGCGTACTACACCCGCCTCGAACAGGGCAACGGCCGCAATGTGTCCGCCGAGGTGCTCGACGCGATCGCCCGTGCGCTGCGGCTCACCGACGCCGAACACGCGCATCTGACGCACCTGGCCAAGCCGGGGCAGCACAAGAAGAAGCGCCGCCCGGCGCGGGTCCAGCAGGTGCGGCCAGGGCTGCGGCATCTCCTGGACGCGATGGACGGCGTCCCGGCATACGTCTCCGGGGCGCGCTCCGACATCCTCGTCTGGAACCCCATGGCGGCGGCCGTGTTCGGCGACTGGGGCGCCCTGCCGCCCGCCGAACGCAACTGGGCGCGGCTCGTGTTCCTCTCCCCCGGCTACCGGGACCTGTTCGTGGACTGGGGCTCCAAGGCCTCGGACATGGTCAGCTATCTGCGGCTGTACGCGGGCTGCCACCCGGACGATCCGGAGCTGTCGGCCCTGGTGGGCGAACTCTCCGTCAAGAGCGAGGAGTTCCGGCGGCTGTGGGCCACGCACAACGTGAAGGAGAAGGGCCACGGCGTCAAGGTGATCCGGCACCCCCTCGCCGGTGAACTGACCCTGTCCTACGAGACGCTGAACCTCCCGGACGACGAGGAGCAGTACCTGGTCACGTATCACGCGGAGCCCGGCTCCGAGTCGGCCCAGGCCCTGCGCCTCCTGGCGAGCTGGGGAGCGGACGCGGCCCGGGCAGCGGAGTCGTCGGGGCGGGTGTGATCAGCCGGGCGTGATCAGCGACACCGACCGGGGCGGCCCGGGGCCACCCAGCTGGTCGGGGATCGCACGCCCCGCGGCGACAGGACAAGGCCGCTACGCGGCGGCTGCGCGACCGATACATCGGAACTCCCACACTGTGGGCGGCTCACACCCCTCGGGTCCATGAGCGTTCCGAGCGGCCGTCAGCGCCGCGCGACCGGTTCCGGCTCCCCTGCCTACCCCGCCCCCTCGCGGACGGTGTGCCCGGGAGTGGCCGTCGTCGCCCCGGTGCCGGACGGGTCCAGCCATGCGAGGGCCTGTGGGGTGGCGAGCCGGGGCAGCAGCAGCTGCCAGAAGCCCGTGAGCGTCCGCGGGGACAGCCAGGCGCCGTCGTGCCGGCCCAGCACCTCGAATCCGGCCGTCGTCGCGACGATCGCGGCCACCGCGTCCTCGCGGGACACGCCCTCGGCGAGCGTTCCGGCGTCGGCGGCCTCGGTCAGCAGGTCCTGGACACGGCGCTGCCACTCCGCGCGCAGGTCCGGTGCGGCGGAGCGCTCCCCGTCACAGCTCAGCCGGAACCCGGCCCGGGTGACCGGGTCGTCGCGGAGCAGTTCGGCGACGGTGTGCGAGGTGTCGACGAGGGCCTGGAGGGCGGTGTCCGTACGGTGGCGGATCGCGCCGGACACCTCGTGCAGGCCGCGTGACGCCTCGGCGACCACGGCCTCCGCGACGGCTGCCTTGTTCTCGAAGTGGAAGTGCAGCGCGCCCGTGCTGACGCCCGCGCCGGAACTGATCAGGACCAGTCGCGCCTCCGCGTAGCCGTGCCGCTCGATCACGGTGGCGGCGGATCGGATCAGCGCCTGGCGGGTACGGGTGGCACGCTCCTGCTTGGTCACCGGAGCCTCCGCTCATGGACGGCGTCGGGGGATATCAAACCAACTTACCGGTTTTGTTCGCGGAGAACCGGAGAAGGGGAGAGCGCGGCACACCGCGGGAGCGGGGCATCACCGCTGGACCGGCGCGAACGCGTCCTTGTGGTCGGCCGCCCAGGTACGGAACGGCCGGGCCTCGCCGCCCGTCACGTCGTGGACCGTCGGCACGACCGCCGCCTTGGCGCCCGCGAGCTGCCGCTCCGCGCTTTCGAGGAAGGCTTCCGCCACCGGCCGGGGATACTTCGCGAGCAGTGCCGTGCGCGCCGCGTCCGGGCCCAGTTCCTCGAAGCGCAGCGGCCGCCCCAGTGCTCGGGAGAGCTGGGCCGTCTGCTCACGTGCGGTGATCGCCTCGGGGCCCGAGACGGCGTACGCCTTGCCCTCGTGACCCGTACCGGTCAGGACGCCGACGGCGACCGCTGCGACGTCGCGCGGGTCGATGCAGGCGACCGGCGCGTCGCCGTACAGGGCGCGTACCACGCCCGACGAGCGGATACCGGGCGCCCAGGACAGGGTGTTGGACATGAAGGTCCTGGGGCGGACGAACGTCCACGGGACGCCCGACTCCCTGACGGCCTGTTCGTTCTCCCGCTGGCGCCGGGTGATGAAGTCGTCGGCGCCGGGCTCCTCCACGGCCATCATCGACAGCTTCACCAGGTGGCGGACGCCCGCCGCGGCCGCGGCCGTCGCGACCCTCTCGTCGTCGGGCTCCGTGGGGCTGTTCGTCACCAGGAACACCGACGTGACGCCGTTCAGCGCCCGGTCGAGGGCGGGGCGGTCCGCGTACTCACCCGCGACGGCCTCGACCTGCGGTCCCCGTACGGTCAGCCGCTCGGGGCGGCGCGCGAGAATCCGCACCGGCCCGGTCGCCGCCAGCAGTCCGGCGACCTCGCGACCCACCGCCCCGGTCGCACCCGTCACCAGAATCATCCGGAACCCCTCAACACCCTTGTCCACAGCCGTAGCACTTCGGGGTCGGCCGCACCTCAGGCCCTGACCAGTGGACCGGACAGGAGCGTGGAGAACACCGGCTTGCCGTCCTGGTGGCCCGTCACCCTCATGGTCACCGTATCGCCGGCCGATTCGGGCAGGACCACCGCCCTGATCCAGCACGGGCTGCCGAACTCGGCGTACCGGTGGAAGCGGGTGCTCGCCTCCGCCGGGACCATCCCGCCGCCTCCGGCCACCAGGCACGCGGCCTGCCGGGCCGCCTCCAGCAGCAGCATGCCCGGGACGTGGTCGTTGGGGCGCTGGAACAGCGTCGGATGCCGGGTGTCCACGCGCAGTCCCCAGACGCCGTCCCGTCCGGTCTCCGACAGCACCACGTCCTCGGCCCTGGTCCGGCCCGCCCGGGCGGCGGGCACCGGTGCGGTCCGCGGTATGGATATGCCTTCGGTGGGCACGTCCTGACGGATCCGCCGGTACGCCTTGGGGGTGGTGAACCGGGTCGCCCCCGTGCCCGTGGCGGCGAGCCGTCCGTCCCGGTGCACCGCCCAGCCGACGCGCCCCTGCGCCGGGAGCCCGCCCCGCCACTTCAGGTCGGAGCAGTACACCTCCACGTCGATCACGGTGGGCCCGCCCCCGACGGCCAGCTGCTCCGGATGGCACACGTAGTCCAGGTCCGCCATCAGGAAGTGGTGGCCGAGGGGGACTCCGTACCCGGCGTGGAAGGCGAGCATGGCCGCCTGCCGCATCGCCTCGGCGACGAGCAGCGGGTCGTGCCGGTCCTCCGCCACGGGCGCGAAGAACGGGTGGTCGTGCGGGAGGAGCGCCTCCACCGAGAACCGGTCATGCCCCAGGCGGACCCAGTTCTGCGGAAAGGCGTCCTCCGGCCGGCTCCGGTGCACCATCTCGATCCCCACGGGATGCACCACCGCGGCCTCCGAATCCATAGCCGGCACCGGATCGATCAAAACTGCTGCTTCGGTCATAACTCCCCCCAGGGGTCATGTGATGGCGAGCCGTTCCTGCGATGCACGCGCGCTGATAAGATACAGACTAAGCGGTTTTTTTTCTATCCCCGGCAGGGTGGGCCCCCCACACCGACCCGGCCGTTCACCGGCCCCCGCCCAGCGAAGGAGACAGAATGGCCAAGCAGGACCGGGCGATCCGCACACGCCAGACAATTCTGATGGCGGCAGCCCAGGCCTTTGAGAAATACGGTTACCAAGCAGCCACCATTACCGAAATACTGAAAAGCGCCGGCGTCACGAAAGGCGCCCTCTATTTTCATTTTCCGTCGAAAGAAGATCTCGCCCTCGGTGTCCTCGATGCCCAGGAACCGCCGAGGGCGGCCCCGGACCAGACCCTCAAGCTCCAGGAACTCATCGACGTAGGGATACTTTTCAGCCATCGGCTTCAGACCAGCCTCCTCGCCCGAGCGGGTGTCCGCCTCTCGATGGACCAGCAGGCTCAGGGCCTCGACCGCAGTGGCCCCTTCCTCCGCTGGCAGGAGGCCACCCACGCCCTCCTCGCCCAAGCCAAACACAACGGCGAACTGCTCCCTCACGTCAACCCCACTGAGACCGCGGATCTCTATGTCGCCGCCTTCGCCGGCACCCAGGCGGTCTCCCAGACCCTCACCGACTACCGCGACCTCCAGCGCCGCCACATCACCCTCCAGCAGCACATCCTCCCCAGCATCGCCACGCCCTCGATCCTGACCGCCCTCGATCTGACCCCGGAGCGCGCGGAGCGCCTCAGCCGCCTCGATCCCGTCACCTGAGCCCGCCGGGCCGGGTTCAGGCGCCCAGGGCCAGCTTCGTACCGAGGCCGATCATCATCACGGCGACGAGGCCGTCCAGCACCCGCCACGACGAAGGGCGCGCGAGGACCCCGCTCAGCAGCCGGGCGCCGTAGCCGAGGGCGGCGAACCAGCACACGCTGGCGAGGATCGCGCCGAGCCCGAAGGTCCAGCGCAGGGCCCCCTGGTCGGCCGCGACGGAGCCGAGCAGGAAGACGGTGTCGAGGTACACATGGGGGTTGAGCCAGGTCATCGCGAGGCAGGTGAGCACGACGCCCCGCTTCGTCGCGGCCGGGGCGTCGTGCGTGTGGAGCGCGGCCGGGCGCAGGACACGGCGCGCGGCGAGGAGGCCGTAGCCGATCAGGAACACGCCGCCGAGCAGCCCCACCACGCTCAGGGCCGCCGGCCAGGCCACGACGACGGCGCCGACCCCGGCGACGCCGAGCGCGATGAGCGCCGCGTCGGACAGGGCGCAGATGGCCACCACCGCGAGCACGCCGTCGCGGCGGACGCCCTGGCGCAGCACGAGGGCGTTCTGGGCGCCGATGGCGACGATGAGGGAGAGGCCGGTGCCGAAGCCGGCGGCCGCGGCGGTCAGGGCGTTGGTCATGGGAGAACCGTATGAACGCCAGCATCCTCATGTACAGCTAATGATTCTTACGTATCATTAGCTCACATGATGTCGGAGCTTCCTCTCGATCAGGTGCGGACGCTGCTGGCCGTCGTCGACGAAGGCACGTTCGATGCGGCCGCGCAGGCTCTGCGGGTCACACCGTCGGCGGTCAGCCAGCGCGTGAAGGCGCTGGAGCAGCGCACGGGCCGGGTGCTGCTGATGCGGACGAAACCGGTCCGGCCCACCGAGTCCGGCGACGCGGTGGTGCGTTTCGCCCGGCAGCTGGCCCGGCTGGAGCGCGACACCCGCGCGGCGCTCGGGATGTCCGGGCCGGGCGAGTCGGCGCGCCTGGCGATCGCGGTGAACTCGGACTCGCTGGCGACCTGGTTCCTGCCCGCCCTGCGGCGCGTGCCCGAGGAGCTGGACCTCTGCTACGAGCTCCGCCGGGAGGACCAGGACCACACCGCCGCGCTGCTGCGGGAGGGACTGGTGATGGCGGCCGTCACCTCGTCGCCGAAAGCGGTGACGGGCTGTTCGGTGCGGGGGCTGGGCCGGATGCGGTACATGCCGGTGGCGACGCCCGGTTTCGCGGACCGGTGGCTCGGGCGGGGCACGGGGGCCGAACTGCGCGAGCTGCTCGCCGACGCACCCGTGCTCTGCTTCGACCGGCGGGACGACCTCCAGGACTCCTTCGCGCGCGGGCTCGGCCTCCCGGCCGGAGCGGGCGCACGGCGGCACTCCGTCCCCACCTCCGAAGGGTTCGTGGAGGCCGTGGCGGCGGGCATGGGCTGGGGCATGCTGCCCGACGTCCACGCGCGACCGCTGCTCAGCACCGGCCAGCTGGTGACCCTCACCCCGGATCACGTCGTCGACGTCCCGCTGTACTGGCAGCAGTGGAAACTGGACTCCCCGGCCCTGGCGGCCGTTGCCGAGGCGGTGGCGGCCGAGGCCGCCGAGACCCTGCGCGGCCCCCGGTCCGGCCGACCGCCCGGAGGACGTCCGCCTCAGTGACCGCAATATGCTCGTCGACGTCGGCGGCCGGGAACGTACCGCCGGCGAATTCGCCGCCCTGTGCACGGCGGGCGGCTGCGCCCTCCACGCCATCACACCGCCGCCCGTACCGAACGTCTTCCAGATCATCGAGGCCTCGCCGCCTGACGCCAATCGGGCGCCCACACACCGGAGTACGCATGTCCCCGCAGGTCCCCGCCCCCCTCCTCCGCCGCAGGAGCAGGCTCGTCGCACTCGCCGGCGGTGTCGCGGTCGCGACGGCAGCGGGGCTGCTCCTGTCCGGCGTCCTCGCCACCGGCTCTCCCGCACGGCCCGCGCCGAAGGTCGTGCCGCCCACGGCGAACGCGACGTTCGACTACCAGATCGGCGGTGCGTACCCCCCGCCTGCCGGGGTGGAGGCGGTCGTCCGCGACCGTGGCGACCAGCCCGCCGAAGGGCTGTACAACGTCTGCTACGTCAACGCGTTCCAGGCCCAGCCGGACGCACTCGCCTGGTGGCGGAAGAACGGCCCCGGTCTGCTGCTGCGCGACAGCGACGGCGACCTGGTCAACGACGAGGCGTGGGGCGAGGCGCTGCTCGACACCTCGACCGCGGCCAAGCGCGGTCGGCTGGCGGTGATCGTCGGGGACTGGATCGACGGCTGCGCGAAGGCGGGGTTCCAGGCGGTGGAGCCGGACAACCTGGACTCCTACGAGCGCTCCGGCGGCCTGCTGACCCCGGCGCACAACGCCGCGTTCGCCTCGCTCCTGGCCGCCCGGGCGCACGCGGCCGGGCTGGCGATCGGCCAGAAGAACAGCGCCGATCTGCTGGAGCGGCGCGAGGCGATCGGGTTCGACTTCGCGGTCAGTGAGGAGTGCGGCCGGTACGACGAGTGCGCGGACTACGCCTCCGCGTACGACGACCGGGTCTTCGTCGTCGAGTACACCGCGCGCGACTTCGCCCGGGCCTGCTCGTCCGTGGGAGCCCGGCTGTCGGTGGTGCGCCGGGACCTGGACGTCAGGCCGGCCGGACGAGCGGGGTATGTGTTCCGTACCTGCTGACGCCTCAGGCCGAAGGAACAGGCGTCCGGCCCTGCTGACGGGCTCAGGCCGAAGGGCCGGGCGCGTCCGGCACGGGGTGGGTGCAGACGGTGAAGATGCCGCCGTAGGGGTCGCTGATCACCGACTCGGTTCCGTCGGCCGGGCAGTCCACCGGCGGCGAGACCGTGCCGCCCGCCCCGCGGGCCGCCTCGGTGACCGCTTCCAGATCCTCGACCAGGAAGCGGACGTGCCAGCGCGGGCGCAGCCGGGGATCGGGGGACGCGCCGTCCCCGCCGCCGCGCAGGGTGGCCACGGTCCGGCCGCCCTGGCGTACGACGACGGCGTCCTGCGCGTAGGCGTAACCGACCTCGCAGCCACCGGGCTCCTCGGAGGCCCAGCCGAAGATCTCGGCGTAGAAGATCGCGGCGTCGAAGGCGTGGCTGGTGCGCAGTTCGAGGGAGGCCGGTGCGTTGTCGCGACCGAGCAGCCACGGAGGGGTCCGGCCCTCCCAGAAACCGAATCCGGCCCCCTCGCGGTCAGCGGCGACGGCTCCCCGGCCGGGGCCCAGCCGGATCGGGCCGACGGCGATCGTGCCACCGCGCTCCCGGACCCTGCCCGCGGCGGCGTCCACGTCGTCGACGGCGAAGTACGGGGTCCAGTTCACGGACGCGGGCAGGCCCGGGGCGATCTGTCCGATCCCGGCGACGGGCACGGTCCCGACGTGGGCGACGGAGAAGCCCTTGCCGAGGGTGCCGGAGCGGAAGGTCCAGCCGAGAACGGCCGTGTAGAAGCCCTCGGTGGCCCGCAGGTCCGGGGTCATGAGACTGACCCAGCACGGAACGCCGTGCACGGGAGTGGTCTGCTCTGCCGCCGTCATCGGGATCCGTCTCCTCGCCCCCGGTCCTGGGCCGCCGGCCGCTGACGCCGGTCCGGCGGGTGGGTCTGGTGGTCATCGGCCGCTTCCAGGCCGATGCGCTCCGCGGCCTCACGCCTCCTCGGAGCAGCATGCCCTCCATACCTACGCCGCCCGCGTCGCCGCCGCCACCCGGGCCGCGGGTTCGCCCAGGTGTCCGGCCGCCGTGCGCCAGGCGGAGGTGACGGCTTCGCGGGCCCTGGCGGTGGCCGCCTCGACGTCCGGCGGAAGGTGCAGCGCGGCGCCGACGTGGACGTGGAGGCGGGGGCGGCGGGCCGGAGCGGTGAGCAGCCCGGAGATCTGCTTGACGCACCGGCCTGAGGTCACGCGGCGGGCGCCCGCCTGGCCGAGCGGCACGACCGGAGCGCCGGACGCGTGGGCGAGGCGGGCGAGGCCGCTGCGGAAGCTCTCCGGCGGGGCCTCGGCGGCGTCGGTGCGGCCGGGCAGCCGGCCCTCCCCGTAGATCAGGACATGCCGCCCGTCCCCGAGCGCGGCGGCCGCCTCGTCGAGGGCGCCGGCCGCCCGGCGGGTGTGGCGGTGCACGGGCACATGGCCGCCGTGCTCCAGCAGCCGGCCGAGGACCGGGATCCGCCAGAGCCCCGCGGTGGCGAGGACGACGGGTTCGACGCCGAGGCGGAGCAGAGCGGCGAGGACGATGCCCGGGTCGGCGAGGGAGGTGTGGTTGGCGACGATGATGCTGCCCGCGGCCGGGGCGGCGTGGTCGGACGTCACGGTGAGGCGGCCGAAGGAGGGGACGACGACGGCGGCGATGCGGCTGAGCACGGGTCTCGGTTCTCCAGTGGTCCGGTGGGCGGGGCGGCCTTCCGCGGTGCGACGCGGACGGGCCGGGCCCGCCCGGCGCTCGCCCCGGCTGTCGTCCTCATCCTCGCGGCGGCCCGGGCGGTGGGCCTGAGCGCTCGTACTCAGGCGTACCTGGTCAGGTGCTCGGCTCCGGTCTGCTCGGCGGCGCTGCCGTGCCGCGTCGACATGCGGTGCGGGCGCGGGCCGAGGCGGGCGATCGGCCCCGAGCCGCTGGCGGGCGACCCTGGTTTCGCGCTGCTGCCCGCGCTGGGCATGCGCTGGGAGAACGTGGTGGGGGGGCGGCGTGACGGATGGCGTGCTGTACCGCTTCGGCCTGCTGACCGCGGCGCTGGGGCTGGACCGGCGACGGACCGTCGGCCGGACGCTGGGCGGGTGCTGCGGAGCGGGCTCCGGTATGCCGAGGGCGGCCGGACCGCGCTCGAACCCGCGCGGGTCGTCATCGCGACGATTCTGCTGGAGCACCGGGGCTCCCCCGCGCGGTGAAGGGCCCGCCTGCGGTGGACTACCTTATTGCACATAGATTGCACTTACTGAAATGTGGCAAGGAGGCTCCAGTGGGCTCTCCCGTGGTGCTCGGGATCGAATCGTCCTGCGACGAGACCGGGGCGGGACTGGTGCGGGACGGACGGCTGCTCGGGCATGCGCTGGCCTCCAGCATGGACGAGCACGCTCGTTTTGGCGGAGTCGTGCCGGAGATCGCGGCGCGGGCGCATGTGCACGCGCTCCCCCCGGTGGTCCGGCAGGCGCTGGACAGCGCGGGGCTGAGCACGGAGGACATCGGCGCGGTCGCCGTCACCACGGGGCCCGGGCTCTCCGGGGCCCTCCAGGTGGGGTTGGCCGGGGCGAAGGGGCTGGCGTACGCGCTGGGCGTGCCGCTGTACGGCGTGCATCATCTGGCGGGCCATGTCGCCGCCGACACGCTGGAGCACGGTCCGCTGCCCGACCCCTGTGTGGTGCTGATCGTCTCCGGCGGCCACACCTCGCTGCTGCTCGTGCGGGATCTGGCTCGCGATCCGATCGTGCACCTCGGGGACACCGTGGACGACGCGGCCGGGGAGTGCTTCGACAAGGTCGCCCGGGTGTTCGGGCTGCCCTATCCGGGCGGTCCGGCGATCGACCGGGCGGCGCGGGAGGGCGACCGGCGCGCGGTGGCGTTCCCGCGGCCGATGACCGGCTCGCGGGACGCCCCGTACTCCTTCTCCTTCTCCGGGCTCAAGACGGCGGCCGCTCGGTGGGCCGAGCAGCGGCGCGTGGAGGGCGGCGAGCTGCCCGTGGCCGACGGGGCCGCGTCGCTCCAGGAGGCCGTGGCCGATGTGCTGACCCGTAAGGCGGTGGCTGCCTGCCGCGATCACGGGGTGTCCACGCTGGTCGTGGTCGGCGGGGTGGCCGCCAATTCGCGGGTGCGGGAGCTGGCGGAGCGGCGGTGCCGGGCGGCCGGGGTCACGCTGCGGGTGCCGCCGCTGAAGCTGTGCACGGACAACGGGGCGATGATCGCGGCGGTCGGCGATCTGCTGGTGCGGGCGGGGGCGGAACCCGCTCCGCTGGATGTGTCGATCGACCCGTCGGCGCCGCTGGAGTACGCGGCGCTGCACCCGGGTGTGCGGAGTGCGAGCCGGGCCGCCTGAGGCCCCGGCCGTCTTCTCCCGGGTTCCGGACGCCGGGGGGCGTCCGGAACCCGGGCCCTTCGGCGGCCCTCGGCGTCCAGGGGGCCACGGGTGAGCAGGACCCCGGTGCGGGCCGGGAGGGGTACGGGCTCCCCGGCGGGGTCGACCGCGCGGACCGGGCGGTCGCCGCGCTCGGACATGCAGACCACGTGCATCTGCGCGCGGACATCCAGAGGTCCGGCCCCTCGCTCAGTCGGCACAGCGGTCCGGTGTGCAGCGCGGTGAGGGAGCGCCTCTGCCGCAGGACCTCGCGGTACGCGGTACAGGGACAGCATGGAGGCGGGGTCGTCGGCCTGGCGGTCGGCCGCGCGCAGCGGCCCGTCCCGGGGGCAACGGAAGCCAGGGTTCCACGGTGGAACCGAAGCCCGCGTACGGTTCACCAGCCGCCCGGGGCAGCGGGGTACGGCAGCCGCAGCGGCCGGGGCCCGTCGCTCAGCGCGGAAGCACATGGGGGGTCCTGGACGCGGTCCAGCGGTACGTCGGCTTCCGGCAGGCCCCCGCTCCTCGCCCTGGTGGGGGTAGGCGGAGCCGGGCAGGGCGAGCGAGAGCGGGGCGGCGGCGCGGGCGCCGAGGTCCAGGTCCGCTCGGGACGCCCGCTCGGGAGCGCTCTCCGCGCGCCGGCGCGGGCCGCTCACCGACGCGGGGCCGCCGGGGTGTCCGTGGCGGTCCGCCGGGGGCCGCGGTGGCGCCGGGCCTGGATTCAGGACATCCGGCCTACCGCGGCCTCACCCGCTTCCGCTTGCGGCGGTTCTTCAACAAACCATCGCGTCACGAACGCAAGAACATGGCAATAGTCGCAGGACGTTCACCGTCCCGTGATGGCCAGGCCCGCAGGGGCACATGGCCGCCCTCGCGGACGCGGGCCGGGTTTCGGCTCGTCCGCCCAGGGCTGCTAGCGGGCGGCGGCGGCCGTCCGGACGGTGCCGAAGTCGACCGCGCGGTCGGCGTCGCGCAGGACCTCCTCGGCCACGCGGCGCACTTCGGCGAGCACGTCGCCGTGTTCCTCCACAAGGCCGGCGTAGATCGGCGCTTCGGTGCTGTCTGCGGTACTCATACGGAATACTTCCCCGTCGGTCTCGTGCGAAGAGCCCCTGCCGGTCGGCAAAGGCGGGGGCGAGTGTACGTGGTGGGCGGCGGCGGTCGCGATTCCGGTCCAGCACTGGGACAACCGTCACACCTGCTGGAACACCCGCGCGGGCGGCACCGGCGGGCGGCACCGGCGGGCGGCCGGCCCGGTCAGCCGACGCGGGCCGCGGGCAGCGGGCGGTGGCCATCGGTCCACTGGTTGACCCAGCCGCAGCCCGAGCAGGCGTAGCGGCCGTCGAGGCCCGCGATCTGGGTGCCGCACCGTGCGCATCCGATGTACGTGATCTCCGGGTGTTCGGTGGCCGCCTCGGCCGGAGGCCGCTCCTCCGGACCGGTCGAGGGTGCCCCTCCTGCGAATCGCGTCATGCCAGCAACGTAGCGCAGGGGACTGACAGTGCTCCCGGGCCGCCCGCGCGCCGACCGGCGCCGACCGGCGCCGACCCGCATTGACCTTTCGGGTCCCGTCGCCCATCGATCGGATGGGATGCATTGTCGGCCGTTTCTGACTGCTTTTCGCTATGAACGGAGGCGGCGGGGCCCGGCGAGGCAGGATGTCCCCGTGATGGGCAACCTCCCCGTCGTGACGACCAGTTTCGTCGGCCGCAACAGCGAACTGGTCAGCATCGAACGGGCACTTCGAGATCATCGGCTGGTCACGCTCACGGGCAGCGGCGGGGTCGGCAAGAGCCGCCTGGCCCTGCGCACCGCCGAGCGGGTCCAGGGCCGTTACGCGGACGGTGTGTGGTGGGCCGACCTGTCCCATCTGCACGACGACCAGCTGCTCACCACGACGGTCTGCGACGGGGTCGGACTGCTCGACCACAGCCCCCGCCGCCCGGTGGCCGCACTCTGCGAATGGCTGGCCGACCGGCGGCTGCTCCTGGTCCTCGACTGCTGCGAGCGGGTCGTCGGCCCGTGCCGGCAGCTCGTCGCCGAACTGCTCTCCGCGGCTCCGGGCCTGACGGTGCTGGCCACCAGCAGGGAGCCCTTCGGCGCACCGGACGAGCACGTCATAGAGGTGCCCCCGCTCTCCTCGGGATCCGACGGGGACGATGCCGTCCGCCTCTTCCACGACCGCGCGGCCGCGATCGTTCCGGACCTCCGGCTCGACGCCCCGGACAGTGCGGCCGCCGTCGCCGACATCTGCCGCCGCCTCGACGGCATACCGCTCGCCGTCGAACTGGCCTGCGCCCAGCTCCGCGGGAGCAGCGCCCAGGAGATCACCGGACGGCTGGCCTCCCGGATGGACTCCCTCACGGACGACACGCTGTGGCCCCGCCGCCACCGCGCCCTGCGCACCACGATCGGCTGGAGCCACGAGCTCTGCGCTCCGCTGGAGCGGCTGCTGTGGGCGCGGCTCTCCGTCTTCCGGGGCGTCGTCACGGCGGCGGACGCCGAGGCGGTGTGCGCGGGCGGGCCGCTCGACGCCGACGCGATCGCCCCCGCGCTGGAGCGGCTGGCCGACCAGTCGGTGCTCCGGCGGACCGGGGAGGGCTATCTGATGCTGGACACGCTGCGCGAGTACGGGGCGATGTGGCTCGCCGAGCTGGCGCAGGACGCCCTCCTGGCGGACCGGCACGCCCGGCACTTCGCCCAGGTCGCCGTCCAGGCGTACGCGGGCTGGCTGGGGCCCTCGCAGGTCGCGTGGTACCACCGGATCGCCGGCACGCACGCGGATCTGTGCGCGGCCCTGGACCACCTGCTGGCCGAGGACCCGGAGAAGGCGATGGAGATGGCCGGGTGCGCCGGGCTGTTCTGGAGCTGCTGCGGCCATCTGCACCAGGCCCGTACGTATCTGGAACGGGTGCTGGCCCTGCCGCTCTCCGCCGGTCCGCACCGCACCCGCGCGCTCTGGGCCCTGGGCATCACGCTGACGCTCCAGGGCGACCACGAGGCGGCCCGCCGTACGGGCGAGGAGTGCCATGCCGCGGCCCGCCGCGACGAGGACGCCGAGGCGGTGCTCCTCGCGGCGCACTCCATGAGCTTCACGTATCTGATGATGGGCAAGCCGCACACCGCGCACTCCATCAGCGACCACGCGCTGCGCCACCACGCGGGCGACCCCGCCGACGCGCCTTCGCAGCTCCGCTGCCGGGTGATACGCCTGTTCGCCCTGTCCGCGCTCGGCCGCCTCGACGAGGCGTACGAGGAGGCCACCCGGCTCCAGCGGATCAGCCTGCGCTTCGGCGAGCACTGGGCCCGGGCCTACGCCGATCACCAACTGGCTCTCATCCACCTGCTCCAGGGACGCCCCCGGCACGCGGAGAGCCATGCGCGGGCGATGCTCGCGAGCAAGCACGAGCTGCACGACAGCCTCGGTATCGCGCTCGGCCTCGACCTGCTCGCCGGAGCCATCGCCGTCCAGGGCAACGGGGTGGCCGCGGCCCGCGCCTCCGGGACGGGGCACACGTACTGGCGCATGATCGGGCACCCCCACCGGGGCACCCCGGAGCTCGGGGCGATCCGCGAGCAGTGGGAGCTCCGGGCCCGGCAGGCCGCGGGCGACTCGGCCTACGAGCGGGCCTACCTGAGTGCTTCGGCCGACGACGCGGAACGGGGCCTGGCCCACGCGCTGGAACGCCGGCTGCCCTGAGGGCTGTCCCGCGGCGAGAGCCGGGGATGGGCCGGGAAACGCCCCCGGGCCGGGGCCGGAAACCGCCTAGCATCCCGGTATGACGACCATCAGCCGCCTGCGTCCCGGCCATGCCGACGCCCTTCTCGCGTTCGAGCGGGAGAACCGCGCGTACTTCTCCGCCTCGGTGCCCGACCGGGGCGACGACTACTTCGCCGGTTTCGCCGAACGCCACCGTGAGCTGCTCGCCGAGCAGGACGCGGGCCTGCACCACTTCCATCTCATGGAGGACGCCGACGGGACCGTCCTGGGCCGCGTCAACCTCGTGCAGGTGGAGAACGGTTCGGCGGAGCTCGGGTACCGGATCGCCGAGAAGGCGGCCGGGCGCGGCCTCGCGACCCGGGCGGTTCAGCAGGTCTGCGTGCTGGCGGTGCGGGAGTACGGGCTGACCGAGCTGCGGGCGGAGACGACGCTGGACAACTCGGGCTCCCGTGCGGTGCTGGCCCGCACCGGCTTCGAGCCGGTGGAGGACGTCATGTTCGGCGGCCGCCCGGGGCGACGGTACGTCCTCGATCTGCGCCGGGGCACTGCCCCGGCCCGGTGACGGTGCGCCAGTGATCGGCCGGATGGGCCACCTCGGGGGCAGGGCCCGTCCGGCCGTCGGATGCTGGGGCTCGCGGGAGCGGAACGCCCCGCCCGCGCGGTCCGCGCGACGCCACCCCTTCCAGGAGGTACCCCCGGTGCCGACACGCCACCTTCCCCCCGTCCCGCCGCCCCCTGGCCGCTCCCTGCGGCAACGAGCCGCCCGGCGAGGAGCCGTCGTCGCCGTGCTGGCGGCCGCCTCGCTCGCCGGACTGCTGACCGGCCCGGCCCACGCGGGCGGTGACGGGGGCGACGGCCCGCACGGGCCGGCCGACCCTGAGCTGCGGCGCAAGCTCCAGGCGCTCGTCGACACGCCGGGCGGTCCGCCGGGGGCCATCGCGGTCCTCACGGCGGGCGGCCGCAGCGAGGTCTACCGGGCGGGCACCTCGCAGATCGGCACCGGCCGCCCCCCGCGGACCGGCGATCACATGCGGATCGCCAGCACGGCGAAGGCCTTCAGCGGTTCGGTCGCCCTGCGTCTGGCGGACCGTGGCGCCCTCTCCCTCGACGACACCCTCGGGCGCCGACTGCCCCGGCTGCCCTCCGCCTGGCACCGGGTGACGCTCCGCCAGCTCCTGAACCACACCAGTGGGCTGCCCGACTACACCGAGGACCCCACGTTCATCGCCGAGCTGACCGCCGACCCGCGCAGGCACTTCGACTCCCGGAAGCTGCTGGACTACGTCGCCGGGGACCCGCTGCGGTTCCGGCCGGGCTCCGCGTACCGCTACTCGAACTCCGACAACATCGCCGTCGCCCTCATGGCGGAGGCAGCGACGGGACAGCGTTACGAGAGGCTCCTCGCCGAACTCGTGTACCGGCCACTGGGTCTTCGTCACACCACCCTCCCCCAGGGCTACCGGCTGCCGGAGCCCTATCTGCACGGCTACGCGACGGACCCGCCGAACGCGCCCGAGGACGTCAGCACGGTGCTCGGCGCCTCCGGAGTGTGGGCGTCGGGCGGCATCGTCTCGACGCCCCGGGATCTGGGGGCCTTCATCCGCGGCTACGCCGGGGGCCGGGGCCTGGGGCCCGCGGTCCGCCGCCAGCAGCTGACGTTCGTGGAGGGGAGCTCCGAACCGGCCGGACCCGGCCGCAACAGGGCCGGACTCGCCCTCTTCTCCTATACGACGCACTGCGGCACCGTGTACGGACACACCGGCAACTTCCCCGGCTACACGCAGCTCGCGGCGGGCACGAAGGACGGCAAGCGGTCCCTGACCGTCTCCCTCACCTCCCAGGTGAACAGCACCACGAATCCGCGGCTGCTGGCCACCCTCCGCGCGCTCCAGGAGGACTTCGTCTGCCGGCTGCTCGACCGCCGCGAGCCGGGCGGCAAGCGGTAGCGCACGCGCGAAGGGGTACGCCGGACCTCCGGCGTACCCCTCTTTCCTCGCAGGCTCTCAGCGGTCAGTAGTCGTCGTTCTCCTCGCGGACGATCGCGTCGGTCTTGGCGTCCACGTCGAAGGTCGTCCTCTTCCAGTCGGAGCCGACCACGTCGACGGCCCAGATGACGCCGTCGCCGTTGTTCTCCTCCAGCCTGACGGAGGTGACCGTCCCCTTCTTCTTCTCGGTGGCGACCTTCGCCGCCTGCTGGGGGGTCTGGGTGGCCTGTGAGAGCCACTCGACCGTCTGCTCCTTGTCCTCCGTGTCCTGATCGGCGTCGACGCGGGCCTCGGTGACCTTGCCGTCGACCGCGTTGATCCGCACGGTGTGGATCGTGCCGTCCCTCTCGGCGACCTCCGCGACCCAGACAGGGCCCTCGGCACCGGGGCTCGCGGTGGGACTGGACGTTCCGGTCGGGCTCGCGGTTCCGGTCGGGCTGGCCGTCCCAGTCGGGCTTCCGGTCGCGGTCGGACTGGGGCTCTCGTCGCGGTCGTCGTCGTCCACGCCCTCCAGGTCGAGATCGACCAGCTTGCCCCCGGCCACCTCGCCGACAGCGGTCGTGGCGGCGTCGTCGAAGGTGACCTTCGTGGCGTCGAGCACCTCCTTGCGTTCCTGCTGCTCCTCGGTCAGCTCGGCGGTGGCGGACGGGGTGGTCGTCTGCTGCTGCGGAACGACCTTCGCGGCCTCGGAGGTGGCCGCGGACGTCGCGTTGTCCGCGCTCTGGCCACAGCCCGTCAGCAGAACGGCCGCGGCCGCCGCCATACCGAGGGCGCCGACCATCGTGAGGTTGCGGGAACGGAGGGAAGCGCTGTTCTTTCGTCGAGGCTCAAGTCTCATGCACGCATGCCTAGCCCTCCGCGCGGCCGCTCATGTTGTCCTACCGGGCGGAGTCACCCGATCGACCGGGCGGCTCCGCCCGTTGGCCGTCGCTCCCCGGGCAAGGGGTGACGGGGTGCGAAACAATGGGTTGCAGGACCGCATCCTGTCCGCGGTCCGGCCGGGAGGCCGTTATGCACCACATGGTTCACACGG
The DNA here is from genome assembly GCF_055577965.1 of Streptomyces sp. NPDC033165. Classification (NCBI taxonomy): domain Bacteria; kingdom Bacillati; phylum Actinomycetota; class Actinomycetes; order Kitasatosporales; family Streptomycetaceae; genus Streptomyces; species Streptomyces sp. NPDC033165. Next base: position 95,892 of record NZ_JBVIPK010000019.1, read on the forward strand.
AGCGCTACGAACTCATCTTCCAGCTGTCCGGCGCCACGGACGACGTGGTCACCGTCCGACTGACGGACCGGATGGGGGCGGGCGGGTTCCCGGTGTACGAGGACGAGACCGGGATCATACGGGCCGAGATCAGCGACCGGGGCGAGGTCCGCATGCTCGCCAGCGGCGGACACCAGCTCCCGGGAGCTCCCCTGCTGGTCCGCCCCCTCCGCGAGGACGCACCGCAAGCGCACTGACCAGTCCGGACAGCCCCACCGGCGGGGCGTACCCCTCACGGGTGCGCCCCGCCTTCCGTTCATGCCCATTCCTCGCCCGTTTGTGTTTACATTCCCGCACCTCGAACGTAACCTGAGCGCGAAACCACAGACTCGGGCATGAAACGGAAACGAAACCACATGTACGCACCGGAGCGTCAGCAGGAGATCCTCCGCCTCGCCCAGGAGAGCGGCCGGGTCGACGTACTGTCCCTGGCCGAGGAGTTCCAGGTGACCGCCGAGACGGTCCGGCGGGATCTCAAGGCGCTGGACCGGGCGGGGCTGCTGCGCCGGGTGCACGGCGGCGCGATTCCGGCCGGACGGCTGGACTTCGAGCCCGATCTCGCCCAGCGCGACGCCCTCGCCGCCGATGAGAAGGACCGCATCGCACAGACCGCGCTCGCCGAGCTCCCCGCGGACGGCAGTGTGATCGTCGACGCCGGGACCACGACCGCCCGGCTCGCCGCAGCCCTGCCCGTCGACGCGACGCTGACCGTGGTGACGCACGCGCTGCCGGTGGCCGCGCGGCTCGCCGATCACCCCGGCGTCGCGCTGCATCTGGTCGGCGGCCGGGTCCGCCACCGCACCCGGGCCGCGGTCGATGCCTGGGCGCTCGGTTCGTACGCCGAGATCAACGCCGACGTGGTCTTCCTCGCCACCAACGGCTTCTCCCCCGACAGCGGTCTGACCACGCCCGACCTCGCCGAGGCCGCGGTGAAGCGGGCCGTGATCAGGGCGGCCCGCCGGGTCGTCCTGCTCGCCGACTCGGGCAAGCTCGGGCAGGAGCACTTCGCGCGCTTCGGCGATCTGACCGATGTGGACCTGCTCATCACCGACACGGGCCTCAGCCCCGACGACGCCCGCTCCATCGAGAGCCGGGGCACGGAAGTAGTACGCGCATGATCCTCACCGTCACCCCCAACCCCAGCCTGGACCGCACCTACGAGCTGCCCGGTCTGGTACGCGGCACCGTGCTGCGGGCCACCTCGGACCGTGTCGATCCCGGTGGCAAGGGCGTCAACGTCTCGCGCGCCGTCGCGGCCGCCGGACACCGGACGGTCGCCGTCGCCCCGATCGGCGGACCGGAGGGAGCGCTGCTCGCCCGCCTCCTCGGTGACCTGGGCATCGAGGCCGCCGGCGTGCCGATCGCCGGGAGCACCCGGATCAACGTCACGCTCGTCGAGCCCGACGGCACCCTCACCAAGGTCAACGCGGCGGGTCCCGAGCTGAGTCCGGCCGAGGCGGAGGACGTCCTCGAAGCGGTACGGACCCGCTCGTCGGCCGCCGACTGGATCGCCTGCTGCGGAAGCCTGCCGCGCGGACTGCCGCCCCGGTGGTACGCGGAGCTCGTCGCGCGCAGCCACCGGGCCGGGGCGCGGATCGCGCTGGACACCTCGGGCGCGGCGCTGACCGCCGCGCTCGCCGAGCGGCCCGACGTGGTCAAGCCCAACGTCCAGGAGCTGGCCGAGGCCGTGGGCCGTCCGCTCGCCACGGTGGGCGACGCCCTCAAGGCCGCCGAGGAGCTGCGCGAGCGCGGCGCCCGGTCGGTGCTGGCGAGTCTGGGCGCGGACGGGCAGCTGCTGGCCGAGGCGTCGGGGGCGTATTTCGCCACCGCCCCGGTGGCCACCGTTCGCAGCAACGTCGGTGCCGGAGACGCCTCCCTGGCCGGTTTTCTGGCGGCGGGCGGGCAGGGCCCGGAGGCGCTCGCCTCGGCCGTCGCCCACGGTGCCGCGGCGGTGCAGCTGGCCGGAAGCCTCATGCCCACCCCGGCCGACCTCGATCTGCCGTCGGTCGTGACGACCTCCGACGTGCCGCTGGACCGCGCGCTGGCGGAGCCCGCCCCATGACCCCCCGCACCGCCCCCGTAGCCGCCCCGACACCGCAACTCCCGTACGGACCCCACCCGTACGGGCCCGCCGCCCCGTCCCCCCGAGCCGCCGCAGGGCGGTCCCCGAGCAAGGAGCACCGCGATGAGTGAGCTGATCACCGCGGAACTGGTCGACCTCGATCTGTCCGCCGCAACGAAGGACGCCGCCGCGAGGTCGCTCGCCGAGCGGATGGTGGCCGCCCACCGCGTCACCGATCTCGACGGCTTCCTGGCCGACGTCGCCGCCCGCGAGGCACAGATGCCGACCGGTCTGGACGGCGGTATCGGCATACCGCACTGCCGCAGCGCACATGTGAGCGCCCCGACGCTGGCCTTCGGGCGCAGCGCGGCGGGCATCGATTTCGGAGCGGCCGACGGTCCGGCGGACCTGATCTTCCTGATCGCCGCACCGGCCGGGGCCGACGACGACCACCTCACCATCCTGTCGGGCCTGGCCCGCAGGCTGATGGACCCGGAGTTCACGGCCGCGCTGCGCGCCGGTAGGGACCCGGCGGCGGTGGCGGCGCTGATCCGGGACGAGGAGCCGGCGGAGGAGGCGCCTGCGCGGGAGTCGGCCGCAGCCGTGGTGGAGCCCCCCGAGGAGCCCGCCCCCTTCCGGATCGTCGCCGTCACCTCCTGCCCCACCGGCATCGCGCACACCTACATGGCCGCCGAGTCGCTGACCGCGGCAGGCCGCGCCGAGGGCGTCGAGGTGACCGTGGAGACCCAGGGCTCGGCCGGTTTCCGGAAGCTGGACCCGGCGGTGGTCGCGGCGGCCGACGCGGTCATCTGGGCCCACGACGTGGAGGTCCGGGAGAAGGCCCGGTTCCGGGGCAAGCCGCTGGTGGACGTCGGGGTGAAGGCGGGCATCAACCGGCCCGCCGAACTGATCGCGGAGGCCCGCCGCAAGGCGGAGCACGGAGAGATCGCCGTCGCCCCGCAAGACGACGACGCCACGGACGTCGGGAGCGGATCCGGGGCGGACCACGCGCACTTCGGCGTCCGGCTGCGGACGTATCTGATGTCCGGTGTCAGCTACATGGTGCCGTTCGTCGCGGCGGGCGGTCTGCTGATCGCCCTGTCGTTCGCCATCGGCGGCTACGAGATAGCGGACGCCAGGTCGGTGGCCGATCACTTCCTGTGGGGCGAGGCGGACAGCTGGGCCGCGCTGCTCAACCAGATCGGCTCGGCGGCCTTCGCCTTCCTCGTGCCGGTGCTGGCCGGATACATCGCGTACGGCATGGCGGACCGGCCCGCGCTGGTCCCCGGTTTCGTCGGCGGGGCCGTCGCGCTGACCGTGAACGCCGGGTTCCTCGGCGGTCTGGTGGCCGGTCTGCTGGCCGGTGCGGTGGTGATGGCCGTCCAGCGGGTGCCGGTCCATCCGACCCTGCGCGGCATCATGCCGGTGCTGGTGATCCCGTTGATCGCGTCGGCGGTCGTGGGATTCCTGATGTTCATCGTGGTCGGCAAGCCGATCGCCTCGTTGCAGAGCGCGCTGACGGAGTGGCTGAACGGTCTGTCCGGCTCGAACGCGGTGATCCTCGGCGTCGTCCTCGGGCTGATGATGTGCTTCGACATGGGCGGCCCGCTGAACAAGGTCGCCTACGCCTTCGCGGTCGGCGGTCTCGCCGACCCGACCCCGGGCAGCCTCAAGGTGATGGCGGCGGTCATGGCCGCGGGCATGGTCCCGCCGCTGGCGATGGCGCTCGCCACCACCGTACGCAGGAAGCTGTTCACGAAGACCGAGCGGGAGAACAGCCGGGCGGCCTGGGTGCTGGGTGCCTCGTTCATCACCGAGGGCGCGATCCCGTTCGCGGCCGCCGACCCGCTGCGGGTCATCCCGTCGGTCATGGCGGGCGGCGCGGTGACCGGTGCGCTGTCGATGGCCTTCGGGGCGACCCTGCGCGCTCCGCACGGCGGGATCTTCGTGGTCCCGCTGATCGGTGAGCCGTTCCTGTACCTGCTGGCGATCGCCACCGGCACACTGGTCGCGACCGCTCTGGTCGTGCTGCTGAAGAGTGCCCTCCGGACGACGGCCCCGGTCGGCGACGCGGGGCCCGCGGACGCCCCGGTCCCGGTCGCCGCCTGACCCCCGGCGGACCGTGTCCGGGGCGTACCGCCCCGGTACGCCGGGTGGTTGGATGGCTCACGTGAGCGAGAACTGGAACGCCGGCGATCCGGCCGTCCTGGCCCTTCCCTCCGGGCGGCTGGTCCGTGGCCGGGGGCTGCGCGAGCCGTTGCCCACCGGCCCCGAGCCGGAGTTCGCCGTCCACCTGCTGGGGCGCACACCGCCCCAGGTCGGGTGGGAGTCACGGTGGCTGCGGTGGCCGGACTTCCGGCTTCCGGCGGACCGGGAGGCGGCCCGGGCCCTCCTCGAAGAGGTGTGGAACCGGGCCGCCGACGAGAGAGTCGAGGTGGCCTGCGGCGGCGGAATGGGCCGGACCGGGACGGCACTGGCCTGCCTGGCCGTCCTGGACGGGGTCCCCGCGGCGGACGCGGTGGCGTTCGTCCGCCGGGGCTACCACCCGCGGGCGGTGGAGACGCCCTGGCAGCGCCGTTACGTACGCAACTTCGCACGGCGCTAGAAGCGTGCGGGCCTTCGCCTCCCGGCTCTGCTGGGCGGTCAGCCGTGGCGTACGGCGCGGAGCACCGCGTCCCGGACGACGGTCTCGCGGCCTTCCGGGTCGGGGCCGACGCGTTCAGGTGCGGACGCCTCGATGACCGCCCACTCGGCGGGGTCGAGGACGGCCGCCATCTCCTCCCCCGTGGCGAAGAGGTCCGCGCTGCCGGGGCGTCCGACGGAGGGGTCGCGGTCGTCCGGGTGGTGGCTGACCACGAGGAGGGTGCCGCCGGGGCGGACGGCGGCGGCGAGCCTGCGGTGCAGGGCGTGGAGCTCGGCCCGGGGCAGGTGCATGAACTGGGCGGAGACCAGGTCGTAGCGTTCGGGGGCCGGGTCCCAGCTGCGGACGTCGGCCTGCCGCCAGGTGATCCGGTCCGCGATGTCCGCCCCGGCGGCGGCCGCCGTACGGGCGGAGGATTCCAGGCCCGTGGAGGACCAGTCGGCGCCGGTGACCCGCCAGCCGCGGGCGGCGAGCCAGATCGCGTCGGCGCCCTCCCCGCTGCCCACGTCCAGGGCCGTACCGGGGTCGAGGGGCGTCGCGTACTGGACGAGGACCGGGTTGGGGTCGCCGCTCCAGGCGTTGCCCGCCCGGTAGCGGTCCTCCCAGAACTCCTGGGTGAAGAACTGCTGGGCGTCATCGTCGTCGTGCCGGTGGCCGGGGGCGTGCTGATCCGTGTGGTGGTGGCTCATGGGGGCATGGTGCGGTCCGGGCTCCGGGGTGGGCCAACTTCCTTGCCGGATCGGCAAATCCCGCCGCTCAGCGCCTGGCCCGGCGGCGGCGCAGCACCACCAGGGGTACGGCGGCGGCAAGGGTGATGCCGCCCGGGTCGAGCACCGCTTCGGCGGCCGGGGCCGGGTGGTCGGCGCTGCCCTGGGCGCTGTCGAAGGTGTCCGGCACGGGCAGGGTGCTCCAGCGGCCGAGCGGCCAGGCGATGACCACGGCGCGGCCGACGACCTCGTCGACCGGGACCATGCCCTTGGTGCTGTCGTCCTGGTGGTAGCGGGAGTCCTCCGACGCCTGGCGGTGGTCGCCCATCACCCAGAGCTTGCCCTCGGGCACGGTGACCTTGAAGCGGCCGCCCTCGTCGTCGCTGCACGGGGTGTTCCCGGGGAAGACGTACGGCTCGTCCAGGGCGGTGCCGTTGACCTTGACCGGCCCGTCGCCGGCGCACTCCACGGTGTCGCCGCCGACGCCGATGACCCGCTTGATGAGGTCCTTGTCCTCAGCCGAGGGCATCACGCCGATGAAACCGAGCACCTTCTGCACGGTGTTGGGCTCATCGACGGGCACATCGTCGAGCCAGTCCGCCGGATCGTGGAAGACGATCACTTCGCCCCGTTCCGGTTCCGCTCCGAACCAGGGGGTGAGCTTGTCGACGAGGACACGGTCGCCCTTCTGCAGGGTGTCCTGCATGGAGTTCGAGGGGATCGAGAAGGCCTGTAGAAGGAAGGTCTTGATCAGCAGGGCCAGGACCAGGGCCATGCCGATGAGGAGCGGGAGCTCCACCCAGAACGGCCGGTTCTTCCTCGTCCTCGCCGCTCGTCCGCCCGCACGCCTCATCGCCCCGCTCCTCGCCCCGTGTGTCCCGCCCGTCCGTTCCTGGGGGAACGGATCCCGTGCGGATCACTCTATGGGGTGCCGGTGGCGGCGAAGACCCCTACGGGGCAGGTGAGGGCGGTCCGGCGGGCTGCCCGGCGGTGACCGACGGGACCGTGGCCCCCGCGCCCTCCCGCACGGCCTCGACCACGCTCTGGTGGAAGGCGCGGCTCTCCTCCTCGGAGGGACACGGCACAGGGCTGCCCGCGAGGGTGAACCAGTCCGATGATCCGCTGTACTGCACGGCCACCGACGCCTGTCCGTCGGACCAGGTCGTATGCACCGTGAGATCACCGGTGAGAATTCCTGCTTCTACGGTGCGTACTCCGCCGGTTCCCGCGAAGACACCGCTGGTCGTCCACGATGCCCAGCTCATGACGCGTCGCCTTTCGGACAAGGACAAGCCTGTCTAGCGGACTGCTTCCGAGTATGGCACCGCTGGTGGGAGTGTGCACGGGTGTGCGAGGGCCGGTCGCGGCCGCCGGTGCTCAGGCCCGTTCCAGCACCCCGCGGACGAAGGCGGCCTGGCCCGCGTGCTGGAGGTCCTCGGCGATGACGCTGATCAGCCGGACGCCCAGGGTCACCGGGGGCGACCAGGCCTCGTCGACGATCCGGTCGAGGGCGTGGCCGTTCAGCCCTCCGACGAAGTCCAGGGTCCGCTGATGCACGGCGTCGTAGTAGCCGAGGAGAGGTGCGGCGGAGTCGACGCGGACGGCGGCGACCTCGTCACCGCTGTGCCCGTAACCGGTGGCCGTCTCATCGAACGGCAGATCGAAGCGGTCGGCCCAGCCCTCGGTGAGCCAGACCTGTTCGGTTCCGGCCGCGTCGGCGATGTGGTCGTCCTGGATGCGGGTGAGGTGCCAGATCAGCCAGGCGATCGAGTTCGCCTCCTCGTCGAGGCGGGCGTTGAGGCCGTCGGGCGGGAGTCCTTCCGCCGCCGCGTGGACCGCTTCCCTGACGCGGCCGAACGCCTCGGCCAGCATGCCTGCGCTGTTCATCCGTTCACCTTCGCCGCCGGGGCGGGCGGGGGCGGGGTGCGACACACCCCTGGCCGGGGCTCGCGGCCGTACGATCGGCCTCACGCTCGTACGCGATCTGCTCCGGGCGACCGCGGCGACGCGCGGCACGCCCTGCTGAGGAGCGCGTTCCGGCCGCGTTTCAGCGCAGGCCGTGCAGCCAGTCGGTGAGCAGGGTGTTGACCTCGGCGGGGCGTTCCTGCTGGATCCAGTGGCCGCAGCCTTCGAGGAGGTGGGCGGCGGACAGGCCGGGGAGGGTCCTCGGGTAGGCGTCGACGGCGTCGGACATCCAGGTGGTGGAGGCGTCGAGGGTGCCGCCGATGAAGAGGGAGGGCTGCGTGACGGGGGCTCCGTGCCAGGCGGTGAGGTCCTCCCAGTCCCGGTCGACGTTGCGGTAGCGGTTGAGCGCGCCCGTCAGGCCGGTGCGTTCGAACTCCGCGCTGTAGACGTCGAGGTCCCGCTCCTGCAGCCATCCCGGCAGTCGGCCTGCGGGGAACCGGTCGGCCATACGCGCGCCCTGCGGGACGAAGAAGAGACCGCTGTGATCCGCGGGGGCGAGGGTGTCGCCGGAGAGGCCTGTGTAGAAGCCGGTGAGCCAGCCGCGTACGTCGGGCTCGATCTCCGCCTCGGCGCGGCCGGGGGTCTGGAAGTAGCTGACGTAGAACTCCTCGTCACCGCCGATCCGGGTGAAGGCGTCGGTGGGACGAGGGCCTCCGGGGGGTGCGTAGGGGACGCTGAGCAGGGCGGCAGCGGTGAAGACGTCGGGGCGGAGCAGGGCGCTGTGGGCGGCGATGGGCGATCCCCAGTCGTGTCCGACGACGATGGCGGTCTCCGCGCCGAGGGCTCTCACGACAGCGGTGTTGTCGGCGACGTGGGCGAGCATGCGGTAGGCGTCCACGGCGACGGGCTTGGAGGAGCGTCCGTAGCCGCGTACGTCGATGGCGACGGCCCGGTATCCGGCGGCGGCCAGCGCGGGGAGCTGGTGACGCCAGGAGTACCAGGACTCGGGGAAGCCGTGGATGAGCAGGACGAGAGGACCGGTGCCTTGTTCGACGCAGTGGATGCGGCCGCCGGGGACTTCGACCAGGCGGTGCACCGCGCCGGGGAGGAGCGTGGAGGGGCGGGCCGCGCGGTCCGCCGGCGGTGTGGGGCGGGGGGTGTGCTCCGGCATGGTTCCTCCTCGGGCGCCCGGCGGTGGGGCGGTCGTGACGGGGCTGCGGGCGGCCGGCTCGGAAGCCCGGCCGCCCGGTCACGATCATTCGGCCGGGTCAGCCGCTCGTACAAGCTTTCTTGCTGTTCCGGCAAACCCGCCCCGGGCGGTCAGACCAGGAGGCTCAGCAGGTGCGCGCAGGCGGCGGCCTCGTCCGGGTGGCGGGCGACGACTTCGTACGTGCCGCGCTCGAAGGCCCCGGTCTCCCACCGGCCGTCGGCCGCCCGCCGGACGAAGAGGAAGTCCGGCGGGGTGGGAGCGGGCTCGTGGACGCCCTCGATCCGGTAGTAGCCGCCGGGGATTCGGGCCTCGACGAGTGCGGCGTGCAGCGCCCGGCTGTCCATGGGTTACGCGCCCGCAGGGGTCAGGTAGGCGTGGTCGAGCAGCCACTTCACGTTCAGCCGCTGCCCCTCGCCCGGGTCCAGGAACACCGCGTCGAGCTTGATCTGCTGACCGCCACCGGGCTGCTCGAACCACGGGGCGATGCTGCCCTGCCAGACCCAGAAGGGCTTGGCCACCTTGTAGACGCGGTAGTCGCAGGGGGTGGCCGCTTCCCTGGTGTTGAGGTTCTGCGGGGGCAGGGCGCGCTCGGCGTAGGCGTCGCCCGCCGGGGCCAGATAGCCGCCGTACTCGGAGCCGAAGCGGTCCAGGCGCTGGCCGGTGCGGAGCTTGACGGGCTCCTTGTCGATCTCGCCGTTCACCTCGGCGAAGCCGTCGTTGGGCGGGTACTTCCAGCTTCCCGTGTCCGCGGGCCCCTCCCAGTACTTCTTGAGGAAGTCCCTGGGTGTGAGGTCACCGGTGCGCTGGTAGCCGTTCAGCAGCGGGCCGACGGGGGCGAGCCGCTTGCCGGGCAGCCACTTCGGACCGAGGCGGGCGTCGCCGCGGAACTCGCCGGTGCAGGGTGCGTGGCGCTCGGCGGCGGGCGCGGTGCCGACCGGCTGCGGGGCGGCACTCGCGGCGGGGGCGGTGATCAGTCCGGCGGTGATGCCGAGCGCGGCAAGTACGGTACGCATGCGGTTCATTCAGGGGTCCCCTCGAACACGGACGACAGACACTGATGACAGGCGCTGATGACGGCGCTGATGATCAATCAGGACAGCTGACGTAGGGTAACCGCTCGACTACTGGGGACTGCCGCGCCGTGCCGCTTTCCGGCCAGCGGACCGCGAGTGCGGACTGCCTTTCGCGCACGTCCCTTGCCGGACAAGCCTGTTGAAGGATGTCCAAAAGCCGTGCGCTCGGCCTGGACCCTACAGATGGACGCGCTCACATCAAGAACGGCGTGAGGCCGCCACGCGAACACGGTCGCTCGCGCCGTCGGAGAGGAACAACGCCAGTTCCCGCCCCTCCTCGGCCACGGCACTGCGGTCGGCCCGGGAGAAGGTCCGCAGCGGGTCCACCGTGACGGTGCCCTCGGTGACGGTCCACGTGGCGGCGGTGCGGCCGTCCACCAGCACGACCCTTTCACCGGCGACCGAGAGGCCGCGGTGGGCGTCGTCGATGATCCGGCCGCGGTCCTGGTAGCCGAGGATCGCGTTGTCGAAGGCGGGCAGGAACCGTACCGGTGCGGGGGTGCCGGGGTCCGGGCGCGGCGCGTCCGGAAGGTCGAGCAGCTCCCGGCCCCGCTCGTCGCGGAAGCTGACCAGTTCGCCGCGGAGGGCCGCCACCGCACCGGGCAGCCCGGCCAGGCCCGACCAGGCGCGCAGGTCGGCGGTGGCGGCGGGGCCGTGGGCGGCCAGATAGCGGCGGACCAGCGCCTGGCCCACCGGGTCCGTGCCGTCGGGGGCGGGCGGGTCGACCGGGCGGCCCAGCCAGGAGGCGAGCGCGACGTTGCGCACCCCGCCCTTCGTGCGCCAGAGTCCCCGGGGCGGCGCCTGGGCCATCGGTACGAGGGCGGCGACGACCACCTCGCCCAGGGGGCGCGGCCCCGGCCCCGGCCAGCGGGGGGCGAGCTCCCGTACGATCTCGGCTGCCGCACGGGGCTCCCCATCGGCCATCAACTCCCGCCCCTCCGCAGCGAGTTCATCGAGGTCGACCCCTTTCAGCTCGTCCCGGTAGACCCCGAGCACGCGTTGCCGCAGCATCGCATCGTGGCGGGACCGCCAGGCGAGGACGTCGTCGGCGGCGACGAGGTGGATCGTGCGGCGCATCAGGTGGGTGCGCACCACGGTCCGCCGCGTCAGCAGGTCCGAGAGGTCCACCGGGTCGAAGGCGGCGAGCCGCGACCAGAGCCCGACGAAGGGTTCCTGCGGCTCCTGCGCCTGGAGACCGCAGAGGTGCGCCACCGCGTCGGCGACCGGCAGGTCGGCGCGGTCGAGCAGCAGCTGCCGGGCGAGCGTGGCGCGGTTCAGTGCCCGGTTGTCGAGGACGGTCATCGGCCCTCCCCGGGAATCAGGTCGCCCGCTGTCCGTCGAGGCTCTCGCGCAGGATATCCGCGTGCCCGGCGTGCTGGGCGGTCTCGGCGATGACATGAGCCAGGACCCGCCGAACGCTCCACACCGCACCGGGCTCGTTCCAGGGCGCGTCGGGGAGCGGATGGGTCGCGGACAGGTCGGGGACGGTGGTGACGATCTCCTCGGTGCGGGCGGCGACCTGCTCGTAGTCGTGCAGAATCCCGGCCACCGTCTCTCCGGGCAGCATCCGGAACTGCTCCTCCCGGTCGATCGCCCACTGCGGCAGCTCACGGGCCGTGCCGGCCATCAGGTCGTCCCAGGTGACCCCGTCGGGCAGCGCGAAGGAGAGCGCCGAGGGGCCCTCGGTGACGAAGCGCAGCCAGCCGCTCTCCGTGGCCGTGACGTGTTTGATCAGGCCGCCCAGGCACAGGGCGCTGACCGTGGGGCGCAGACCGGCCTGTTCGTCGTCGAGGCCGCGCACGGTGGCCGTCAGGGTGGATCGCGCGTCGGCCAGAGCGGCGAGCAGGTCGGCCCGCTCGCTGTCGAGGGAGGAAAGGGTGGTGGTCGTGGAGGTCACGGCGATGGAGTCCTTCCGGTGGTTCACGTCGTCCGGTACGAGTTCCACTCTCCCAAGAGAAGAGGACAGTCAGTGTCCTCTTCTCCAACCGATACTGGCGTCATGCCGAAAACATCAGCGCGCCTGCTGTCGCTGCTCTCCCTGCTCCAGGCCCGCCGGGACTGGCCGGGGCTGGCTCTGGCCGAGCGACTGGAGGTCAGCCCCCGCACGGTGCGCCGGGATGTCGACCGCCTGCGCGAACTGGGCTATCCGATCGTGGCCTTCAAGGGGCCCGACGGCGGCTACCGGCTCGACGCGGGCGCGCGGTTGCCGCCGCTGCTGTTCGACGACGACCAGGCGGTCGCCCTCGCCGTCGCCCTGCGCACCGCTGCCGCCACCGGGGCCGGGATCGGGGAGGCCGCGGCCCGTGCGCTGACCACGGTCCGGCAGGTCATGCCCGACCGGCTGCGCCACCGCCTCGACGCCCTGCGCATCACCGCCGTCGACCGTACGCCGGGCCCGCCCGGCCCGCAGGCCGACCCGCGCGTGCTCATGGCGCTCAGCGCGGCCGTGCACGCGGGCGAGGTGCTGCGCTTCGACCACTCCCCCGCGTACGCGCCGCGCACGGACGAGACCGGGGGCTCCGCCGCCCGGGGAAGCTGGTTCCTGGCCTCCGGCTTCGGCCCCGGGCCGCCTGGTACCGCAATCGGCAGGTCTCGCCGAGGATCACGATGCACGTCGGCAACCACCGCTACGCCGGCACCGCCCACTTCCCGAGCGCCGACGAGGGCGGCGAGATCATGGCCCGCTACGGCCCCGCCCACCCTCGTACGGCCCGCCGGCTGTGCGCCTTCATGGGTTTCGACGTCGCCGACGGCAGCGCGGCCTCCTACCGGCGGGCCGGGCACCGCATCCCCTTCGTACGGCTCGGCGCGGCCCACCGGTCGGCACCTGCGCTGACCGGCCCGTCGCACACATCCTTACGGACCCGTGACGTGTGCGCGCCGTGCCCGGCCCGGGGGATCGCCGGGCCCTAGCGTGGCGGTCATGCGCGTACTGGTCACCGGCGGAGCCGGGTTCATCGGGTCACATGTCGTCACCGCCCTCGACGCGGCCGGGCACGAGAGTGTGGTGCTGGACGCCCTGCTGCCCTCGGCCCACCCCGGCGGCACGCCCCCGCAGCTGCCGGGCGAGCGGGTGGTCGTCGGGGACGTCCGGGACCGGGAGGCGGTGGCGGGCGCTCTGGTGGGGGTGGACGCCGTGTGCCACCAGGCGGCCATGGTCGGCCTCGGAAAGGACTTCGCGGACGCCCCGCTGTACGTCGGGTGCAACGACCTCGGTACGGCGGTGCTGCTGGCGGAGATGGCCGCGGCCGGGGTGCGCGACCTGGTGCTGGCCGGGTCGATGATGGTTTACGGCGAGGGCCGCTACGACTGCCCGCGCCACGGCACGGTCCGCCCGGGACCGCGCGCGGAGGCTGATCTGCGGGCGGGGAGGTTCGAGCCGCGCTGCCCGGACTGCGCCGCGGTGCTCTCACCGGGCCTGGTGGCCGAGGACGCGCCGGCGGACCCGCGCAATGTGTACGCGTCGACCAAGCTGGCCCAGGAACACCTGGCCGCCGCGTGGGCACGGGCGACGGGCGGCCGGGCGGTGTCCCTGCGCTACCACAACGTGTACGGGCCGGGGATGCCGCGCGACACCCCGTACGCCGGTGTCGCCTCGTTCTTCCGCTCGGCCCTGGCCCGCGGTGAGGCTCCCCGGGTCTACGAGGACGGGGGCCAGCGGCGCGACTTCGTCCATGTCCACGATGTGGCGGCGGCGAACGCGGTGGCCCTGACGGCGGTGAAGGAGCGGCGGCCCGCGTCCTTCGCCGCGTACAACACCGGCAGCGGCGAGCCGCACACCATCGGCGAGATGGCCGCCGCCCTGGCCGGCGCGCACGGCGGGCCGGATCCGGTGGTGACCGGGGAGTACCGCCTCGGCGACGTACGCCATGTCACGGCGGACTCGCGGGCACTGCGCGAGGAGCTGGGCTGGCGGCCTCGGGTGTCCTTCGCCGAGGGGATGGCGGACTTCGCGGCGGCCCCGCTGCGCGGTTCGGGGGGCCGCCGGGAGGAAGGCGCCGTCACGCTGTCGGGAGCGTGACCGAGAAGCATCAGCCGCCCTGTACGTTGCGGACCTCGGCTGGTCCGGCGTGCGTCTCGACGATGCCGGGCACGATGGCGAGACCGAGGCCCGCCCCGGCCGGAGGGGTGCGGGCGTGACTGCCGAGCCGGCCGGTGTCGAAGACCTTGGGCGGGTCCTCCTCCGGGATGCCGTCGCAGCCGTCGGTCACCGACAGCACGACGCCCCCCGTCCAAGCGGTGTGCCACGACGGCCACGGTGCCGTCGGGCGAGGTGCGGCGGATGGCGTTGATATGGCGTTGATCAGGAGATTGCCCAGGACCCGGCTCATCTCCTTGCCGTCGGCCTCCACCGGCACCTCGTCGATCCGGTCGCCGACCAGCCGTACCCCGTGCTCGCGGGCCAGCGGGTCCACCCCGGCCAGCGCGTCGCCGACCAGGTGGTAGAGGGAGATCCGGGCCGTCGCCAGGGTGAGCGAACCGGCCTGGATCCAGGAGAGTTCGAAGAGCTCGCCGACCATGCCGTTCATCCGCTCGACCTCGGTCCTGATCTGCCGCGGATAGCGTCCGGAGTCGGCGGCCATGCCGTCCTCCAGCGCCTCGGCCATCGCCCGCAGCCCGACGAGCGGGGTACGCAGATCGTTGCGAGATGCACGCGACGAGTTCGCGCCGCGCGGCCTCCGGCGCATGTTCGCGCACCCGGGAGCTGTCCAGTTCGGCACTGCTGGCGGCCAGTTCGCGGGCAGGCTCGGCGAGCTCGGCGGTGGTCTGCCCGGCGGGCGCGGCGAAGGCGCCGCCGCCCCCGAACGGCCTTATGGCAAGGGCCAGTTCACGGCTCTGGGCGGCCACCCAGCGGCCCGGCAGGATGGCAGTGGCCAGGGAGACCAGGGCGGCCATGGCGACGACTTTCGTGACGACGCCGAGATCATGGGACGAGAGGAAGATCGCCCAGGCGACCGTCAACGTCCCGGCGAGCATCGCCGTGACGGACACCCCGGCGACGACGCTCAGCGAGACCACCGGCGAACGGTGGCGCAGGAGACGCAGGACGCCCGCTCCGAGGAGCCCGGCGGCCGCTGCTCCCAGAAGGCGAAGAGCGCGATGAGCAGGATGTCGTTCACAGCGACCCATCCGTCCATGGCGGGGAGCCTCAGGTCCAGGACGACGAGGTCGGGCCGGCAGGCCGCGAACCGTCGCAGCGCGGCGGGTCCGTCACCGGCCTGCTCGACGGCGTAACGGGCGCGGTGCAGGCAGCCGACGACGGCCTCGGCGACGGTCGGGTCGTCGTCCGCGACGAGGACCCGCCGCGCGTCCCCTCGGGGGCGGGCTCCGGATGCCGGGCGGGCGGGGTGCCCTCCATGGCTTCCACTGTGGCAACCTCCGCCCGGCGCGTCGGGGGCCGACCGCCCCCATCCGGCCGATGTCTATGTTTCGTAAGAACCTGATGCCAGAAATGCCGGAGTTGTCTCCGTAGGGTGAGGCGGGTGACCGATTCTTCTGCCGCTGTTCCGTTCCCGCCCGCCCCGCACACCGGCCTCCCGAAGGCCGACATCGTTCTGCCCTGTCTCGACGAGGCGGCCGCACTGCCCTGGGTGCTCGACCGCATCCCCGACGGCTGGCGCGCGATCGTGGTCGACAACGGCTCGACCGACGGTTCGGCCGAACTCGCCCGCTCCCTCGGCGCGAGCGTCGTCACGGAGGAACGGCGGGGGTTCGGCGCGGCCTGTCACGCCGGGCTGCTCGCCGCTGAGGCCGAGTTCGTCTGCTTCTGCGACTGCGACGGCTCGCTGGATCCGGCGCTGCTGACCGGCTTCGTGCGGCGGATCGCGGACGGTGAGTGCGATCTGCTGCTCGGCCGCCGCCGCCCCGAGGGCCGGGGCGCCTGGCCGCCGCACGCCCGCGCGGGCAATCTGGCGCTGGCCCGGATGCTGCGCCGCCGCACCGGCCTGCGCCTGCACGACCTCGGCCCGCTGCGGGCTGCCCGCCGCAGCGACCTGCTCGCCCTGGGCCTCACCGACCGGCGCAGCGGCTATCCGCTCCAGATGGTGGTCCGGGCCTCGGACGCCGGGCTGCGGGTCACCGAGAACGACGTCCCCTACCGGCCGCGCACCGGCAGGTCGAAGGTGACCGGCACCTGGCGCGGGACCTGGCAGGCGGTGCGCGACATGCGGGGCGTCCTGCGGGAGCCACCGGCGGACCGCGCGCCCGGCCGGGCCGCACGCGCGGAGACAGGGACCGCCCGATGAGCGCGCCAGGAGACGGAGGCCGTTCGACGAGCGCGCCCGGAGACGGAGGCCGTTCGACGAGCGCGTCCGAGGACGGGGACCGTCCGGTGAGCATGTCCGGAGACAGGGTTCGTTCGACGAACGCGCCCGGGCCCACGGAGTTGCTGGTCATCGCGAAGGAACCGGTGGCCGGACGGGTCAAGACCCGGCTCTGCCCGCCCTTCTCCTCCGCCGAGGCCGCCGAGCTGGCCGCCGCCTCCCTCGCGGACACCCTGGAGACCGTGCTCGCCCTCCCCGCCCGGCGGCGCGTCCTGGTCCTCGACGGGCGGCCGGGCCCCTGGTTGCCGCCGGGGTTCGAGGTGGTGCCGCAGAGCGCGGGCGGCCTCGACGAGCGGCTCGCGGCGGCCTTCGGCGGGTGTACGGGGCCGGCCCTCCTGGTCGGCATGGACACCCCGCAGATCACGGCCGCGCTGCTCGCCCCCGCTCTCGCGCCGGACGCCTGGGAGGGCACCGGGGCCTGGTTCGGTCCGGCCGAGGACGGCGGCTTCTGGGCCCTGGGCCTGGCGGAACCCGATCCCGCCCTGTTGCGCGGGGTACCGATGTCCGTCCCGGAGACCGGTGCGGTGCAGCGGCGCAGGCTGGTGGAGGCGGGGCTCGTGGTGCGCGATCTTCCGGTCCTGACCGACGTGGACACCGCGGCCGACGCCCACCGGGTCGCGTCGGCCGCGCCGGGCGGCCGGTTCGCCGCAGCGCTCGGCCGGCTGACCGGGGCGGGGGTGCGATGAGTACGACCGTGCCCTCGTCCGGGTTCACCGCACCGGCCCCCGCCGGTGCCGCCGAAGCCCCCGACACGCACAAGGTGCACGAGGCGCAGAGGGCACATGAGACGTACGAGGTGCCCGACGCGCACGAGGCGACCGCCGACGGCTCGTACGCCTCCGACCCGCCGGCCCGGTCGGGCGCGAACCGCGCCGCCCCCTGGGGCGCCGACCCGTACGCCAACGCCCTGCGCACCGGCCGGGGTCCGCTGTTCCTGCGCCGCAGCGACGGCTGGCTGCTGCCCCTGGACGTGGAGCGCTGGTGCTCGGGGGCGGGCTCCGCCGACCTGTCCGCCCTGCACCGGTGCGAGGGGCCGGTGCTGGACATCGGCTGCGGTCCGGGGCGGCTGGTCGCGGAGCTGGCCTCACTCGGACACCGGGCGCTGGGCATCGACGTCAGCGAGGCGGCGGTGGCCCGTACGCGCGGTCTTGGCGGCGCGGCGCTGCTCCGCAGCGTGTTCGACCCGCTGCCCGGAGAGGGCCGTTGGGGCACCCTCCTGCTCCTCGACGGCAATATCGGCATCGGGGGCGACCCGGCCGCCCTGCTGGACCGGGCGGCCGAACTGCTCGGCGCCGGCGGGCTGCTGATCGCCGAGACCGCCCCCGTCGACGTGGACGAACGGGTCCGGGTCCGTCTCGACGACGGCCGGGGCGGACCGGACGGAAGGACCGCCCACGCGGCCGGGCACGACGGCGCCGCCGAGCCGTTCCCCTGGGCGCGGATCGGGACGCCGGCGCTGCTGCGGCACGCCCGCGCGGGCGGCTGGCGTACGGCCGATCAGTGGGGTGCGCAGGGGCGGACCTTCGTCTCCTTGCGCCGGCCCGTACGGGAGCGGAATGCCCGGACCAGCAGCCAGAGCGCGGAGAGCGCGAACAGCGCGCCGGTGATCAGCAGCCAGTTGCCGAAGTAGACGTCCGGGGTGGTGCCGGCGGCGGCCTCGTACCGCCGTTCGGTCCGCCGGGTGATCAGCGGGAACCAGATCAGCAGGAGCAGCCCGGAGAGGAACGCCGGTACCCGCACGAAGTTCACCAGAGCCCGCCGGGGGCCGAGCGCGGCGCACAGCGCCCGGTCGGCCCCGGCGTACACCGGCAGCAGCACCAGGTCGTGCAGAACGGCCGACCCCGCGAACCAGATCAGCACGCCGACGGTGTCCCCGTCCAGCAGCCGTACGCCCGCGTAGCCGGCCAGGCAGAACGTGGCGGCGAGCAGGAGCAGATGGAGCGGGCCCTCGCCGTAGAGCCGGCGCGGCGAGAAACGCGGGCGGCGGGGTGCGGCGGACAGGGGAGGCACGGCTCGGGTGGACATCACAGCTCTCCGAACGTCAGGGTCTCGACCCACTTGGTGTTCAGCACCCCGGGCGCGGCGGGGACGATGATCCGGGCCGGGTAGCCGTGGTCGGGTGACAGCGGCGCGCCGTTCACCTCCAGTGCGAGCAGCGAGCGGCCGTCGCGTACCTGGTTGTCGCGCAGCGCTGCCTTGCGGAAGGAGCCGCTGCGCTGGAGCGACTCGACGAAGACGCCCGGTGGGCGGTCCGGGTAGCCGGCGAGCACCGCCAGGTCGCAGAGCCGCACCCCGCGCCAGAGCTGGTCCGAGGTCGACCAGCCCTCCACACAGGCGATCGGGAGGGCCGCACTGTGCTGTTCCATGGCCAGTAGTTCGGCCCGGGAGAAGCGGAACTCCCCGGCCGGCCCCCGTACCGTCAGCCGCCAGCGCTCACCGGTGTCCGCGGGCGTGATCCCTATGGCGGCGGCGGTCTTGTTGATCTGGAAGGCGTTCGGGCCCGGCCCCGGGTCGGTGCCGCCGCGCGGGGTGAGGAGCGCGATGCTGCGCAGTGGCCCGTCGAAGCTGCGACCGGCCGAGGTGACCAGCAGAAGGAACGAACCGGCCCCCACCATGGCCAGCGCGCCGCGCCGGGACAGGGTGGCCGGCAGCGGGTCGGGGGCTGAGAGGGGGTCCGGTTCGCCGCGCGGGATGCCGTTGCGCAACACCCGTACGGCCTGGGGCAGCTTGAGGGCCACATGGGTGACGAAGCCGGCGAGGAAGACCCAGGCCCCGTAGAGGTGCAGGGGATAGAAGGAACCGGGGAAGACGTAGTCCAGCTGGATGTTGAGCAGTCCGGTGAGGAATTCGAACAGCGCTCCGCCCACGAGCAGCAGCAGCGAGATCCGCTCCAGGGCGTGGCCCACGGAACGGGCGGGCGGCAGCGCGAAGAGCCGGGGAATCACCGACCACAGCTTGGCGAGCAGGACGGGCACGAGCACGATGCCGACGGTGACGTGCAGGCCCTGGGTCAGCCGGTAGAGCCAGTGCGGGCCGGTCGGCCAGGAGAACAGGTAGAAGCCGAGCCACCCCTTGCCCGGGGTCTTGTCGTTGACCCGGTTCAGGTCCGGGTTGTAGGCGGCGTACGAGAGCAGACCGGTGACGAACAGCAGCGTGAGTCCGGCGAGCAGGACGACGCCGAGCACGGCGGTGAAGCGCACCCCGCGCACGGGGCTGCGCCAGAATCCCGGGTCGGCGGGCGTACACGGGGAGCGGAGGGAATCGGGGAGGGAGCGGATCATCCGGCGGCGTTCGGGCATGAGACCGACGCTAGGCCGGGAACACCGCCGACGGGCGGATGTGGCTGCTGACGAAATTCTGACGTCGCGGCCTGGACGCCTGGGGAGATCTGACGTCGCGGCCTGGAGCGAGGGCCGAGGCCGCGGCGAGAAGGGGAACCGGTATCCCGGCGGGAGGAATCTGACGGTTCGGTGACGCGGCCCTGCCGGACCACCCGACTGCCGTCCGGTGTGCATAGCGTGTCAGCGTGAAGATCGAGGACGCCACCCCCACGGACACCGCCGGAGGCACGGGGCACGGCCCGCCCGCACCGCCGGACCGCAACCACCGCGCCCGGCGCGCGGGGCGGTCGGACCTGATCGCCGCCACCGCGGGCGTGCTGCTGATCGCGGCCGCGGTGGTCGTCGGCCATGTCATCCAGAACCGCGACGGGAGTCTGCGCGCCCAATGGCCGCCGCTGCTGGCCTCCTGGGACCCGCATCTGGGGCCGGGCACTCCGGCCGCCCTGATCATGGCGGTCCTGGTGGTCTCCTACGGCCCGCCGCTCGCCGCCCGGCTGCCCTGGCGCGGGCTGCTGGCGGCGGCCTGGGCCGGGTCGACGGCCTGGGTCTTCTCGATGGCGCTGATCGACGGCTGGCACCGGGGCGTCGCGAGGCGGCTCACCACGAAGCACGAGTATCTGCGGGTCATCGACCGCTTCGAGGACATCCCCGCCACCCTGCGCGACTTCACGAACCACATCGTGATCGGCGAGCCCGGCAACTGGCCCGCCCATGTCGCCGGGCACCCGCCGGGCGCGACGCTGACCTTCGTGTGGCTGGACCGCATCGGTCTCGGTGGCGGCGCCTGGGCGGCGCTCTGGTGTGTCGTGGTGGGCAGTTCGGCGGCGCTGGCCGTCCTGATCACCGTGCGCGTGCTGGCCGACGAGCGCCTCGCCCGCCGCGCCGCGCCCTTCCTCGTCCTCGCCCCGGCGGCCGTCTGGGCGGGCGTGTCGGCCGACGGCTACTTCACGGCGGTCGCCGCCTGGTCGGTGGCGCTGCTCGCCCTGGCCGCCACCCGCCGGGTCCGCTTCCCGGCCGTGGCGGCACTCGGCGGGGGTCTGCTGTTCGGGTGGACCTGCTACCTCAGTTACGGGCTGGGGCTGATGGCGGCTGTGCTGCTGGCCGTGCTGGTGCTCACCCGGACCGCCCGCCCGGTGCCGCTGTTCCTGCTCGGCGCGCTGGTGGTCCCGGTGGCCTTCACGTTCGCCGGGTTCAACTGGTGGACCGCCTACCACCTGCTGGTCGAGCGCTACTACCAGGGCGCGGGCGGTGTCCGCCCGTACGGCTACTGGGTCTGGGCCAACCTGGCCTGCGCGACCCTCGCGGCCGGGCTCGCCGCCGTCGCCGGGCTGCGCCGGAGCGCGGTGGCCGCTCCCGGTGCCGTACGGGCACTGCGAAGCGGCCCCGCGACAGCTCCCCCGGAAGGGCGACTGGCGTTGCTCGTGCTGGCGGCGCTGGCGGCACTGCTCGCCGCGGATCTCTCCGGCATGAGCAAGGCGGAGACCGAGCGCATCTGGCAGCCGTTCCTGCTGTGGCTACTGCCCGCTGCGGCGCTGCTCCCCAGCCGGAGGGTCCGGTACTGGCTGGTCGCGTCGGCCGTTCCGGCCCTGCTGATCAACCACCTTCTGTGGACAGGCTGGTGACCGGCGCACCACAGCGGTGCCCCACATGGTGCGCCGCGGTGGGCCTCAGCCGGCGGCCACGGCCAGGTCCTCCAGCGCGAGGTTGAGCCGGAAGACGTTGACATGGGGTTGGGGAAAGCAGCAGGGCCCCGGAGACGACCCGTTCGCCGCGTCGATCGCCGTCACCCCCACGGGCCGGCTGCTGTGTATGACCTCCGAGTACGGACTCAGCAACTGGGCCGGTGCCCACCCCAACATCGTCGCCGTCTCCGAACCCGGCACAACCCTCTGCCCGGGCCGCCAGCCCGTGCTGTGCGCCATCACGACCTTGGACGCGCGCACCGACTGCCAGAGCGATGCCGACTCCTACACGCACGTGCGGTATGGCGACGAGCCGGTGGGGCGCGGCAACCGGCCATCGCCTTCGTTGGCCGAGGCCCTCTCCGAGCTCACCGGGACCAGCGACAGCCTCTACGGCTACGTCGACTCCAGGGTGACCCGCCCGGCAGCGCTCGGCGATGACCTGTTCGTCGTCCCGTCTTCGGGAAGACCTACCGTTCGAGCAACCGGGGGCAGGAGTTCAGCTTCGCCCTCGTCGACGACGGCGGGGTGTTGCAGGGCCGGCTGGGAGGCTTGCACCTGCGCGAGGACAGACCGTTCACCGGCTTCGACTTCACCGTGGTTGGCGACCCGTACCGCGCCCGTGCCTTCCATCTCAAGGGCTACGGCCTGTACGCGTGAAGCGCCGACGAGTGCTGCGCGCCCGGAGGCCCACTGCGGAGAAGCCCTTCAAGCCCCTTGTCCACTGCGCCCTGCTGGAGTGCACACCCGCGGGTGAGCTGCTCCTCGCACACCGCAAGCAACACCCTCTGCTGCGAGTGCCGGTGCCGCAGGACCTGGACGACCTAGCGGTCGCGGTGGAGGCCGCGCTGAAGGGCTACGGGCACGAGCGCACCGTGCTGAAGAAGCAGTACTCGCCCGTGAACTGGCTCTGGTCGGACAGCGCGGCCACCGCGAACCATCTCTGACGATGCATCATCTCGATTGCCGTGCCGTGCCGTGTGCGGTGTGGCTGATAGTGCCGCACGTGGAAGCCAAGTCCGTCCAGCGAACCCTTCGCTCCCAGGGGCAGCAACCGATCCAAGGGCTCGACTACAACCGTCACTCAGCGTGCCGGCTTCACGGGATGTGAGCCAGAAACTGAGCTCGGGAGGCACTGGGGTTCTTGCCAGGGCAGCATCGGGATGTTCCTGGTGAAAGGTCCTGCTCATGCCGCAAATGTCGAAGGTCGAGCTGTACGCGGCGATCCGGCGTGACCATCGCGGCGGCATGTCGATGCGGGAGCTTGAACGCAAGCACGGCGTGACGTGGCGGACGGTACGGAAGGCGTTGGACTCGTCCTGGCCGGAGCCTCGTAAGAAGCTGCCGCCCCGGGCCACTGCGCTACCCGTACAAGCCGGTGATCGACGAGATCCTGCGGGCGGATCTGGACGCGCCGCGCAAGCAGCGGCACACTTCGACGAACTCGGCTACATGGAACTGGACCGCCGCGGCGCCGAACTCCTCTTCCAGGTCCTGACTGAACGCGAGGAGAAGAACAGCGTCGCCATCACCTCCAACGAGTCCTTCGGCAAAGCGCACATGTTCCGGCGAACCCGTGCCAGGTGCTGCCGAAACTTCACGGGTTCAAGCGGAGGGCGAGACGGTCGTCGTCACCGCGTCGGGGATCAACGCGATCAGCTGCTGAGACCAGCAATCCGATTGCTGTGCTGCGACCTCAGCTCCGCAGGCATCGCAGACGAGGTTGGGCCGTCCAAGCCGTCGAGTCCGCAGCATCCGTTGAGACGCCGACGGTGAGGGTGTCTGGCCACCCCCGAGATGTCGTCGGGATTGAGCACGAGCACGCCGGTGTGAGCGCTGACCGCACACGACCCGCATGGCATGAGTGGTGGCAGGAACCTGTGTCCCGGGGTTTCCTCCGTCACCGGAGGCGGCATCGGCACTTCCTGGAGGTCGGGGCTGATTCGCTACTGACAGGCACTGCAACAGAAGACGGTCACGGAAGCTATTCTGCGTGAGCCTCGGTGCTGTTTCTCGTCATTTTCGGCCTGGCTCCGAGGCAGGGAGTCTGAACCTTCCCCTTGATCGTGGACACCTGGAGACGGGGGCCTAAGGTTCCAGAGGAAGTAGCACCAGGTGGGAAGCAAGTACACGAAGCGGTACACCGCTGAGTTCAAGCGGGACGCGATCGCGCCCGTCGACTCCTCGGGGAAGACGGTCACCGCCGTCGCTCGGGAGCTCGGCATCAGCTCGGAGTCCCTGCGCGGCTCGTACCGCCAGGCCAAGGCGGATAGGGGCGAGGGCGCCCCGGGAGAGCTTGCGACCGCCGAGCGCGAGGAGCTCAAGCGGCTGCGACGGCAGAACGCCGAACAGGCCAAGACGATCGAGGTGCTGCCAAAAGCCGCGGTCTTCTTCGCGAAGGAGAGCGATCGGTGAACGAGACGCACGCGTTCACCGAGGCGGAGAAGACCACCCACGGCGTCGCTTTCCTCTGCCGCCTGCTCAAGGCGGCCCGTTCCTCGTTCTATGCCTGGCTCGCCGCCGCGAAGACCCGCTCGGGCCGCCGGGCCGCCGGGCCGCCGAACAGGCCCTGGTGCACGCGATCACCGTGATCCACATCGGCTCGCACCAGACTCATGGCGTCCCGCGTGTCCATGCCGAACTGCGGCGCCTGGGACGGCGAGCGAACCGCAAACAGGCCGCCCGCCTCATGCGCGAGCACGGCATCCCGGGCGTCACCCGCCACAGACGCCGTTCGCTGACCAGGCCAGACAAGAAGGCCAGGCCGGCCCCGGACCTGATCGGCCGCAACTTTCACGCCGAGATGCCCGGCACGAAGCTGGTCGGCGACATCACCGCGCTGCCGACCGCCGAGGGCCGGCTCTACCTCGCCTGCTGGCTGGACCTGGCCACCCGCGAGGTCGCTCGCTCGTCGATGGCCGACCACCATCGCGCTGACCTCGCCGTGGACGCCCTCGACATGGCCCACAGCCGCGGTGGACTGCAACCCGGCTGCGTGATCCACAACAATCGCGGCAGCAGGTACACCTCGACCCGATTCCACGCTCGAATACGACAGCTGGGTCTTCGCCAGAGCTGCGGGCGCACCGGATCTTGTTCCGACAACGCCGCCGCAGAGAGTTTCTGGGCCCTGCCCAAAGAAGAGATCGGCACCCGTGTCCGGCCCGACCGGGCCACCGCACGAGCCGACGCCTTCGACTTCATCGAGACGTTCCACAACCGCCGCCGCCTACACAGGCACAAGGTCTTCGGCTACCCCCCCCGGCCGAGACCCGGCAGCGGCACCAGCACGCCCTCGCGGCATAACGATCACGTATCCGAGATCACGGGGAAACTTCACCGTTTGGGTCGTCCGCGCCACAGGCCATCGAGTGGCGGTCACCGGCCACGGCGGCGGCGCCGGTCGGTACCGGAGCCGCCGAGTCACTCACTCCACCAGGTGGTGAAGCCGGTCCACCACGTGCGGTCCGTATCCGAACCGCTCACCGACGCGATCCAGCCTGTTGTACAGATCGCGGGAGACCCGGGACCCGAACGCCTCGAAGCCGTGCAGCAGAAACCGGAACGCGATTTCGCTGCACACCTTCTCCGCACAGCGCGTCAACGCGTCGCGCGCTTGCGGCAGGGTGACTCCGACTGCGTCCTGCCCTGGATCCAGCCGGTCGATCAGCCCCTTGACGTCGTCGGCCAGCAGCCGGTGCTCGTACATCAGTGAAGGGACACCCACGCCGGTCTCCGGCCCGCCGGTTCCCAGGGCGCAGGCCCCAGTGCCGGCAGTCGCTGCTCCTGCGCCCCCGTGGTGCGGCTCCGCCGTCCCGGCCGCGGGTGCCAGAGTCCGTTCCAGCCAGTCACGCTCCTGGCCGCCGATCTCCGGGCTGCCGTCGAGTGCGTTGCTGTCGGTCAGTCTCCACAGGGCGTTCAGCTCGGCGCCGGTGAGACAGGATCCCACCAGCCGCCGGACGTCGTCGCCCAGGAGGAGGCGGCGCCTGCCACTGTCGGCTCCGACGGGCCCGTACCACTGGGTGATGTGATCCCACTGGTCGGCCGCGAAGAGCACCCAGTCGCCGTGGAACGAGCCGCCCAGGCCGGTGAGTCCGAAGTCGAAGCACAGGTCATCGCTGCTCATGGTCCGGTCGTGCACACATGCTCCTGTCACTGGGCTCAGACCGGGTAGGCCGTGGAGACGTAGTAGCCACCCGGCTTGTGGCCGGGCGCGCGCTGCAGGAGGACCATGTAGCCGTTACCCGCCTTGCTGTGCTGCCCGGTGTGGGTCATGACGTCGCCGAGGGAGTTCTTCGCTCTGAACGTACCCTTGAGTTCGAGCGGCTGCCGGGCTCCCTCTCTGAGCCACTTGTCGATGCGCGCCTTGTTCCCGGCTACGGCGTGGTCCACCACCTGCTGGGCGGTCTGCCGGTCGGTCCAGCGGCTGTTGGGCGTGGGCCGGCCCCTCTTGCGTGTCTTCTCGATCGCAAGTTCCTTCATCCGGTCAAGATCGACGTCGACATGCTCGTCCAGGGTGTGCGCCCGACCGGGAAACCGGCCGGCGTCCTTGACGAGGTCCGTGCAGTTGTGGACCAGTGCACTGCTCTCGCCGACGCCGACGTAGTAGCTGTCGATGCCACTGACGTCGAGGTCGTAGGTGATCTGTTCCTGGACGAAGCTGTCCGTCGCCGATACGGCAGTCTCCCGGCCCGTGGCGTCGAGCAGACGGTTGCCCGGCTTCAGCTCATCCGCTCGCAGCCACGCGCGGAGGTCGGCCGCCCAGTAGAGGTGGTGGCCGGTGGAGGTCACCGATCCGGCGTCGGTGGTGAGACGGGTGAACTCCTTGTCGGATGCGGTGACGATCCTCGACAGGACGGGACGGGCCCTGGTGAAGGGCGGGTCGTCCGGGGCGCCCTCGGGGGCCGTCGCCAGCACTTCGTCACCCGGCCGGATGTCCTCGATGCGCTTGCGCGTCCCGTCGGCCATGACGACTGCTGTGCCCTGCGGGAAGCTGTTGCAGGTGACGGCGTCGACTCCCTTGCGGGCGTCACGGATGTCGTTCGCGTCCAGCACCTTCTTGCCGACCTTGACCCAGCGCATGACAACCAGCGCGCCGAGGGCCCTGTCGAAGCCGCTCAGCTGTTCGCCGGTCATCATGTCCTTGCCGGTGATCGCTTCCACGACGCCCTTGCCGTCGCCGATGCCGGGCAGCAGGTCGAGCACCAGGGACATGCGGCGCTCCTGTTCGGCGGTGCTGAGGCCGGACTTTCCGGAGCTCCAGGTGTCACCGATGTGGGAGAAGTCGAACTCGATGCCCGGGAGCCCACGCAGTTTGGCGGCGGCCTTCTTGATGCCGGGAACGTGCTTGTTGACGTTCTTCACGGCCTTGTTGGAATCGGCAAGGCCCTGGTTGAGCTTATCCATGCCGCGGTTGGCCTGAGCTATGCCCCGGTTCATCTGGCCGAGGCTGCTGTTGATCTCGTCGACGGCACCGTTCATGTCGTCGAGGGCGCCGCCCATCGTGGCCAGGCCCGCGTTGATTCTGTCGAGGTCCTTGCCGACTCCCTCCAGACCTGTCCTGACGCTGTTCGCCGCCTTCTGGAATCCGGGGTCGCCGACCAGCTGGGCCAGAGTGAGTGTCAGGTGCACCATGATCAGCACGAATTCGACCAGGACCAGGACGGTGCCGATGGTCTCGATGACGTCGGCGAACACCTTGTCGATGTCCTTCTTCGCACCGTTCAGCGCCGTGCGTACCTGTGCCTCAGCCTGGGCCCGGACGGAGGGATCTGCGATCTGCGAGGGGTCCTGCTGAAGGATGTCCTTGAGTTCGGCGAACCCGGCGACCCCCTTCTCCAGGTTGCCGAAATGCTGGACGGTGTCCTTGTGGCCTTCGTGCATGCCGTAGGCGAAAAGGCCGACGCCGGCACCGACCTGGACGGCCTTCTCGCCGAACTCGCGGTAGCAGGCGGGCTTCTCGAAGAACGGCCGGTCGGTGCATCCGGAGTACTTGGCCGCTGCCCGGACCAGCTCCGCCAGCCTCTCGACGCGGCTCTCCGCCGCTTCCTTGGCGGCGGCCTTCGCTTGGATGCCCTGTACGGCTGACGCCGTGCTCTCCCCCATGCCCAGCGAGATGAAGACCGTGAGTACGGCCAGAAGCGTGATCAGTCTGCGTGTCAAGCGGTAGTACATGTGCGCCCTACGTGAGAGGACCCCACCGCGGCGAGTGGTCGACTCGCCCCGTGCGGTCCCGTGTTCCCCCTGATGGACGCGCCATCAGATTACCGGGCGGTAGCTTAAAGGACGCGGGCTGGACCGCGCACTCCTGGTAAGCGTCAGAACACGGTGGCCGGGGCCACGCCGTGGCCCCGGCGAGAAGGAGGCGGTCGATGCGGTGACGCCGAGGGACACCGACGGCGTATGTACCCGGCCCGGGCGACGAGGAGCCGTACGGCTGTGTGCGGCTCCCCGAGGCGGCGGTGAAAGGCGACCGGGTCACTGCCGGGCCTGAACAGGACCGGCTCGTCGGCCTGTACGGCACCGTCCACGCCGCCCGCCCCGGCACGACCTCGGCGACGGCCTCAGGCCTGGGTGCCCTCTGTGAAGCCGCGATGCGGGCTGCCCCGTGCCGTGTGGGCTTCGCGCTGGCCCGGTGCACCGTCGAACGCCCGATGCGGGAACTCGGCATCACCGGCGCCGTCCGCGGGAAAAGATCACCACCACAATCCCGGACAACGCCGTCGAGCGGGCACCGGACCTACTGGACCGCAACTTCGTCGCGGCCGCCCCCAACCGCTGCTGGGTCGCCGACTTCACTTGCGTCAAGACCTGGTCGGCAGTCGTCTACGTCGCCTTCGTCGTCGACACGTTCTCCCGCCGGATCGTCGGCTGGTCCGCCGCTACGTCGAAGGAGACCAGACTCGTCCTGGACGCCCCGGACATGGCCCTGTGGCAGCGCGACCGCGACGAACAGCCCCGTCAGCGGGGCGAGTTGATACATCATTCCGATGCCGGGTCGCAATATACGAGTTTCCGGCTCGCCGAGCACCTGGACGCCGCCGGCATCGCGGCCTCGATCGGCTCCGTCGGTGACGCCTACGACAATGCCCTCATGGAGTCTGCGATCGACCTGCTCAAGACTGAGCTGATCAAATCGGGGCGACCCTGGAGGACGCTCTCCCAGATCGAGCTGGCCACCGCGGAATGGATCGACTGGTACTACCACCGCCGCCTCCACGGTGAAATAGGGCACATCCCACCCGTCGAATACGAGACCAACTACTACCTCACGACCACAAAACCCCAGGTCACAACCACAATCTGAAGTCTCTACCGAACCCTGGGCGGTTCACTGCGGGACTTGCTCCTGGCTCTGCCAAAAGACTTGCTCGTACTCGGCGGGCGGTACGCAGTCGAGCGCGGAATGGAGGCATTCTTCGTTGTATCAGGTGGCCCACTGGAAGATCGCCCGCTCGACCTGATCGACGTCCTTCCAAAGGCCCTGCATCTCGATCAGCTCGGCCTTCAAGGTGCCGCTCAGGGCCTCGGCCATCGCGTTGTCGTACGAGTCGGCGACGGAGCCGACCGACGCGGAGGCGCCGATGTCGGACAGCCGGTCGGTATACCGAATTTGATACGCATGGGGACCCGCGGTCGCTGTGATGAATGAGGCCGGAGTCCTGCTGGATCCGGCGCCTCCACAACGCCATCTCCAGGGCTTCCAGTGGAAGTTCGGTCCGCATATGGTTCGCGACCTGCCACCCGACGATCATCCGCGAGTAGGCCTCCAGGACGAACGCCACATATGCCCAGCCGGACCAGGTGCGGACATACGTCATGTCCGCCACCCACAACTGGTCGGGGCGGGAGGCGGTGAAGTCGCGGTCGAACAGGTCCGGCGGGCGGGGCGCCGACGGTTCCGGGACGGTGGTGCGGCGGCTCCGGCCGCGGAGACGCCCTCCAGGCCCAGCTCGGCCATCAGCCGTTCGACGGTGTAGCGGGCCACCTCGTGTCCCTTGCGTCGAAGCGCGCGGGTGATCCGGCGGGCGCCATAGGTGGCCCCGGACTCCGCGTGAATCTCCTCGATCAGTGGCATCAGCGTCTCGTCGCGGAGCCGACGGTCTGGCTTCGGCCGCTTCTTACGGGCGAAGTACGTCGACGGCGACAGCTCCAGCACCCGGCAGACGGGATCGACCCCGAGACCTCTGTGACGCAGGTGGTCGATCACCAGCTCGGCCTCGTCCGGGGACGGTTGATCTCCTGGGCACAAAACGTGCTGGCGGCTTTGAGAATCGCATGCGCCCGCCTCACCTCCGCGACTTCTTCACGGAGTTGCCTGAGCTCATCCTGCTCGGCGGTGGTCAGCCGCTCGTCACGCTCGCCGTGATCGGCCTCGGCCTGGCGGGACCCAGCCGCGCAGGGCCGCCTTGTGGATGCCCAGGTCCTTCGCGACACGCCCGATAGGCCGACCGGTGGTGCGGACCTCGCGGATCGCGCGCTCGCGGAACTCGTCGGGGTACTTACGGGGTGCTGCCATGGTGCTGGTGGTTCTCCTTCGCCAGGACGGTAACCCTGGCATCAGGGACTCCACAAAACTCAGTACAGCTCAGGCGGTGAACTCCTCCCACACCAGGAACCGAGCCGTCGGAGAGCAGGCCGACGCCACCCCGAAGAGTTGGTGGCTCCTGCGGAAACTCCGTTGCAGCACCGCCCGCATCACCGGCATCGTCAAGGCCGTCCTGGCCTTGCACCTTGCCACGGCAGCCTGAGGCATAGACAAGGACAGCGCCGCCTTCAACGACAGCAAGGGAGCATGCTCACCGTGACAGACGTCAGAGTCACCTACGACGAGACCGTGGACGCAGCGTACGTATACCTCACCGAACCGCAGGCCCCCGTAACGTCCGCGCGCATGTATCCCTGCGATCCAGGGGACATCGACGGCATGATCAACCTCGACTTCGACGAGCAGGGCCGCCTCATCGGCATCGAGGTGTTGGCGGCCAGTTCAAAGCTTCCCGAGTACCTGCTCCAGTCCGCGGAGCGACTGGACACCGAAGGTGCGTGACCAGTCGAGCACCACGCTCGCGGCAAGCAGGTTGGAAAAGGCTCAGTGGCCGAGCAATCGCCGGTAAGTGCCTTCCGTCAGCGGGAGGTTCCCCGAGACGTTGGCGCGTTGGCGCGTTGGCGCGTTGGCGGGGAACAAACAGGCCGTCCCTCCGGCCACTGGTCCAGCGCCCGGCGTTGTTACTGAGGTTGAACTGGTGATGTCGTAGGGGCTGACGACTTCTCGCCGGTGCGGTATCACCGGGGTATGCGGTATCCACAAGGGGGCGGGCTGAC
>NZ_JBVIPK010000020.1:0-117142 GCF_055577965.1 Streptomyces sp. NPDC033165
CCCCCCCCCCCCCCCCCCCCCCCCCCCCCCCCCCCCCCCCCCCCCCCCCCCCCCCCCCCCCCCCCCCCCCCCCCCCCCCCCCCCCCCCCCCCCACACCCGCTCCCCCTCCCGCTTCAGGAGTCCCGTTGCCCCGCAGCACATCCCGTACGCACCGCACGTCCCACCCGTCCTCCCTTTCCCGCCC
Source organism: Streptomyces sp. NPDC033165 (assembly GCF_055577965.1). Lineage (NCBI taxonomy): Bacteria > Bacillati > Actinomycetota > Actinomycetes > Kitasatosporales > Streptomycetaceae > Streptomyces > Streptomyces sp. NPDC033165. Next base: position 186 of record NZ_JBVIPK010000020.1, read on the forward strand.
GTCCCTGACGCACCGCGTTTCCCGACGGATCGCAGCCCTGCTGACCGCCGTGGCTCTCGGTGCCGCCGGTACGGCTCTGGCCGGCTGCTCGTCCGAGGCTCCCCCCACAGGTTCCGCACCGACCGGACACGTGCGGACAGCGGAGCCGGAGTCGGACCCGGAGTCGAAGGCGAAGGCGGTACGACCAGCCCCCACCGAGCTCTCGATCCCCTCGATCGGCGTGCGGAGCTCCCTCATGGAGCTCGGACTCAACGCGGACGGCACGGTCGAGGTCCCGCCCGCGGAGAAGGGCATGACTGCGGGCTGGTACACCGGCGGGTCGGCCCCCGGCGAACCGGGCCCGGCCGTACTGATCGGCCACAACGACACCCGCTTCGGCCGGGCCGTCTTCCACGACCTGAAGAACATCCGCAAGGGCGCCAAGGTTCTCGTACGCGACGGAACGGGCAAGACCCTGCGCTTCAGGGTCACGGCGAAGGAGTCGGTCGCCAAGAAGGCGTTCCCCACCGAGAAGGTCTACGGCCCGACGAAGGGCAGCACGCTGCGGCTCATCACCTGCGACGGGGACTTCGACGCCGAGGGCCATCCCGTCGACAACCTCATTGTGTACGGCATACTCGGCTGAAAATCGACGGCACATCCACGGAACCGGGACGCGAACCAGATGGCAGCCGACCGGACAGACTGATGGCATCCAGCGTCTACCCGTGGGTAACTGCCGCTGCTTTGATGGGTGGCACCCGCTACACCCCCCACTCGACGCAGGAGACTTCGTGCCGAACACCGCGTTCCGCCGACTGACCGGCGTGGCCGTTTCCGCCACGCTCGCCGCCGTCACCCTGGCCGTGAGCTCACCGCAGGCCACGGCCGCCGAGACGCCCTCGCTGCGGGTGCTCTCGTACAACGCGTTCCTCTTCAGCAAGACCCTTTACCCCAACTGGGGCCAGGACCACCGGGCGGCCGAGATCCCCAAGACCTCGTTCTTCCAGGGGAACGACGTCGTGGTGATACAGGAGGCGTTCGACAACGCGACCTCCGACGCACTGCTGCGGAACTCCGCCGCGCAGTACCCCTACCAGACGCCGGTGGTCGGCCGGAGCAAGAGCGGCTGGGATGCGACGGGCGGCTCGTACTCGGCGACGACGCCGGAGGACGGCGGCGTGGCGATCCTGAGCAAGTGGCCGATCGTGCGCCAGGAGCAGTACGTCTACAAGGACGCCTGCGGGGCCGACTGGTGGTCCAACAAGGGCTTCGCCTATGTGGTGCTGAACGTCAACGGCACCCGGGTCCACGTGGTCGGCACGCACGCCCAGTCGACCGACCCCGGCTGCTCGGCGGGCGAGGCGGCCCAGATGCGCAGCCGCCAGTTCAAGGCGCTGGACGGCTTCCTCGACGCCAAGAACATCCCCGCCTCCGAACAGGTCGTCGTGGCGGGCGACTTCAATGTCGACGGGCACTCCGCGGAGTTCGCCTCCTTCCTCTCCGACGCGGGCCTGACCGCAGCGGACACGAAGACGGGCCACCGGTACTCCTTCGACACCCGCGACAACTCGATCGCCGCCGACCGCTACCCGGACGACCCGCGCGAGGACCTCGACCACGTCCTGCACCGCGCGGGCCACGCCAGGCCGTCGGACTGGAACAACGACGTGATCAAGGAGCAGAGCGCCCCCTGGACGGTCTCCAGCTGGGGCAAGAGCTACACGTACGACAACCTCTCCGACCACTACCCGGTGATCGGGTCCACCAACTGACAGCACGGGCAACCGACTCCACGGGTGGGACAATCGAGGGCATCCTCCCTCCCCCGCCCGTGAAGGACCCGCTCCGTGAACACTGCCCCCCAGCCGTCGTTCCACCTCCTCCCCGGAGACGTCGACTCCCCGGTGCTGCTGCACGTACCGCACGGGTCCCGGATGGTTCCCGAGGAGGCGCGGGACGGAATCCTGCTGGAGGACCGGGCTCTGGAGCGGGAGCTCGACCACATCACCGACGCCCACACGGGCGAACTGGCGGCCCGGGCGGCGGCGGCATGCACCGCCGCCCGGCCCTGGCGCTTCGTCAACAACCTCTCGCGCCTGGTCGTCGACCCGGAACGCTTCCCCGACGACCGCGAGGAGATGCGCGCCGTCGGTATGGGCGCGGTCTACACGCACACGACGCACCGCGAACGCCTGCGCGGCCCGGACCTCGACCAACACCCTCTGCTGGAGCGGTACTTCCACCCGTACGCGCGGGCGATGACGGCCGCCGTGGACGCCCGCATCGCCGCCACGGGCCGCGCGGTGGTCATCGACGTCCACTCGTACCCGACAGCGCCCCTCCCCTACGAACTCCACGGCACCGGCCCCCGCCCGCCGGTCTGCCTGGGCACCGACCCGTTCCACACCCCGCCGGAGCTGCGCTCCCTGGCCGAGGAGGCGTTCGCGGGCTTCGGCGGCACGGGGGTCGACAGCCCGTTCGCCGGTACGTACGTCCCGCTCAAGCACTACGGTACGGACCACCGGGTCACCGCCCTGATGATCGAGATCCGCCGCGACACGTACATGAGCGAGCCGGGCGGACCCGCGGGTGAGGAACTCGACGCACTCGCCGCGGCCGTGGCGGAGCTGGTGGGCCGTCTCTGACCGGCGGTTCCGCACGAGCTGCCGACCCGTCGGCCATGGACGGCGCAGCCACGTCCCCCGCCCTCACCGACCCGGCCGGACGGCCCGCCCGGCGGCCGGTTCGGCGCTGTCCGCTGAAGCACACGGCCCGGGTGGAGGCCAAGGGCAAGTACCAAGGGCAGGGCGGAGAGCGGCCGTTGGCGCCCCCTGGCCCGGCGCCCGCCCGAAGTGGCGCCGGAACGCCCGGCGGGAAGCCGACGAGGGCAAGGCGTCGGCGCTCGGCCGGAGGAGGGCCCGGCCGAGCGCCGACGTACGACATCCGTGCCCGGGCCCGGGCCCGGGCCCGGGCCCGGGCGCCGCCGCCCGAAGGTGCGCGCTACCCGATCTCCACCACGCGCGCCCATGCCGGAGGCCCGTCCGGAACGCGGTCCGGGTCGCCCTCGCGGTAGGAACGGTTCCTGCGTCGGCGGGGGAACAGACCGACGACCGTCCGGCACGCCGGTTGCGCGGCCGGCCACGGTGTCTGACCATCCGTCAGGACAACGATGGCGTCGGGTCGGGGATGCGACCGCAGCGCCCTGGCGAAGCCCGTACGCAGATCCGTACCGCCACCGCCCACCAGCGGGATGCCCTCCGCGCTGCACAGCGGATGCACGACCCGGGTCGCCGCGTCGCACGCGAGGACGGTGACCAGGTCGCGGCGGCCGCCCACCGCTCGGGAGATGGCGGCGACCTCCAGGAGCGCACTGCCCAGTTCGGCGTCGCTGACCGAGCCGGAGGTGTCGATGACCACGGAGACCTGGGGCGGCCTGCGACGCAGGCTCGGCAGGACGACACCGGGCAGTCCGGCGGAGCGCCGCGCGGGGCGGCCGTAGCTGTAGTCCTCCCCCGCGCCGTGGCCCGAGGTCGCCGAGCGGACGGCGGCCCCCAGCAACTCCCGCCACGGCTGCGGAGGATGGAACGCCTCCTCCGCCCACCGCTTCCATCCCTTCGAGGCGTTCCCGGGGCGGCCGTTGATGCCCTGCGCCACCCGGAAGCGGACCGCGTCCTGCTCCTGGTCGCTGAGCCCGTCGGCTCCCTCGGGCCCCAGCTCCCAGTCCCGCGCCAGTCCGTCGGCGCCGCTGCCGCAGTCCAGCCAGGCGAGGTTCTGGGTACTCGGGCCGAGGCCGAACTGGCGCAGGTAGTCCTCCATGAGCTCGCCGGTCGGCAGCCCCAGGGTCGACGGGTACACAGCGCCCTTCGGCCGGGCCAGGCCGTCGCCGTACACATCGTCGTTGATCTCGCAGTCGGCGGCGATGTTCATCCGCAGCCGGTCCCCGGGGCCGTTCAGCCCGCGCTGCCGGGCGACCCGGTCGCTGCGCCCGTGGTGGTCACGCAGCAGGTGGGAGACCTCGTGGACCCAGACCCCGGCCAGCTGCTCCACGGGGGTCCGCGCCACGAACGCGGGTGAGACGTAGCACCGCCAGTACCGGTCGACGCCCATGGTCGGCACCCGCCACGACTCCACGGTGTGCAGGGCGAACAGCGCCGTCGCCAGGTAGGGGCGGGCCCGGGCGGCCTGCAACCGGGCGGCGAAGAGCTTGTCCCGGTCGAGCGCCCTCGGCGCGTGCGTCGCCGTCGCCTTTGCCGCCGTCGTCTCAGTCGCCTTCGCCTTTGCCTCTGCCTCTGCCTCTGCCTCTGCCGTCACCTTCATCGCCCCGCCTTCGCCGGGACTCGGCCCGCGACCCGGTCAGCCGCCCGATCGGCCCGCCGGGAGAGGGACACCACGCCGGCCAGGTCCTCGATGGCCTCCGGTACGTCCCAGTCCTCCTGGCGCAGCGCGGCGAGCGCGGTCGCGGGAACGACCACCAGATCCGGGGCCCCGGTCTTCAGGGCCCGGACGAGGAGCGTCCACGCGGCATCCCAACGGGACCGGTCCGGGCGGGTACGGACCGCCGCGACGACCCCGTCCAGCGCGGCCTGCCGGAGATCCCCGCGCTCGGGCAGGAAGGCCGCCGCCGGGTCGGCGAGCAGCGTCTCGGGGTCCGGGAGGTCCATCCGGTCCAGGCCCGCCAGGAGCTCCAGCCCCGGGCCGTCCCCCACCGTTCCCCTGACCAGCAGGGACAGCACCTCCCGGGACGATCCGGCGGCGGTCGCGAAGGCGATCAGGCTCAGGGTCATGTCCCAGCTGCGCGGCGACGGCCACGGACCGCCCCGGCGCGTCTCCGTACTGGGCAGCCGGTGGACGAGCGTGGGGCGGGCGGAGAGGAGCCCGCACACCGCACGGCGGGCGAAGTCCACGGCCCCGGGCAGCTTCCCGGGGTCGAGCTCCGGCAGCGTCGCGCGCGGCCAGGTCCCGCCGAGCCCCCGCACGACGACCTCGTGGTCGTGGGTCCACTGGAGGTGGACGAAGCGGTTGGCGAGCGGCGGACTCAGCTCCCAGCCGTCGGCCGCCGAGGAGCGCGGGTTGGCGGCGGCCACGATCCTCACACCGGGCGGGAGTTGAAGGGCGCCGATGCGGCGCTCCAGGACGAGGCGGAGCAGCGCGGCCTGGACGGCGGGCGGCGCGGTGGACAGCTCGTCCAGGAACAACAGCCCCCGCCCCGCGCGCACGAGGCGAACGGCCCAGTCCGGCGGGGCCATCGGGACGCCCTGCTCGGCGGGGTCGTCCCCGACGATGGGCAGCCCGGAGAAGTCGGACGGCTCGTGCACGCTGGCGATGACCGTGGTCAACGGCAGGTCGAGAGAGGCGGCGAGCTGTGTGAGGGCGGCGGTCTTGCCGATGCCCGGTTCGCCCCACAGGAGCACGGGCAGATCGGCGGCGACCGCGAGCGTCAGTGCTTCCAGCTGGGTGTCGGGGCGCGGCTCGGTGGTGGTGTCACGGAGCAGGGTCATCAGCTGCTCGGCGACGACGAGTTGGGAGACGGGCGCGGGGCTGGGGGTGACGGTGGAGTCCACGGGAGCGGCGGGCCGGGTGTTCGTCAGCATGGTGATCACCTGAGGTTGAGTGAGAGGACGAATGAGCGGGGATGTGTACGGGCGTGGGTGCGAGCGTGAGTACGGGCGGACATGCGGGGGTGAGGGTGCGGGGTTTGCGTACGGGCTTGTGTGCGGGGTCGCGCACGGGTCCGTGTGCGGGTCCATGCGTGCACGTGCTTGCGCACGACGGCGCGGTCCGACGCTCTGAGGCCCCGGGTCCCGGGGCAGTTGTCAGCCGACGGCGGTACGGCGCGGGCGCCGGTCACCGGGACGGCGATGGTCGGGGCGGTAGCGGGCGGGACCGGGGCCGAGCAGGTCCGCCCGGAACAGGCCGTAGGTGATCCGCCGTTGCGCGGCGGCCTCCAGTTCGTCCCGCAGAGGCCCCTTGCGCAGCACCGCGTCAGGACCGAGCAGGCCCTCGACGACGGCCAGCGCACCGGCGATGTCTCCGTGGTCGAGACGTTCGCGCACACCGGTCAGGCAGTCCGGGCGCCGGTGAGCCCGGTCGATGGCCTGGAGGCAGGGAAGCGGCGTACCGGTCAGAGCGACCAGCAGCTCTTCGCGGCGGATCTCGGCCGGGTCGTGGTCCAGTGCGGCGAGAGCCCCGTCGACCAGCCCGATGCGGTGCCGGGCTCCCCGGCACTCCACGATGCGCGGCTGCCCGGCCCGCTCAGCAGTCCGCGAGCGGGCCGACGCCGGGACCGTTGCCGGTACCGATGCCGGGTCCGGGGCCGTCGGTGCAAGATCCGGTACGAGGGCGCGCGCGACCAGCGGGTGCAGCTGACCGGCCTCGATCGAACCGCTACGGATCAGGTCGAGGTCCGGCAGCACCCAGGTCGCCGTATCCGGCAGCACCGGCGATGCGGCAGCCGTGCGCGCATCCCTGGCCCCCGCCGCAAGGCGCACGACGGGTGGCGTCCCGCAGCCGCCCCCGCCTTCCTCCACGTACACGAGAATCCGGCGGCGGCCTCCCAGCCGTACGCTCACCGCCCCTCCGGGCCCCTGCCCCTCGGCCCGGAGCAGGATCGCCGCCTCCGCTGCCCAGCGGTCGACGGCGTACGGGCGATCCGGCGGCAAGGCGTCCAGCAGGTGCGGGTCAACAGACGTGCCGCGAACCGCTGTTGGCTGGTCAGCTCCGGATCGCATCCGCAGCTCGTCGACTCTGCGCGCATCCCACAGGTGGCGGTGCAGATCGAGCCGGAAGCGGCGGTTCGGATGGGGGTGGGGATGGCGGCGGGCGCCCGGTTCGGCGTACGACCCGTCCCACAGGGTGAGGCTGACCCGCTGTCCGGCGTCCGCCCAGGCGGGCGGGGTCCGGACAACGAGATACAGCGGGTCCGGCGGCCCGTCGGGCTCCGGACCGCCGTAGCGGGCCAGTGCGATCGTCAGCCCCGGGCGCAGCAGCCCGTGCGGAGCGATTCTCGGCAGATGCCAGCGCAGCAGGTCGGGAGCCAGATGGCGCAGGTCGGCCCGGATGCGGGCGGCGAACGCCGTTCCATGGCTGCGCGCCACGGATCGTAGCTGGAGATCGACGTCTACGCCGGCGGCGGCGCATGCCCCGGCCCAGTCCCCCGCCTGTCGGCGGGCGGTCGCTGTCTCGATCATGGCGGCCGGCACGGCGAACTCGCGTACGCGAGGCCAGAAGGAAGTATGAGACGGGTGGGAATCCCGATTCGCGATGTGATGGTGCATCAGCACTCACCTTGCGCGGACGGGTCCCCCAATCTGTTCATGGAGTGAGTCATCGCGGGAAGCTTAGCTCCGGTCACCGTGATCCGCCAGAACGTTTTTCGTGACCGTAGCCGGGGCCGCCCTCGCGCCTCCCTCAGCGTCAGTTGTCGGCGGGCGTGACCCACTCGACGAACTGGATCATCACGCCGTAGGGCCACACAGGACCTGACCGCGGGACGCGCGAGGCCGGAGTTCTCCCGGATGATCGCCGACAGCACCGCCCTCACGGCCTGCCCGCGCCGACTGCCCGACCCCCGCGTGCCCTTCGGCCACATCCAGGAGTAGACGCTCGCCGGACGGACCGACCCCGAGATCGCGGCTGAGCAGGGAAGGGAACGCATGGCGGAGGACGGGCCGCTCCCCGGCGTCGGGGGAGGGGCGGCCCGACCTCGTACAGTCGTCGCCTCAGGGCTCCCTCATCGCCCCAGGGGCTCAGAAGAAGACCCCGCACCTCAGCAGCACATTCGCGTACGGCCGGGCCTCCCCCGTACGCACGATCAGGCGGGCCGTCGCCGTGAGCGCCTTCAGTTCGTCGTGCGGGAGCAGTTCCAGCCAAGGGAAGTGGTCGTCCAACAGGGTCGCGGCCTCCGGGTTGGCGTCGCGGATCTCCTGGGCCGCCGTCGCGCCCTCCACGGCCAGCTCGTCGAGCAGGCCGTCCAGCACCTCCGCGAACGACGGGGTCCCGGCCCGGAAGGCCAGGTCGACCACCCGCGGTCCCGGCGGGATCGGCATGCCCACGTCGCAGACCAGCACGCCGTCTCCGTGGCCGAGTTCGGCGATGGCACCGGCCAGGTGGCGGTTGAGGACGCCCGACTTCTTCACAGCGCGTCGACCTCCTCCAGCGTCGGGAACGACTCCTGCGCACCCCGGCCCGTGACCGCCGCCGCGCCCACGCGCACCGCGAAGGCCGCCGCCTGCCGCAGGTCGTCGCCGCGGCCCAGCCGCCAGGCCAGGGCCGCCGTGAACGCGTCCCCGGCCCCCGTCGTGTCCACGGCCTCGACCTTCGGGCCGACCAGGTGGTCCAGGGAGTCCGTACGGCGGTCGGCCACCAGGGCGCCCTCCGCGCCGAGCGTGATCACGACCGAGCGGGGGCCCAGCTCAAGCAGCGCCGGAGCCCACTCCTGCGGGGTCTCCCCCGCTGCCGCGCCCAGGATGTACCGCGCCTCGTGCTCGTTGACCACCAGCGGATCGCAGGCAGCGAACACCTCATCGGGCAGGGGGGCGGGCGGGGACGGGTTGAGGACGAACCGGGCGTCCGGCCCCAGGCCGCGTACCGTCTCGGCCACGGTGTCGAGAGGGATCTCCAGCTGTACGGAGACGACCCGGGCGGCCGCCAGCAGCGGGTCCGCCGCCCGGACGTCCTCGGGTGTCAGGCGTCCGTTGGCCCCCGGGGAGACCACGATGCTGTTGTCGCCCGAGGGATCGACGGTGATCAGGGCGACTCCGGTCGGGGCCCCACCGACCAGGACGCCGTCCGTGTCGACGCCCGCGGTGCGCTGCGTCTCCAGGAGAAGGCGGCCGTGGTCATCGTCGCCCACTCGGGCCAGGAGCGCCGTACGGGCCCCCAACCGGGCTGCGGCGACGGCCTGGTTGGCACCCTTGCCGCCGGGGTGGACGGCCAGGTCGGAGCCGAGCACCGTCTCGCCGGGCGCGGGGCGGCGCTCGACGCCGATCACCAGGTCGGCGTTGGCCGATCCGACGACCAGCAGGTCGTACCGGTCATCAGGGGCGTTGTCGTGCATGTGCGTGCTTCCTGCTTTCGTCGTTCCGGGTCCGCCGGGACCACCGGGACCACCGGGGCAACCGGTGTCTGTAGGCCGGTTCACGGGCCGGTTCACCGACCGGTCCACGGACCGGTCCACGGACCGGTTCAGGAGAAGTCGGCGACGTTCTCCCGGGTGACGACCTTGACCGGCACCTTCACCATGCTCTCGACCTTCTCCTCCTTCGCGGCCTTGACGGCGTTGCGCACCGCGATCCTGCCCAGCTCGGCGGGCTGCTGCGCCACGGACGCGTAGAGCGTGCCCGCCTCGACCGCCTTCAGTCCGTCCGGGGTTCCGTCGAAGCCGACGACGGACACGGACTTTCCGGCCTTGCCGCCGAGCGCCTTGGCCGCGCCGAGCGCCATCTCGTCGTTCTCGGCGAAGACGCCGGTGACGCCGGGGTGCGACTGGATGAGGTTCGTCATGACGTCCAGGCCCTTGGTGCGGTCGAAGTCCGCGGGCTGCTTGGCGACCACCTTGATGCCCGGGTACGCCTTGAGGCCCTCGGCGAACCCGGCCCCGCGCTCACGGCTGGCGGAGGTGCCCGCCGTGCCCTGGAGGATGACGATGCTGCCCTTGCCGCCGAGCTTGTCGGCCAGCGCGTCGGCGGCGAGCTTGCCACCCGCCACGTTGTCCGAGGCGACGAGGGTTGCGGTGTCCGCCTTGTTGACCCCCCGGTCGGCGGCGACCACCGGGATCTCGGCCTTGTTCGCGCTGCGTACGCCCGGTCCGACGGCATCGGAGTCCACCGGGTTGACGATGATCGAGGAGACGCTCGAACTCGTGAAGTTCTGGAGCTGGTTGGCCTGCTGGGAGGCGTCGTTCTGGGCGTCGGTGACGGTGAGGTCGATGCCCGCCTTCTTCGCCTCCGCCTCCGCGCCCTCCCGCATCTGCACGAAGAAGGGGTTGTTGAGGGTGGAGAGGGACATGCCGACCTTCGTCGCACCGCCGGACGAGCCGGAGTTGAAGAGGGAGACCGCTCCGATGACGATCGCCGCACAGAGGGCCGCACCCGTGAGCCTGAGGGCGTTCCTCCGGCCGGAGCCGGGTGCGCCCGGGGCGGTCCCGGCCGAGGTGGCCGCTCCCGAACCGGCCTTGCGGCGCAGCGTGTCGAGAAGGACGGCCAGTGCGATGACGACGCCGATGACGACTTGCTGCCAGAACGCCGATACGGAGAGGAGGTTGAGTCCGTTGCGGAGTACGGCGAGGATGAGCGCGCCGATCAGGGTGCCGGACGCCTTGCCGACGCCACCGGCCAGGCTGGCGCCGCCGATGACGACCGCGGCGATGGCGTCGAGTTCGTACCCCTGGGCGGCCTGCGGCTGGGCGGAGACGAGGCGGGAGGCCAGGACGATGCCCGCGACGGCGGCGAACAGGCCGGACAGCGCGTAGATGACGATCTTCTGGCGCTTGACGCGGAGCCCGGAGAGCCGGGCGGCTTCCTCGTTGCCGCCGATGGCGTACATCGAGCGGCCGATGAAGGTGCGACCGAGGATCAGGGCGGTGATCAGGCCCATCGCGATCATCACGAGGACCGGTACGGGGAGCCAGCCGCCGAGCGTGTCGCCGAGCCGCGAGACCGACTCGGGGAAGGCGATCGGGCTGCCCTGCGAGATGACGAGAGACAGCCCTCGGGCGATCGAGAGCATCGCCAACGTCGCGATGAACGGCGGGAGTTTGCCGTACGAGACGAGGGCGCCGTTCACGAAGCCGCAGGCGATGCCCGTGACGATCGCGAGCACGACCGCGAGGACCACCGGCACTCCGGCGGAGGTGGCCGACCAGGCGAGGACCGTCGCGGAGAGGGCGGCCACCGAGCCGACGGACAGGTCGATGCCCGCCGAGACGATGACGAAGGTGACGCCGAACGCGAGGATGGCGGTGACGGCCGCCTGGACACCGACGTTCAGCAGGTTCTGGGTGGTCAGGAAGTCGCCGGAGAGCAGCGACATCGCCACCACCAGGACGACCAGGGCGCTGAGCGCGCCGTTGTCGAGCAGGACGCGGCGTATCACGGAGACTCCGCCCGCTCCCATGTCGCTCTTGACGGTCTCAGTGGCCACGGAGGCCCTCCTTCTCCTGCTTCGTTGCGGGGTGTTCGGTGGGGGCGGGGCTGTCGGCAGGGGTCGGAGCGTCGGCGGCCCCTGTACCGACGGCGAGGGCCATCACGGCGTCCTGGGTCGCCTCTGCCGCCGGGAGCTCACCGGCGATCCGCCCCTGGGCCATGACGAGGACCCGGTCGCTCATGCCCAGGACCTCGGGCAGGTCACTGGAGATCATCAGGACGGCGTGCCCGGAGGCGGTGAGCTCGTTGATGAGCTGGTAGATCTCGACCTTGGCACCGACGTCGATGCCCCGGGTCGGCTCGTCGAGGATGAGCACCCGGGTGTCGGCCAGCAGCCACTTCCCGATGACGACCTTCTGCTGGTTGCCGCCGGACAGGGTGCGGACATGCTGGCCGAGGCCGGACATGCGGACACCGAGCTGCTGGGCGATGCGGGCGGCGGCGGTGCGCTGGCCCTTGAGGTCCACCAGCCCGGAGCGGGTCGCGGAACGCAGGGTGACCAATCCCAGGTTCTCCTGCACGGAGGCGTCGAGGACCAGCCCCTGGCCCTTGCGGTCCTCCGGTACGAGGCCTATCCCGGCGCCCATCGCGGCGGGGACGTCGTGCCGGGTGAGGCGCTCGCCGCGTACGTCGACGGTGCCCGCGTCGTACGGGTCGGCCCCGAAGACGGCTCGCGCCACCTCCGTACGTCCGGCCCCCACGAGTCCGGCCAGGCCGACGACCTCCCCGGCGTGCACATCGAAGCTGATGTCGTGGAAGACGCCGTCCCGGGTCAGCCCCCGCACGGAGAGCAACACCTCACCCGTGTCGGGGCGTTCACGCGGGTACTGCTGCTCGATGCTGCGGCCGACCATGAGCTGGACGAGTTCGTCCTCGGGGGTCGACGCCGGGACCTGGTCGATGCTGCGGCCGTCGCGGAGGACGGTGACGCGGTCGCCGAGCGCGGCGATCTCTTCCAGGTGGTGGGTGATGAAGACGATCCCGACGCCGTCCTCGCGCAGTTGGCGCACGATCGCGAAGAGCTTGTCGACCTCCTCGGAGGTGAGCACTGCGGTCGGCTCGTCCATGATGAGGACACGTGCCTCCAGGCTCAGCGCCTTGGCGATCTCGACCATCTGGAGCCGGGCGATGCCCAGTTCGCGGACCTTGGCATCGGGCTCGACGTCGACGCCGACCCGGCGCAGCAGCTCCGCCGCGTCCTGGCGCATCCGCCGGTGGTCGACGAGGCCGAAGCGGCGCGGCTGGCGGCCCAGGAAGATGTTCTCGGCGACGGTGAGGTCGGGGACGAGGTTGAATTCCTGGTAGATGGTGGCGATCCCGAGCCGTTCGGCGTCCTGCGCACCGGCGATGCGCACCTCGCGGCCCTCGGCCAGGATGCGGCCGCGGTCGGGGCGGTAGGCGCCGGAGAGCATCTTGATGAGGGTGCTCTTGCCCGCGCCGTTCTCACCGAGCAGGACGTGGACCTCGCCTCTGCGGAGGTCGAAGTCGACGCTGTCGAGCGCCACCACGCCGGGAAAGGTCTTGCGCAGACCCTCGATGCGCAGCAACTCATCTGGTGCGGCCACCAGTTGCTTGTCCGGTGCGGTCACCGGTCGCTCCTCTGGTTCGGTGCGGCCCCGCCGCACGAGCGGCGTACGACGAGGCGGGCGGGCAGGGTGACGGACTGCGGGGTCCGCCCTTCGATCAGGTCGGCCAGCGCGCGTACGGCGGCCCGTGCCAGGTCCGCGGTCGGCTGGGCGATGGCGGTGATCGGCGGATCGGTGTGCACGAACCACGGGATGTCGTCGAAGGCGGCGAGCGCGATGTCGTCGGGGACCCGCAGCCCCCGCGCCCGGATCGCGTCCAGCGCGCCGAGCGCCATCAGGTTGTCGGCGGCGAACACGACCTCGGGCGGCTCGGGCAGGGCCAGGAAGCGTTCGGTGGCGCGGCGCCCGCTGGCCGCCTGGAAGTCACCCTGTCCGATATAGGCGTCGGGCAGCGCGAGCCCCAGCCCCCGCATGGCGTCCCGGAAGGCCTCGACGCGCTCGTTGCCGGTGGTGGTGGCCGCCGGCCCGGCGATGATCGCGAGCCTCCGGTGACCGAGACCGTGCAGATGGGCGACCAGGTCCTTGACCGCGCCCGTACCGTCGGCCCGGACGACGGGGACGTCGATGCCGGGAATCCAACGGTCCACGAAGACCATCGGCGTACCGCTCAGGGCCACCTCCCCCATCAGCGGGGAGCCGCCGTCGGCGGGCGAGACGAGGAGCCCGTCGATCCGGCGGTCGATGAGCGTGCGGATGTGATGGTCCTGGAGCTCGGGCCGCTCGTCGGCGTTGCCGATGATCACGCTGTAGCCGAGCGTGCGGGCCTCCTCCTCGACGAAGCGGGCCAGCTCGGTGAAGTACGGGTTGAGCACGTCGCTGATGACCAGACCGAGGGTGCGGGTCTGGGCCGTGCGCAGCGAGCGGGCCACCGCGTTGGGCCGGTAGCCGAGCGCCTCCACGGCGGCGAGAACGCGGGTGCGCGCCTCCGCGCTGACGGACGGATGGCTGTTCAGCACCCGCGAGACCGTGGCGACGGACACTCCCGCCTCGGCCGCGACATCCTTGATGCTCGCCATGTCCGGACCACCTCCTTGTGGTTTCCGTACACCTCGAATCCCCTGGGCAGCCCGATCGCGCGACGCCGTGGAATCGATTACACGGATGATTGGAATCGATTACATGGCCGAAAACAAGACCCCTCCTCGCGTCCGAGACCGGATCGTGACAGGAGCGCGGTCACAGCAGTGACGGCTTGCCCGTCGGGGGCGGCTCGTGCCAGGGGTGGCTTGCGTCAGAGGTGGAGGGAAACCCAGGAGACCCCAGCTGACGTGGGGTCTTCAGTGGTGTCCGAGGGGGACTTGAACTCTCCCCTCCCGCTGTTTCGGGCGGTTTCATGCCGCTGCTGGCCATGCGTTGGCCACGTGGCCAACCTTCCGCCTACTCCGGGGAAGCCGAGTACCTTTCGACGCTGGCCCGCCCCGTGGAGCGGTGGCCCCTCGTGAAGTGGAACGCAGGGGCCACCGAACTGGGCTGGGTCGTGGTCGGAGAGGGCAACACCTACCGTCTACGGAAGCTCGCCGCCTCCGGTGCGGGCCGACTCGGCCTGTCATCCCTGGTCTGACCTGGGGAATCTCTCGGCTGTTGGTCACGTGGCTGGTCACGCCACAGCCTGGAAAAGCAAAAAACCCCTGATCAACAGGGGTCTTAGCTGGTGTCCGAGGGGGGACTTGAACCCCCACGCCCGATAAAGGGCACTAGCACCTCAAGCTAGCGCGTCTGCCATTCCGCCACCCGGACAAGGTGTCTGTCGTTCGCGGTGTGTTCCCCGCGGCGACATGGAAAACAATACCAGGGGTTCGGAGCGCGTTTCACCTGCATATCCGTGGCATACCCGGTGGTCAGTGCGGTGCGGCGGGCCGGTGGTCGGCGCCTCCACGGTCTGGGGAGGTCGCGGGGCTACCTTCGCGTCCATGACTGATCGCGGCTACCGCCCGCCCCGTCCGCTGTCCCCTCTGCGCGAGCACCTGCGCGACACGTTCTGGTTCGCCCCGACCATGGGGTTCGTCTGTGTGTTCGTGCTGTGGCTGGGCGCCACCGAGGTGGATGACGAGATCGTCTCCCTGTTCCAGCGGGAGGAGGCGTACGACGAGCTCGCCGTGCTGATCTCGTTCTCGCAGGACGCGAAGACGATCGTCACCACGATCAGCTCGGCCATGATGACGTTCATCGGTGTCGTCTTCAGCATCTCGCTGGTCGCGGTGCAGATGGCCAGCGGACAGCTCACGCCCCGCGTGGTGCGGATCTTCGTCAGGAGCCGGATCAGCAAGCTGACGCTGACGGTCTTCCTTGCGACGTTCCTGTTCTCGCTGCTGGTCCTGTCCTCGTACGAGAGCGAGACCGACCCCCGGCTGGTGGTCTCGGTCCCCCTGGTGCAGAGCCTCCTCATCCTGCTGCTGCTGGGGATGAGCCTGCTGCTGTTCGTCATCTATGTGAGCGCGACGCTGCGGCTGATGCAGGTCGGGCCGGTCGTCGACAGGATCGCGCGCGACTCGTTCCGGGTCCTGGGCAGGATGCCGAGGGGGCCGCAGGGGGCTGATGAGCTGGGGCCGGAGACCGCACGGGCGATGCACGAGGGGCGCGCCGGGGTGCTGCGGGACGTGAACACGGCGCGTCTGGTGCGGGCCGCCCGGCGGCAGGACGTCGTCCTGCGGCTGATCCCTCGGGTCGGGGACTTCGTGGTGCCGGGGACGCCGGTGCTCGCCGTCCACGGCGGGGCCCTACCGCCGCGGCACCGGTTGCGGTACGCGGTCTCCGTCTCGGTGGAGCGCACCCTGCACCAGGACCTGGCGTTCGGACTGCGCCAGCTCACCGACATCGCGTTGCGGGCTCTGTCGACGGCGGTGAACGACCCGACCACCGCCGTCCAGTGCCTGGACCGGAGCGTGCAGATCCTGGCGGCGGTGGTGCGGCTGCCGCTCGGCACGGTCCACCACCGGGACCGGGCCGGGCGGGTGCGGCTGGTGCAGGACGGTCCGGGCTGGGAGGACCTGGTCGACCTCGCCTTCGAGGAGATCCGCTGGTGTGTGGCCGGCAGCCCCCAGGTGATGCGCCGACTCGTTGCGGGGCTGGACGATCTGCTCCTGCTCGCCCCCGAGGAGCGGAAGAAGCCGCTGATCAGGCACCGAGCCCTGCTCGTGGAGACCGTGGAGCGCACGGTACCGGTGAGCGCCGACCGGGAGTTCGCCCTTCTTCCGGACCGGCAGGGCATCGGGTAGGAGCACGTCACAGCGTTAGGGGGGCAGGGCAGGGAAGGGCAGGGAAGGTAGGGGCCGGGACCGCCGGAGGCCTCCGGCGGTCCCGGCCCCTCGCGCGTCAGTCGCCGCAGCGGCCCTTGCGCAGGGAGTGCAGGTGTTCGCTCGACTTGCGGGCGAAGGCGAGCGAGTCGACCGGGTTGTCGTGCTCGGCCTGCCAGTGGTGGTAGGAGCGGCCGCGGTGGGTCCGGTTGGTGACCTTGGACAGGAACGTCTTGTAGTCGATGTCCCCGTCACCGACGTCGGACATGCGGTACCCGTCGCGGGTCGAGTCGTCACGGACCCCGTCCTTGACGTGGAACAGGGGGTAGCGGTCCGGGTGCTTCAGTACGTACTTCAGGGGGTCGAGCGGGGCCGGGGTCCCGTCCGCACGCTTGCTGAAGCGGAACTGGGCGCAGTAGGCCCAGTAGATGTCCATCTCCAGGTAGACCAGGTCCGGGTCGGTCTCGGCGAGCAGCACGTCGTAGAGGCGCACGCGCGGCTTGTCGGTCGCGAAGGAGAACTCCTCGGCGTGGTTGTGCTGGTAGAACTTCATGCCGCGCTTGCGGGCGGCCGCCCCGTAGATGTTGAACTCCTCGGCCACCCGCTTCCAGCCGTCCACCGTGGAGCCGTAGCGGAAGGGACCGGAGGGCGTCCCGATGTGCTGGAGTCCGAGGGCCTGGGCGTCGTCGAGCACCCTTTCCAGGTTCTGGGCGAAGGTGTAGGCGTCGGGGTTCCCGTCGTCGTAGTAGCCGACGTGGCTGCCGATCGGGTGGAGGCCGTGGTCCCGGGCCAGCCGCTTGAGCTGGGCCAGGGTGATGGGGCCTGCCGAGCCCTGGGTGTAGCCCGCGAGTTCGATCTCGTCGTAGCCGTACTTCTCCAGCTCGGCGAAGACCGGTGCGAAGCCGAGCGTGGAGATCTGGTCGCGCAGACTGTAGAGCTGGATACCGAGGCGGCCCGGGGGCAGTACGGGCTTTCCCTTCCCCCTCCCCTTGCCGTGGCCGTGGCCGTGGTCATGACCGTGGCCGTCTCCCTTGCCGTGACCGTGGCCGTTGCCGTGGCCGTTGCCGTGGCCTTGGCCCCTGTCCCGGCCTGCGGCCTGGGCGCTCGCGGTGCCGATGATCGTGGCGGCGGTGGCTCCGGCGGCGACGCCGAGGACGTTGCGGCGGCTCAGTCTGCGGGCGAGTTCGGTGTCCTTGGAGGTGCGGCTCATGTTCGCGTGACTCCCTTGAGTGACCTGTCGGATGGGGTGACGGTGACTGGTGGGTACTGGGTGCGGTGCCGGGTGGTTGTCAGTGCAGTCCGGCAAGCTGGAGGAGCAGGGACTTCACTTCGGTGGCCCTGACCCGGTCGGTGAACGCGTGGGGGGTGGAGCACAGGATGAGCGGACCTTCGTCGTCGCTCGCGGGGAGGCGGCCGTGGCTGCCCCGGATAGGTGCGGGGTCAAGGGGGACGACCGCCATGCGGTAGCGCAGGCCGAGCTTCTTGCGGGCGACCGCCGAGACGGCCTTGACACGGACGTAGGGGTCCTCGGGGTCCATGAAGAGCTCGACGGGGTCGTAGCCGGGCTTGCGGTGGATCTCTACGAGCTGGGCGAAGTCGGGGGCCCGTGCGTCGTCGAGCCAGTAGTAGTACGTGAACCACGCGTCCTTCTCCGCCACGGCGACCAGTTCGCCGGAGCGGGGGTGGTCCAGGTGGTGCGCCTTCTTGCCCTCGTCGTCGAGCAGCTGCTCGATGCCGGGCAGGTCCGCGAGGGCGGCCCGGGTCGCCTCCAGGTCCTCGGGGCGGCGTACGTAGATGTGGGCGAGCTGGTGGTCGGCGACGGCGAAGGCCCGGGAGGCCATCGGGTCGAGGTACTCCATGCCGTCCTGCGTGTGCACCTCCAGCAGGCCCGCCCGGCGCAGCGCCCGATTGATGTCGACGGGGCGGCTCACGCGGGTGATGCCGTATTCGGAGAGCGCCACGACGGTACGGCCTTCGGCACGGGCGTCCGCCAGCAGCGGGGCCATGGCCCGGTCGAGGTCGGCGGCGGCCCGGTGGGCGCGCGGGTCGTCGGGGCCGTAGCGCTGGAGGTCGTAGTCGAGGTGGGGCACATAGCAGAGAGCGAGGTCGGGGGTGCGGGTGGCGATGATGTGCCGGGTGGCGTCGATGATCCACTGGGAGGAGACGAGGTCGGCACCGGGTCCCCAGAAGTGGAAGAGGGGGAACGTGCCGAGCTCGTCCGTGAGTTCGTCGTGCAGGGCGGGGGGCCGCGTGTAGCAGTCGGGTTCCTTGCGGCCGTCGGCGTAGTAGACGGGGCGCGGGGTGACCGTCCAGTCGGTGTCGGCGCCCATCGCGTACCACCAGCAGATGTTGGCGACGGTGTAGCCGGGGTGGGCGCGGCGGGCCGCGTCCCAGAGTTTGTCGCCCTCGACGAGCCCGTTGTGCTGGCGCCACAGCAGGACGTCGCCGAGCTCGCGGAAGTACCAGCCGTTGGCGACGATGCCGTGTTCGGCGGGCATGGTGCCGGTGAGGAACGTCGACTGGGCGGCGCAGGTGACGGCGGGCAGGACGGTGGCGAGCGGGGCCTTGGTGCCCCGCTCCCCCATGGCCCTGAGGTTCGGCATATGGGCCAGGAGCTGCGGGGTGAGGCCGACGACGTCGAGGACGAGGAGGGGGGTGGGGCGGCTCTCGCCGCCCGCCCGGGGTGGGCTGTCCGTGCTGTCCGTGCTGTCCGTGCTCATGGCAGCTCCTTGAGGCCGAGGTCGACCAGGAGGTCGCGGGCGAGGGTGAGTTCGGCGGCGATACCTTCGGCGAGCTGGGTGCGGGTGCGGGGCCGCAGTTCGACGGGCAGCGCCTGCCAGGTGTACGTCTCCACCTCAAGGTGTCTCGTCAGCGGCACCGGTCCGCCGACGAGGCGGGCGAGCGCGGTACGCAGCACGGGCAGGGTGGAGGTGAGCGGGGGCGCGGGCGGCGCGTGCAGCGGTACGTGGAAGTGAGCCCGCCAGGGCGTGCTGTCGGGGAGCGCCCGACCGCCGATTGCCTCGTCGAGGTCGTCGGTGCCGCGCAGCCCGGCCGCGGTGCTGGTGCGGGTCTGGTGCAGGAAGCGCGGTTCGGCGAAGGCTGCCAGCGCGGTGCGGACCTCTGGCAGGTGGGGGCGTTCGGCGTGCAGGGCGGCGGAGAGCTGCGACTTGACGACCCGGATGCCGGCGGCGGTGAGTGCGTCGAGCGCGGTGTCGGGGTCCTCGAAGGAGGTGGCGAGGTGGCAGGTGTCGACGCAGATGCCGATGCGGTCGTGGGCCACGTCGGTGAGCGGGGCGATGGCGTCGGCGGTGGTCTCCACCGTGCAGCCCGGTTCCGGTTCGAGGCCGATCCGGATGGACTTGCCGGTCAGTTCGGCGAGCGCGTCGAGCCGCTGGGCGAGGGCGACGAGGGCGACGCGCGCGGTACGGGCGGCCTCGGGGTCTTCGCCGTAGGGGGTGCGCCAGGCGAGGGGCAGGGTGGAGATGGTGCCCTGGGTGGCGTCGTCGGGGAGGAGAGCGGCGAGGAGGCGGGCGAGGTCGGTGGTGTGGGCGAGGCGTTCGGGTTCGGTCCAGTCCGGCCGGTAGACGCGGTACTTGACCTCGTCGGCGCCGAATCCCTCGTAGGGGAAGCCGTTGAGGGTGACCACTTCGAGGCCGCGGCTGTCGAGTTCGGCGCGCAGCGCGCGGAGTTCGGCGGGGTCGTTGACGAGCGTGCGGGCCGCGTCCCGGGCGAGCCAGAGACCGATGCCGAGCCGGTCCCGGCCGAGGAGGCGGCGGACCGGTTCGCAGTGGTCGCGGAGCTGGGCGCGGACGCCGTCCAGGGTTTCGGCGGGGTGGACGTTGGTGCAGTAGGCGAGGTGGACGGTGGAGCCGTCCGGGTGGCGGAAGCGCATCGCCTCACTCCCCGCCGCGCAGTATGGAGTTGCCCTCGTGGAGCGGTCGGCGCTGGTCGGGCACGGCGGTGTCGAGCTGGAGGCGGCCGCTCTGTCCGTAGAAGGCGACGGGGTTGCGCCACAGGACCTGGTCGACGTCGTCCTCGGTGAACCCGGCCTTCAGCATGGCGTCGGCGACCTTGCGGGTCTTGAGCGGGTCGCTCTTCCCCCAATCGGCCGCGGAGTTGACGAGGATCTTCTCGGTGCCGTGGTTCCGGAGGATGGCGACCATCCGGTCCTCGTCCATCTTGGTGTCCGGGTAGATGGAGAACCCGGCCCAGCAGCCACTGTCAGTGGCGGCCTTTACGGTTGTCTCATTGAGGTGGTCGAGCAGGACGCGCTCCGGGGGGAGGTGCGATGCGCGGATGGCGTCGAGCGTGCGGTGCAGGCCGGCGAGCTTGTCGCGGTGCGGGGTGTGGACGAGGGCGGGCAGCCCGTGTTCGGCGGCGAGCCGGAGCTGGGCGGCGAGGGCGTGGTCCTCGGCCGGGGTCATCGAGTCGTAGCCGATCTCACCGACGGCGACGACGGAGTCCTTGACCAGATAGCGGGGCAGTGCGTCCAGGACGGGGGTGCAGCGGGGGTCGTTCGCCTCCTTGGGGTTGAGGGCGAGCGCGCAGTGGTGCGCGATGCCGTATTGGGAGGCGCGGAAGGGTTCCCAGCCGAGCAGCGCGTCGAAGTAGTCGAAGAAGCTGGCGGGTGAGGTGCGGGGCTGGCCGAGCCAGAAGGAGGGTTCGACGAGGGCGCGGACGCCTGCGTCGTACATCGCCTGATAGTCGTCCGTGGTCCGGGACGTCATGTGGATGTGGGGGTCGAAGATGCGCATCAGGACTCCTCCGTGGGGGCGGCGGGGGTGGTGAGGGCGAGGACGGTGCGCAGGTCTTCCGGGACCGTGCGGCCTGCGGCGGTGCGTTCGGCGGCGAAGTCACGGAGCATGCGGGCGAGTTCGGTGTCCTCATGGGCGCGTTCGCCGAGCCGGGCGACGGCCTCCACCGGCACCCCGGTGAACAGGCATTTCAGCACCGCGTGCCGCCAGGCGTGCGGGGCCAGGTGGGCGGCGGCGTAGGGGCCGACGGCCGCGGCGATCAGCCGGGTGTCGTTGGTGCGCAGGGCGTCGTCGACGAGCGGGAGAGCGGTGTCGCCGAGGTCGAGGAGGTGCAGGGTGAGCAGGACGGCGCGGCGTTCGGCGGCGGTGCCCTGTTCGTAGAGCCGGGTGACGTCCCGCAGCGAGGCGCGGGCCGCGACGAGGAGGAGGGAGCGTACGGAGTCGGCGTGCTCCGGTCCGCAGTGGCGGCCCGCCGCGGCATAGCTCAGCTCCCATGACGAGGGGGCGGAGGAGATGGAAGGGGTGGAGGAGGAGATGGAGGAGGCGGAGGAGGACGTGGCGTAGGGAGAGGGGGTGCGGGTGCTGGGGGCGGCCTCGGCGACGGCCTCCGCGAGCCAGGTGCGGGCGGTGTCGTCCAGTTCGGTGTCGAGTTCCTCGCGGGGCTTCAGCACGGGGCGGCTCCCTTCGTTTCGGCGTCGCCCGCCATGGCGTTGCGCAGGAAGTCGAAGGAGGTGCGGGCCAGTTCGGGGCCCGCGTGCGAGTGGCGGGGCAGTTCGACGACGGTGAGGCCCCGGTAGTCGGACGCGGCGAGAGCGGCGAGTACGGGCGGGAAGTCGATCTCCCCGTCACCGAACGGGAGGTGCTCGTGGACCCCGCGCCGCATGTCCTCGATCTGGACGTGCCGGAGCCAGGGGGCGGAGTCCCTGATGCACTCCACGGGGGTCGCCTCCTCCAGGCACTGGCAGTGACCGATGTCGAGCGTGAGGCCGAGGGGCCCTGGGTTCCCGAGGAGAGCCCGGAGGTGGTGGAAGTCGGCCAGGGTGGCGAGGAGGTGACCGGGTTCTGGTTCGACTGCGAGGGGGGTGCCGGACCGGTCGGCGGCTTCGAGAACGGGGGTGAGCGTTTCGGTCAGGCGTTTCCAGACGGTGCCCGTCGAGGTCTCCGGCGGGGTGCCCGTCGAGGTCTCCGGCGGGGTGTCCGGCGGGGTGATGCCGCTGAAGCAGTGGACGGCGTGCGCACCGAGTTCGGCTGCCACATCGAAGGCGCGGACGAGGAGCGCGGTGCGGGCGGCCCGGGCGTCGGGGTCCGGGTCGATGAGGGAGGGGCCGTGCTTGCGGCGCGGGTCGAGGACATAGCGGGCGCCGGTCTCGACAGTGACCCGCAGCCCGAGGGCGGTGAGCCTGCGCCGGACCTGCCGGGTGCGTTCGGCGAGGTCCGGGGCCATGGGGTCCAGGTGCATGTGGTCGAGCGTCAGCCCGACGCCCTCGTAGCCGAGGTCGGCGAGGAGCCCGAGGGCGTCGCCGAGGCGGAGGTCGGTGAGCCCGTTGGTGCCGTATCCGAGGTGGAGGGTCATGTGAGGCTCACCTTCCGGGCGAGGGTGCGGGCAAGGGGGACGAGCCCCATGACGACGAGACCGGTGACCGGGGACCCGGCGCGGGCGGCGAGCACGGCCTGGAGCGGGATCATGGCCCGGATGCCCCCGCCGACCGCCCGCTGGGTCAGGGGCGGGGACGGGTTGAGCGCGGCGTGCAGGAGGGGTGGTCCGGCGGTACGGAGGTAGACCCCGGTGAACGCGGGAACCAGGAGACGGAGGGAGGCGGTGGACCAGGTGGGTCGGCCTGGGCGGTGGTGCCCCGCTCCGGGGGATGGTGCCCTTGCGCCGGGGGCGGTTGCCCTTGCGCCGGGGGCGAATGCACTTGCGCCGGGGGAGGTTGTCCGCCTGCTGGGAGCAGTCGTTGCTGCCTCGGCGGTGGTTGCACTCGTGCCGGGTGGGTCGAGCGTCTGTCCCCGGGGCTCTCGCAGCACTGCCGCGGCGAGTGCCGTCGTGGTGGCCAGCACCGCGAGCGGTGCGCCGGTCGACCGACCCTGCGCTTCGTGGCGCGACACGGCGGTGACGCCGTAGGTGTGTGCGCCGAGCGCCAGGGCGGCGGGCAGGGCGGGCAGAGCGAGCAGGGATGTGGACAGGGCGCCGCGCGCCGGTGCCGGGATACCTGCCGCCGGTGCCGGAGCCGCCGTTACGGAGGTTCCTGCCACCGAGGACGCCGGTGCGGCAACGTTGTCGGGCCGACGACCGCGCCGACCGGATGCCGCCCCACCGGTCGCCCCCGTCGCCGTCGCCGCGGCCGTCGCGCCCAGCAGCAGGTCCAGGGAGCGGGCCGCCGCCATCGCCGCAGGGCCCGCCTTCGTGTGCTTCAGGTGGAGGTCGTAGGCCCAGACCGTGGCGGCCAGGCCCGTGGCGACGGTCAGCGCGGGGCGGCCCGCCCGTGCGGCCAGGGCCAGGCCCGCCGCCGTCAGCACTCCGGCCACGCCCAGTGCAGCGGCCGGGCTGACGCGGCCCGAGGGGATCGGGCGGTGCGGGCGGTCGACGGCGTCCTCGTCGCGGTCGGCCCAGTCGTTGAGGGCCATCCCCGCCTCGTACAGGCACAGCGAAGCGCCCACGGCGAGCGCGGTGGCCCGGCCGGGCCGGCGGCCCACCGCGGCCGCCCCGGCCAGCGCGTCACCGGGCACGGAGAACAGGGCGGAGACGCGGAGCAGTTCCGCCCATGCCCGTAGACGCGCGGGGCGCGGGGTCCGGCCCGGGTACGCTCCCCGACCGGCTGCGTGGTGAGCGCCGCTTCCGGGGCGTGCACCCGAGCCCCGGACCGCGGCGGCACCCCTGCCCCCAGCCCCCGGGCCTGAGGTCGAGGTCCCGCCCGGGCCCGGGCCACCGCCCCCTCCCCGGGCCCACGCCTCCGCACCCGGAGCGGCCGCCGTTTCCCCGCCTCCGCCCCGGCCTCCATGCCGGGACGCAGACGCGGACGCAGACGTATCGGCACCGCCTCTCCCGTTCAGGCCCGTGGGGGGCGTCCGGAGCCTGTCCGGTGCGGGCGCAGTCCCGCCCGTACCGGACAGGCCGTCTTCGGGCGCGGCGGACGTCCGGCCACCGCGTTGAGGGGTGGTCCGGAGTGCGGCCGCGAGGGCCGTCAGGCGCCGCCTCATGCCTGGTCCCGCAGCCGCTCGGCGAAGGCCAGCAAGGTGGCGTACTGCTCCGCCAGCGCGGCCGACGTGCCGCCGTCCGGATCCTTGAAGTAGAAACCCAGCTCCGGCAGGGGGCCGCTGATGCCGGTCTCGTGGGCGCGGGCGAGCAGCCTCGCCAGGTCCAGGACCAGGGGGGCCGCGAGCGCCGAGTCGCAGCCCTGCCAGATGGTCTGGAGGATCATGCGGGAGCCGAGGAAGCCGTCGAAGGCTATGTGGTCCCAGGCCGTCTTCCAGTCCCCCATCGCCGGTACGTCATCGATGTGGACCTCGCCCTCGGGGGCGTTGCCGAAGGTGTCGGCGAGGACGCGTTCCTTGCCCGCGTTCTTGGCGGCCGCGGCCGCCGGGTCGGCCAGCGCCGCCCCGTCCCCGCCGCCCAGCAGGTTCGACCCGGACCACGCCCGCACCGCGAGGGCGCGTTGGAGGAACATCGGGGCGAGTACGGACCGGAGCAGCGTCTGGCCGGTCTTGCCGTCGCGTCCGGCGTGGGGAAGTCGGCAGGAGGCGACGGTGTCGGTGAGCGCGGGGGTGCGCAGTCCGGTGGAGGGGGTGAAGTTGGCGTAGGCGCAGTCGGCCCTCAGGGCCGCTGCCGCGTACAGCGAACTGGCGGGCAGCCGGGGGGCGTCGGGGCCGGGAGCGGGTTCGGTGGAGGCGACGTTGATGACGACAGTGCGTGCCAGGTCGTGGCGGTGGGCGAAGTCGGTGAGGTCGGCGGCGAACGCGGCGATGAGCTCCCCGTCACCGCGGTGGTCACCGGGAAGCGGTCCGCCCGGGCGGATCTCGGCGTCGGCGGCGTCGAGTTCCGCGCGTACGGCGGACGGCAGCCCGTACGGGAGCACCCCGCCCTCGGCCAGCGCCTCGGCCCGCTTGGACAGCGGGCAGTCGAGGGTGTCGTGGCCGCCGAAGACCAGGCTGGTCAGGGGCGGCAGGCCGCTGTCGGCGAAGGGGGGCGTCTCGGTGACCATGCCGGTCGGCGGGTGGAGGCCCGCCGCGATGGCCGCGCACCCTGCGGTGGCGGTGGTGGCGACGGAGCCGCGTGCCCCGATGAACCAGACGCCGGTGCGACGTGGAGCGTCGGAACGGCCTGGCGCGTCGGAACGGCCTGGGGCGCCGGAGCGGCGTTCACGATCGGCGTGTGCGGTCACGGGCTGCCTCCCTGAGGGGGTCGGGGTGGAGGACAGCGGGCGGGGGGAAGGTGTGCGCGCTTCCCCCCGCCCGCCGTCGGCAGAGGCGGCCGCCCTACGTCGAGGGCAGCTCCTTCAGTTGGATGTTGCGGAACGACACCTGGTCGTCGGCCCCGTGGTTCTGGAGGCCTATGTAGCCGTCCTTCAGGCTGCGGACGGGGTCGGTGTTGGTGAAGTCGTTGATCTTCGTTCCGTTGAGGAAGATCCGCAGACGTTCGCCCTGGACCTTGATCTCGTAGCTGTTCCACTGCCCCGGCGGCCGCAGGACACGGTCACGGGCCTTGATATTGGCCGACTTGAACCCGTAGACGGCACCCGTGGTGCGGTCGGCCGCGTCGGTGGCGTCGATCTGGATCTCGTAGCCGTTGTTCACCGCCGACCAGGGGTCGTCCGACTCCGGGAAGCCCACGAAGACACCGGAGTTGTCGTCGCCCGCCATCTTCCAGTCGAGCTTGAGGGAGTAGGACTTCAGCTCCTTCGCCTGGTAGTAGAGCAGGCCCATGCCGCCCTCGGAGTGCAGGGCGCCGTCTTTGACGGCGAACTGCCCCGGGCCCGACTGCTTCCAGCCTTCCAGAGTCTTGCCGTTGAAGATGGTCCGGTAGCCCTTGTCCGGCTTGCAGTCGGCCTTGACCTGGCCGGTGGCGTAGCGCAGGCCGCCCAGCACGTGGCTGCGGAAGGCCGGTTCGGCGTAGGACTCCTTGGTGTGGCCGAGGCCGGTGTAGAAGGACCGGCCGCCCTGGTAGTTCTGGCACCAGGAGATCGGGTGGTCGCCCTTCATGTTGCCGCCGGTGTAGGTGGTCTCGTCCAGGGTGGCGAGGATCTTGGCCTTGTCCCGGGGATTGGTGCGGTAGTTGTACCACTCGTCGGTGCGCTCCCACTCCTCGTCCAGATGGGCGGTGGCGGGGTGGTCGTGGTCCTCGACGCGGACGGTGGCGGGCTGGATCCGCGGGTGGGAGTCGAAGTAGGCGCCGACGAGGCCACCGTAGAACTCCCAGTCGTACTCGGTGTCGGCGGCCGCGTGGATGCCGACGTATCCGCCGCCGGTGGAAACGTAGTTCTCGAACGCCTTCTGCTGCTCGGCGTTGAGGACGTCACCGGTGGTGGAGAGGAAGGCGACGGCGTCATAGCGGGCGAGGTTGCTGGTGGTGAACTGGGCGGCGGACTCGGTGGAGTCGACCGTGATGTTGGTGTCCTTGCCGATCTCCTTCAGGGCGGCGATGCCGTCCGGAATGGAGTCGTGGCGGAAGCCGGCGGTCTTGGAGAAGACCAGGACGCGCTTGGCCGTCTTGTCGACCGGAGTGTTCGACAGCTCGAAGTCGTCCACGTCGTAGAGGGCTCCGTCACCGCCCTTGAAGACGAGAAAGAGTTCCGTCTGCTTCTTCGGGGCTCCGCGCAACGGGATGTCGACGTCCTGGAAGGTGTCCCAGCTGCCGGTCACCGGGATCGGTCCCGAGCCGAGGATCTTCCCGGTGGGCGATCCGGTGCGCACTTCGAGGAAGCCGCCCGAACCGGCCGACGAGATACGGGCGGTGAGCTTGGTGGTGCCGCCGAGGACGTACGTCCTGAAGGAGATCCAGTCGTCGTTGTGGATGTCGCCGACGGTCCTGCCGCCGTGCGCGCTCTCCTTGCTCGGGGTGGTGACACCGTAGGAGTCGTCGTAGTGCTCTGCCTGCCGGTGCCTGGGCTGGAGCCGCGCCTGGTCCTTGCCGGTCAGCTCGGCCTGGCCGCCGCCTCCGTTGTCGGTGTACGAGGCCGAAATGCCGCCGTAGATATTGGCGTTCGGGTCGTGGCCGCCTTCCATGGCGGTCTTGATGGTGCCTTCGCAGCCGTGTTCGGTGGTGATGTCGTGGCCGTGACTGTCGTGGCCCAGGGTGAACTTGACCTCGACCTCGGTGCAGTCGATGGTCCCGTCCTCCGGGTCCCTGACGTTCACCTTGAAGGGCACGGAGTCACCGAACTCGAAGAGCTGCCCGTCCTCGGGGAGCACCAGCTCCACGGTCGGGGCGGTGTTGCCGACGGTCACGTGGACGCTGGCCGAGCCGGTGCGGCCGGTCGGGTCCTCGGCGGTGAGCGTCGCGACGTACGTGCCGTTCTTCTTGTACCTGTACGTGGGGTTGGCGGCGGTCGAGGTGCCGCCGTCGCCGAAGTCCCAGGAGTAGGTCAGCGCGTCGCCGTCGGCGTCCGATGTGCCCGCCGAGGAGAATCCCACCTTCAGCGGCGCGGTGCCCGACGTCTTGTTCGCCGAGGCCTCCGCGATGGGCGAGCGGCCTCCGGTGGCGTTCTCGATGCGGTAGAGCGCGGAGTTCTCGTCGCCGCCGAACCAGGCGAGGCCGTAGTCGAGGACGTACAGCGCCCCGTCCGGGCCGAAGGCCATGTCCATGATCTGCGTACCGGACCACGGCACGTCGTTGATGGACTGGACGGCGCCGTCGGCGTCCTGCTCGATGCGCTTGATCCACCTGCGGCCGAACTCACCGGCGAAGAAGTCGCCGTCGTAGGCCTCGGGGAACTTGACCGGGGAATCGAGGCCGGCGTCGTAGCGGTATACGGGACCGCCCATCGGGGACTCGGAGCCGGTGCCGAACTCGGGTACCGATCCGCCGTCGTACGGGATCCAGGCGGCCTCGGCCGGAGGCAGGTCGACGAGGCCGGTGTTGTGCGGCGACTCGTTCTTCGGTGCGGCGCAGTCGAAGGCCGCGCCGGATGTCCTGGTGGCGAAGTCGTAGTCCGTGTACGGCTCGTTCTCGCCCACGCAGTACGGCCAGCCGAAGTTGCCCGCCTTCGTCACCCGGGCGAACTCGACCTTCCCGGAGGGGCCGCGGTCCGGGTCGGCCGCGCCGGCGTCGGGGCCGTAGTCACCGACGTACACGATGCCGGTGGCCTGGTCGACGGAGAAGCGGAACGGGTTGCGGAAGCCCATCGCGTAGATCTCGGGGCGGGTCCTGTCCGTTCCGGGCTCGAAGAGGTTCCCCTCGGGAATGGTGTACGAGCCGTCTTCGGCGACCTTGATACGCAGGATCTTGCCGCGCAGGTCGTTGGTGTTGCCGGAGGTGCGCTGGGCGTCGAACGCCGGGTTGCGGTCGGGGCGTTCGTCGATCGGGGTGTAGCCGTCGGAGGCGAAGGGGTTGGTGTCGTCGCCGGTGGAGAGGTAGAGGTTGCCGTCCTTGTCGAAGTCGATGTCGCCGCCGACGTGGCAGCAGATGCCTCGCGAGGTGGGGACGTCGAGAACCTTCTTCTCGCTGGCGGTGTCGAGGGTGCCGTCCTCGTTCAGGACGAAGCGGGAGAGCCGGTTGACTCCGTCGAATCTCTCGAATTCGGCGGCGGTTCCGGTCTCGGGGGCGTCGCCGGGCGGGGTGTCCATCAGGGGTGCGTAGAAGAGGTAGACGGCACGGTTCTCGGCGAAGTCCGGGTCGACGCCGACGCCTTGGAGGCCTTCCTCGTCGTGGGTGTACACGGGGAGGGTGCCGGAGATGCGGGTGTTGCCCGCGCTGTCGGTGATCCGCAGCTCGCCGCCGCGCGAGGTGTGCAGCACGCTGCGGTCGGGGAGGACGGCCAGCGACATGGGCTCGCCGGTCTCCTCCACGCCCTTGGCGAGGGTGACTTGCTGGAAGTCCTCCGCCGCGGGCGCCTCGTGCCCGGGGTGGCCCGGGTGGGCGGTGGCGCCGGGCGCGGAGCCGAGGGCCAGGGTCGCGGCGGTGAGGAGTCCGCCGGTGAACAGCGCGAGCGATCTGCGTACGCGGGTCCGGGCAAGGAGACGCTGTCTGGTTCGGTGCACGAAAGGTCCTCCGGAGAGTGCCGGTTGTACGGGCGGGTTGGAGCCGTGCCGTGCCGCGCGGGGACTGCCGCGCGTGCCTCACCGGAGCCGGGAGCGACCCCGGTGACGCGAGTCATGTCGTGTACACGAGGTGGACGGTAGACCTGTTCGTCCATGACGGAAAGCCCTTGTGCAACAGCCAAGTCGAACTTCTGCTTCCGGCAGGACAAACGAGATTGCGGGCAGGGCGAGGCAGCCCCGGGAGGCCTTCATGAAAGCCTCGTTCCCCCCGGAACTGCCCTGCCTGCGGCGCTACTCGCCGCCGCCGAAGGCCGCGTCGAAGGTGGCGGACGGCGGGTCGAAGTCGAACCGTTTGAGGCTGGCAAGCGCTTCCGGCGCACCGGTCAGCCGGTCCATGCCCGCGTCCTCCCACTCCACGGAGACGGGGCCCTCGTAGCCGATGGACCGGAGCATCCGGAACACGTCCTCCCAGGGCACGTCGCCGTGCCCCGCCGAGACGAAGTCCCAGCCGCGCCGGGGGTCGCCCCAGGCCAGGTGCGAGCCCAGGCGGCCGTTGCGGCCGTCGAGGCGCTTGCGGGCCTCCTTGCAGTCCACGTGGTAGATCCGGTCCCGGAAGTCGTAGAGGAAGCCGACCGGGTCGAGGTCCTGCCAGACGAAGTGGCTCGGGTCGAAGTTCAACCCGAACGCGGGCCGGTGGTCCACCGCTTCGAGCGCCCGCACGGTGGTCCAGTAGTCGTACGCGATCTCGCTCGGGTGCACCTCGTGGGCGAAGCGCACGCCCTCCGCGTCGAAGACGTCCAGGATCGGGTTCCAGCGCTCCGCGAAGTCCTCGTAGCCCCGCTCGATCATGTGGGGCGGGACCGGCGGGAACATCGCGACGAGGTGCCAGATCGACGATCCGGTGAACCCGACCACCGTGTCGACCCCGAAGGCGGCGGCCGCCCGTGCGGTGTCGGCGATCTCGGCGGCGGCCCGCTGCCGTACGCCTTCGGCCTCGCCGTCGCCCCAGATGCGGGCGGGCAGGATGCCCTGGTGGCGTTCGTCGATCGGGCTGTCGCAGACCGCCTGGCCGACCAGGTGGTTGGAGACGGCGAAGCACTTCAGCCCGTACTTGTCGAGCAGTTGGTGCCTGCCGTCCAGGTAGCCGGGGTCCGCGAGGGCTTTGTCGACCTCGAAGTGATCTCCCCAGCAGGCGAGTTCGAGGCCGTCGTAGCCGAAGTCCCGGGCGTGGTGGCAGACCTCCTCCAGCGGGAGGTCGGCCCACTGGCCGGTGAACAGGGTGAAGGGTCGGGGCATGGGCGAGGACCTCCTAGGAGGGGACCGGGGTGTGTACGGAGTTCTTGGCGGCGCTCTCCTCGATGGCGGCGAGCACCCGCTGCACCTGGAGCCCGTCCGCGAACGAGGGCCGGGGTTCGGTGCCTTCGGTGATCGTGCGGATCACGTCGCGCGCCTGGTGGACGAAGGTGTGCTCGTAGCCGAGGCCGTGGCCCGGCGGCCACCAGGCCTCCAGGTAGGGGTGTTCGGGTTCGGTGACCAGGATGCGGCGGAAGCCGGCGGTGGCGGCGGGTTCGGTGTGGTCGTGGAAGGAGAGCTCGTTGAGCCGTTCCAGGTCGAAGGCGAGCGACCCCAGCTCCCCGTTGATCTCCAGCCGCAGCGCGTTCTTGCGTCCCGCCGCCATCCGGGTCGCCTCGAAGGAGGCCAGCGCCCCGGAGGCGAGACGGCCGGTGAAGACCGCCGCGTCGTCCACGGTCACGTCGCCCAGCTCCGTCGCGTCCGCGCCGCCGGAGAGACCGGCGACGGGCCCGGCGAGCAGCGGCCGCTCCCGCACGAAGGTCTCAGCCACGGCCGACACCCCGGTCAGCAGCTCCCCCGCCAGGTACTGGGCGAGGTCCACGATGTGCGCCCCCAGGTCGCCGAGCGCGCCCGAGCCCGCGCGTTCGCGCTGGAGCCGCCAGGTCAGCGGGGAGGCGGGGTCCACCAGCCAGTCCTGGAGGTAGCTGGCCCGTACGTGGCGCAGGGTGCCGAGGCGGCCGTCCGCGATGAGCTGCCTGGCGTACGTGATGGCGGGCACCTTGCGGTAGTTGAAGCCGACGATCGCCACCTGGCCGCGGGCCTTGGCCGCTTCGGCGGCGCGGACCATCTCCTCGGCCTCCGCGACGGTGTTGGCGAGCGGCTTCTCGCACAGCACGTGCTTGCCCGCCTCCAGGGCGGCGATGGCGATCTCCGCATGGCTGTCGCCGGGGGTGCAGATGTCGATGAGCTGGACATCGTCCCGGGCGATCAGCGCCCGCCAGTCGGTCTCGGCGGCCGCCCAGCCGTGCCGGGCGGCCGCGGCGTCGACCGCCGCACGGTCGCGTCCGCAGATCGCGGCGAGAGCGGGCCGCACCGGCAGGTCGAAGACGTGTCCCGCGGTGCGCCACCCCTGGGAGTGGGCGGCGCCCATGAACGCGTAACCGACCATGCCGACCCCGAGCGTTCCTGGCGCCTGCTGCGGCGGCGGTGCTGCGGCGGTCTGCGTTTCCGTCTCTTGACTACGGGCCATGCGGACTTCCTCCTCGTCGGTGTGCGGTAACGGGCCGGGGGACGCGCCGTCCGCATCCCCCGGAATCCCGGTCAGTTGAAGCCCGTCGGCAGGTACTGGTCGATGTTGTCCTTGGTGACCACGGCGGAGTACAGGGTCAGCGAGGTCGGGATCTCCATCTCGGAGAGGCCGCTGATGCCCTTGCTCTGGCCGAGGGCGCGCGCGAGGTCGATGGCGGAAGCGGCCATCGTCGGCGGGTAGAGGACGGTGGCCTTCAGGACTCCGTCGTCGGCCTTGATGGCTTCCATGGCGGACTTGACCCCGGCCCCGCCGACCATGATGAACTCGTCGCGGCCCGCCTGCTCGATGGCGCGCAGCGCTCCGACGCCCTGGTCGTCGTCGTGGTTCCACAGGGCGTCGAACTGCTTCTGCGCCTGAAGGAGTTGGGCCATCTTCGCCTGCCCCGACTCGACGGTGAAGTCGGCGGACTGACGGGCCACCAGCTCGATGTCGGGGTAGTTCTTGAGCGCGTCGGAGAAGCCCTGACTGCGCTGCTTGGTCAGCTCCAGGTTGTCGATCCCGGCGAGTTCGACGACCTTGGCGTTCGTCCTGCCCTTGAGCTGCTCGCCGATGTAGTGCCCGGCGTTGAGGCCCATGCCGTAGTTGTCGCCGCCGACCCAGCATCGGTAGGCCTGCGGGGAGGCGAAGATGCGGTCCAGGTTGACGACGGGGATGCCCGCCTTCATGGCCTCCAGGCCGACCTGGGTGAGGGCCTTGCCGTCGGCGGGGAGGATGACGAGGACGTCGACCTTCTTGTTGATGAGGGTCTTGACCTGGCCGATCTGGGCGGCGGTGTCGTTGGAGCCCTCGGTGATCTCCAGCGTCACCTCGGAGTACTTCTCCGCCCGGGACTTGGCGTTCACGTTGATGGCGTTGAGCCAGCCGTGGTCGGCCTGGGGTCCGGCGAAGCCGATGGTGACGGGCTTGCCCGGATTGTCGTCGGCCGCGGGCTGGCTGTTGCCCGCGGGCTCGGCGTTCTTCGGCTCGTTGCTGGTGCAGGCGGTGAGGAGGGCGCCCGTGGAGACGGCTGCGGCTCCGAACAGCAGCCCTCTGCGGCTGGTTTCTGGCATGGCGGTCTGCCCCTTCGTCCGGTGGGTGGGTACGGCGTGCGGGTGCGGGGAGGGTGCGGGGTGTGCCGGGGGTTTACACGGCTGCTCAGGTCTCGCCGCCGCGCAGGGTGCGGCGCTGGACGAGGACGGCGGCGACGATGATGGCGCCCTTGGCGATCTGCTGGACGTCGCTCTGGAGGTTGTTGAGCGCGAAGATGTTGGTGATCGTGGTGAAGACGAGGACGCCGAGGACGGACCCGACGATGGTGCCGCGGCCGCCGCTGAGCAGGGTCCCGCCGATGATCGCGGCGGCGATGGCGTCGAGTTCGTAGAGGTTGCCGTTGGTGTTCTGGCCGGATCCGGACAGCACGATCAGCATGAAGGCGGCGATGCCGCAGCAGAGGCCGGACAGGACGTAGAGGTAGAGGCGCTGCCGGCGGACGTCGATCCCGGCGAGCCGGGCGGCCTCCGCGTTGCCGCCGACGGCGACCGTGCGGCGGCCGAAGGTGGTGCGGTTGAGGATCAGCCAGCCGACGATCGTGACCACGGCGAACATGATGACGAGCGGCGGCACCCCGAGGATGTAGGAGTCGGGCAGGCCGAGGTTCAGGACCGGGTCGACGGTGACGATCTGGGTCTTGCCGTCCGTGATCTGGAGGGCGAGACCGCGGGCCGAGGCGAGCATGGCGAGCGTCGCGATGAACGGGACCATTCCGCCGTACGCGATGAGGACGCCGTTCACGAGTCCGGCGGCGACACCGACGATCACGGCGGTGAACGCGATGCCCGCGAAGCCGTACTCCTGGGTGGCCAGGGTCGTCGCCCAGACGGAGGCGAGGGCGACCATGGCTCCGACGGAGAGGTCGATGCCGCCGCTGGTGATGACGAAGGTCATGCCGACGGTGACGACCCCGATGACGGACGCCTGGGTCAGGATCAGCTGGAGGTTCCCGGTGTCCAGGAAGGCGTCCGGTTCGGTGATGCCGCCGACCAGGACGAGGGCGGCGAGCACGCCGAGCAGGGACAGGGTCCGGACGTCGAGCCGCAGGCCGAGGCCGGGCCGCTCGCCGCCCGTCTTCGACGGCGGCGGGCCGGCGGGACCGGTGAGGTCCCCCTTGTCCGGCCCGTTGTGCTGCGCCGACGGGGCGGGCTGTGTCATGGCGTCGGGCTCCCTTCCATCACGAGGTCGAGTACGCGGTGCTCGTCGAGCTCCCGGGCGGGGGCGGTGTGGACCACCTGTCCCTCCCGGAGCACCAGCACCCGGTCGGCGAGGCCCAGCACTTCGGGCACTTCGCTGGAGACGAGCAGGACGGCGAGGCCTTCGTCGGCCAGCCGGCGGATCACGGCGTAGAGCTCGGCGCGGGCGCCGACGTCGACGCCACGGGTCGGTTCGTCGAGCAGCAGGACCCGGCAGCCGCGCAGCAGCCAGCGGGCCAGGACAGCCTTCTGCTGGTTGCCGCCGGAGAGGGTCCGGACGGCGGCGTCCGGGTTGTCGGGCCGGAGCGAGAGTTCCCGGGTGGCCTGCCGGGCCGCCTTCCGTTCACCGCCCCGGTCGATCCAGCCGAGCCGGGCGAAGCGGGAGAGGGAGGAGACGGAGACGTTGCGGGTGACCGATTCGGTGAGCAGCAGGGCCTGCGCCTTGCGTTCCTCGGGGGCAAGCCCGATGCCCGCGGCTACGGCGGCGCGGACGCTGCCGGGGCGGAGCTCCTTGCCCGCGACGGTGACGGTCCCGGTGGTCGCCCGGCGGGCGCCGTAGATCGTCTCCAGGATCTCGGAGCGCCCCGAGCCGACGAGTCCGGCGAGGCCGACGATCTCACCCGGCCGCAGTTCCAGATCGACGGGGGCGAACTCCCCTTCACGGGACAGGCCTTGAACCAGCAGTACGGGATCCGCCGGGGGGCCGGCGGGCTCCTCGGGGCGCGGCGGGAAGACGTACGCGACGTCCCGGCCGGTCATCATGGCAACGATGTCGCGTGTGGGTGTGTCGGCGGCGGGCAGCCCGACGGCGACGGCCCGGCCGTCCTTGAGGACGGTGACCCGGTCGCCGATGCGGCGGATCTCCTCCAGCCGGTGCGAGATGTAGACGACGGCGACCCCGTCGGCGGTGAGGCCGTCGACGATCCGGAACAGGTTGTCGACCTCGTCGGGGTCGAGGGCGGCTGAGGGCTCGTCCATGACGATGAGCCGTACGTCGTGGGAGAGCGCCCGCGCCATGGAGACGATCTGCTGCTGGGCGGCCGAGAGGTCCCCGACCGGCCGGGCGGGGTCGATCTCCGGGTGGCCGAGGCGGGCGAGCAGCGCCCCCGCGGCCGAACGCCCCTCCCCCGTACGGACGATGAAGCCCGCACTGGTCGGTTCGTGGCCGAGGAAGACGTTCTCGGCCACCGACAGCCCTTCGACCAGGTCGAGTTCCTGGTAGATGGTGGCGATGCCCAGGCGCATGGCGGCGATCGGCGACCTGAGCTGGACGGTGTCGCCGCGCCAGGTGATCTCTCCGCCGTCGGGCTGGTGGGCTCCGGCAAGCACCTTGATGAGGGTGGACTTGCCCGCACCGTTCTGGCCGAGGAGGCAGTGGACCTCGCCGGCCTGGACCTCCAGGTCGACGCCGTCCAGGGCGCGTACGCCGGGGAAGGACTTGGTGATGCCGGACATGGTGAGCAGGGGTGGTTCTGGTGCCATGACGAATCCCCTCGGCGAATGGGGTCTCCCCTGCTCGGACGGGCCGAGGGGGCGGGGAGGGCCGGTGAGCGGACAGGGCGCGGGGCTGGAGGTGCCGTGGAGCCGACGGCACCGCGAACGGCTGCCGGCCGGTACCTGAGGAGCTGAGTACCTGATGCGTAGGGACGAATGCCTGACGAGTACCTGATGAAGACCTGGCGAGTGGCGGAACGGTGGTGCGTACGGCCCCGGGTCAGGCCGGTGAGAAGAGGTGGTCGCTGATGAGCCGGGCCGCGCCGGTCACTCCGGCGGCGGGCCCCAACTCGCCCAGCACGATGGGGAGATTGCCGGTGGCCAGGGGCAGCGACTGCTTGTAGACCTGGGTGCGGACACTGGCGAGGAGGTTGTGACCGAGGCCGGTGACCCCGCCGCCGATCACCACCAGACCGGGATTGAAGAAGCTGACGAGACCGGCGATGACCTGGCCGACCCGGTTTCCGCCTTCGCGGATCAGGTCGAGGGAGGCCGCGTCCCCGGCCGCCGCGGCGGCGGCCACATCGGCGGCGGTGAGTCGGCCCGCCGCCGCCAGCCGGACGGCGAGCTCGGGCGACCGCCCCTCCCGGGCCGCGTCCTCCGCGTCCCGGGCGAGGGCCGCACCGCTGAAGTGGGCTTCCAGGCAGCCCCGGTTGCCGCAGGCGCAGGCCCGGCCGTCCGGTGTCACCTGGATGTGCCCGATGTCGCCCGCGCTGCCCGTCGTACCGCGGTACACCTCGCCGCCGACGACGATGCCGCAGCCGATACCCGTGCCGATCTTGACGCAGAGGAAGTCGGCCACGGAGCGGGCGACGCCCGCGTGCTGCTCCCCCATCGCCATGAGGTTCACGTCGTTGTCGACCATGACGGGGCAGCCCAGCTCCTGGCTGAGCGCCTCACGGACCGGGAAGCCGTCCCAGCCGGGCATGATCGGCGGCGCGACCGGCACACCTTCGGGGAAGCGCACGGGGCCGGGGACTCCGATACCCGCGCCGTCGAAGCCGTCGGCGAGCCCGGAGGCCCGCAGTTTGGCGGCCATCGACAGCACCTGCTCGAAGACGGCCACAGGCCCCTCGCGCACGTCCATCGGATGGTTGAGGTGTCCCAGTACCTCCAGCTCCGCGTTGGTGACGGCCACATCGACCGAGGTCGCACCGATGTCGACCCCGAGGAAACGCAGTTCGGGAGCGAGCCGGACGTTGTGCGAGCGGCGTCCGCCACGGGATGCGGCGAGTCCGTCGGCCACCACCAGGCCGGTCTCCAGCAGCCGGTCCACCTCGACGGCGAGCTTCGAGCGCGAGAGGTCGACCTGATCACCCAGCTGGGCACGGGAGTTGGGGCCCCCGTCGCGCAGCAGCCGGAGCAGCCGCGCCTGATGCGCGTTCGCGGGCCGTGCCGTCATACGTCTCACGCGTCCCTCCCCGCCACATCGGCCAGTCCGTCGGGCTTTCGAGGGGAACGTAGCAGCGCTTTCCCGGGGTGGGAAGAAGTTGCGCAGGGATCAGCCCCGACTTTCTCCACGCCCAGGACAAAGGTGCTCCGGGGCGACGTGCGGAGTGACGCGGGGAGTGGCCTGAGGAGCGACGCGGGCAGCGCTCAGGGGCAGCGGATGACCTGTCCCGCGTACGAGAGGTTTCCGCCGAAGCCGAAGAGCAGGACGGGCGCGCCGGAGGCGACCTCGCCGCGCTCGACCAGCTTGGAGAGCGCCATCGGAATGGACGCGGCGGAGGTGTTGCCGGAGTCGACGACGTCCCGGGCGATGACCGCGTTGACCGCGCCGATCTTCCGGGCGACCGGCTCGATGATCCGCAGATTGGCCTGGTGCAGGACGACGGCTGCCAGGTCCTCCGGTGCGATGCCCGCCCTCTCGCAGACCTGCCGGGCGATCGGGGGCAGCTGGGTGGTGGCCCAGCGGTAGACGGACTGGCCCTCCTGCGCGAAGCGCGGCGGCGTCCCCTCGATCCGTACGGCGTTGCCCATCTCCGGCACCGATCCCCACAGCACCGGCCCGATCCCGGGGCCGCCCGGGGTGTCGGGGGCGCCCGGGTCGGCGGTGACGACCGCGGCGCCCGCTCCGTCGCCGAGCAGGACGCACGTGGAGCGGTCGGTCCAGTCCGCGATGTCTCCCATCTTGTCGGCGCCGATGACCAGCGCCCGGGTCGCCGCACCGGCCCGGATCGTGTGGTCGGCGGTGGCCAGCGCGTGGGTGAACCCGGAGCACACCACGTTGATGTCCATCACGGCGGGCGAGCCCATGCCGAGCCGTGCGGCGACCCGCGCCGACATGCTCGGGGACCGGTCGATGGCCGTGGAGGTGGCGACGAGGACCAGATCGATGTCCGAGGGCTGGAGACCGGCGGCGGCCAGCGCCTTGGCTCCCGCGTGCGCCGCCAGTTCGTCCACCGGCTCGTCGGGGCCTCCCACGTGCCGGGTCTTGATGCCGACCCGGCTCGTGATCCACTCGTCGCTCGTGTCGACCATGGCCGCCAGGTCGTCGTTGGTGAGCACCTTGGCGGGCTGATAGTGGCCGAGCGCCACGACACGTGAGCCGGTCATACGGGGTTCCCCTCGGGACGTAGGGCAGGAACCATCCAGTCTTGGTCGCTACCGTCCGGTACGAGGGCACGTGATCCCACAGGAATCCGGGCCGGACGTTGGAGCGTTGACAACTGCCTGGTCAACGTGCTGTGCGGGCGACGGCGACAGGCCGGTCGGTGTGTCGGACAATGGCGGGGTCAGGTTCCGGCTCCCGCACTCGGCACGGGGCCTCCGCACACGGACAGAATCGGGTTCAACTGTATGGGACGGGTCACCGAACGCCGCCGCACCCTCCGCATCCGGGACGGCGCCGTCTCCGTCCGCGCCGACACCCTGGTGGCGGAAGAGCCCCTGGAGATCCGGCTGAACGGCAGACCCCTGGCCATCACCATGCGGACGCCCGGCGACGACTTCGCGCTGGCCGTGGGGTTCCTGGTCAGCGAAGGAGTGATCGCCGAGGGGGACGAGGTGCGGTCGGTCGTCTACTGCGCCGGAGCCACGACGGACGGCGTCAACACGTACAACGTGGTGGATGTGAAGCTCGCGCCGGGCGTCGTGGTGCCCGACATCACGCTGGAGCGGAACGTCTACACGACGTCCTCGTGCGGCCTGTGCGGCAAGGCGAGCCTCGACGCGGTACGCACCACGACCCGCCACCCGGTCGCCGACGCTCCCCCGGTCCGCCTCTCTCCCGAGCTGCTGTCGGCCCTCCCGGACCGGCTGCGGGCCGCGCAGAAGGTGTTCGACCGGACGGGCGGGCTGCACGCGGCCGCCCTCTTCTCCGAGGAGGGCGAGCTGCTGGACGTACGGGAGGACGTCGGTCGGCACAACGCGGTCGACAAGCTGGTGGGCCGGGCGCTGACGGACTCCCGGCTGCCGCTGTCGCGCGCGGTGCTGCTGGTGTCCGGGCGGGCCTCGTTCGAGCTGGCGCAGAAAGCCGTGATGGCGGGCATTCCGGTGCTGGCGGCGGTCTCGGCGCCGTCGTCCCTGGCGGTGGACCTGGCGGCGGAGAGCGGCCTGACGCTGGTCGGCTTCCTGCGGGGGCCGTCGATGAACGTGTACGCGGGTGAGCACCGGATCGCGCTTGAGGCAGGGGCCCGGCAGGGGTGACGGCTCGGGCCCGGCAGGGGTGACGGCTCAGGCCCGCCCGACAGGGGGGAGGACTCGCGCGCCCGGCGGGAGTGACCGCTCGGCCGCCCTCACCGCATGCCGGAATCCGTGGTTCACTCCCCCGCGAACGACAGCCCCTCGGCGGCCAGCGCCTCGCGCAGCACCCGGATCGCCTTCGGGCCGACCCCGTGCAGCGCCAGCACCTCAGCGGCCGTCAGGGCGGTGAGCTGGGTGAGCCGGGTGCAACCCGCCGCGCGGAGGGCGCCGCGGGCCGGGTTGCCCGCGGCGTGCGGGAAGTCGTCGGCATCAGGCCGGCCGGGCATGGCGGTCCTCCGTATCGGCGGTGATCGGCGCTACCGGGTCACCGTAACCGCCGGGTCCGACAACGGCCCGGCGCCGGAGTCCTCGGAGGCCGCCGGGTCCTGCCCCTCCGGGTCGCGGGAGCGGCGTTTGGCGATCACCGCGCAGACCATCAGCTGCATCTGGTGGAAGAGCATCAGCGGCAGCACTGCCAGGCTCGCGTGCGCCCCGAACAGCACGCTCGCCATCGGCAGCCCGGCCGCCAGGCTCTTC
Source organism: Streptomyces sp. NPDC033165 (assembly GCF_055577965.1). NCBI lineage: Bacteria > Bacillati > Actinomycetota > Actinomycetes > Kitasatosporales > Streptomycetaceae > Streptomyces > Streptomyces sp. NPDC033165. The sequence goes on from NZ_JBVIPK010000020.1 coordinate 39,617, forward strand.
TTCGATCCGGCGAACTGGATGGCGATCCGGTCCTCCCGGCCGAACCCGAGCCACCGCGCCCCGGACCAGGTCAGCGCGAGCATCAGGGCGAGCAGCACCGCCTCGGCGCCGAGCAGGGCGGCGAGGCGGGCCGGGGTGACCTGCTGCCAGACACCGGCCACCATGCCCTCGCTGAACGCGGTGTAGACGACGAGCAGGATCGAGCCACGGTCCACCAGGCCGAGAACCTTCTTGTGCCGGACGAGGTAACCGCCGATCCAGCGGCGCAGCAGCTGTCCGGCGAGGAACGGGACGAGCAGCTGGAGCACGATCTTCAGCAGGGAGTCCGCCGAGAACCCGCCGGCGGCCGAGCCGAGCAGCAGGGCGGCCAGCAGCGGGGTCACGAAGATCCCGGCGAGGCTGGAGAAGGACCCGGCACAGATCGCGGCGGGCACGTTGCCCCGGGCGATCGAGGTGAAGGCGATCGAGGACTGGATCGTGGAGGGCACCAGGCACAGGAAGAGGAAGCCCGCCTGGAGCTCCGGCGTCAGCACGTACGGCACCAGCCCCTTGCTCGCCAGCCCCAGCAGCGGAAAAGCGACGAACGTGCAGGCCAGGACCGTGAGGTGGAGCCGCCAGTGCCTCAGCCCGGCGAGCGCCTCAGCCGTCGAGAGCCGCGCCCCGTACAGGAAGAACAGCAGGGCGACCGCACCGGTGGAGGCACCGCCCGCCACGTCCGCGGCGGCGCCCCGGGCGGGCAGCAGCGCCGCGAGAACGACGGTGCCGATCAGCGCCAGGATGTACGCGTCGACGGGCAGCCAGGACGGCGGCTTCGGAAGGCGGCGGATCATGTGCTCGGGTGCTCCACGGGACGGTTCGTTCATCGGGCATCGGGCATCGGGCCATGCCGGGCTCCGGGAGCCCCGGCATGGCCCGGGCTCGGGGAAGCCGGGCCGTATCGGGCTCGGGAAGCCCGGCCGTACCAGGCACGGGGCACCCGGCCGTACCGGGCTCGGCGAGCCCTGCCGTACGAGGCTCCGGAGAACCCTGCCGTACCAGGCTCGGGAGACCCGGCCGTACCGGACTCCGGGAGCCCCGCCCTACCGGCACCATCCTGCTCCCCACCAGGTGATCGGGAAACCCGTACACCGCTCTGACTGTCATCACGGTTCTCGATAACGTGGGGCCATGGACGCCTCGTACGACCCCGCTCAGCTGCGTACCTTCCTCGCCGTCGCCCAGACGCTGAGCTTCACCCAGGCCGCCCGCAGGCTCGGGGTCCGCCAGTCCACGGTGAGCCAGCACGTACGGCGGCTGGAGGAGGCGGCGGGGCGGCAGCTGTTCGCGCGCGACACCCACCGGGTCGATCTGACCGAGGACGGGGAGGCGATGCTCGGCTTCGCCCGGACGATCCTCGCGGCGCACGAACGGGCCGCCGCGTTCTTCGCGGGCACCCGGCTGCGCGGGCGGCTGCGCTTCGGGGCCTCCGAGGACTTCGTGCTGACCCGGCTCCCGGAGATCCTGGAGGCCTTCCGCCGCGACCACCCGGAGGTCGAGCTCCAGCTCACGGTGGAGCTGTCGGGGACCCTGCACCGGCAGCTCGCGGCGGGCCGCCTGGATCTCGTCCTGGCCAAGCGCCGCACCGACGACACGCACGGCGAGCTGGTGTGGCGGGACGCCCTGGACTGGATCGGCGCGCCGAGCCTGCGGCTCGATCCGGAGCGCCCCGTGCCGCTGGTCGTCTTCCCGCCGCCGGGGATCACCCGGGCCCGCGCCCTGGAGGTGCTGGAGGAGCACGGGCGGGCCTGGCGGATCGCCGTCACGAGTACGAGCCTGAGCGGTCTTGTGGCGGCGGCGCGGGCGGGCCTGGGGGTGATGGCGCACTCCCGGGGGCTGATTCCGCCTGGTCTGGTGCCGGTTCCGGCCAGGGCGGGGCTCCCCGAGCTGGGCGGTGTCGACTTCGTGCTGCTGCACGGGAACCGCGGGGGTCCGGCGCAGGAGGCGGCCGACGCGCTGGCGGCGGCGATCCTGGCGGGCGGGGATCGGCTGCACCGAGGGGGCGGCGGTCACGACGCCTCGTAGCGGGACGCCCGCACGGCCGTGACCGCGGCGGGCGGATTCGGTGGAGATTCCGGTGCGAGCCGCTCACTCGTCCGGCAGAACCAGGCACTGTGTACGCCCGACCCTTGCCCATCTGGCCGGATTTCAACGGTTGACGGGACGGATGCACCGGTGCACGGAGCGTGTCGGAACCCCTCCCGCCCGGCCCCTGCTTGGGGTAGCGTCGCGGCGCTGTGCGGAGCGCCACGAGGAGCAGGTCATTGCGTGAATTCACTGTCCCACCCATGGCAGCCGCGCCCCAGGTCGGCGGTCTGGCCGATGTGGTCTTCGAGCACGCCGAGGACGATCCGCGGCGGGTCGCGCTCGGCCGCAAGGACGCGGGCGGACAGTGGCGGGATGTGACCTCGGAGGTATTCCGCGACGAGGTGCTGGCCCTGGCGAGGGGGCTGATCGCGCACGGCGTGCGCTTCGGCGACCGGGTCGCGCTGATGTCCCGTACGCGCTACGAGTGGACCCTCCTCGACTTCGCACTCTGGACCGTCGGGGCCCAGTCGGTGCCGATCTATCCGACGTCCTCGGCCGAGCAGGTCCTGTGGATGCTGCACGACGCCGAGGCCGTGGCGGTGATGGTCGAGCACGAGGACCACGCGATGACCGTCGGCTCGGTGATCGACCGGCTGCCGCGTCTGAAGCGGCTGTGGCAGCTGGACGCCGGGGCGGTGGACGAACTGGTCGCGGCGGGCGCGCAGGTCGACGACGAGGTGGTCCACCGGCACCGGCGCGCGGTGACTCCCGAGTCCGTGGCGACCGTCATCTACACCTCCGGGACGACCGGCCGCCCCAAGGGGTGCGTGATCACCCATGCGAGCTTCATGTTCGAGAGCGACACGATGGTCGGCCGCTGGGAGCCGGTGTTCCACTCCAAGCCGGGTGACGAGGCGGCCACGCTGCTCTTCCTGCCGCTGGCCCATGTCTTCGGCCGGATGGTGGAGATCGCGGCGGTCCGGGGCCGGGTCAAACTCGGCCATCAGCCGGAGTTGTCGGCGAACGCGCTGATGCCGGACCTGATGGCGTTCCGGCCCACCTTCATCCTGGCGGTGCCGTACATCTTCGAGAAGGTCTTCGACGGGGCGCGGCGCAAGGCGGAGGCGGAGGGCCGGGCAGGCCCGTTCGACAAGGCCGTCGAGGTCGCGGTGAAGTACGCCGAGGCACTGGAGCAGAAGGCGTTCGGGGACGGCCCCGGGCCCTCGGCGGGGCTGCGGGTGCAGCACCAGTTCTTCGACAAGGTCGTCTACAAGAGGGTCCGCGATGCGATGGGCGGCCGGGTGCGGCACGCGATGTCGGGCGGCTCGGGCATGGACCGCCGGCTCGGTCTGTTCTTCGCGGGCGCCGGGGTGAGCGTCTTCGAGGGGTACGGGCTGACCGAGTCGACCGCGGCGGCGACCGCGAACCCGCCCGAACGCACCCGGTACGGCACGGTCGGGCAGCCCATTCCCGGGACCTCGGTGCACATCGCCGAGGACGGCGAGGTCTGGCTGCACGGGGCGAACGTGTTCTCCGGCTATCTGGGCAACCCCGAGGCCACCCGGGCCGTGCTGCGCGACGGCTGGCTGGCCACCGGTGACCTCGGCGCGCTGGACGAGGACGGCTATCTGACGATCACCGGGCGGAAGAAGGAGATCCTGGTGACGTCCGGGGGCAAGAGCGTCTCCCCGGCCGGTCTGGAGGAGCGCGTACGGGCGCATCCGCTGGTCGCCCAGTGCATCGTCGTCGGCAACGACCGCCCGTACATCGCGGCGCTGGTCACCGTCGACCAGGAGTCCGTGGACCACTGGCTGTCCATGCAGGGCCGCGCCCCGCTCGCCCCCGCCGACCTGGTGCGCGACCCGGACCTGGAGATGGAGATCCGCCGGGCGGTGGTGGCGGCCAACACGGCGGTGTCGCAGGCGGAGTCGATCCGTACGTTCCGGATACTGGCCCACCGGTTCACCGAGGACCACGGGCTGCTGACGCCCTCGCTGAAGCTGAAACGCAAGGCGATCGAGGCGGCGTACGCGGCGGAGGTGGACGCGCTCTACCACTGATGCGGCGCGGCCGGGTGCGGGAATGTCTGTGCCCGCCCGGACGTTGTCGTGGGAAGTACCAACCGACGACGTTAGGATCGATCGCTCGTGAGCCAGGTCCCCTCCATCACCCTCAACAACGGCCTCGACATGCCGCAGCTCGGTTTCGGCGTCTGGCAGGTGCCGGACGACGAGGCGGAGAAGGCCGTGGCCACAGCCCTCAGGGCCGGGTACCGAAGCATCGACACCGCCGCGATCTACGAGAACGAGACAGGCACCGGCAAGGCGGTCGCCGCCTCCGGCATCGCCCGTGACGAGCTGTTCATCACCACCAAGCTGTGGAACTCCGAGCAGGGGTACGACAGCACGCTGCGCGCTTTCGACGCCTCGCTGGACAAGCTCGGCCTGGACTACGTCGACCTGTATCTGATCCACTGGCCGGTCCCGGCGAAGGACGCGTACACCGACACGTACAAGGCGTTCGAGAAGATCTACGCCGACGGCCGCGCCAAGGCCATCGGCGTGTCGAACTTCCGCCCCGAGCATCTGAAGCGACTGCTCGCGGAGACCTCCGTGGTTCCCGTCCTCAACCAGATCGAGCTGCACCCGCAGCTCCAGCAGGCCGAGTCCCGCGCCTTCCACGCCGAGCACGGCATCGCCACCGAGGCGTGGTCGCCGCTGGGCCAGGGCAAGGGCCTGCTGGAGGTGCCGACGGTCGTCGCCATCGCCCAGAAGCACGGCCGCACCCCCGCCCAGGCGGTGCTGCGCTGGCACCTCCAGACCGGCAACATCGTGATCCCGAAGTCCGTGACCCCGTCGCGGATCGAGGAGAACCTCGATGTGTTCGGCTTCGAGCTGGACGCCGATGACCTCGCCGCGTTCGCCGCGCTGGACGAGGGCAAGCGGCTCGGCCCGGACCCGGCGGAGTTCAACGTCGGCGCCTGAGCGCCGAAGCCCCCGGCGCCCCCACCGTGATATCGGTGGGGGCGCCGTCGTCGGTCAGGTCGGTGTCCCAGCCGAAGCGCACAACGCAACCGGAGAGATACGGAACATGAGCAGCGAACCCGCGCCCGTCGTCCAGGCAGGCCCCTACCGTCTGCGCAACGTCGGCAGCGAACTGGTGCTGGAGGTCTACGGCGGGGCCAAGGGCAGCGGCGCCCGGGTCCAGCAGGGCAAGGACGACGGGACGGACGCGCAGGTGTGGCAGCTGTCCCCCGTCCACGAGGGCGCCGCCCTCTTCCACCTGGTCAACGCCCACAGCGGGAAGCGGCTGGACGTGGCGAACGCCGCCACGGAGAACGGCACCCGTGTCCAGCAGTGGAAGGCCAACAACTTCGGCGCTCAGGAGTGGCTGATCGAGCAGCACGCGGAGGCCCCGGGGACGGTGACGCTGGTGAGCTTCATCAGCGGCCTCGTCATGGAGGTGGCGGACCGCTCGACGGAGGAAGGGGGGACGGTGCAGCAGTGGGAGGACACCGACTCCCCGTTCCAGTGGTGGCGGTTGGAGCCGGTGGCCTGAGGTCTGTCGTTCGGATCAGGCCGGACCCCGCGAGTCCGGCGTGATCCGAACGGCCGGCCCCAGGGAGGTCTCTCAGAGTACGGTCCAGACGCCGGTAGAGCATCAAGATCCCGTTCGTCTGCTCCACGATCCACCGCTTGGCCTGCGGGACAAAGCCCTTGTCGGCCGGTTGCGCTCGACGATCTCTACGTCGATACCGTGGGTCTTGCCGCGGTCGACGACGGTCTTCTTGAACCCCTGGTCGACCAGGGCCTTCTTGGCCGTGTCCAACTGGGCGGCCACGCCGTCCAGCAGGGCGGTGCCGGCGGCGCTGTCGTGCGCGGATGCCGGCAGCACGACGGCCTCGGCGACGAGACCCATGACGGTGCTGGCGCACGAGGGCGAGGCCGTCACCTGGCGCGGCGGGCCGCCCACGACAGGGTAAGGAGTACGACGGCGATCACCCCGGTGGCCCACAGTGGCCGGTCCACCACCAGCGGCGCCGCCACGGTTACCGCAGCGGCAGCCGGATAGCGCAGCGAAGACAGCGGGGCGGAGACGAGAGCCCCGGCAGCGGGCACCACGCACATGCCCCACAGGGCCAGCAGGGCGACGGCCACGGCTACCGCGAGGGGCACGGCCGCATGACCGCCCGCCCCCGGAGCGTCCGCGCGGTCCGCCAGGAAGCGTGTTCCCGAGCCCGCGGCGCACAGGGCCCCGAGGAACACGTAGTGCCCGTACGTCCACCGCCTCCTCCACCGCTGCGCCACCAGTTGGGCGTGCGGCATGCCGCAGTAGAGCCACACCAGGCAGACGATGACGCCCACGGACAGCACGGCCACGGACAGCAGTGCGCTCCGCCTCTCGACGTCCTCCAGGCTCAGTTGCACGGCCCAGATCGTCGCGGCGACCGTCTGGGCGGCCACGGTGAGGGCGAAGCGGAGGTGCCTACCCGCGAAGTGGGCGGGGTTGACCGGTGGCGCACCGCGGCGTTCGGCCCACAGCGGCGCGGTGATCTCGCCCGCGGCCAGCAGCGGGAAGGTGAGCAGCTGCCACGGGTCGGGCAGCGCGAGCCGTGCCGCCCAGCCCACCTGGAGCAGCAGCAGAGCGGTGGCGAATCGCAGACACGTCACGCGCCGCTGCGGGTCTCCTCTGGCGGCGCGGTACCACTGCGCGACGAGCGGGACGCGCATCACGGCGTAGCCGATGGTGATGACGGCGAAGTCGCCCTCGGCGAAGGCCTGGGGTACGCCGGCGGCGAGCACGCAGGCTCCGACGATCTGGAGCGCGGTCACGCCCCAGGTCAGGCCGTCGTCGGTGTCGTACGCGGAGGAGAACCTGCTGTAGGAGAGCCAGGCCCACCAGATCGCGAAGAACACCATCGCGAACCCGAGGACGGCTTTCCCCGCCCCGGCAGCCGTGTCGGCGTCGGCCAGCGACTGCGCCAACTGAACGGCTGCGAAGCCGGAGGCCACGGAGAACGCCAGGTCGAACAGCAGCTCCAGCGCGGTCTGGCTGCGGGGTTCGGCCGGGTCCCGCGGCCGCATCCGCCGGTGCAGGGGCGGTCCCACTCCGTGGTTGCCCGGTGGCACCGGGCCGGTGTCCCGGGGTTTCCCGCTCAGGTCAGCCGGCGGCGGCGTCATGGCGGCGCGCTTGGACGGCGTGGGTCGTGACGGCGAGTGCGAGCAGGCAGACGGTCGCGGCTGCGGCGAGGGCCAGGGGGTTCAGGATGTCGGTGAGTTGGGCCAGGACGCCGAGCAGGACCAGGATCGCGATGACCACCAGCCGGGAGTGGGCGATGAGGCCCGTACGGGCGTGGATGTAGAGCAGGTTTCCGACGAGGTAGAGCGCGGGGCCGCCGATCACGCACCAGATCACCTCCGGTTCGAGGTGTCCGGTGGAGTGCATGGTGACCTGTTCGATGGACACGGCCACCACGATCGCTCCCGCGATCATCACCGCGTGGGCGTAGGCGAAGCCCGAGCGGGCGATGGCCGTCTGCAGTGCTCCCTCGGGGTCTGCTTCCCGCTCCCGTTCGATGCGGAAGCCGAAGTAGTTCCACCACAGCAGGACCAGACCGGTGAAGCCGATCACGGTCGCCGCGACGACCGGTCCCGTCAACTCGACCTCGTCCAGGGTGAAACCCATGATCAGGACGGATTCGCCGAGCGCGATGATGAAGACGAGCCGGTTGCGCTCGGCGAGATGTTCGCGGTGCAGCGGCCAGGTGTGCATGGGCGCGGAGCCGAAACGGGGAACGAAGAAGTCGGCCAACGGCGCCCCGTAGTCGATCACTACGGCGACCAGCCACCACCACAGACGGTGTTCCTCAGGCGCGAACGCCCCCGCGATCCAGAACACCCCCGCGCAGGCGGTCCAGCACAGCATCCTGGCGTAGTTCCCGCCGAGCACCTGGCCGCGGCAGGCCACCACCATGAATGTCGTACGCAGCAGTTGCAGGCTCACGTAGCACACGGCGAACAGCATGGCGTCCGCCCCGAAGGCCCCGGGCAGTGCCACGGCCATGCCCAGACCCAGCAGCATCAGTACCGCCGTCAGGAGCCGGACCGCTACGTTGTCCGGGTTGAGCCAGTTCATCGCCCACGCCGTGTAGTTCCAGCCCCACCAGACGGCGAGGAACAGCACTGCGGCCCGTGCCACTCCCTCGCCCGTGAGGTGCGTGAGCAGGAAGTGCGACAGCTGAATGATGGCGAAGACGTAGACGAGGTCGAAGAACAGCTCGATCGCTCCCACTTCCGGAGCACCGTCCTTCGCCCGTTCCCGGAGCAACTGATGCTGGGTGCGCTGTACGGTCATGGTCGGTCCATGAGGGAGAGCGCCATCAGCGGTGCGGTCGCGCGGGTTCGGCCTCGCATCTGGGCTCGGTGCGCTGTCATGCCTGACCGGTGTCGAACCGGCTGATCCGGTCCTCCGAGACCGTGAAGGCCCAGCGCGTGCGCATGCTGCCCCAGGTGGAATTGGTGTAGGTGGCGACCAGGGTGCGGCCGTCGGCCGAGACCGATTCCACGTCCATGCGCCCGTCGGCAGAGAAGATCTCCTTCTCTGCCCAGGAGTTCAGGTCACGCTGGGTGCCGTCGTCGGACATGGTGGCATCAGGGGTGAGAGCGGCGAAGAAGGCGTCGCGGTCGCCGGCGTTCACAGCGGCGACGAACGCGGCCACCGCGGGATCGCTGAGCTGAGCAGGCATGGCGTATCTCCTCGGAACACGGGATGAGAGGCACGGTCTGTTCGGACGGGGCAAGGCCTCGCTGGTGCTGGGGCACCGCGGTGCCCCAGCACCAGCGAAGGGGTGGTCAGCGGGTGGTGTAGCCGCCGTTGAGGAAGAAGGTCTGACCGTTGGCCCACCAGCCGTCGGTAAGCAGGAGACGCACCCAGGGGACCATGTCTTCGATCTTGGTCAGGTCACCGTTCATGGCCGAGGACTTGTGGTAAGCGACGGAGTCGTCGTCCTCGGCCGGGTAGAAGAACCCGGTGTCCATCGGCCCCGGGGCGATGTTGTTCACGGAGATGTTCCGGCCGAACAGCTCCTTCGACAGCGCCCGGGTGAAGTGTTCGACGGGGGCCTTGCTGCCGGCGTACGTGGAGTACAGGCCGGTGTAGGCGGCCAGCAGCGAGGTGACGATCGTGACGATCTTCCCGCCGTCCTCCATCCTGCGCGCGGCCTCGCGCATCACGAAGAACGCGGCCTTGGAGTTGACCGCGAACATCTGGTCGTACTCCTCCTCCGTGATCTCGGTGAGCGGCTTCTTCAGCACCATGCCGGCGGTGTTGACGCTGTAGTCCAACTCTCCCGAACCGGTTCACGACCGCGTCGAAGACCCGCTCCACCTCAGAGACCCGCGTCAGATCGGCCTGGACCGCGAACGCCTCGCCGGGACCGGCGTTGATCTGCGCGACCACGTCGTCAGCCTTGGCCCGGGAGGAGTCGCTGTGGCAATGCACCGCCACCCGTGCGCCCTCGGCGCCCAGAGTCGTACTGATCAGTCCGCCGAGATTGCGTGACGCACCCCCTACGAAGGCGACCTTGCCGTCGATCGACTTGTCCGGGGTGCTGGCCATGACAGTCTCCTTGCATGTACGTGGGAAGGATCACCACCACGCGGGCACCGGCCCGTAGACGGCCGGGCGGGTGTCTGCACTCCGTCCACACAAGCACGGCCCATGCGCCTGAGCATCTTTATGCGATCCGACCGTGGCATGGGAGCCGACCGTTCGCCGCCGCGGCGCTCCCACGATCACCGCCCCGTGCCGCGCGGTACCCGACAGATGCGCCCCCGCCGACGAACCGTCCGGGCCCGACCTGCCGGACCACCCGGCCTACCAGCAGATCCTCGCCGCCTTCGCCGATGCCGCGACACCGCTGCGGGCCCGCGATCTCTGTCAGGCCCTCGACCCGCCCATCGTCCCGAAGAACACCGAAGGCATCCGGTCCAAGCTCAAACGCCTGGTCACCCGGGGAATCCTCACCGAACCCGAACCCGAACCCGGCCTGTCCGCCCAGCCCGGCACCTGATCCCCATCACGCTCCGGTGACCAGCAGCCCTCACTCAAACCCACCCTCGAAACGGACAAATACCCACGTACCACACTCTCAGGCCTCGCGCCGCCCCAGGTGCACCGTGCGGGCGGTCAGCAGGAACACGTCGGGCCGGTGGTGGAGGCCCTGCGGGTCATCGGGGTCCAGCAGCCTTTCCAGTACGGCGCTGTCCTCGGCCGTGAGCAGTTCCCCGAACACCTCGCGCTCGCGGGCCATGCTCGCGACGGCATGGTCGCGGGCGGCGCGGGAGAGCGGGGCGGGCAGGTCGAGCAGGAAGCTGCGGGTGCCCTGCGGGGTGAGTCCGACGGCGGCGAGCAGCGCACTCCAGTCCTCCGTCTCCCTTTTCGTGTCAGGGAGTTCGGCGCGCATCCGGTCGAATCGCTCGGCGGCCGCCGCCTCCATCCGGGCCTCCAGAGCGGGCCGCCCGATGCCGATGTCGCGGGGCAGCCGCCGGGTGGGGAGCCCGCCCTCGACGAGCGCGACGGTCCCGCCGGGCCGCAGGAGCCCGGCGAAGGAGGCGAGGGCGGCGCGCTGGTCTCCCATGTGGTGCAGGGAGTTGCCCGCCCAGACCAGGTCGGCCTGCCCCAACCGGTGCACCTCGCGAGGCAGTTCGGCCTCCTTCGTGCGGAAGCGGTCGATCACGCCGAGGCGCTGGGCCCGGTTCCTCGCGCGCTCCAGGAGCGCGGGCGTCGCGTCGACGGCGACGACTTCCGCCTCGGGGAAGACGTCCGCCAGCAGGCAGGAGACGACTCCGGGGCCGCTGCCGATGTCCAGCACCCGGCGGACCTCCGGCGCGGTGGGCAGGGTGGCGATCCAGCGGGCCGCTTCCTCGTACTGCGTGCTGCTGAGTTCGGCGTCCTGCTCCAGCAGCGGGCCCATGACGTCCCAGTCGATGTCCGTGCCCGGATCAGCCCCGGACCCGGACCCGTGCGCGGAGGTGTGGGCGCGGGCATGGGCGTGGGAATGATGGTGGACAGCCGTGGCGGTGGGCGCGGGCGCTTCGTGGTGGCCGTGACCGGCGTTGCTGGGCATGGGACCAGGCTCCCCAACGTGCCTTCAGTCGGCGAATTCTGTTGCCGGTTCAGCAAATCACCCCCATTGCCCCCGCGCGGGACGCCTGGACCTCCACGACCCGGCCGAGTTGTTCGCGACGGTGCTCGACGGCAACGACACGGCGGCGACGGACGGGGACAAGCGCGTCCTGGGGCGGGAGCCGAGGATTCGGTCGGCGCCTGGCGAGCCGCTGACGCCGGGCCCGTACGCCCGTCGGCCGACGCGACGGAGTACGGGCCGAGGACACCGACTGAACGGTAGGCGGAGCACGCATATTGCCGCGCCGCCCATGGGCCCATAACTTGCCATTATGGAGCTGGAGTTGCGCCATCTGCGAACGGTCCGTGCCATAGCCGACACAGGCAGCCTCACCAAGGCCGCCGCTACCCTCGGGCTGGCCCAGCCCGCCCTCAGCGCCCAGCTGCGGCGGATCGAGAAGGCCCTGGGAGGCGCGCTCTTCGAGCGCGACCACACCGGTGCCCGTGCCACCCCGCTCGGCGAACTGGTGCTGGAACGGGCCCGGGTGGTGCTGCCCGCGGTGAGCGAACTCCAGGCGGAGGCCGTACGGTTCGCCAACGCCACGGGGGCGCTGGACCGGTTCCGGCTGGGCGGCACGCACGGCCCGCTGCTCGGCGGTCTGGTGGACCGGATGGCCGCCGCTCACCCGGCGACCCCCGTGTCGACGTACACCTCGTGGTCGGTGGCCGAGATCGCTTCGCTGGTGATCGACGGGCGGCTGGACTTCGCACTCATCGGGACGTGCGGCGAGAGCCCGCCGCCGCTGGCCGAGCGGCTCGCCTGGGAGGTCGTCGGGGTGGACCCGGTCTTCGTGATGCTGCCGGAGGACCATGCCCTGGCCGGACAGAGCGAACTGGAGCTGGCCGCACTGGCGGACGAGTGCTGGGCGGACGTACCGGGCGACGGCTGTTTCGCGGACTGTTTCGCCACGGCCTGCGCGCGGGCGGGCTTCACCCCGGTGTCGGTGTACGAGACGGACACCGCGTCCGTCGTCCACCTGGTCCAGGTGGGGCGGGCGATCGGGCTGTGCCGGGCGACGTTCCCGCCTGCTCCCGGGCTGGTCACCAGACCGCTGGCCGGCGCGCCGCTCAGCTGGCGCCATCTGGTGGGTTGGCACCCGCACTCCTCCGCCGCGGACGCCGCGGCGGCGACGGTGACCGGGGCGACCCGGTCGGCGTACGCGGAGGCGGTGTCGCGGAGCCCGAGCTACGCCCGGTGGCTCACGACGCACCCGCGGTTCGGCACGGTGGCCTGAGGCGGGGCCGGAGGGGGCTCCCTCGCCGGGCCGGGGTGCACCCGGCGCCCCCGACCGTCAGCTCACCCGGCCCGTACGGCGCATGGAGTTCATACGGCCAAGGCCGCTCATGCGACTCATGCGGCTCATTCAGCTCCGTGGGACGGCGCGGCGGCCGACACCCTGGCGGCGAGCGCGAAGTCCTTCTCGGTGACCGCGCCGCCCGCATCATGGGTGTGGACGGAGAGCGCCACCGTGTTGTAGCCCAGCGTCAGATCGGAGTGGTGGTTCAGCTCCTCCTGAATCTGCGCGATGTGGACGGTCAGCGCGGCGGCGGCGAAGTGGGAGGGCAGCCGGAAGGTCCGGGTCAGCAGGTCCCCTTCCAGCGCCCAGCCGGGCAGGCCCTCCAGGCGGCGTTCGATCTCGGTCGGCGACAGCGGTTCGGCGGTCATGGAACGGCTCCCGGGTGTCTCGGTGGACCGGCGGCAGGACGTACGCCCCGGCGGACCGGGGCCGACCAATACGACCCCGGCACGCCGGTGACGTTACGGTCTCGGCATGACGACTGTCGTGCCCGACACGGGAGTGGGGCCACTGCTGCGGGGCTGGCGGGAGCAGCGGCGCCTCAGCCAGCTGGAGCTGGCGCTGCGCGCGGACTCCTCGGCCCGCCACATCTCGTTCATCGAGACGGGCCGCTCCCGGCCCAGCGAGGAAATGGTCCTGCGGCTGGCCGAGCAGCTGGACGTCCCGGTCCGCGAACGCAACGCCCTTCTGGTGGTGGCCGGTTACGCACCCCGCTTTACGCGGACACCGCTCGACGACCCCGCGATGGCGTCCTTGCGCGAGAGCCTGGAGCGGCTGCTGACCGCGTACGAGCCCTATCCCGCGCTCGTCGTGGACGGCACATACGGGGTGGTTGCCGCCAACCGGGGGATCGCTCTGCTGCTGGAGGGGGTGTCCGAGCGGCTGCTGACCCCACCGGTCAACGCGATGCGGCTGACTCTCCACCCGGAGGGGCTCGCTTCGCGCATCGTGAATCTCCCTGAGTGGCGGGCGGACCTGCTGGCGCAGATGGACCGGCAGATCGCCCTCGCCCGCTCGTCCGAGCTGCGTGCGCTGTACGACGAGGTGGCCGCCTACCCGGTGCCTTCGCGGACCGGCCGGACCGACCTGGCCGACCCGCCCGCCGGGGGCGCGCGAGCGGAGGGAGCGGACGGCCCGGGGAGGGGCCGGCCGCCCGTGTTCGCGCTGCCGTTGCTGCTCGAACACGGGGGCCGGGTCCTGTCGTTCTTGTCGTCGATCGCGACGTTCAACACCCCGATGGACGTGACGGTGGCCGAGCTGGCCATCGAGACGTTTCTCCCCGCCGACCGGGAGACCGCCGCCCATCTGCGCGCCCACGTGGCGTGCTGACCCGTCCGGGTTCACACCGGCCGCGGGCCCCGTCGCCGAGCGGATCGCGTCAGACGCGGGCCCCGTTGTCGTGCGGATCGCGGCGGCCGGTGCCACCGCGCCCGCGCGCAGGCCCCTTGTTCCTCCCCTTCATCTGCCCCTTTCCCGGTACGGGCGGCGGCGCCTTGGCGGTCCGCTCCAGTACGAGAGCCCCTGGTACGGCGGCGAAGACCGAGGACCAGGTGCCTACGCAGATGCCGATAAGCAGGGCGAGCGCGAAGTCGGCGAGCGAGTCGCCGCCCAGGACCGCGAGGGCGGCCAGGATGAACAGGGCGCCCATCCCGGTGTTCACCGTACGGGGGACGGTCTGGAGGACGGCCCGGCGGGCGACCGTGGCCACGGGTGACCTCCGGTCGGCCGCCCACAGCTCCCGTACCCGGTCGAACACCACCACCGAGTCGTTGACCGAGTAGCCGATCACGGTGAGCAGGGCCGCCAGGAAGACGCCGTCGACCGGCCGCCCCAGCCAGGCGAAGGCGCCCACCACGAGGATCACGTCGTGCGCCATGGCCCCGACCGTGGCCATGGCGAACGTCCAGCGGAACCGGGCCGCCAGATAGGCCAGTTGAACGAGTACCGCGACCCCCAGCGCGATCAGCGCGTTGCGCCGCAGTTCGTCGCCGAGGCTCGGGCCGATGAGCTCGTCCCGTACCTTCGTGGTCTCGCCGCCCTCCGCCGCGAGGGCGGCCCGCAGCGCCTCCTCTGCGTCGTTGTCGAGCTTTCCGGCGCGTACGGAGAGGTCGCTTTCGCCCGCGGTGGTGACCTCTGCGTCGCCGAAGCCCGCCCCGGCGATCGCGTCGCGGGCCGTCTCCACGTCGACCGGGCGGCTGGTGGAGTACTCGACCAGCCGGCCACCGGTGAACTCGACGCCCAGATCGACTCCGCGCACCACGATTCCGGCCACCGCGACGGCGACCAGGGCCGCCGCGACGACGAGCCAGCGGACCGGCTTGCGGAAGAGCTGCGGGTCCTTGCGGGCCAGCCAGGCCCGTACGCTGCCGGGGCGGGCGATTCCGTTGACGCCCCGGTAGTCGCTGACGAAGCGGGAGTTCGCGGCGATCTCGGTGAGCGCGCGGGCGATGACCAGCGCCGAGAACATCGAGGCGACGACCCCGATGGCGAGGGTGACCCCGAAGCCCCTGACCGGCCCGGAGCCCAGGAAGAACAACAGCGCGGCGGCGATGAGGGTGGTGGCGTTGGAGTCGGCGACCGCGCTCCACGCCTTGCGGAACCCGGTGGTCAGGGCGGAGCGCAGGGAACGCTTCGGCTGCGCGGCGCACTCCTCTCTGGCCCGCTCGAAGACCAGCACGTTCGCGTCGACCGCCATCCCGATCGCCAGGACGAATCCGGCGAGCCCGGGGAGGGTGAGCGTGACGCCGAGAGCGACGAGGGCGGCGTAGGAGATCACCCCGTAGGCGCCCAGCGCCACGGCCGCGAGGGCGCCGAAGAGCCGGTAGACGAGGGTGACGAAGAGCGCGGTGGCGGCCGCTCCGATGAGGGCGGCCTGCGCACTCGCCTCGATGGCCGCCGCGCCGAGCGTCGGGCCGAAGGTCCGCTGTTCGACGATCTCCACGGGTACGGGCAGGGCGCCGCCCTTGATGAGCAGCGCCAGGTCACGCGCCTCGTCCGCGCTGAACGAGCCGGTGATCTGAGTGGCGCCGGACGGCAGACCGGCCCGGCAGCCGAGCGAGGGGTCGACCTGCGGTGAGGAGATGACCTTCTCGTCGAGGACGATGGCGACCCTCCGCCGCTCGTCCCCGGCCGGGTGGCAGGCGGCCTCTCCGGTCAGCCGGGTCCAGTCCCGCCCCGCGTCCTCGCGGAATTCGAGCGAAACACTCCAGCCCGCGCCGCGCTGAGCGTCGAACGAGGCGGTGGCGTCCTCGACACCGGCACCGGAGAGCCGGGCGGGACCGAGGGCGAGCGGGCGGCCCTGCTCGTCGGGAAGCGCCAGCCGTTCGGGGTCCGGGGCGGCGTCGGGGCCGGGGGTGGCATCGGGGTCCGGGCCCCCTTCCTCGGGGCCCTCCACGGCGTGGAAGGTGAGCTGGGCCGTCCGGCCGAGCACCTCGGCGGCCTGGCGCGGGTCCTGGACATCGGGCAGCTCGACGATGATCCGGTCCTCGCCGGAACGGGTCAGGGTCGGTTCGGCGACACCCAGCGCGTCGATGCGCTGCCGCAGGACCTCCAGGGTGCGGTCGGTGGTCTCCCGGTCCGCCTCGACGGTGGCGGTGTCCCGGGCCTGGAGCACCATACGGGTGCCGCCTTGGAGGTCGAGGCCGAGTCTGGGCGACATGGTCAGGGTGATGAAGACGGAGACGAGCAGAACGGCGGCAGCCAGAACCGCCCGCACCGTGGTGGCGCGAGTCATGGAAATCCTCCGGTGGGGCGCCGGGCGCCCTCACCTCAGTGAGGAAGCGGCGCCGGATCGGCAGAGCAGGACGGATGACCGGTCGTGGAACCGGTGGTCCTGCCCGGAGGTCCCCGTACACCGGGAAGCTCGCCCGGGCGGGTGCGGGGCGCACCGAAGGAGGCCGCGGCGACCTGCCGCAGGCCGTCGCGGGGCACGGCAGGCCCTGGCTGACAGGGCGGCAGGGCGTCGTACGGGGGCGGGGGCGCGTGGCTGAGGAGATAGGCCCGGCCGCTGCCCGCGCGGGGGGTCTGTGCCGGGTCGGCGGCGGCGCGGGAGTGCTCGTGTCCCGCCTCGGACACGGCGAGCTCACCGCTGGCACCGGCGTAGTACGGGACGGCGCCGGACACGGCCTGGGCCGGAGCAGCCGTGATGGTGGTCGTGGTCGTACGCTCGGTGCCCTGGCTGAGGTGCGGTCCTGCGCCAGGGGGTTGCGGGGCGGGGGCGCCGGCCACGGCGGTACCCACTGTGGCAGTTCCGGCCGTGGAGGCTCCGCCCGTCGTAACGGCTGGCACGGGGGCGGCACCGTTCGCGGTGGACGCGCCGGCGACCACCGCGAGCACCCCGAGGAGCAGCGCCGCCAGCGCGCACCGGGCGCGGGTCACCGGGCCGGGCCGTCTCGGCGGGGACGCGCTTCTCCGGGGCGGCTCCGGGTGCCGGGTCACCGTGCCCGGCCGGGGTGCTCGGGCGGGGCCGAGCGGTGGCGGAGCACGGAGCCGAGGATCTGCCCGGCACCGCGGACGACGGTGGTCGACGGGTCGTCGGCCAGGCGCACGCGTACGCCGAGACGGTGCGCGAGGCGGTCGGTGACATCGGGGCGCAGCGCTCCGCCGCCCGCGAGCACGGGGCCCCTGCGCAGGGCGCCACGGATGACGAGGACCAGGCCGCGACCGGGCGCCCAGGCCCGGGTGCGGGAGCTGCCGAGGTCCAGGGCCAGTCCCCGGGTGGCGGGGTGCCTGCCGATAGGGCCACGGTGCTCGTGGGGCTCATGGTGCGGCCGGAGCCCTCCGCGTACACGCACGGCGCCGAACGCCCCGGTACCGCTCCCGTCACAGAGCGGCCCGGGACCCTCTCCCCGTGCGCCGGCGCCCGGACGGTACGACGACCCGTGCCCCTCGCGCGGGGACTCGGATGCGGTCGCGGCCGGTCCGGCTCCGCGGACGGCGCGAGGCCCGCGGCCCTCGCCGCCGCCCCCTGCCGACGGGGGGACGGAGCGACCCGGTCGCTGCCCGTCGTACACCGAACGCATCGTCCCTCACCCCTGGTCGGCCACCTCAGCCTCCCACGCCTCCATCGGCCCGCTGACAGCGAGGCACGACCGAGCCCTCACTATGCAATACCGGGTACTGGAACGCCACTTCCTCACCGTTTCGCCGGCACGCCTGAGCAGGCATCCTCAGTCGGCGACCAGCTCCGGGGGGGAGGGCCGACGTCAGGCGCCCTCCCGGACCAGGGCGTGGCCGCCGCCGTCCACCAGCTCGGCTCCCAAGGTCGTACGGCTGTGCCGTACGGAGGCCCCTCGTCGTTCCGTGGCGACGAGACCCGCCGCGCGCAGGGCGGCGGCGTGGCGGCTGGCGGCCGTAGTGGAGATACGCAGGCGCTCCGCGAGGGTGGTGGTGCTGTGTCCGGTGGCGAGGGAGCGCAGCACCGCGGCTCGCGTGGCGCCGAGCAGTTCGTCGAGGGCGGGTCCCCCCGGGATGCGGGTGGGTGACTCCGGGATCCACAGCGGCCCGCGCGCCACGGGGTAGACCAGCACCGGCGGCAGCTCGTGGAGGGCGAGAGTGATGGGGTGGTCGTGGCAGAAGAAACTGGGAATGATCGTCAAGCCGCGTCCCTCCAGATGGAGTTCACGCTCGATGGAGTAGTCGACTTCGAGGACGGGCGGTCTCCAGCGGGACGTGGGGCCGAGATTGGCCAGAAGTCTCTCGCTGCCGTGATCGAGTACGTCGCGTGCCCGGTGCCGGCGGTCTCGGCCGACACAGGCCGCTGAGGCGGCTGTGTGCGGAGCCACCGCGAGGTCGTAGTAGCGGTGCAGCCCCGTGCCGAGGCGGCGCAGGGCATGCGTTCTGCCCGCGGCGATCTCGTCGAGCCAGGTGGACGGCCGGGACCGGCCGGCGGCGAGTCGGGCGATGTCGGCGCGCAGCCGGTCACGGCCGGTGGAGAGCACCCGGTCGATGCCCGCTCCCGCCCCGGTTTCGGCTTCCGGTCCGGCCGTGGGTGTGAGGAAGTCCGGGAAGTAGGAGGTGCGCGGTGCCAGGGCGGTGAGCATCCGGGCCTCGGACACCAGGCCCGCGGCGGTCAGCGCGCTGCGGGTGCGTCGGCACCATGGGGCGAAGAAGGGTTTCGGGCGGCTCAGTTGGTGCAGGCTCAGAACGGTTTCCCACAGGGCGTCCGGCTGGTGCGCCAAGCGGATCCGTCCGAGGTCCTGGGCAGTGAAGTGGATGCGAAGCACATCTCCCCCGATGCGATGCCGCTGCTGTTGGCACGGTGTTCGGCGGCCGATCGGCACTCAACGCGGCTCGCCGGGTCCAGATGCTAGGTGTCGGAGTTCGCCCCGAGTAGCACAGGAATCAGCCTGCTGCCCGGGGATTGCGGCATTCCGGGACAGCTTCCGCTCGCCGCCGCGCGGCGGGCAACGTAATCCACGCCCATCGCCCGGCGCTGCGCCCGGGGCGCACGACCAGAACTTCCGAGTTCCACGACAGCAGTACGACAGCAGCGCGGCAGCGAAGACAGTTCCCCGACACGTTCCATGTCCAGAAGGGACACGATTCCTGTGCGTACGAGAACCAAGCTGGCGGTCGCTCTTTCCGCGAGCGCCCTGGCCGTCTTCGGACTGGCCGGTCCGACCTCCGCCTCGACCGCGCTCGACAGCACGATCGCCACCCAGGCGGAACAGGCCGGTCTCAGCCGGGGCGAGGTCGCCGATCTGCAGAAGCAGATCGACAAACAGATGGCCATCACCCCGGGCGGCGAGCAGATCGGCGTCAACCAGGTGTCCTGGCGTGACGGCAAGGCGATCATGACGTTCCCGCTGCCGGGCGAGAAGCAGGCCCGGGCCGTAGGCGAGTCCGTGGGGACGCTCGGTACGGCGAACTGCAGCTACCTCTGGACGTGTCTCTACGAACACGGCAACTTCGACGGCCGTCGGCTGACCTGGTCGGACTGCGCGTTCCACGACCTCTCCACCTGGGGTTTCAACGACAAGACGTCTTCCTGGCACAACAACCAGTCCGGGGGCGCCGTGACCAGGGTGTACAACTGGACCGGCTCGTGGACCCAGCTCTGGGCCTCCTCCGCCCCGTCGCAGAGCTCCTACGTCGGTAGCTACAACAACGACAAGGCCGACGGCATCCAGGTCTGCTGACTTCCACCCCGGGCCTCCTGCGAGACCGGCCCGGTCGCCCCCTACACCGTGCCCGGCGCGTCCGGCACCGCGGCCTCCCCAGGGAACAGCGCGTCCGCCCGGTCGGCCCCCGCGAGACCCTCGGCGTGGACCGGCACCTGGGGGCCCGAGACCTCGTGCAGCCAGCGCGCCAGCACCCGGTGCACCGCTTCCGCTCCCACCAGCCCGCCGCCCGGCGGGGCGGGGTGCCCCTCGGCGGTCTCGGCGGCGACGATGTCGAGGGGGTCGGTCATGCCGCGCGGCCAGAGCAGGAACGGCCGGGACTGCTCGCCGCCGAGGCCGCCGTGCGAACCGATCTGTTCCTCGAAGGCGTGCACGGTGCCCGTGGCGGGGTCGTACATGGAGTTGACCATGACGTCCGCGACATGCGGGAAGGTGTCCGTGCGGCGTACGGCGGCGGCCGCGCCGGTTTCGAAGTCCGCCAACGGTCCCTCACCGTCCCGCAGTTCGGCGACCGGGACCTCGGCACAGCCCGGTCCGAGCACCACGGAGCCGTGCTCCTCGCTGCGGACGAGGAGGAAGCCGATCCCCGGGTGGTTGGCGAGCGTGGAGAGCAGCGCCGGGTGGCGGCGGTCGATCTGTTCGCGGGAGGCGCGGCCCTCGATGTCGGGGAAGGAGAGCAGACCGAGGTTGCCGGAGGCCAGCACGATCGGGTCGGAGTGTCTGGCCGGGTGCTCCGCCTCCGGTTCCAGCTCCTCGGGCGGGCGGTGCAGGGCGATCCGTACCGCGTCGCGCGCCTCGGAGGCGCTGTGCGTACCGCGGGCGCGGCGCGGCACGGGCAGTCCGCAGCCCGCCCGGACGAGGTCCTTGAGCGTGAGTCCGTACTTCCCGGCGAAGGTCTCGCCGGGGCTCTGGCCGTGGTCGGAGAGGAGCACGATCCGGTAGGTGCGCGGGGTGTGGTCGGCGATCTTGGCGATCAGCGCGAGGGACCGGTCGAGGCGTTCGAGGACCTTCTCCGCGTCGCGGCTGTGCGGTCCGGAGTGGTGGGCGACCTCGTCGTACGCGACGAGGTCGGCGTAGACGGCCGTGCGTCCGGCGAACATGTCGCCGACCACGGCGGCGACGACCACATCGCGCTCCACGACGGTGGCGAAGGCGCGGATGAAGGGATAGAGGCCGCCGCGCTTGACCCGTGGGGTGACCTTCCGGGCGCGGGCCCGGGTCGACTGGCCGATCTCACGGACGACCTCGGCGACGAAGGAGAGGGCGGTACGGGTGGCGTTGGCCGGGTCGGAGAAGTAGGCAAAGTATCCGGCGCGGGAGCGGCGGCCCTTGCCGCGGCGGGCGGCCATCGAGAGCACCAGGGCGAGCTGTCCGGCGCCGCCGCTGAAGAGGTTGCCCCGGCTCGCGCCGTCGACGGTCAGCAGGCCGCCGTCGCGGGTGTGCACGATGGCGCGGCGCTGCATTTCGAGGGCGCTCGCGGGGCGGCTGGAGACCATGACCGTTCGGGTCTCCTTCTCGTACCAGCGGAAGGCGGGCACGTCGTGGTTGCTGCCGTGCAGGATGGCGAGCTGGCTGGCGCCGGTCTGGCTGGACCAGTCGGTGCGCCAGGGGGTGAGTCGGTGTCCGGCGGAGTCGGCGAGCCAGTGGGCGACCGTCGGCATGAGCCCGTCGGCGGCGGCCTTGACCAGGACGTCGTGGCCGACGCCGTCGAGCTGGAGGAAGACGGTGCCGGGCGGGCCGTCGCGGCCGGGGCCGGCCGGGGAGGGGCGGCCGCGTCGGCGGCGGCGGTCGGCGAGGCGGGAGAGCCGGCGGCGGTAGGCCTCGTCGTCGCGGACGGCGAGGGCGGTGGAGGTGGCGGAGGCGACGGCGGACATGACGGCGGCGACGACGACCGCGGTCTCCGGGGCGGCGTCCCCGCGCCCGTCCGGGATCAGGCGCAGCGCGACCAGCAGCAGCGAACCGTTGAGGAAGAAGACCAGCGCGCCGAGGACGAGCGCGGGCACGATGAGCAGGGACCGTACGAGAACGGGCCAGACCAGGGCGGAGAGCAGGCCGAACGCGCCCGCGCCCCAGGCGGCGGTGAACGCGGTCCTGGTGATGGTGTCGCCGTCGTCGGACTGGAGCCGGAAGTCGGGCAGGATTCCGGCGAGCGCGAGCATGGTGAGGGTGGACACCGCCCAGACCACGGTGACCCGCATCAGGGCTCTGCCCGCCGTACGCCACTTCCCGTCACCCACGCCGGTCCACCTCGTGCCCTCTCAGCCGCGGGCCCGGCCGTCAAGGGCCCGTTCTCCAGCTTTTCACAGCGCCGCCCCCGGTCGGCGGCTTCCGGTCGGCGGCGCAACCGCACGGGGGGCGCATAGGCTCGTACGGGCAGCGCCCCCCGCACGGGCGGCGCGGGCCGGACCGGGACACGGGGTCACGGGGATCGAGCAAGGAGGCGGACGTGCCGGTGGAGGTCACCTGGTGGGGTCATGCCACCTGCACGATCGAGGACTCGGGGGTGCGGGTGCTGACCGACCCCCTGTTCGTACGGCGCTTCGCGCATCTGCGCCGCCGCCGGGGCGAGGTGCCGCCGCCGCAGGCCGCGGTCGCCGAGGTGGTGCTGGTCTCGCATCTGCACTCCGACCACCTCCATCTGCCCTCGCTGGCCCGGGTGGCTCCCGGCACCCGGCTGATCGTGCCGGGCGGCGCGGTGGCGGCCGTGCCGGGTCTGCGGGTGCTGCGGCGGGCGCGGCGGCTCCATGTGACCGAAGTGCGGGCCGGCGAGGAGGTGCGGGTCGGCGAGGTGCGGGTGCGGGCGGTTCCGGCGGCGCACGACGGGCGGCGGCTGCCGGTCGGCCCGCGCCGGGTGCCCGCGCTGGGCTACGTCGTCGAGGGCGAGGCGCGGACGTACTTCGCGGGGGACACCGGGCTGTTCGACGGGATGGCGGAGGCGGTGGGCGCGGTGGACGTGGCGCTGCTGCCGGTGGGCGGCTGGGGCCCCTACCTCGGGCAGGGCCATCTCGACCCGGCCAAGGCCGCCGAGGCGCTGACCCGGCTGGGGCCGCGGTCGGCGGTGCCGGTGCACTACGGCACGTACTGGCCGATCGGCCTGGACGGGGTGCGGCCGCACGAGTTCCACGCCCCGGGCGAGGAGTTCGTCCGGCACGCGGCGAAGCGGGCGCCGGAGGTGACGGTGCACCTGCTGGGGCACGGTGAACGGGTGCGGCCGGAGGCCGGCCGGTGATCGACGAGATCCAGACAGTGGCGCGGGAGCTGCCGCCGGAGTCGACACAGCAGGCGGTCGGCTACCCGACGCTGTTCCTCCTGGTGGCACTGGGGTCCTTGGTGCCGGTGGTGCCGACGGGGGCGCTGGTGAGTTCGGCGGCTGTGGTGGCGCTCCACCAGACGTCCCCGTTCGCGCTGCTCTTCGTGTTCGTGGTGGCCTCGGCGGCGGCGTTCCTGGGGGACATCTGCCTGTACTGGCTGGGGCAGCGCGGGGTGCGGTCGAAGAACGGTTCGCGGTGGCTGGAGGCGATCACGCGGCGGGCCGCGCCGGAGCGGCTGGCCCAGGCCCAGGCGAAGCTGGACGAGCGGGGCGGGACGGTGCTGGTCCTGTCCCGGCTGATGCCGGCCGGCCGGATTCCGGTGATGCTGGCGTGCCTGCTGGGCCGGATGCCGCTGCGGCGGTTCGCCCGGGGCGATGTTCCGGCGTGTCTGGCCTGGGCGGCGACGTACCAGCTGATCGGCATCCTGGGCGGTTCGCTGTTTCCCGAGCCGTGGCAGGGGGTGGTGGCGGCGGTGGCCCTGACGCTGCTGATCAGCGGTGCTCCGGCGGTATGGCGCAGGCTGCGGGCGCGGCGCGGCGACGGGGCGGGGGGCGCGGCGGCCTGAGCGGGGAGGGTGCTCGGTCAGCGCAGTGCGCCGAGGGCCGTCGCGAAGGCGCTCAGTGCCCGCGCCACATGCGGAAGTTCCAGGGGCGCCGCTGAGGTGAGGGACTCCACCTGCTGCCGGGGGGTGGCTCCCAGCAGGGGGCCGGTGCCCAGCCGTACGCGCAGGGCGCCCAGTTCGTCGCCGAAGCGGTGGCCGCCCGGGGTCGGCGCGCCGAGGCGTTCGGTCAGGTACTCCTCCAGCTCCATGGAGTCGGTGACGCCGAGGTCGGCCAGCCGGGAGCGCAGGGGGCCCAGGTCGGCGTAGAGGTGGCGGCCCGCCTGCGGGGGGCGGGCGAGCGCGCCGGAGGCGAGGACCGCGCGGTGGGCGGCTGCGGCGACCTCGGCCTGGAGGGCGGCGGCCCGCGCGATCCGTTCCCGTACGCACTCCGGCTCGCCGAGGGCGTGGGCGGCCGCGTGTGCGAGCGGTCCGGCGACGAGGGCGCCGACCGCGGTGAGGATGTCGAGGGTACGGGCGTGGCGCACGGCGGCCTTCGCGGTGTCCGGGAAACGGGCGACGGCGACCGGCCAGGCGGCGGGCGTGAGGGCCCCGGACAGGTCGGTGAGCACGGTGACGTCGTCGGGGCACATCTCGGCGGGGCTGAGCAGGACGGTGTCGCGGGGCCGGTGCACGGTGTCGCGCCAGGTCTCGTCGCTGATGATGTGCAGCCCCTCACCGACGGCGGCCTCGCAGGCCTCGCGGACCAGCTCGGGCGGGGCGACGGTGGCAGTGGGGTCGTCGACGACGGACAGGAGCAGCAGCTTGGGCCTGCCGCCCTCGGCGCGTACCCGGCGGACGGTCTCCAGCAGGGCGTACGGATCAGGGACGCCGCCGCACTCGGCGGGGGTCGGCACGTGGTAGGCGGGCTGCCCGAGCAGCCGGGCCTGGGGCGTCCAGGTGGCCGGGCAGGGGCGGGGCATGAGGACGTCACCGCCGTGTGCGCCGATCAGGGCCAGGAGCAGCGGCTGGGCTCCGGGGGCGGCGGCGATGCCGCCGACCGTCCCGTGCAGCCCTCGCCGGTCCCAGTAGCCCCGGGCCGCCTCCCGCAGCGCCGTCCCGCCGCCGGGAGGCTCGGCGCGGGTCCACGTGGAGGCGGCGGCGAGGTGGGCGGCCAGTTCGGGAAGCACGGGCAGCCCGGGCTCGGGCGCGGGCGGCCCGTACCGGACGGGGCCGTGGTCCTCGTGCGGGGGCCGGGACCGCCCCCGGGCATCGCCGGGCGCGCCGGGCGTGCGTTCCCCGTGCGGGGGGCGGGGGGTGTCCCCGGGGCCGCCGGTGTCCTCGGTGCCGTTCATCCGTATCCGCCCCTCCTCCGCCGCTCGCCCGTCACTCGCCGCTCGCCCGTCACCCGCCTGCCACTCGCCGCGCGCGTCCGCTGCCCGTCGCGCGTCCCGCCGCCCGTCTCTGCCGCGCGCGCGGCAGACAGCGGGACCCGTGGCCTCTGTGCCCTTTGTGCCTCTGGGCCCTTTATACGGAGGTTCCGGGCCGGCCGCCCGCTCAAATCGGGCAGCCGTACGAGGGGGCGGCCGGTCCGTGGGCCGTTGCGCCGGTCGGCGGGGGCGCGCGCCGCGGGTCTCAGCGCGCCTGCTGGTTCAGGGCAGCCGGGCCGGGTATTCGCTGAGCCATGCCGACACCGAGAACCTCACCCACCGCCGCCCCTGCCACCGCCCGGTTGCGGCACTGGCTCCAGGGGCAGGACCTGGCCGTGTTCCGGAGCGTCGCGGACCGGCACTGGCCGGGCGCCGATCCGCTGCTGCCCCGGCTGAGCCGGAGCGCCAACCACGGGCTGCTGTGGTTCGGGGCGGCGGCCGGGATCGCCGCTCTCGGCAGCAGCGCACGGTCCCGGCGGGCCGCGCTGCGCGGGGTCGCGTCCCTCGCCGTGGCCTCGGCGGCGATCAACACCGTCGCCAAGGGCGCGGTGCGCCGCGAGCGGCCGACAGTCGATCTGGTGCCGCTCGTGCGGCAGCTCAAGCGGCAGCCTGCCACCACGTCCTTCCCCTCCGGCCATGCCGCGTCGGCCGCCGCGTTCGCCACCGGTGTGGCCCTGGAGTCCCGGGGCTGGGGTGCGGTCGTGGCCCCGGTCGCGGTGGCTGTGGCGGCCTCCCGCGTCTACACGGGGGTCCACTACCCGAGCGATGTCCTGGCGGGGGCGGCACTCGGCATAGGAGCCGCGTTCGCCCTGCGCGGGGTGGTCCCCAC
Source organism: Streptomyces sp. NPDC033165 (assembly GCF_055577965.1). Lineage (NCBI taxonomy): Bacteria > Bacillati > Actinomycetota > Actinomycetes > Kitasatosporales > Streptomycetaceae > Streptomyces > Streptomyces sp. NPDC033165. The sequence goes on from NZ_JBVIPK010000020.1 coordinate 65,394, forward strand.
GCGGGGCCAGCTGCCCGCCCCCGGCCGCCCGCCCGGCGAGGCCCCGGCACTGCCCGGCGGGAAGGGCCTCGTGGTCGTCGTGAACCGGGAGTCGGGCACCGCCACCGCGACCGCGTCGCTCGTCCGCGAGGCGCTGCCCGCCGCGGAGGTCGTGGAGGTCGCTCCCGACGAGCTGTCGACGGCCCTGGACGAGGCGGCGGGCCGGGGCCGGGCGCTCGGGATCTGCGGGGGCGACGGCACGGTGAACCTGGCGGCCTCCGTAGCGGCGACGCACGGCATGCCGCTCGCCGTCTTCCCCGGCGGGACGCTCAACCACTTCGCCTACGACCTCGGCATCGAGACCGTGCAGGAGACTGCGGCCGCCCTCACGGCGGGCGATGCGATCCGGGTGGACCTGGGCCGCTTCCGGCCGGGGCCGAAGGGGGAGGACGGCGCGGACGGCTACTTCCTCAACGCCTTCTCCCTGGGCGTCTATCCGGACCTGGTGCGCACCAGGGAACGCTGGTCGCCCCGGATCGGCGGCTGGCCGGCGGGCGTGCTCGCGGCGCTGCACGTACTGCGCGGGCAGCGGCCACTGGAGGCAGAACTCCAGGGCCGCCGGAGGCCGTTGTGGCTGCTGTTCGTCGGCAACGGGCTGTTCCAGCGGGTGGGCCCCGCTCCGGGCCGCCGCCACAACCTGGCGGACGGGCTGCTGGACGTACGGGTGGTGCACGGCGGCCGGGGCCCCGCGCTGCGGCTGCTCTCCGCGGCGGTGGCGGGGCCACTGACCCGCTCCCCCGCCCATGCGGCGGTACGCCGGCGGCGGGTGCGGATCGCCGGCCTGGCGCCGGGTACGCCGTATGCGTACGACGGTGAAGTAGCCCACTCAGGAACAGAGTTGCTGGTCGACAAGCTACCGGAGGCGCTGACGGTCTACTGCCCGATGCCGGTCTGAACTCCCGGACGACCAAGTCCACATGGCAAGACGCGTATCTCACCATTCGGCATCACCGCGTACGGTGGTGGCTGTCGCCGCACCCGTCGGCGCAAGGTTTTCGGGAGAGGACTCACCGTCATGCCGAAGGAGACCGCCGTGTACACGCACGGCCACCACGAGTCGGTCCTGCGCTCGCACCGCTGGCGGACCGCCGCCAACTCGGCGGCGTATCTGCTCGGTGAACTCCGCCCGGGCCAGGCCGTGCTGGACGTCGGCTGCGGCCCCGGGACCATCACCGCCGATCTGGCCGCCCTGGTCGCGCCGGGCCGCGTGACGGCGGTCGACACCGGTACGGCCATCCTCGACCAGGCCGCCGGAGTCGCGGCCGAACAGGGCCTGGACAACGTCGAGTTCGCGGTGGCCGACATCCACGCCCTGGACTTCCCCGACGACTCCTTCGACGTGGTCCACGCCCATCAGGTGCTCCAGCATGTGGGCGACCCGGTACAGGCGCTGCGCGAGATGCGGCGCGTCTGCCGGCCCGGCGGCGTGGTCGCGGCACGCGACAGCGACTACGCGGCGATGACCTGGTTCCCGGAGATGCCCGGCCTGACCGAATGGCTGGACGTATACGGACGGGTGGCCCGCGCCAACGGCGGCGAGCCCGACGCCGGGCGCCGGCTGCTCTCCTGGGCGCGGCAGGCCGGGTTCACCGACATCACCCCGACCGCGGCCGCCTGGTGCTTCGCCACCCCTGAGAGCCGCGCCTGGTGGAGCAGGCTGTGGGCGGACCGTACGACGGACTCGGTCTACGCCGAACTGGCGGTGCGGGGCGGCCATGCGAGCGCCGAGCAGCTCACGGCCGTCGCGGCGGCGTGGCGCGCCTGGGGCGAGGAGGGCGACGGCTGGTTCATGGTCCCGCACGGCGAGGTGCTGTGCCGGGTGTGACGGTCCGGCGCGGAGCCGGGTGACGGCCCGGCGCTGTGCCGGGTACGACGGCCCGGGGCGGCCTGGAGCCCGCGCTCCGCGAGAGCGCGGGCCTGGCCGTTCCCCCGGCAGCCGGAGTCCGGAGGGGCAGAATCGATCACGCTCCCACCGGCCGCCAACTACCCTCGTGGTCATGGAGATCCTCGGAACCACGCTGCGTATCTGCGTCGACGACCTGGAGGCCGCGGTGGCCTTCTACGAGGGGCTGACGGGCACCCCGGCCCTGCGCTTCGAGCGCGGCGGGGTGTCGGTCGCCGCGATCGGCTGCTTCCTCCTGATGAGCGGGCCCGAACCGGAGCTGGAGGTACTGCGCAAGGTGAGCGCGACCATCGCCGTGAAGGACGTCGACGAGGCGAACGCGGCGCTGACCCGGGCGGGCGCGCGGATCGTCGCGGGCCCGGTGCCGACCCCGGCGGGCCGCAACCTCATCGCACTGCACCCGGACGGTTCGGTCTTCGAGTACGTGGACCGCAACGTCACGGCCTGACCCGGCCCTCACGGGAGCAGGCCTGCCGTCATCTGCCCCGGCGGCGGAAGAGGTAGCCGCCGCAGACCCCGCCGATCAGGAACATGGCCAGCAGGGCGAACCAGAGGGGCATGGTCACCTCGGGGATCAGCACGCGGATGGTGACCTTCTTCGTGTTCACGCAGATGAACACGATGACGAGCACGACCAGCACGGAGACCGCGATGCGTCCGGGGGTGAACCATCCCCCGACGCGCCCCCTGCCGTTCGATACGTCCTTGGGGCTCATGGTCCGGCCCTTCCGCTCGCCCTGCGCCGTTCGGCCCGCCGTCCATCGCGCACGCGGCCGCCCCCGGAGCCCCAGCATGTCTGCCCGCCGGGTCCGGGGGGCGGTCCTGTACCGCCGTTCGGGTGAACGGCGGTACAGCCGTGTCACCCCGCCGGGACCACGGGCAGCTCCAGGACACCCGTGTCCTCGGGAGCATGGACCACGGTGACGGGCTTGATGCCCCGGTTGCCGAAGTACGCGGTGTCACTGGCGGCGATCACGAACTCCAGGCGGTGCCCCGTCTCGTACCGGTGGACGATGCCGGGCAGCTCGACCGTGAAGGGCCGGGTGACATCGGGGACCCGCACCGGAGAGACGAGCCGGTTCACGAGCTTGCGGCTGCCGTCGGGCGCGACGTCGTAGACCTTGGCGAACAGGACGAGCTTGTCCGAGGCGTCGCCGCTGTCCTGGACCCGTTCCGCTCTCGGGGAGACGACCTTCAGGGTGGCCTTCGGCGCGCCGACGACGTCGAGCGGCTCGGCGAGCGGTTCGCTGCGCCAGCCGAGGTAGGTGCCCTTGGTGTCGTACGGCTTGGGGTCGGGAAGTCCGATCAGCGGGGCGATCGAGCTCTCCGAGTGGCTGGTCGGCAACAGCCAGTTGACGTACTTGCGACTGCCGCGCGCCACCTTGGAGCGGTTGTCGACGAGCTTGCCGTCGCCGGAGAGGTACATCGTCCGCGAGAGGTCCGGGACGTCGTCGGCGGTGCCGTAACCGCTCTGCCAGGAACGGTAGTAGGAGAACGCGGGTCCGGTGTCGGTGTCCGTCTTCCTGCGGAGGTGGCGGTCGAACCAGGCCAGAACCCGCCGCCCCACGTGGCTGGTCTCCAGGTTGCCCTGGCCCAGGTCGAGTTCACCGGGAACCTGACCGCCGCTGTGCCCCCAGGACTGCCAGATCATCTTGGTCTCGGTGCCCTGCGCCCTGAGCGTCCTGTACGTGGCGGTGGCCTCGTTGAGGTTGAACAGGCTGTCGGCCTGGCCCTGGACGATCAGGGTGGGGGCCTTGACCCGGTCCAGGTAGGAGACGGGTGAGACGCTGCGCGCGTAGGCGAGCATTTCCTCGGCCTTGTCGGCGGGGTAGCGGCCGGAGTTGAGGAGGCGGATCGTCTCGCAGGCGCGGGTGGCGAAGTGCAGGCAGTCCAGCCGGTTGATGCGGGACGGGTCCAGGCTCGGGTTCAGGAGCGGCTGGCCCTCGCCGATGAGGTAGAAGCCGTTGGCCCACTGCCACTTGAAGACACCGGGGACATCGGAGGTGACTCCGGTGTGCGCCCCGGTGCCGTTGGGCGCGAGTGCGTAGGCGAGGTCGTTCCAGGTGATCAGCGGGACGAGTGCGTCGAGACGGGGGTCGACGGCTGCGGTGGCGAGCTGGATCGCGCCGCCGTAGGAGCCGCCGATCATTCCGACGCGCGGGTCGCCGTCGGCGTCCTGGGTGACGAAGTCGGCCTTGGTGCCGTCGTCGGCCGCGCGGACGCCCCCGAGGAAGTCGAGGAGTTCGCTCGCCGCCCGCCCGTCGACGGCGGGGTCGTCCAGCGTGATCAGGCAGCCGGACTCGCCGAAGCCGAGGCCCGAGTAGACCAGGCCGACGTAGCCGCGCTCGGCGAAGGCCTTGCCGATGGCGTCGGTCGAGCCGTCGGACTTGCTGCCGCCGAAGCCGTTGGTGGCGAGGACGGCGGGAGCGGGCCGGTCCGCATCGACCCCGGCGGGACGGTAGAGATCGGCGTCCACCGCACAGGAGCGGTCGCCCGCTTCGACGGTGAACGTCAGGGGGGTGACGGTGTAGGCCGGGTCCGCCGCGGCGCGGGCCGGACCGACGAGGGCCAGGGGGGCGACGAGAGCCGCCCCGGCGACGGCGACGAGCGGGGAGCGCAATCGGGAAACAGCACCTGACACGAGAACCTCCACACCGAGGAACCTTACCGACCGGTAAGTATTGGGCCGCGCTCATGCTGTGACACACGTCATAGCGGTGTCAACGCTTCTGTCAGTGGTTCCTGACGGATGTTCACGTTCTGCGCGCGGAAACACACCAACTCCGCGCCCACGCGGACTGCGGCGCGGGCGCGGATGAGACGGGGCGGCCGAGGAGGCTCAGAGCAGGGCGGGGACCTCGACGGTCAGCGTGCAACGGCCGCCGTCCGACGGCGCGTTCAGCACCGCGGGCACGCCCAGGGGAATCGTCGGCGCGGCATCACCGTGCCCGAACCCCAGCTCCTCGGCCACGGGTATGCCGAGCGGCCCGAACCGGTCGGCGAGCACGGCGCGGACCTTCTCGTACGGTCCGCACTCCCGCCAGGACCCGCAGACGATCCCGGCGACTCCCTCCAGGGCGCCGGACCGCAGCAGCCGGGTGAGGATGCCGTCGAGCCGGTAGGGCTCCTCCCCGGTGTCCTCGACCACCAGCAGCCCGCCCCGGGCGTCGGTGCGCCCGCCCGGGGCGCCGGTACCGGCGGCGAGCAGGCTGACGCACCCGCCGAACGTGACGCCCCGCGCCCGCCCCGGGACCAGGGCGGCCGCCGTGTCCAGGCCGAGGACGCGCACGGTCTCGGGCTCGAAGAGGGTGGCGCGCAGATGCTCCCGGGCCGCCGGGTCCTTCAGGAACGCGTCGGTGGCGACCATGGGCCCGTGCAGCGTGGCGAACCCGGCCCGCAGAGCGAACGCCTCGTGCAGCACGGTGATGTCGCTGTAGCCGACGAAGGCCTTGGGCCCGGCGGCCCGGATCGCCGTCCAGTCGACCAGGTCGACCATGCGGTGCGCGCCGTACCCGCCGCGGGCGCACAGCACCGCGTCCACGGACGGGTCGCACCACGCGGCCTGAAGGTCCTTCGCCCGGTCCGCGTCCGCCCCGGCGAGGTAGTCCAACTCCGGGTGGACGGAAAGGACATGGGGGCCGACGACCAGATCGAGGCCCCAGTCCCGCAGGATCGCGAGCCCTTCCTCCAGCCGGTCGGCGGGGACGGGACCGCTGGGCGCCACGACGGCGACCCGGGAGCCGGGGCGCAGCCGGGGCGACCGAGCGAGGGCAGCCGCCGGGCCGTGCTCCTCGCGCGTCATGTCGTCAGCTCCAGCCGGGGAACGTCGGGGTGTTCGATGCCGAACGTCTGCGCGTAGAGGGAGAGTTCGGCCTCCAGCGCGCGGACCAGCGTCTCCGCGCGCCGGAAGCCGTGGCTCTCGCCCTCGAAGGCGAGGTAGGCGTGGGCGATGCCCCGGCCCGCGACGGCGGCGAGGAAACGCTCGCACTGGGCGGGCGGGCAGATCACGTCGTCGAGCCCCTGGAGCAGCAGGAAGGGGGCGGTCAGCCGGTCGGTGCGGTTGACCGGGGAGCGTTCGCGGTAGCGCTCGGGCACCTCGGCGTACGGGCCGACGAGGGACTCCAGATAGCGCGACTCGAAGTCGTGGGTCTCGTCGGTGGCCCACCCTTCGAGGTCCAGGATGGGGTAGCTGATCGTGCCGCAGGCGTACACGTCCGTGCCGGTCAGGGACGCGGCGGCGGTCCAGCCGCCCGCGCTGCCGCCCCGGATCGCGAGCCGGTCCGGATCGGCGGCCCCCTCCTCGACCAGGGCCGAGGCGACGGCCGCGCAGTCCGCCACGTCGACGACGCCCCACTCGCCGCGCAGCCGCTCCCGGTAGCGGCGGCCGTAGCCGGTGGAGCCGCCGTAGTTGACCTCGGCGACGCCGATGCCGCGCGAGGTGAAGTAGGCGATCTCCAGGTCGAGAACGAGCGGTGCGTGGCCGGTGGGGCCGCCGTGCGCCCACACGACGTACGGGGGTTTCCCGCCCTCGGGTCCGGTGCGGTCGGGGCTGTGCGGCGGGTAGAGGTGGGCGTGGATCTCGCGGCCGTCGGGGCCGGTGAAGGTGCGGTCCTGGGGCACGGGGTAGTAGGCCGGATCGACCGGGTCGCGGTGGGGTGCGCCGATGGTCCGGGTGTGCCCGGTGGCGGTGTCCAGCTCGATGACCTGGTAGCCGGTGCGGGGGCCGGCGGCGACGCCGACGACCCGGCTGCCGTGGACGGTGAGCGTGTCGGCCCAGGCTGTCCACGGGCCTGGCACGTCGGCGAGTTCGACGGTCTCCGGGTCGAGGATGCCCAGGCGGGTGGTGCCCTTGCCGTGCAGGACGGCGATCAGTCCGTTGTCCAGCGGGTGGAACCAGCGCAGCCCGATCTTCCACAGCGGCCCGCCGAACTCCTCGCCCCGGGGCGGCAGAAGGCGGCTGCTGGGCACGACGCCGCCCGCCACGGCGTCGGGGCGGATGCGCTGGAGCTCCCACCAGCCTGCGAGGTCGGAGACGAACAGGAGGCTGCCGTCGCGGTCCCACTCGATCTGGCAGACCGACTCCTCGATATCGCCCACCAGGGGCCGTACGCCGGTGAATCGACCGGTCTCCGTGATCTCCGCCAGCATCACCACCGTGCCGTCCCAGGGCATCCGCGGGTGGTCCCAGGCGATCCAGGCGGCCCGCCGCCCGTCGTGGGAGACCCGGGGGCCGGTGACGAACCGGTTCCGGTCGTCGGAGAGTTCGCGGACTGCCGAGCGGTCGTCGGCCGCCGAGCCGTCCAGCGGTACGGCGGCGAGGACCCGGCGCACATCGGTCGGGGCGGGTCCGGTGAACTCCTCCAGCACACACCACACCTCCCCCTCGGCCCCTTGCTCCAGGCGCAGTTGGGGGTCCACCCAGCGCCGCCCCCCGCCGAGCTCCGAGACCGGGGTGAGCGGCCACGGCTCGCCGGTCCCGTCGGGGGCGTAGGCGTACAGCCGCTGGTCGGTGAAGTGGACGAACACCACGAGGAGTTCGCCGTCCTCGCGCACCGCGCCCGCCCAGGGCTGACCGCCGTACTCGATGACCCGGCTGCGGGCGTTCCACGGGACGGGCAGCGCCGGGGCGGTGCTGCCGTCGGCGCGGCGGCGCATCAGGGCGCGGCGACCGCCCTCGGCAGGGCGCGGCTCGGTCCACCACACCTCGTCGCCGACGGTGCCGAGATGGTCGGGCCTGCCGTCGTGCGAGGCGGCGAGGGCCGCGTCGATCGGCGACGGCCAGGTTCCGTACGGGGCTGCGGGCGCGGGCACGGTGTTCACGTCGGTCGGTCCCCCCAGGTGCGGGTCAGGCGGTGCGCAGGTAGTGGTCGAGCACGCGGACGCCGAAGTGGAGGGCGTCGACGGGTACGCGTTCGTCGACGCCGTGGAAGAGGCGCTGGTAGTCGAAGCCGACGGGGAGCTTCAGCGGGGTGAAGCCGTAGCCGGTGATGCCCAGGCGGGCGAACTGCTTGGCGTCGGTGCCGCCGGACATGCAGTACGGCACGGTGTGCGCGCCCGGGTCGAACCGCTCGACGGCGGCGCGCAGCTTGGCGTACGTCGGCGAGTCGATCGGGGCCTGGAGGGCCCCCTCGCGGTGGTAGAACTCCCAGGAGACGCGGGGGCCGGTGAGCCGGTCCAGGGTCGCCCGGAACTCGTCGTCGCCGCCGGGGACCGTGCGCCCGTCGATGAAGGCGGTGGCGTGGCCGGGAATGACGTTGACCTTGTAACCGGCGTCCAGCATCGTCGGGTTGCTGCTGTTGCGGACGGTGTTCTCGACGAGGGACGCGGCGGGGCCCAGCTTGCCGAGGAGCTCGGCGACGTCGAAGCCGGGGTCGTCGAGGTCGGCGGTGATGCCGTGCAGGGCGGCGATCTCGGTGATCGCGGCGCGCACGGTCGGGGTGAGGCGGATGGGCCACTCGTGTTCGCCGATCCGGGCGACGGCGGCGGCGAGCGCGCTCACCGCGTTCTCCCCGTTGACCTTGGAGCCGTGCCCGGCCCGGCCCTCGGCGGTGAGCTTCAGCCAGCCGGTGCCGCGTTCGCCCGCGGCGATCGGGTACAGCGAGAGGCCGCCCCCGGCGTGGAAGGTGAACGCCCCGGACTCGCTGATGCCCTCCGTGCAGCCCTCGAAGAGCTGTGCGTGCCGGTCGGCGAGGAAGCCGGAGCCGTCGGCCGCGCTGTCCTCCTCGTCGGCGGTGTAGGCGATGACGATGTCGCGCCGGGGCCGGAAGCCCTCGCGGGCCCAGCCGCGTACGACGGCGAGGATCATCGCGTCCATGTTCTTCATGTCGACGGCACCCCGCCCCCACACGACTCCGTCGCTCACCTCGCCGGAGAAGGGGTGCTTCCTCCAGTCGGCGGGCTCGGCGGGCACCACGTCGAGGTGGCCGTGGACGAGCAGCGCGTCGGCCGTCGGGTCGGTGCCGGGAATCCGGGCGACGACGTTGGTCCGGCCGGGGGTCCGCTCCAGCAGGGCCGGCCGCAGTCCGGCGTCCGCGAGCCGCTCGGCGACGTACTCGGCGGCCGGACGCTCCCGGCAGTCGCCACCGCCCCGGTTGGTGGTGTCGATTCGGATGAGCTCGGAGGTGAACGTCACCACCTCGTCGAGCGCCTGCCGGTCCACGGGTCCGAGCCGGTCGGGGGCGTCAGCCATATTGTTCCTCCACAGCGGCCGACGCGATCGTCGTCACCGCCTTGAACGTGCGAATTCCTTCGTACATCGTCGCGACGGTGTACGCGACGCGCCTCTCGGCGGTCGCCGCCACACCGGGCACCACGGTCGCCGCGGCCGCCAGATGTTCGGCGTCGAACTCCAGCTCCACGGTGAACGTCCCCCCGGTGACGGGCTCCCGCCGCCCCGCGAGCACGGTGGCGTCCTTCGCCGCCGCCCGGATGTCGGCGGCGGTACGGGCCGGGGTGCGGCACACCGCCGCGTAGCGGGAGACGTAGTCCTTGACAGCGACCTTGCGGGCGTCGGGGGCGTATCCCTCGGCGTCCACGCAGGTCAGGTCGTCGCCGGTGACAAGGACGACGGGGACACCGTACTCGGCGGCGACATGCGCGTTGAGCAGGCCCTCGCTCGCGCGGACCCCGTTGAGCCAGACGCCGGTGATGGAGTTGGCGAGGTAGGTGTGGGCGAGGACGCCCTCCGTGCCGGCGCCTGTGTGATAGCCGACGAAGGCCACCGCGTCCACGTCGCCGTGTTGGATGCCCTCCACCATGGAGAGCGACTTGTGCTTGCCGGTGAGCATCTGGACCCGTTCGTCCATGCGCTCCAGCAGCAGGTTCCGCATCGACCAGTGGGCCTCGTTGACCAGGACCTGGTCGGCGCCGCCGTCGTAGAAGCCGAGGGCCGCCGCGTTCACGTCGGAGGTGAACATCGACCGGCAGCGCTCCCACTGAGGAGTCCCCGGCAGCACGTCGGCCGGCCAGGTCACTCCGGTGGCGCCCTCCATGTCTGCGCTGATGAGGATCTTCATGCCGCCACACCGTACGCGCCGCGAGCGGCATGGGCCAGGGAGATCCGGCACGCCAGAGGTCCAGTCCGGCGAAGGTCCCTCCGGCGGTCCCTTCCCTGTCCGAGGCGTCGAACGCCCTCACCGGGGACCGGGAGCACTGGGCCGCCATGCTGAAGGAGCGGTACGCCCGGGCGGGCTGCTCCTACCGGCGCGGCGGCGCGGGCGCTGTCGCGGCTGGTGCGGGAGGCGGCGGAGGCGCGCCGAGCCCGGGGCCCGCGCACGTCGTGCCGCCGGCCCTCAGTCCTCGTGCCCCAGTTGCAGGTCGCGTTCGGTGCGGCCGCCGCCCGCGACCTGGAGCACAGTGGCCACCGGCGGGTATCCGGCGGCGATCACGGTGTATTCGCCCGACGACAGGTCGACGAACCGGAACGAGCCGTCGGGCCCGGTCGTGAGGGTGTCCACCACATTGCCCGCCGCGTCGAGCAGGGTGACGCGGGCGTCCTCGACGGGGCGGCCGCCGGTGGCCCGGACGACGCCGCGCAGCACGGCCCCGCCCGCCAGCTCGACGTCCTGCCGGGTCTCGCGGGCGGCCTGCACGCTCACCGGGAGGGCGGCCGGGCGGAAGGCGGGGGCGCTGGCGGCGAGGGTGTACTCGCCCGCGACCAGCTCGCCGATGACGTAACCGCCCTCACGGCCGGTGCGGGTGGAGGCGACGACCTCGCCGCGTACGTCGGTGAGAGTGACGGCCGCGTCGCGGACCGGGGTGCCGTCGGCGGTGAGGACGGACCCGGCGAGGCGTCCCGCGCCACCGAGCACCACGTCCAGCTCGACGGGGCGCTCGCCCACGGTGACGCTGACGGCCTGCGGCTGGTGTCCGCCCGCGGCGGCGATCAGGACGTAGGACCCGCCGCCGGGGACGCTCAGCGCGTACCGCCCGTCCTCCCCGCTGGCGCCGCGCCCGACCTGCTGCCCCTGGACGTCGATGAGGGTGAGGGCGGCCCGGGGGACGGTGCTCCCGTCGGGGTGCTGGACGCTGCCGTGGACCGGGACCCCGGAGAGGTGGGCGAAGGACGGCCGGCCGGAGTCGGTGCGGGCGGCGGGGATCTGCGAGGTCTCGGCGGCTGCTTCGGGGCTGTGGTGGGACACCAGCGGTTTCTCCTTGAGGAAGAAGGCGAGGATCAGGCCGAGCACGAGCACCGGCACGAGGTAGAGGAAGATGCGCGGCATCGCGTCGACGTACGCCTGGATGTACGCGTCGCGCAGGGCCGGTTCCATCGCGTGGACGATCCGCGGGGTGATCGACTCGGGGTCGGGCAGCTCCGCGCCGGTGGGGAGGCGGACGCCGAGGGCGTCGGAGAGCCGCCCGGCGAACAGCGTGCCGAAGACGGCCGCGCCGACGCTGCCGCCGATCTGCCGGAAGTAGTTGTTGGCGCTGGTGGCGGTGCCGAGGTCGGCGGGGCGTACGGAGTTCTGCACGGCGAGCACGAGGACGGACATGACCAGTCCGATGCCGGTGCCCAGGACGGCCTGGTAGAAGCCGTACGCCAGCCGGGAGGTGTCCGCCTCCAGCAGGGAGAGCAGCCACATGCCGACCACGGACACGGCGCTGCCGACGATCGGGTAGATGCGGTAGCGGCCGGTACGGGTGATGAGCCGGCCGGAGACGATGGAGCCGCCGACGATGCCCGTCATCATCGGGAGCATCAGCAGCCCGGACTCGGTGGCGCTGACCCCGTCGACCATCTGGAGGTAGGTGGGGAGGTAGCTGGCGGCCCCGAAGAGCGCGATGCCGACAACCGCCCCGACCAGACCGGTGACGTTGAAGACGGAGTCGCGGAACAGCCGCAGCGGGATGATCGGTTCTGCGGCGCGGTGCTCGGCGACGACGAAGAGCACCGTCGCGACGACCGCGCCCGCCGCGAGCCCCAGGACGGTGCGCGAGCCCCAGGCGTACTCGGTGCCGCCCCAGCTGGTGACCAGCACCAGGCAGGTGGAGGCGACGGCCAGCAGCACCGCGCCGAGGATGTCGAGCCGGGGCCGGACGGCGGGCCTGGGCAGCTTGAGGACGAGAGCGATGACGGCGAGGGTGACCAGCCCGAAGGGGACGTTGATGTAGAAGCACCAGCGCCAGGAGGCGTGGTCGGTGAAGAACCCGCCGAGCAGGGGTCCGGCGACCGATGCGAGGCCGAAGACCGCGCCGATGAGGCCCATGTAGCGGCCGCGTTCCCGGGCCGGGACGATGTCCGCGATGATCGCCTGGACGCCGATCATGAGCCCGCCGCCGCCGATGCCCTGGAGGGCGCGGAAGGCGATCAGCTCGTCCATGGTCCGCGACCAGCCCGCCAGCGCGGAGCCGGTGACGAAGACGACGATGGCGAACTGGAAGACGCCCTTGCGGCCGAAGAGATCGCCGAGCTTGCCGTAGATCGGCAGGACGATGGTGGAGGCGAGGAGATACGCGGTGACCGCCCAGGACATCCTGTCCAGGCCGTGCAGCTCACCGACGATCTTCGGCAGGGCGGTGGCGACGATCATCTGGTCGAGAGCCGCGAGCAGCAGGGTGAGCATCAGCCCGAGGAAGACCATGCGGACCTTGCGGGGGCTGATCCCGGCAGCGGCACCGGCCCCGGGTCCGTCCGGTGGTGGCGGGGGCGGTGCGGCGGGCGTTCCGGCCGCCGCCGCTGTGCGGTTCACTGCCCTGCCGTGCGCCCCCGTGCCGTCCGGCTCGTCCTTCACCAGGGTGATTCCGCCGCCCACCACGTAACGCTCCCCTCGTCGCATCTGCGACGCCCAGTTCTCGCATCGTGCGGCGAGGCGGGGCAAACGCGACGAGGGGCGTACAGGGCGCGTACGGAGGGCTTATGCGCCGGTGGGAGCCGCTACGGCGCACAACCGGCCGCCCCGGAAAACCACCCGTTCCGGTGAGGCCGGACTGTTCGAGCCCTGGTGCGGGGAGGGCAGCCGCCCGGGAACTACTTCTCGACCTCGGTGGCGAGGTTCTGGAGCAGCTCGTCGTAGATCCTGCCGAGGCCCTTGGGGGCGAAGGTCCGCTCGAAGAAGCCGCCGATGCCGCCCGCGCCGTCCCAGACGGTGGTGACCACGGCCTTGGACCTGCCCTCACCGGCCGGGGTGACGGTCCAGGTGGTGACCATGGAGGAGTTGCGGTCCTTCTCGACGAGCTGCCCGTCGGTCGGCTCGCTGACCTCCAGCAGGCAGTCCCGGACGCGCTTGCTGGTGGCCTGGAGCTTCCAGTGGACCAGGGTGCCCTCGCCGTCGCCGCCCTCGCGGACCTCGTACTCGCTGAAGTGCCCGGTCAGCACCTTGCCGCGGACGTCCTTGTAGTCGGCCAGCGCGTCGAACACCGCCTCCGCGTCCGCCGCGATGATCCGCTCCGTCGTGGCCTCGACCTGCGCCATGGCTGTTCCTCCAGCAGTCGGTTGTTCGGTGGGTGAGCTGAGCCAACCACCTCGGGCACAGCCGCTCAAAATCGGGGCCGACGGGCCGGTCCGCACGATCAAGGGAACAAGTGTTCTATTCTGTGGCCAGTGCTACCGAGGAGGCGTCCATGCGCTGGGACAATCTGGCCGAAAACCGCTCGACGGTCGGGAACAGCGCGCTCTTCGCCGCGGACGCGGTGACCACGCGCACGTTCGACACCCCGGAGTTCCGGGGCATCACCTTCCACGAGATCCGGGCCCGTTCGATCCTGAACCGGGTGCCCGGGGCTTCGCGGATGCCGTTCGAATGGACGGTCAACCCCTACCGGGGCTGCACTCACGCCTGCGTGTACTGCTTCGCCCGCAAGACCCACAGCTACCTGGACCTGGACACGGGCACCGGCTTCGACTCCCAGATCGTCGTCAAGGTCAACGCGGCCGAGCTGCTCCAGCGGGAGCTGGCCTCCCGGCACTGGCGGGGCGAGCACATCGCGATGGGCACCAATGTGGACTGCTACCAGCGGGCCGAGGGCCGGTACCGGTTGATGCCCGGCATCATCGCCGCCCTGCGCGACCGGGCGAACCCCTTCTCGATCCTGACGAAGGGCACGCTGATCCTGCGGGACCTGGAGCTGCTGCGGCAGGCGGCCGAGGCCGCCGAGATCGGCGTCTCGGTCTCCGTTGGCTTCACCGACCGGGAACTGTGGCGGACGGTCGAGCCGGGCACCCCCTCCCCCGAACGCCGCCTGGACGTGGTGCGGGCCCTCACCGACGAGGGGATCGCCTGCTCGGTCCTGATGGCCCCCGTCATCCCCTTCCTCGGCGACCACCCGGAGCAGCTGCGCACCACCGTCGCCGCCATCGCCGCCGCCGGGGCGACCTCGGTGACCCCGCTCGTCCTGCATCTGCGCCCCGGCGCGCGCGAGTGGTACCTGGGCTGGCTCGGCCGGCACCATCCGCAGCTGGTGCCGCGTTACGAGCGGATGTACGCGGACGGCTCCTACGCTCCCACGTGGTACCAGCGCCGGATCACCCGTCAGGTGCACGAGCTGGCGGACGAGTTCGGTATCGGCCCGGCGCACCGCGGCGAGGCCCGCCGCATCGCTCCCGACCCGGCCCCGGCCACCACGCCTGAGCCCGGGCCCACCCAGCTGACCCTGCTGTAGCCCGGGGCCTGCCGAGAAGGGCTTCCGCAGGGCCGATGGCGTGACCGTACGGGTCGACTCTGCCCGGAACGGCCCCTTCCGGCGGCCGATTCGGGGACCATGCGGCGGGGACCCGGTGATCCGGCGCCGCGTTCCCGTCACTCCCGGGAGGCCCCATGACGAAACGTGCAGGAATTCTTGTCGCCGTCGGCGCGACCGTCGCCGGTCTGCTGACCGCGGCGTCGGCCCCGGCCGCCGCCACCGGGGCGAGCACCCCGCCCGCCCCGCCGCTCAAGTGGACCGACTGCCCCACCGAGAACTACCCGAAGCTCCAGTGCGCGGAGGTCCGCACCCCGCTGGACCACACCCGCCCGTCGGGCCGTCAGATCACGCTCGCGCTGTCCCGCGTCCGGCACACCGGGACGGCCTACCAGGGCCCCCTGCTGGTCAACCCGGGCGGTCCGGGCGGCAGCGGTCTGTCGATGGCCGGGTTCGTGGCGTCCTCGCTGCCGAAGAAGGTCGCCGCCCAGTACGACGTGATCGGGTTCGATCCGCGCGGGGTCGGGAAGAGCACTCCGGCCCTGAACTGCCTGCCCGGGCACTTCGATCCGGTGCGCCCGGACTCGGTGCCGGACTCCTACCGCTCGGAGCGGATCAACCGCGACCGGGCCGAGGCCTTCGCCCGCGCCTGCGGCGAGAAGCACGGCGACGTGCTGCCGTACATGGACACGGTCAGCGCGGCCAAGGACCTCGAAGTGATCCGGCGGGCGCTGGGCACCCCGCAGATCAACTACTTCGGCTACTCCTACGGCACCTACCTCGGCGCGGTCTACGCCAAGCTGCACCCGGAGCGCGTGCGCCGCCTGGTCCTGGACTCCGTCGTCGACCCCGACGCGGTCTGGTACGGGGGCAACCTCGGCCAGAACTACGCGTTCGACGACCGCCACAAGGCCTTCGCCGCGTGGGTGGCGAAGCACCACGCCGCGTACCGCCTGGGCACCGACCCGGCCCGGGTCGAGGCCGCCTGGTACCGGATGCGGGCGGACCTGGCGCGCAAGCCCGCGGGCGGCAAGGTCGGCGCGAGCGAGCTGGAGGACACCTTCCTGCCGGGCGGGTACTACAACGGCTACTGGCCCTATCTCGCCGAGGCGTTCGCCGCGTACGTGAAGAAGCGGGACACCGAGGCACTGGTCCAGGTGTACGAGAACTTCGGCGCGGTCGACGCGAGCGGCGACAACGGCTACTCGGTCTACACGGCCGTCCAGTGCCGCGACGCGGCCTGGCCCCGGCACTGGAGCACCTGGCGCAACGACAGCCGCCGCATCCACGACAAGGCACCGTTCATGACGTGGAACAACACCTGGTACAACGCGCCGTGCGCCGGCTGGCCGGTGGCGCCGCTGCATCCGCGCCCGGTGAACAACCGCGAGCTGCGCCCGGCGCTCATCCTCCAGGCCACCGACGACGCGGCGACCCCGTACGGCGGCGCGGTCAGCATGCACCGCAAACTCAAGGGCTCCAGCCTCGTCGTGGAGGAGGGCGGCGGCAACCACGGCATCACGCTGAGCGGCAACGACTGCCTGGACCGGCACCTGACGGCCTATCTGACCGACGGGACCGTTCCGCGCGGCCGGGGCGAGGCGGACGCGGTCTGCCCCGCGCTGCCGGACCCGAAGCCGCTGCCCGCCGAGAAGGCGACGGCCCAGTCGGTGGACAACAGCAAGGGCAGCCGGCTGCACGGCCTGCTCGGCTTCCGCCGCTGAGTACCGACCGCTGACCCGGCGGCCGGCGGAAAGCGGTGGGCCGCGTGCGAGGGGGCGGGGTGCGAGGGGGCGGGCGAGGACGCCCGGCACGAGGCACTCCGCCACTCCCCCGCACCCGCCCGGCGGCTCGCCCGCTGCGAGCCGTGGAGGGCTTCGAGGCCGACGGGGTCACGGTGCCCGACGCGCACCGCCTCCGCCCGCTCACTCCCCCGGCAGCCGGCTGAGCGCCTCCGCCGCGGCCCGGCCCAGCCGGGGGTGCGGGAGCGCAGCCGTGAGGACCGGGCGGGCCCGGTCGTCGCCGAGGTGGCCGAGGCCCTCGACGCAGGCCAGGGCGACGCGCCAGTGGGGCTCGCCGGGGGCCAGCAGCCCCTGGAGGGTGAGCACCAGGGCGGGGACCGACTCGGGGGCGCGCAGGGCGGTGAGCAGGCGGACCGGGTGCAGGGCGTAGGCGGTGCGCAGGGTGTTCGTGGCGAGGGCGGCGGCCGCTCTCGGGGTGCGGGGGTCCGCCAGGCGGGCCAGGGCGTGGGCGGCGGAGACACAGCGCTCGGGGTCGCGGTGGTTGAGCAGCAGCACCAGCGCCTCGAAGGCCCGCCGGTCGCCCGCGCAGCCGAGCCGGAACGCGGCCATCTCCCTGGCCCACAGGGGGCGGTGCGGTTCGACGAGGACGCGGGCGAGCTCCTCGGCGTCCTCGGTGGCGGCGAGCCGCCCGTACAGCGGCGACCCGTCGGCCTCGGGTTCCAGCCGGTCCATGAGCGAACGGAACTCCTCATCCATGACGCTCAGCGTATCGGCGGACACGCTGCGTGCGAGACGGCATCGACGGACCGGTGTGAGCCGGCGCACAAGTATCCAGGGGTGGCGCGCTCGTTACTCGCCGGTTAATCTCATCTGAGCGGGACACACTCCCCGCCGGCTCCGGTGGCCTGGTGACGCAGCCACCCGGAGTGCTTGTCGGTTCGGCAGTTTCTGTATGACGTGGCTCCGGGACAGAGTCCGTCACCCCTCACGGCCTGGCGCGCGCTCGCAGCGCACCGGCCTCGTGCTCCACGACACGCAGCTTCCGTACGCCTCGCGCCGCTCCCTCATCGCCGCGCGCGCCGTGCTCCCACAGTCGTCACTCACCCTGGAGTCCCGTGATGGACACCCCTCTCTCCACCATCGCCGTCGTCGGCCTCGGCACCATGGGCACCGGCATCGCCGAGGTCCTGGCCCTGGCGGGCCGCGAGGTCATCGGCATCGACATCAGCGAGGCGGCCGCCCGGCAGGCCCTCGCCTCCCTCGAAGCGTCCACCGCACGGGCCGTGGGGCGCGGGCGGATCACCGAGCAGGAGCGGGCCGCCGCGCTCGCCCGGTTCCGTACGTCCGACGACCTGCGGGCCGCCGCCGATGCCGAGCTGGTCATCGAGGTGACGCCGGAGACGTACGAGATCAAGCAGCAGGTGTTCCGGGAGCTGGACGCGATCGTCTCGCCCACCGCGATCCTGGCCACCGGCACCAACGCGCTGTCGGTGACCCGGCTCGCCGCCGAGTCCCGGCATCCCGAGCGCGTCCTCGGGCTGCACTTCTTCAACCCGGCGCCCGCGATGAAGCTGGTCGAGGTGGTCTCCTCGGTGCTGACCGCGCCGCCCGCCGTCGAGGCCGTCACCAGGCTGGCCCGGGAGCTGGGCAAGGAGCCCGTCGCGGTCGGCGACCGGCCCGGGTTCGTCGCGGACGGGCTGCTGTTCGGCTACCTCAACCAGGCCGCCGCGATGTACGAGGCGAACTACGCCTCCCGTGAGGACATCGACGCGGCGATGAAGCTGGGCTGCGGGCTGCCGATGGGCCCGCTCGCCCTGCTGGACCTGATCGGCATCGACACCGCCCGCACCGTCCTGGAGGCCATGTACGCCGCCTCCCACGACCGGCTGCACGCCCCGGCCCCCGTCCTCGGCCAGCTCAGCGAGGCGGGCCTGACCGGGCGCAAGGCGGGGCGCGGCTTCTACACGTACGACGCCCCGGGCGGGCAGACCGCGGTGCCCGACGCCCTGACCCCCTCGGCGGAGTCGGCCGCCGGAGCCGGGCGCGCGGTGGCCTCCGTCGGCGTCGCAGGCTCCGGAACGATGGCCTCCGGGATCGCGGAGGTGTTCGCCAAGGCCGGGTACACCGTGGTCCTGGCGGCCCGCGGCCAGGAGAAGGCGGACCTCGCCAAGGGCCGGATCGCCAAGTCGCTGGAGCGATCGGTGTCCAAGGGGCGGCTGACCGCCGAGGCCCGGGACGAGACGCTGGGCCGGATCACGGCGGCCGGTTCGCTGGACGCGTTCGCCGAGGTCGACCTCGCGGTGGAGGCGGTCGCGGAGGACCTGGAGATCAAGCAGCAGCTGTTCGCCACGCTGGACAAGGTCTGCCGGCCCGGCGCGGTGCTCGCCACCACCACCTCCTCGCTGCCGGTCATCGCCATCGCCCGGGCGACCGCGCGGCCCGCGGACGTCGTCGGGATGCACTTCTTCAACCCGGCGCCCGCGATGAAGCTGGTCGAGGTGGTCCGCACGGTCCTGACCGCCGACGATGTGCACGCCACGGTCCGTGCGGTGTGCACGAAGATCCGCAAGCACCCGGTGGACTGCGGGGACCGGGCCGGGTTCATCGTGAACGCGCTGCTGTTCCCGTACCTCAACAACGCGATCAAGATGGTCGAGGAGCACTACGCCTCGCTGGACGACATCGACGCCGCGATGAAGCTGGGCGGCGGGTACCCGATGGGCCCGTTCGAACTGCTCGACGTGGTCGGCCTGGATGTCTCGCTGGCCATCGAGAAGGTGCTGCACAAGGAGTTCCGCGACCCGGGCCTGGCCCCGGCGCCGCTGCTGGAGCACCTGGTCGCCGCGGGCTGCCTCGGCCGCAAGACGGGGCGCGGCTTCCGCGAATATGCCCGTCGCTGACCCGGGAGCCGGGTGGGGCGGGCTGCTGGGACCCTCCGGCGGCCCGCCCCCGAAGGCGCGCTCTCCTGCACCGATGCGTTACGTTCATGCCATGTCCCAGCCCGCCAGGCCACCCCGTGCCACCGCAGCGTCCGACGCCCCGGAGACCACCACCGCGGGAACCCGCGCCGCCGCCCAACGGCTGAAGATGCGCCGCGAGCTGGCCGCCGCCGCGATGGAGCTCTTCGCCACGAAGGGCTACGAGGCGACCACCGTCGACGAGATCGCGGGCGCCGCGGGCGTCGCCCGGCGGACCTTCTTCCGGCACTTCCGCTCCAAGGAAGAGGCGATCTTCCCGGACCACGACGACACCCTCGTCAGGGCCGAGGCCGTCCTCCATGCCGCCCCCGCGCACGAGCATCCGCTCGACACCGTCTGCCGCGGCATCAAGGAAGTCATGAAGATGTACGCGGCCAAGCCCGCCGTCTCCGTGGCCCGTTACAAACTGACCCGCGAGGTGCCGACCCTCCGGGAGGCCGAGATCGCTTCGGTGGCCCGCTACGAACGGCTGTTCACCCGCTATCTCCTGGGCCACTTCGACGAGCGCGACCACCATGTGGGCAACGACGACCCGTTGCTGGCGGAGGTCGCCGCGTCCGCCGTGGTCACCGCGCACAACCACGTGCTGCGCCGCTGGCTGCGGGCGGGCGGCCAGGGCGATGTGGAGGCCCAGCTCGACCGGGCCTTCGCCATCGTGCGCGACACCTTCGGCACGGGCATCGGCGCGGGCCGGACGGCACAGGCCGATCCCGAGCGCGCCCCGGCCGCGACGGTCGCCGAGCAGGGCGAGGTGCTGGTCGCGGTGGCCCGCACCGACGCCCCGCTGGACGAGGTCATGCGCACGATCCAGCAGGCGCTCCAGGACCGCTGAGGGCGCGCGGGCGGAGCCGTAAACCGTTCGCGAGGGCCACGGCCCCGTGATGGGGTTCCGGCCATGCGAACCGACGCAGTACGCGCCCTGTACGACCGCACGATGCGCGAGCACGCGCGACCCGACGGCCCCGGCGTCCGGGTTGAGCGCGATGGGCCCCTGGTGCGCCAGGTGGGCGGCCGGAGCGACTGGAACGGGGTCGTCTGGTCGTCCCCGGACCTGGACGGCGAAGGGGCCGACGCGGCGATCGCGGCCCAGATCCGGCACTGCGCGGCGCTCGGCCTCCCGGAGTTCGAGTGGAAGCTGTACGCGCACGACCGGCCGGCCGATCTGGGTGACCGGCTGCGGGCGGCCGGGTTCGTGCCGGAGCCGCCGGAGACCCTGCTGGTGGCCCCGGCCGGGCCGCTCACCGGGGCGGTCGCCCTGCCCGAGGGCGTCACGCTGCGCCGTGTGAGCGACGCGGCGGGGGCGGAGCTGATGGCACGGGCCCATGAGCGGGCGTTCGGCACGGACGGCACCCGCCTCCTGCACCAGGTCGTGAAGCGGCTGGAATCGGCCCCCGACGACTTCGTGGCGCTCGTCGTCACGGCCGGCGGGGAGCCGGTCAGCTCGGCCCGTATGGAGCTGTATCCGGGGACGGGCTTCGCGGGGCTCTGGGGCGGCGGGACGGTCGCCGCCTGGCGGGGCAGGGGCGTCTACCGGGCGCTGGTCGCCCACCGGGCGCGGATCGCCGCCGAGCGCGGCTACCGCTACCTCCAGGTCGACGCGAGCGACATGTCGGCCCCGATCCTGGTCCGGCTCGGCTTCAGGGAGCTGGGGGCGACGACGCCGTATGTGTACCGACCCGGCCGGTAACCGCCCGCCAGCAGGACAGAACGTCTCATAGCGCCCATCGTGTTGCTCATGCGTGCCTACGAGATGACAAGTGAGAGAAATTGTTGGCACTGGGTGCCTTGTCAGGTGTCACGGAGTGCCATACGTTGAAGGTGTCCGGGCGGCCGGCGTGCTGAGAACTCACACGTACGCCGGCTGTCCCCGCAACCACCGTGCTGCGCGCCCGGACGCCTGCGTCACAGGCACCCTTCTGCTCCACCGAGCAAAGCCGAGCTCCACCCCGCCGAACCGACGGCAAACACCTCCACACCACACCGCACCCCTGCCAGCAGGGCCCCTCAAGCGTTCCCTCGACGCCGCATCACCGGAGGCAACACCGTGAAGGAAATCCTGGACGCGATCCAATCCCAGGACAGCAGCGCCGCGGACTTCGCGGCCCTGTCCCTCCCCGAGTCCTACCGCGCGATCACCGTGCACAAGGACGAGGCGGAGATGTTCGCGGGGCTCGAATCCCGTGACAAGGACCCCCGCAAGTCGCTCCACCTCGACGAGGTCCCGGTCCCCGAACTCGGCCCCGGCGAGGCCCTCGTCGCCGTGATGGCCAGTTCGGTGAACTACAACTCCGTCTGGACCTCGATCTTCGAGCCGGTGTCGACGTTCAGCTTCCTGGAGCGGTACGGAAGGCTCAGCGAGCTCACCAAGCGCCACGACCTGCCGTACCACGTCATCGGCTCCGACCTGGCGGGCGTCGTCCTGCGCACCGGCCCCGGCGTGAACGCCTGGAACCCGGGCGACGAGGTCGTCGCGCACTGCCTCTCCGTCGAACTGGAGTCCTCCGACGGGCACAACGACACGATGCTCGACCCCGAGCAGCGCATCTGGGGCTTCGAGACGAACTTCGGCGGGCTGGCGGAGATCGCGCTCGTCAAGTCCAACCAGCTGATGCCCAAGCCCCAGCACCTCAGCTGGGAGGAGGCCGCGGCCCCGGGCCTGGTCAACTCCACCGCCTACCGCCAGCTCGTCTCGCGCAACGGCGCGGGGATGAAGCAGGGCGACAACGTGCTGATCTGGGGCGCGAGCGGCGGACTCGGCTCCTACGCCACCCAGTTCGCGCTGGCCGGCGGCGCCAACCCGATCTGTGTCGTCTCCAGCCCGGAGAAGGCCGACATCTGCCGGGCGATGGGCGCCGAGGCGGTCATCGACCGCAACGCCGAGGGCTACAGGTTCTGGAAGGACGAGCGCACCCAGGACCCGAAGGAGTGGAAGCGCTTCGGCAAGCGCATCCGCGAGTTCACCGGCGGTGAGGACATCGACATCGTCTTCGAGCACCCGGGCCGCGAGACCTTCGGCGCCTCGGTCTACGTCACCCGCAAGGGCGGCACGATCACGACCTGCGCCTCCACCTCGGGCTACATGCACGAGTACGACAACCGCTACCTGTGGATGTCCCTCAAGCGGATCATCGGCTCCCACTTCGCCAACTACCGCGAGGCCTGGGAGGCCAACCGCCTCATCGCCAAGGGCAAGATCCACCCGACGCTCTCCAAGGTCTACTCCCTGGCGGACACCGGCCAGGCCGCCCACGACGTCCACCGCAACGTCCACCAGGGCAAGGTCGGCGTCCTGGCACTGGCCCCGCGCGAGGGCCTGGGCGTGCGCAACCAGGAAATGCGCGAGCAGCACATCGACGCCATCAACCGCTTCCGCAACGTCTGAGGTTCTCCGATGAACGAACGTCAGAAGGACCGGCCCTGGCTCATGCGGACGTACGCCGGTCACTCGACCGCCGAGGCGTCCAACGAGCTGTACCGCCGCAACCTCGCCAAGGGGCAGACGGGTCTCTCGGTCGCCTTCGATCTGCCCACGCAGACCGGATACGACCCGGACCACATTCTCGCCCGCGGCGAGGTGGGCCGTGTCGGTGTGCCCGTCTCACACCTCGGTGACATGCGCCGGCTGTTCCAGGACATCCCCCTGGAGCAGATGAACACCTCGATGACGATCAACGCGACCGCCATGTGGCTGCTGGCGCTCTACCAGGTGGTCGCGGAGGAGCAGGGGGCCGACCCCGCCAAGCTCCAGGGGACCACGCAGAACGACATCGTGAAGGAGTACCTCTCGCGCGGGACGCACGTCTTCCCGCCGGTGCCCTCACTGCGGCTGACCACCGACATGATCACGTACACGGTCAACCGCATCCCCAAGTGGAACCCGATCAACATCTGCAGCTACCACCTCCAGGAGGCGGGGGCGACCCCGGTCCAGGAGATCGCGTACGCCATGTCGACCGCCATCGCGGTGCTCGACGCGGTCCGCGACTCGGGCCAGGTCCCGGAGGAGAAGTTCGGTGATGTGGTCGCCCGGATCTCGTTCTTCGTGAACGCGGGCGTCCGCTTCATCGAGGAGATGTGCAAGATGCGCGCCTTCGGCCGCATCTGGGACCGCGTCACGCGCGAGCGGTACGGCATCACCAACGCCAAGCAGCGCCGTTTCCGCTACGGCGTCCAGGTCAACTCCCTCGGCCTGACCGAGGCGCAGCCGGAGAACAACGTCCAGCGCATCGTCCTGGAGATGCTGGCCGTCACCCTCTCCAAGGACGCCCGCGCCCGTGCGGTGCAGCTCCCCGCCTGGAACGAGGCGCTGGGGCTGCCGCGCCCCTGGGACCAGCAGTGGTCGCTCCGTATCCAGCAGGTGCTGGCCCACGAGAGCGATCTGCTGGAGTACGAGGACATCTTCGCCGGATCGCACGTCATCGAGGCCAAGGTGGACGCCCTGGTCGAGGAGTCGATGGCGGAGATCGACCGCATCCAGCAGATGGGCGGCGCGATGGCGGCCGTCGAGTCCGGCTACCTCAAGTCCGAGCTGGTCTCCTCGCACGCGGCGCGGCGGGCCCGGATCGAGGGCGGCGAGGAGAAGATCGTCGGCGTCAACATCTACGAGACGACCGAGCCCAACCCGCTCACCTCCGACCTCGACGGCGCGATCATGACGGTCGACCCCGAGAACGAGGCCCGGGTCGTCGCCGCCCTGCACGAGTGGCGGGACAACCGCGACGAGGCCCGGGCGACGGAGGCGCTGGCCGCGCTGAAGAAGGCCGCCGCGGGCACCCGGAACATGATGGAGGCCACCGTCGAATGCGCTCGCGCGGGCGTCACCACCGGCGAGTGGTCCTGGGCGCTGCGTGACGTCTTCGGCGAGTTCCGCGCGCCGACCGGGGTCTCCTCGGCCCCGGTGGCGATCGCCGCCGAGCCGGGCAGCACGCTCGCCCTGGTCCGCGAGAAGGTCACTCGTACCGCCGCCGACCTGGGCGTGGGGCGGCTGCGCCTGCTGGTCGGCAAGCCGGGTCTGGACGGGCACTCCAACGGCGCGGAGCAGATCGCCGTACGGGCCAGGGACGCCGGGTTCGAGGTGGTTTACCAGGGCATCCGGCTCACCCCCGAGCAGATCACCGACGCGGCGCTCGCCGAGGACGTGCACTGCGTGGGGCTCTCCATCCTGTCCGGCTCGCACGCGGAGCTGGTGCCCGACGTGCTGAACCGGCTGCGCGAGGCCGGGGCCCCGGACATTCCGGTGATCGCGGGCGGCATCATCCCGCCGGCGGACGCCGCCGCACTCATCGAAGCCGGTGTGGCCGCCGTCTTCACCCCGAAGGACTTCGGCATCACGGAGATCATCGGCCGTATCGTCGACGAGATCCGGAAAGCGAACAAGCTCGACCCTCTGGAGGTCCCCGCATGACCACGCCCACCACCCCCGTGAACCGGCTGCGCCCCCGGCGCTCGTGTCTGGCCGTGCCGGGCTCGAACCCGCGCTTCCTGGAGAAGGCCCAGGGCCTCCCGGCCGACCAGGTCTTCCTGGACCTGGAGGACGCCTGCGCGCCGCTCGCCAAGGAGGGCGCCCGCCACACGATCGTGGACGCGCTGAACAACGGTGACTGGAGCGGCAAGACCCGGGTCGTGCGGGTCAACGACTGGACGACGCACTGGACCTACCGGGACGTCATCACGGTCGTCGAGGGCGCGGGTCCCAACCTCGACTGCATCATGCTGCCGAAGGTCCAGGACGCGCAGCAGGTCGTGGCGCTGGACCTGCTGCTGACCCAGATCGAGAAGACGATGGGCTTCGAGGTCGGGAGGATCGGCATCGAGGCGCAGATCGAGAACGCCAAGGGCCTGGTGAACATCGACGACATCGCCGCCGCCTCGCCCCGCTTGGAGACCCTGATCTTCGGCCCGGCGGACTTCATGGCGTCGATCAACATGAAGACCCTGGTCGTCGGCCAGCAGCCGCCCGGCTACCCGGCGGACGCCTACCACTACATCCTGATGCGCATCCTGATGGCGGCCCGTACGCACGATCTCCAGGCGATCGACGGCCCGTTCCTCCAGATCCGTGACGTGGACGCCTACCGCGAGGTCGCGGGCCGCGCGGCCGCTCTCGGCTTCGACGGCAAGTGGGTGCTGCACCCGGGCCAGGTCGACGCGGCCAACGAGGTGTTCTCGCCCTCGCAGGAGGACTACGACCACGCCGAGCTGATTCTCGACGCGTATGACTGGTGCACCTCCGAGGCGGGCGGAAAGAAGGGTTCGGCGATGCTCGGCGACGAGATGATCGACGAGGCCAGCCGCAAGATGGCCCTGGTCATCGCGGGCAAGGGCCGGGCCGCCGGAATGCAGCGCACCTCCAAGTTCGAAGCCCCGGAGGCCTGATCATGCAGTTCGGACGCACTTACGAGGAGTTCGAGGTCGGCGCGGTCTACAAGCACTGGCCCGGAAAGACGGTCACGGAGTACGACGACCACCTCTTCTGCCTGCTGACCATGAACCACCACCCGCTGCACATGGACAGCAACTACGCGGAGAAGACGACCGACTTCGGGAAGAACGTCGTCGTCGGCAACTACATCTACTCGCTGCTGCTCGGCATGTCGGTGCCGGACGTCTCCGGGAAGGCCATCGCCAATCTGGAGGTCGAATCGCTGAAGCACATCGCGCCGACCTTCCACGGCGACACGATCTACGGCGAGACGACCGTGCTGGACAAGACGCCGTCGAAGTCCAAGAGCGATCGCGGGATCGTGTACGTCGAGACCAGGGGCTACAAGCAGGACGGCACCGTGGTCTGCGTGTTCCGCCGCAAGGTGATGGTCCCCACCGAGACGTACATCAAGGAGCGCGGCGGCGAGCAGCCGGGCCGCCCGACGCCCGCCAAGTAACCGGCCACGGACAAGCAGTCGGCCAACCAACCGCGTGAAGCCTTGAAGCCATCCGCGTGAAGCCACAGGAGAAGCAGCCATGACGCGACTCGCCCAGACCGCCGGTCTGAACGACATCCAGCGGGAAATCCTCGCCACGGTCCGGGATTTCGTCGACAAGGAGATCATTCCGGTCGCGACCCAGCTGGAGCACCGCGACGAGTACCCCACGGAGATCGTGGAGGGTCTCAAGGAACTCGGCCTGTTCGGGCTGATGATCCCCGAGGAGTACGGGGGTCTGGGTGAGTCGCTGCTCACCTACGCGCTGTGCGTGGAGGAGATCGCGCGCGGCTGGATGAGCGTGTCGGGCATCATCAACACGCATTTCATCGTGGCCTACATGCTCAAGCAGCACGGCACCCAGGAACAGAAGGACACGTTCCTGCCGCGGATGGCGCTCGGCGAGGTGCGGGGCGCGTTCTCGATGTCCGAGCCGGCGCTCGGCTCGGACGTCTCGGCGATCTCGTCGAAGGGCGTGAAGGACGGCGAGGAGTACGTTCTCAACGGCCAGAAGATGTGGCTGACGAACGGCGGAACGTCGACTCTGGTGGCTGTTCTCTGCCGAAGTGACGAAGGCCACCCCGAGGGCACCGCGCCGCACAAGTCGATGACGACCTTCCTGGTGGAGAAGGAGCCCGGGTTCGGAGAGGTCCGGCCCGGCCTGACCATCCCCGGGAAGATCGACAAGATGGGTTACAAGGGCGTCGACACGACCGAGCTCATCATGGACGACCTGCGCATTCCGGCCAATCGTGTGCTCGGAGGCACGACCGGCCGAGGGTTTTACCAAATGATGGACGGCGTCGAGGTCGGCCGGGTGAATGTCGCAGCCCGTGGTTGCGGTGTCGCTCAACGTGCGTTCGAACTGGGCGTTTCGTACGCCCAGCAGCGCCACACCTTCGGCAAACCGATCGCCCAGCACCAGGCGATCCAGTTCAAACTGGCCGAAATGGCCACCAAGGTCGAAGCCGCCCATGCGATGATGGTGAACGCGGCACGCAAAAAGGACTCCGGGGAACGAAACGACCTGGAGGCAGGGATGGCGAAGTACCTCGCCTCCGAGTACTGCAAGGAAGTCGTCGAGGACGCCTTCCGTATCCACGGCGGTTACGGCTTCTCCAAGGAGTACGAGATCGAGCGCCTCTACCGCGAGGCGCCGATGCTGCTGATCGGTGAAGGTACCGCCGAGATCCAGAAAATGATCATTGGCCGGCGCCTCCTGGAGGAGTACCGATTCCAGGGCTGATTGTCCCTTTCGAGGTGATTTGGTGGCGAAGAACATCACACCGAGTCATCCTCGGCGGGTGCTTTTCAGCAGTCCGACTCGGCTGCTGGCTTGCCCAGTTGCGCCCGGCAACCGATAGCATCGCCGGAAAGCCGCCGTCCCCCGTTGCCAGCGCGGCATCATCCGCTACGAAGGTCATCCATGCCCGACAGCCCTACCTCTGCACCCCGCGGCGGGGTCCGCATCGCCCGCGGAGCATCGCCCTGGCTCCTGCCGACCGTCGCCACCGCAGCCCTCAGCCTGGCCCGCGCCCGCAAGTCGGGTCGCTGGGCGGCCGTGGCCGTGCCCACCACCGCGCTCGCGGCGGGCATGCTGTGGTTCTTCCGTGACCCCGAGCGCGAGATCACTGACGGCCGGGTCATCTCCCCGGCCGACGGTGTGGTGCAGAGCATCATGCCGTGGAAGGACGGGCGCACCCGCGTCGCGATCTTCATGAGCCCCCTCAACGTCCACGTCAACCGCGCGCCGCTGGCGGGCACCGTGACGTCGGTCGAGCACATCCCGGGCGGGTTCGTTCCGGCGTTCAACAAGGAGAGCGAGAACAACGAGCGCGTTGTCTGGCACTTCGACACCGAGCTCGGCGACATCGAGATGGTGCAGATCGCGGGAGCGGTCGCCCGTCGGATCGTGCCGTACCTCCCCGAGGGCACGAAGGTCGAGCAGGGCGAGCGCATCGGCCTGATCCGCTTCGGCTCGCGCGTGGACATCTACCTCCCGGAGGGTGTCGATGTCGCGGTCGAGGTCGGCCAGGCCACCACCGCGGGGGTGACTCGAATTGACCGTGATTGATCCGGATACCAAGGCCGGCTGGGTTCCTGAGGCCGACGAGGCGAGAGACGCCGACAGCGCGGAGGACATGCCGCTGTCGATGCGGCTGTCGATAGCGGACACGCTCACGCTCGGTAATGCGACGTGCGGGTTCATGGCGGTGTACTTCACCACCACGGGCATTCTGATCCCCCACCTCACGGGCAGCGACGAGACGGGCATGGCCAGGCACTCCGCCGCCACGGCGGTGATCCTCATGCTGATGGCCGCGATCTTCGACCTGTTCGACGGACTCGTGGCGCGCAAGCTGCGCTCCTCGCCGATGGGCGCCGAGCTGGACAACCTCTCGGACCTCATCAGCTTCGGACTCGCGCCGGCCTACTTCGTGCTCGTGTACGGGATGGTCGCGGACGACGCCCACCAGCGGGTGTCGGCGCTGGCGGCGATCGTGGTGCTCCTGGCGGTGGTGCTCAGGCTGGCCAGATTCTCCTGCGTGACCTTGAAGGACGGCATGTTCCAGGGCATGCCGAGCCCCTTCGGAGCGCTCACGGTCATCTCGATCGTGCTCCTGGAGCTGCCCTTCGTACCGACGCTGCTGGCGATCATCGGTGTGGCATGGCTGATGGTGAGCCGGGTGGAGTACCCCAAGCCGCGGGGCGTCCTCGCGGTGGCGATGCTCAGCTGGATCGTGGCCGCGATGGGCCTGCTCGCCGCCTGGGCGTTCGACGCGCCCGGCGGTCAGCTGCTGCTCCAGACGGGCTGCGCGCTCCAGGTGGTGCTCGGCGCGGTGATCCCGCTGTTCGCCACGGCGCGACGGGTGAACACGTTCCGTGACAACCGGCGCGAGGCGCGGGCGGCACAACTGCCGTAGCGGCGGATACGTACGACAGGCCCTCGGGGCCCGGATGCTCCCCGGCATCCGGGCCCTTCGTGCGTATACCACCGCGGGCCGGGGCTCCGCCAGAGGCGAAGCCCTCGCCATGGCTGGGATGTTCCGGCAGGGGACTGAGTACGAGGTTCCCGCCACCTCGGCCCACCGGGCTTCTAGAATCGCCTCGCAGCCGACGCCCGGCCCCTTCCGGCCAGGCGCGGACCGGGGACCGGGGGGTCCGATGATGAAGCCGGCACTATGCGGGACGCGGGTGGTCGCGGTCGCGGCGGCGGGGGTGCTGCTGGCCGGATGCGGCGGTTCCGCGAAGGACGGCGGGGACGGGCCGAAGCCGAGCCGGTCGGCCGGGCAGCAGACGGGGGCGTCCGGAAAGCCGGACCCGAAGGACCCCGAGGAGTCGAAGCAGCCGGGGGCACTGCCCAGTGCGTACGACTTCACCCCGAACCCCGCGCGCGTACCGAAGAACGCGGCGCGGGCCCGCGAGCTGACGCGCAACGCCGCGCTCGGCGAGATGGACTGGGCGGCCGGGATGGTGCGGCACTCCCCGTACGAGAGCGGCGGCACCTGGCCGGTGCTGGCGGACTCCTGTGTCTGGAGCCGCACCCCGCTGCCCTCCGGTGTGCTGGACAGCTTCACCCGGCGGCTCGACGTCCCGGCCCGGGGCGGCAAGGGACGGGTCCAGGGGGCGGTGACCGTGACCGTGCACCGGACGGTGGCGGGTGCCGACCAGGAGATCAAGGACACCGTCCAGGAGAGCTTCCGCTGCCCGCAGCAGGAGCTGGGCGGCGGACAGCGCCTGAGCGGTCTGATGTCCCTCCAGTTCGACCAGAAGGACGTCCGCAACGCGGACGCCTCGCTGTTCGAGGCGGGCAAGTACACCGGGCCGGACTCGGGCGGGACGCAGGACTACGTATGGACCAAGTCCCGGATCGGCCCGGTCACGACGGCCGTCTCGGTCAAGGGCGCGAAGGGCTACACCAGCACCGAACTGCTGCGGATCGCCGCCGAGGGCGGTGCCAAGGTCCTCTACCGCGTCGAGCTGGAACTGAAGTGACCGCACCGCACGTCGCCCACCGGACCCCGCTTCCCGGTCCGGCCTGATCCCCACGAAAGGCCCTGACCGCTGATGGAACCGCTCCGTTCCACCGACCCGGCGCGGATCGCCGGCTACCGCATCCTCGGCCGGCTCGGCGCCGGGGGCATGGGCGTGGTGCTGCTGGGCCGGTCGCCCGGTGGCGCGCTGGTGGCGATCAAGCTGATCCGGGCGGAGTACGCCGACGACGCCGGGTTCCGCACCCGCTTCCGGCGCGAGGTGGCGATCGCCAGGCAGGTCCGCAACCGGTGGGCGGTGCCGGTGGTCGACGCCGACACCGAGGCGACCGCGCCCTGGCTGGCCACCGAGTTCGTGCCGGGGCCCGCCCTGAGCGAGGCGGTCGGGAGCGGCGGGCCGTTGCCGGAGCGCAGTACGCGGGCGCTCGGCTCTATGCTGGCGGAGGCGCTGGAGGCCGTCCACGGGGCGGGGCTCGTGCACCGGGACGTGAAGCCCGGGAACGTGCTGCTGGGTCTGGACGGCCCCCGGCTGATCGACTTCGGGATCGCGCGGGCCCTGGACGACACGGTCCTCACGGCGACGGACGCGATCGTCGGCTCCCCGGGCTTCCTCTCGCCCGAGCAGGCGCAGGGACGGCGGATCGGCCCGGCGAGCGACGTCTTCTCACTGGGCTGTGTCCTGGTGTACGCGGCCACCGGCGGCCGGCCGTTCGGCAGCGGCCCGGTGGAGGCGATGCTCTTCCGTACCGTGCACGACACCGCGGAGCTGGGCGCGCTGCCGCCGGGGCTGCTCCCGGTCGTCGAGGCGTGCCTGGCCAAGGGGCCCGAGGGACGCCCGACGGCCGGTGACGTCCGGCGGGCCTTCGCCGAGGACGTATCGGTCGGCGGCTGGCTGCCCGGACCGGTGACGCATCTGATCGCCGAGCGGTCCGCCCGGATGCTGGCGCTGCCCGACATCGAGGCGACCAGCCTGGACGCGGGATCTTCCGGCGGCCCCGGCACCGCCCCGGGCACCGGCTCCGGCGACACGTCCGCCGTACCGGCCTCCCCCGGCCGGCGGCGCTTCCTCGCCTACGTCACCGGCGGCGCGGCCCTCGCGGCGGCGGGCGGCACCACCGCGTGGCTGGTCTCCTCCCGTGACGACAAGGCCCCCGGCGGCGAGGACGAGGGGCGCGGGACCACCCCCCGCCCGGAACTGCGCATCGGGCTCCAGGCCGACCTCAGCGGCCCGTCGGCGGCCGTCGGCAAGGGCCAGGAACGGGCGGCGCGGCTCGCCGTGGAGGAGCACAACGCGCGGAAGGACGCGCCGTTCACGCTGCGGCTGACCACGGTCGACGACCGGGGCGACGAGGAGCGGGCGACGGCGGCGGTGCGCAGGTTCGCCGAGGACCCGCTGCTGGTGGCGGCCCTCGGAGCGACCGGCACGGACGCGGCCCGGGAGGCGCTGGTCGCGTACGACGAGGCGGCGCTGCCGCTGCTCAGCGTGGTCGACGGGGACATCCGGCATCTGAACCGGACCTTCCTGTGCGCCCGTCCGCGCAACGACATGCAGATGCTGCCGGTGGCCCAGTTCCTGGGGGCGTACGAGATCGACAAGGTCGCGCTGGTGGACGACGGGACCGAGTACGGCCGGCAGACCACCCGTTACCTCGACGCCGGGCTGCGCGGCAACGGCCGCACGGTGCTCGCGGAGACCGTACGGGAGGGCACCCGCGATCTGGACGCCGAGGCGGAGCGGATCGCCGCGAAGCGGCCGGGGGCGGTGGTGTACGGCGGCGGGTGGCGGGACGCGGCCCGGTTCGCGAAGGCTCTGGTCAGGGCCGGGTTCCTGGGGCCGAGGATCGGCACCCAGGCCGTGCACGACGCCCGCTTCCTGGCGGAGGCGGGCGAGGCCGCGTCGAGCTGGCTGGTGGTCTCGACGGCCGCCGACCCCGCCTCCGTGCCCTCGGTGCACGCGTTCGCCGCCGCCTACCGCGAGCGCTTCGGCGCGGCGCCGCCGCTGCTGGCCGCGGAGGCGTACGACGCGGTGGGGCTGATCGCCGCCTGTGCGGAGGGGCTGGGCCGGGAGAAGCTGAGCCGCCAGGACCTGCTGCCCGCGCTGCGGGTGACCTCGTACAAGGGCGTCTCCAAGAGCTACGCCTTCGAGTCCGCCAACGGGATGTACACCGGGACCGGGGTCTTCATCTACCGCGTGGAGCGGGGGCGTTTCCGGTACATCGGGATGGACGGCACCGAGGTCTGAGCGCGGCAGCGACGGGCCGGCCCGGTGAGGGCCGGGCCCGCCGCCGAGTCCTGCCGCGGGGTCAGGGCTTCGTCGTGAAGGACTCGGCCGCCGGGGCCGCCGCCGCGGGCCGGACCACCTTCAGCCCGCCGGGCACCGAGGCGTCCGGCTTCATGATGACGCTCTGCCGGGTGGACGGCGCCTTCGGGTCCGAGAAGTCGTGCGAGACGCCGAACTCGCTCCCGTACCCCTTGATCGTGAGGAGTGCCCTGCCGATGCCCTCCCGGGTGAGGTCCTTGTCCTCGCACGCCTTCATCAGGGCCTCGCCGTAGATGGAGGCCGCTGTGTAGCCCGCGACGACGCCGTTGTCGAGCACGTCCTTCGGGTACTGGGCCGCGTACTCCTTCGCGAGCTTGGCCGGGCCGTCGCCCGGGTCGCCGATGGGCAGCGTGGAGGCGGCGACGTAGTAGTCCTTGAGCAGGGCGGGGCCCGCCTGGGTCTTCAACAGCTGGGGCGCGAAAGCGGAGTTGTTGCCCACGACGGGGACGTTGAAGCCGGTGGCCGCCGCGACGCCGACGAGCGAGGCCGCCTGGCGCGGGCCCGCGCTGACGATCACGGCCTTGACCCCGGCCTGCTTGAGGGCGGCGACCTGGGCCGTCATGTCGTTGTCGGTCGGCTTGATCTTCTGCTCGACGACGGTGAGACCGGCCTCCTTCGCCGCGTGCTCCGAGCCGACGAGGGCGTTCTCGCCGTAGTCGCCCTCGAAGTACACATGACCGATCCTGTCGCCCTTGGCTATGCGCTTCTCGGCGAGCAGATGGTCGATCAGGTTGATCGTCTCGATGTCGTAGGTGGCGCCGATGACCCGGATGTACGGGGAGCCCAGCAGGTTCGCCGACCAGGCCTGGGGCAGGACCAGGCCCTTGTCCTGGCCGTCGATGCGCTGCTCGACGGCGGCGACGAACGGGGAGCCGATGAACTGGGCGAAGCCCACCACCTTCGGCTCCAGCTCGGTGTACGCGGCGATCGCCTTCTGCGGGTCGTAGCCGTGGTCGCGGACCGTCAGCTCGACCTTGCGGTCGCAGATGCCGCCCTTGGCGTTCGTCTGCTTCACCCACAGCTGCTGCGCCTGGGTGACGCTCTTGCCGAGCGAGGCGTACACGCCCGTCATGTCGGTGAGCACACCGAGGGATATCGCCGAGGAGGAGACACCGGGGCCGGTCTTGACCCCGGCCTTGTCCTGCTCGTCGCCCTTTCCTTCGGTCGCCTTGCCGCTGCACCCGACGAGGGTGACGGTGAGAGCCGCGACGACGGCTGTGAGCACTCTGCGCTTCATTTCTTCTCCCCTGGATTCTTCGGAGCCGCCGAATTCTTCGGATCCGCTGGTTTCTTCGGAGCCGCTGGTTTCCTCGCGCGTGCGAGGCCGAGGCGGGCGAGGCCGCCGGGCAGGAACAGGACCACCGCGACCACCGCGGCGCCGTACAGATAGCGGGATGCCTCACCGGGTGCCAGCCCGCCCGTGCCGGGGGCGGAGACCAGCGGGAGGGAGTCGCTGTAGTGCGTGAGGACCTGCGGGAGCAGGGTGACGAAGGCGGCGCCGATCACCGCTCCCCCGACACTGCCGAGCCCTCCGATGACGATCATGGCGAGGTATTCGAGGGACAGGATCATGCCGAAGTACTCGGGAACGGTCCGCTGGAAGACCAGGGCGAGCAGGACGCCCGCGAGGCCCGCGTACATCGAGGACAGGACGAAAACCCCGGCCCGGTAGCGCGCCACGGGCACGCCCATCACCCCGGCCGCGATCCGGTGGTCGCGGATGGCGTTCATCGCCCGGCCCGGCCGGCCGCGCAGCACGCCGCGGGCGAACAGAGCACTGAGCAGCAGCGCGACCAGGCCCACGTACCAGAGCTTCTCGGAAGCCCCGAACGGTACGGCGGCGAC
Source organism: Streptomyces sp. NPDC033165 (assembly GCF_055577965.1). NCBI lineage: Bacteria > Bacillati > Actinomycetota > Actinomycetes > Kitasatosporales > Streptomycetaceae > Streptomyces > Streptomyces sp. NPDC033165. The sequence continues at coordinate 99,748 of NZ_JBVIPK010000020.1, forward strand.
GACGAGTTCGCTGTCGTCGAAGGTGAGCCCGAAGAGGGAGAGCGGCGGTACGGCCCGCCCGTTGTAACCACCGGTCAGGGAGCCCGCGTTGAACAGGACGTGCTGGCCGATGAAGATCAGCGCGAGGGTCGCGATACCGAGGTACGCGCCGCGCAGCCGGCCCGCGATCGGGCTGAACAGCCCGCCGACGGCGCCCGCGAGCAGTACGGCGAGGATCGCGGCCAGCCAGGTGGGCAGTCCGAGGCCGGTCAGGGTGTGCCCGTTCTCGGTGCTGCTCTCCCCCGCCAGGACGCAGTAGCCGTACGCGCCGACCGCGAGGAAGAACGCGTGGCCCATGGAGAGCTGTCCGGTGGCCCCGGTGAGCATGTTGAGCCCGATGGCGCCGATCGCCGCCGCCATCGCGAACAGTCCGGCCTGGAGCCAGAAGCGGTCCAGGTAGAACGGGAGGACGAGGAGCAGGACGGAGCCGATGAGGACGGCGTACGTACGGGGTCGGCGCAGCCGGTCGGCGAGGGTCTGCGCGGGACCGGGTGCGGGGGCGGGTGCGGTGGTCGCCTCGGGGGCGGCTTCGGCGGTGGTGCCGGAGGCAGCGGTGTCAGACACGGGCGAGCTCCTTCGTGCCGAGGAGTCCCGCGGGCCGGATGAGCAGGACGGCGACCATCACCAGGTAGGGGGCGAGATCTCCGATGCCCCGGCCGAGGAAGGAGAGGTCGCTCTGGTAGCCGGTGGCGAGCGACTCGGTGACGCCGACGATGAGTCCGCCGGCGAGCGCCCCGGTCGTGGAGTCGAGTCCGCCGAGGATCGCGGCGGGGAACGCCTTGAGCGCGGCGAGCGAGGTGGAGCGTTCGAGGCCGGGGGTCGGGAACACGGTGAGGAAGAGGGCGGCGACGGCCGCGAGGGCTCCGGCGACCGCCCAGGCGGCGAGCGAGACCCGGCCGAGCCTGATGCCCATGAGCGCCGCGGTCTGCGGGTTCTCGGCGGCGGCGCGCATCGACACGCCCCACGAGGTGTAGCGGAAGGCGAGCAGGAACACCGTGATCAGCAGCCCGGCGGCGAGGAACGCGGCGATCCGGGTCTGGGCGAGGGTGATGCCGCCGACGGTGACGACCTCGTTGCCCCAGGGGTCGCCGAGGGCGAGGACGTCCGTGCCCATGCGGCGGGTGAGTTCGGTGATGAGGAGGATGTCGACACCGATGGTGACGATGGCCAGGACGCTGTGGTCGCTGCCCCGGTAGCGGCGCATCACGAAGAACTCGATGGCCGCCCCGACGGTCGCGGCCCCGGCGATCCCGACGAACAGAGCGGGCCAGAAACCGATGTCGTCGTGGAGCACGGCGGTGACGTACCCGCCCGCCAACAGGAGTGACGCGTGGGCGAAGTTGACGACCTCGGTGGCCTTGAAGATGACGACGAAACCGAGCGCGATCAGGGCGTAGACCGAGCCGATCGACAGGCCGCCGAGGAGGAGTTCGACGAACGTGGTCATTGAGGTGCTCCCAAGTAGGCCTGGACGACAGCCGGATCGTTCTGGACCTCGGCGGGGGTGCCGCCCGCGATCCTGCGTCCGAAGTCGAGTACGGTCACCGCGTCCGCGAGCCGCATCACCACCCCCATGTCGTGCTCGACCAGCACGATGGAGATGCCGAGGCTGTCGCGTACGTTCGCCACGACGGCGGCGGTTCGGTGGCGCTCGGCGGCGGTCATCCCGGCGATCGGCTCGTCCAGCAGCAGGACCCGCGGCTCCATGCACAGCGCGCGGCCGAGCTCGACGAGCTTCTGCTGCCCGTACGGCAGCGAGCCCGCGGGCCGCTCCAACGCCCCTTCCAGGCCGATGAATTCGGCGATCTCACGGACCCGCTCGCGGTGGCGCCGCTCCTCGCGGGCGGCGGAGGGCAGCCGCAGTCCGGTGGCGATGAAGCCGGAGCGGGTCAGCCGGTGGCGGCCGAGCAGCAGGCTGTCGGCGACGGTCGCGTGCGGCGGCAGCGCCAGGTTCTGGAAGGTGCGGGCGACACCGAGGCCCGCGATGGCGTGCGGCGCGAGTCCGGTGAGCTCCGTCTCCCCGAGGCGGACGTGTCCGGAGGTGGCGCGGTAGACGCCGGAGAGCACGTTGAAGCAGGTGGACTTGCCCGCGCCGTTGGGTCCGATGACGGCGTGCACACTGCCGGGTTCGACGGTGAAGGAGACGCTGTCCAGGGCGGTCAGTCCGGCGAAGCGCACGGTGACGTCCTGCACGGCGAGGGCGGCCGTGGTGCTGTCCGTGGGAGCCGTCGCGGTGGTGGTCACGCGGACCACCTGCTCAGGGTGCGGCGGGTCCGGGCGGCCGGGTCGGTGTCCGCCGCCGCGTCCTCGTCGACGACGCCGAGGTAGCGGCGGCGCACCTCGTCGGACGCGGCGAGTTCGCCGGCGGGCCCCGACAGGGCGACCTCGCCGACATCGAGGACGTACGCCGTGGAGGCGAGCCGCAACGCGATGGCCGCGTTCTGCTCGACGAGCATGACGGAGGTGCCGCTCGCGTTGATCTCCTGCACGGTCTCCGCGATCCTGGCCGCCATCAGCGGGGCGAGGCCGAGCGAGGGCTCGTCCAGCAGGAGCAGCCGGGGTCCGGCCATCAGGGCGCGGCCCATTGCCAGCATCTGCTGCTCGCCGCCGGACAGCAGCCCGGCCCGCTGGTGCGCGCGGTCGGCCAGTACCGGGAACAGCTCGTGCACCCGGGCCAGTGCGGCGTTCGTCCGCTTGCGCCCGCCGCGGGCCCCGAGGGCGCCCGCCCGCAGGTTGTCGGCCACCGTCATCCGGGCGAAGACCTGTCGGCCCTCCGGTACCTGGACCACTCCGGCGGCCACCACCTGGGCGGGCCGCAGCCCCTCCAGGGGGCGGCCGTCGAACCGGATCGTGCCGGTGCCCGTCCCGCGGTGGAAGCCGAGGGTCCGCGACACGGCCCGCAGCAGCGTGGTCTTGCCCGCGCCGTTGCCGCCGAGTACGGCGGTGATCGCGCCGTCCGGCACATCGACGGAGATGTCGCGCAGCGCCCGGACCGGGCCGTAGCCGACGGACAGCGCGCGGATCTCTAGCGTTGCCATGCGTCCTCCTCCTTCCGCCTTGTCGTGTCGTGCTCTTCTGTGGTGCTCGTGCGTGGGGGGGGGTGGTGCCACAGACCAGCACCGGGCCGGACGCGCGTCCACGGCGCGGGGTGGAGTCGATGCGGGTGACCAGCGAAGGCGGGGCCGCGTTGTGCACGCGCACAGGGCCCGTGACGCGCGGGCGCCCCGCCGTGCGGCCGCTGGCATCCTCGTCGGTCGTCAGGAGCGCCCGGACCCGGGGACGGAGCAGCGGATGCGGCGTGAAACGCGGTACGAGGTGCTGCTCGGCCCGCTGCTGGCCGGCCGGAACCCCCCGGACCTGGTGGAGCGCGCGGCGCGGACGCTCGGGCTGCCCGAACAGGGGCGGTACGCGGTGGTGGTCCTGGACTCGCCCGAGCCGGGGCCCTCGGGGGCGGCCCCGGACCCTGATCCGGACGGGACGCGGTGGTGCTGGTGCGGTGGGGGTGACGCGCCGGGCCGGGAGGTCGCCGTGGTGCTGCTGGGACCGGCGGGCCCTGCCCGGGCCGCGGCGCGGCTCAGGGAGCGGGGCGCGGGGCCGGGGGGCGTGAGCCCGGTGGTGGGTTCGCTGGCGGAGTTGGGCGCGGCGCACCGGCTGGCGGGCACGGCCCTGCTGACGTGCGAGCCGGGGAGCCGGGAGATCGTACGGCTGGACGAGCGGCTGCCGGCGGCCCTGCTGGTGAGCCGCCCGGAGCTGTCCACCCGGCTCCTGGCGGAGGTGTTCGGCCCGTTGCTGACCCTCGCGCCGGCGGAGCGGTCGCTGCTGGTGGGGACGCTGGAGGCGTGGCTGGAGTGCGGGGGCTCGGCGGGGCGGGCGGCGGCCCGGCTGCGGTGTCACCGCAACACGGTGTGCAACCGGCTGCGGCGGCTGGAGGGCCTGACGGGCCGGTCGCTGTCACGGCCGCGCGAACTGGTCGACCTGGTGCTGGCGCTGGACGCGCTGCGGCTGACGTCGGCGCCGTCGTGAGGCCGGTGGGGGTGCCGGCGCTGGACGCGCTGCTGGCGTCGGCGCCGTCGTGAGGCCGGTGGGGGGCCCGGTCGCTGCCGGGCCCCCTCCCTGTACCCCTTGTACCCCTTGGTCCCCCGTGTGTACGTGCGTGGGTCAGCTCAGCAGGAAGTCCCTGGCGATCGACTCCGCCGCCCGTTCCAGCAGCGGTCCGGCCTGGACCATCGACACCGCCGGGTCCGGTTCCAGGTCGGCCAGGGCGTAGGCGCGCGCGATGCCCGCCCCGGTCAGGGCCGCCGGGGACAGGACGAGGCGGCCGCAGACCGCGACGACCTCGACGCCGGCCGCGCGGGCGGCTGCGGCGACCCCGGCGGGGGCCTTGCCGTGCAGGGTCTGCTCGTCGAGCGAACCCTCGCCGGTGACGACGAGCGTGGCCCGCGCGAGTGCGGGGGCGAAGCCGAGGACGTCGAGCATCACCTCGATGCCGGGGCGGAAGCGGGCGCCGAGGGCGACGAGCGCCCCGTAGCCGATGCCTCCGGCCGCGCCCGCGCCGGGCAGGGCCGCCGTGTCGGGGCCCAGGACCGAGGCGTAGTGGGCCAGGGCCGCGTCGAGGACCAGGATGTCCTCCTCGCTCGCGCCCTTCTGCCGCCCGTACACCTCGGGTGCGCCCTTGGGCCCGGTCAGCGGGTTGTCCACGTCGCTGGCCAGGACCAGGTCGACGTCCTTCAGGCGCGGGTCGAGCCCGGACAGGTCGGCCTCGGCCAGTTCGGCCAGTCCCCCGCCGCCGGGGCCGACCGGCTTGCCGTCCACGTCCAGGAAGCGGGCCCCCAGGGCGGCGAGCATGCCCGCGCCGCCGTCCGTGGTGGCGCTGCCGCCGACCCCGAACACGATCGTCGTCGCCCCCGCGTCGAGGGCGGCCGCCAGCAGTTCGCCGGAGCCGTACGTGGTGGCCGTGAGCGGGGCGAACACCCCGTCGGGCAGATGCTGGAGGCCCGAGGCCTCGGCCATCTCCACCACGGCGGTGGACCCGCGCAGCGCGTACGCCGCCGTCACCGGGTCCCCGAGGGGCCCGGTCACCCGCGCCTCCCGGCGCTCGAATCCGGCGGCCACCGCCGCCGCGACCGTGCCGTCGCCGCCGTCCGCGACCGGCAGGGTCTCCACCCGCACATCGGGGACGACGCGCCGCAGCCCGGCCGTCACCCGCTCCGCGACCTGTACGGCCGTGAGCGAGCCCTTGAACTTGTCCGCCGCGACGAGCACGCGGGCGGTCTCCACATCTGCTCCGTCCGTCACCTTGCATCCCTTGCTTTCGAACAGGCAGTCGCGCCGCCCCGACCCTATCCGCACGGCCCCTGATCTGCCATGGGCGTCCACAACCGCCCCGTTCCGCCCCGGCGCCCCCACGTGCCCACTACGCTGGCGGCCGTGACCACCGCCGATGCCGACTACGCCGCGTACATCGCGGGACTCCCCCGGGTCCTCGCCGGTGCCGCATGCCTCTTCCGCGACGAGGAGGGCCGGGTCCTGCTCGTCGAGCCGAACTACCGCAAGGGCTGGGCGCTGCCCGGCGGAACGGTCGAGTCGGAGACGGGCGAGAGCCCGCGGCAGGGTGCCCGGCGCGAGACGTCGGAGGAGATCGGGCTCGACCTGGCACCGGGCCGGCTGCTCGCCGTCGACTGGGTGCGCGGCGCCGGCCGCCCGCCGATCGTGGCGTACGTGTACGACGGCGGGGTGCTCGCCCCCGAGCGGTTCGCGGCGATCCGGCTCCAGGAGGAGGAGCTGCTCTCCTGGAAGCTCGTCGCCCGGGGAGAGCTCGGCGGATATCTGCTGGGTCCGCTGGAGCGGCGGGTGCGGGCGGCGCTGGACGTGGTGGTGTCCGGCGGCGGCACGGTGGAGCTGGAGGACGGAAAGCCGGTCGCGTAGGCGGCGTCGGCCCCGCTGGGGGCCGAGGCTCGGGCGGGAGAGGCTCGGGCGGGAGAGGCGTCGGCCCAGCGGGGCGGTGGCCGGACCTGCACCGGCGAAATCCGTTCGTGGGACGCGTTCGCGCTCCGTACCCTCGCCGCATGACCCTTGTCGCGATCCTCAGCGGTGCCGGTATCTCCACGGACTCCGGCATCCCCGACTACCGGGGGCCCAGCGGGGTGTGGCGGAAGGATCCGGAGGCGGAGAAGCTCGTCCGTTACGACTTCTACATGGCCGATCCGGAGATCCGCCGCCGCTCCTGGCAGATGCGCCGCACCAGCTCCGCCTGGAACGCCGAGCCGAACACCGCCCATCGGGCGGTGGTGGAACTGGAACGGTCCGGCACCCCGGTCCGGGTGATCACGCAGAACGTCGACGGGCTGCACCAGCGGGCCGGACTGCCCGACCGCAAGGTGCTCGAACTCCACGGCACGGCACGCGAGGTCGTCTGTACGCGCTGCCACGCCCGGTCCTCGATGGCCGAGGCCCTGGAGCGGGTCGAGGCGGGCGAACCGGACCCGGCGTGCACGGTCTGCGGCGGGATCCTGAAGTCGGCGACGGTGATGTTCGGCGAGCGGCTGGACCCGAAGGTGCTGGCCGACGCCATGACGATCGCCAAGGCGTGCGAGGTGTTCGTGGCGGTCGGTACGACGCTCCAGGTGCAGCCCGCGGCCTCGCTCGCCGGGATCGCGGCGGAGTACGGGGCCCGGCTGATCGTGGTGAACGCGGAGCCCACCCCGTACGACGAACTCGCCGTCGACGTCGTCCGGGAGCCGATCGGTACGGCGCTGCCGAGGCTGCTGGCGGGGCTGGCCGGGCCGGCCGGCGGCTGACCTGCCCCGGCTTCAGCCGTCCAGGCCCTCCCGGACCCGCCGCGACGGCTGGAAGACGTACAGGTCGAGGATGTCCGGGGCGTCCGCGAGCCCCGGGCCGCCCGCCGCCGCCCAGGTCACGATGTCCTGCTCGGCGTGTTCGTCGTTGACCAGGCCCAGCCAGACCGGGCGGCCCCCGGCGCGGCGGCCCTCGGCGGAGGGCTGGACGACGATCACGTTGCCCTGCTCGCAGGCGTCCAGGCACTCGACCGCCCGGACGGTGGCGGCGCCCTCAAGACCGGAGCGCAGCCGGGCCAGCTGGGCCGCGTGATCGACGCCGGGGATCTTCTCGGTGCCGCAGCAGCAGCCCCGGCAGACACTGACGGTGGGCCGGGGCACGCCCTGCGCGGGCACGTCCTTGCGGGGGCGGGGGCGGGGGCGGCGGCTCATGAGGGGGCACTTCCCGTCGCGGTGGGGTGGGACAGAGCGGGATGGGGCGGGTCGGGCGACCACCGCGAGTCGCGGATGATCACCGCGACTCTACCGAGACCGCCCGGACTCGAACACCTGCGCCCCGTTCCGCGCGCGTGGGGTAGCATTGACGGCTGCGAAGGGGAGTAGCCCCGCAAACCGGTCGTCGACACACTGGAACTTTCGGGTTCCCGGTGGCCGGGCTCGTGGATCCGCAGGGATTCCCACGGGCGGGCGAGACCTTCGGTCCTGTATGACACGTCCACGCTCCGTGGGCGCTGCCGTCATGCCGGGCCGAGTGGTCCTCCGAAAAGCCCGAGCGGCGCTTCGCGAAGATCCGGGGCCCGGCTCGCACAGAAAGCCACCCGGAATGCACCTCGACCCTCTGGCGGTCATCACCGCCTTCGGGCTGATCTTCCTCGCGGAGCTCCCCGACAAGACGATGTTCGCGTCGCTGGCCATGGGCACGCGGATGCGCCCGCTCTACGTCTGGTTCGGCACCTCGTCCGCGTTCGTCGTGCATGTCGCCATCGCCGTCGGGGCGGGCAGTCTGATCGGACTGCTGCCCGACTGGGTCGTCAAGCTCGTCTCGGCCTCGCTCTTCGCGTTCGGCGCGTTCATGCTGCTGCGCGGCAGCGGCGGGGACGACGAGGACGGGACGGACGTGAGGACGGTGACCGGGTTCTGGCCGGTCTGCTCGACGGCGTTCATGGCGGTCTTCATCAGCGAGTGGGGCGACCTGACGCAGATCACCACCGCCAACCTCGCCGCGAGCAACGGCACCTGGTCCACGGCGATCGGTTCGGCCGCCGCCCTGATGTCCGTCTCGGCCCTCGCCCTGCTCGCGGGCAAGTTCATCGCCGGCCGCGTACCGCTGAAGACCGTGCAGCGCATCGGCGGGTTCTGCATGCTGGGCCTCGCGGTCTGGTCGGCCGTGGAGATCTTCACCGGCTGAGGGCGGTGCGGTCTCAGGGCCGTACCCGCCGCCTGCCCGGTACGCCCCTCTTTTTCCCCTTACGCCCCTCTCCTTCCCTTTACGCTCCACTCTTCCCGCTCACGTGCCTCGCTTCCCGTTAACGCCCCCCCTCTTCCCGCTCACGCCCTCGCTCCCCCCCTTCAGAACAGCGCCTGCACCCCGTCCTGTCCGCCGCCGCTCTCGAACGCGAGCAGCCGCTGCTTGCGGTCCAGACCGCCCCCGTATCCGGTGAGGCTTCCGGAGGCGCCGATCACCCGGTGGCAGGGCACGATGATCCCGACCGGGTTCTTGCCGTTGGCCAGGCCGACTGCCCGCGAGGCGCCGGGCTTGCCGAGGTTCTCGGCCAGTTCGCCGTACGTACGGGTCTCGCCGTACGGGATCTTCAGCAGCTCCGCCCACACGCTCCGCTGGAACGGCGTGCCGTCCAGGCGCAACGGGAGCTCGAACGCGGTGAGTTCACCGGCGAAGTACGCCGCGAGCTGGCGGACCGCCTCGCCGAAGGGCTCCGGGTCCGGCACTCCGAAGGCCTCCTGGGGCGGGCGGTGGCGCTGATCGGTCATGTAGAGGGCGGACAGGACACCGTCGGTGGCGACGAGCGTCAGGGGGCCGTAGGGGCTGTCGACGACGGTGTGCCGCTTGGTCGCCGGGGGTGCGGTGGTCGCGGTCGTGGCCATGGGGCGTCTCCTTCAGGCGGGCAGGTGGTTGATGGCGTGGTCGTCCACCGTCCACAGGTACTGCACGGCGTACGCCCGCCAGGGGCGCCAGTCGGCGGCCCGTGCGGTGAGGGCGGCGGGGGTGGCCGGGAGGCCCAGCCGCTCGGCCGCCCGGCGGATGCCGAGGTCGGTGGGGAGGAAGGCGTCGGGGTCGCCGAGGGCCCGCATGGCGATGGACTCGACCGTCCAGGGGCCGAAGCCGGGCAGCGCGGTGAGTTCGGCGCGGGCCTGTTCCCAGTCGGTGTCGGTGTCCAGCCGCAGCCGGTCCTCCGCGAGGGCCTCCACGAGCGTGGTGAGGGTGGTGCGGCGGGTGCGCGGCAGGGCCAGGGCCTCCGGGTCGAGGCCCGCCAGCGCCTCTGGGGTGGGGAAGAGGTGTGTCAGGCCGCCCTCGGGGTCGTCCACCGGGATGCCGTGCGCGGTCACCAGCCGGGCCGCGTGGGTGCGGGCGGCGGCGGTGGAGACCTGCTGGCCGAGCACCGCGCGTACGGCGAACTCCGCCCCGTCCACCGTCCGGGGCACCCGGCGCCCCGGACCCGCCTCGACCAGCGGGGCGAGCAGCGGGTCGGTGCGCAGTTGCGCGTCGACGGCGACCGGGTCCGCGTCCAGGTCGAGCAGCCAGCGGCAGCGGCTGATGGCCCGGGTGAGATCGCGGGGGTCGGTGAGGGAGAGCCGGCAGGCGATGTGGTCGGGCTGCGGGGCGAGGGCGACGACGCCGTGCCCGTACGGAAGGGTGAGGGTGCGGCGGTACGCGCCGTCCAGCCACTCCTCGACGCCGGGGACGGCGGTGGCGGCGAGGTGGCCGAAGAGGTTGCTGGGGTTGAGCGGAGTCCGGTAGGGGAGGCGGAGGGAGATCACGCCCGGGACTGCGGTGGCCTGCGGGACCCGGACGGCGCGGGTGCGCAGTTCGCCGGGGGCCAGGGCGAAGACCTCGCGGACCGTCTCATTGAAGGTGCGGATCGAGGAGAATCCGGCGGCGAACGCCACCTGGGCCATCGGCAGCGCGGTCGTCTCGATGAGCAGGCGGGCGGTCTGGGCGCGCTGGGCCCGGGCCAGGGCCAGCGGGCCCGCGCCCAGCTCGGCCAGCAGCTGGCGCTCGATCTGGCGGGCGGAGTAGCCGAGCCGGGAGGCCAGGCCCGGTACGCCCTCGCGGTCGACGACCCCGTCCCGGATCAGCCGCATGGCCCGGGCCACCGAGTCGGCGCGGGCGTTCCACTCGGGGGACCCGGGGCTGGTGTCGGGGCGGCACCGCTTGCAGGCCCGGAACCCGGCCTGCTGGCAGGCGGCGGCGCTGGGGTAGAAGGTCATGTTGCGGACCTTGGGCGGCACGACGGGGCAGCTGGGACGGCAGTAGATCCGGGTGGTCAGGACCGCGGTGAAGAACCAGCCGTCAAAACGGGCGTCCTTGGACTGGACGGCCCGTACGCAGCGCTCGGTGTCGGTGTGCATGACTCCAGGATGGTCCACCGGTCAGGGGCCTGGCTGGCGGAAATCCGACATGGGCCTCGCGCGGGTCCTACGGCCCCCGTCTCAGCCGCGCAGCCGTCTCAGCCGCGCATCGCGAGGACTTCCTCGAACTCGGCGTACGCGTGCGCGCCGAAGAGGACGAAGCGCACCTCCTCGACCGGGTCCACCGTCTCCGCCAGGACCGTGCGTACGGCGATGCGGGCCCCGTCGTCCATCGGCCAGCCGTAGATACCGGTGGAGATCGCCGGGAACGCGATGCTCTTGGCCCCCAACTCGGCTGCGAGGCGCAGGGATTCGCGGTAGCAGGAGGCGAGAAGCGCGGAGCGGTCCTGGGCGCTGGAGAAGACCGGGCCGACGGTGTGCACGACCCATCGGGCGTCGAGGCGTCCGGCGGAGGTGGCGACGGCCTGGCCGGTGGGAAGCCCCTTGCCGTAGTGCGAGGCGCGCAGTTCCCGGCAGGCGGCGAGGATCTCGGGGCCGCCGCGCCGGTGGATCGCGCCGTCGACCCCGCCGCCGCCGAGCAGCGAGGAGTTCGCCGCGTTGACGATGACGTCGACGGACTGATCGGTGATGTCGCCGCGGACCAGACGTACGGCGGGGGAAGCGGAGGTGCTCATGCGCACATCATGCCGCGCGCCGGGGGCCTTCGCCGCCCGGTCGGGTCAGGAAGCGGCCCGCAGCCGTCGCCATACGGCCTTGGCGGCGTGGTGGCCGGACATGCCGTGCACCCCGGGTCCGGGCGGGGTGGCCGAGGAGCAGAGGAACACCGCGGGGTGCGCGGTGGCGTAGGGGACGCGGGCGAGCTTGGGGCGGATCAAGGTCTGGAGGCCGGAGAAGGCCCCGCAGGCGATGTCACCGCCGATGTAATTGGCGTTGCGCGCGGCGAGTTGGGGCGGTCCGGCGACCGCACGGGCGAGCACCAGATCGCGGAACCCGGGGGCAAAGCGCTCCAGTTGGCGTTCGATGACCTCGGTGGCGTCGCCCTCCCAGCCCGCCGGGACATGTCCGTACACCCAGAAGACATGGCGTCCCTCGGGGGCGCGGGAGGGGTCGGTCAGGGTGGGCTGGGCGGTGATGAGGAAAGGGGTGCTCGGGTCGCGGCCCTCGACGGCCGCCGTCAGCGCCGCGTCGATGGCGGTGGCGGTGGGGCCGATGTGGACGGTGCCCGCGCGGCGGGCCTCGGGCGCGGTCCAGGGGACGGGGCCCGACAGCGCGTAGTCGATCTTGAAGGCGGAGGCGCCGTAGCGGTAGCCGTGGTAGGCGCTGCCGAGGCCCGCGATGCGGGCGAGCGCGGAGGGCGAGGTGTCGAAGATGTACGCGCGGGCGGGCGGCAGCTCGTCCAGGCGCTTGACCTCGCTGCCGGTGCGGATCGTGCCGCCCTGTTCGCGGAGGTAGGAGGCGAGGGCGTCGGAGATGGCCTGCGAGCCGCCGCGCGGCACCGGCCAGCCGTTCTCGTGGGCGGCGAGCGCGAAGACGAGCGCGATGGCCGAGGTGGCGAGTCCGCTGGTGGGAGCGATGGCGTGGGCGGCGAGACCGGCGAAGAGGCCGCGCGCCTTCTCGCCCCGGAAGCGCCGGGATACCCAGGTGGCGGGCTGGAGGCCGAGCAGACCGAAGCGAGCCAGTCGGTACGGGTCGCGGGGCAGACCGTCCCAGGGGGTGCGCAGGAAGTCGGCGGCGAGGGTGTCCCAACGGCCGAGGAAGGGAGCGACGAGGCGGCGGTAGGTCCCGGCGTCGGCGGGGCCCAGCGTCATCGCGCTCTCGCCGACGGAGCGGGTGAGGGCTGCGGCGGTACCGTCCGGGAAGGGGTGGGCGAGGTCGATCTCGGGGTTCAGCCACTCCAGGCCGTGCCGGTCCAGCGGCATCGCGCGGAACGCGGGTGAGCCGATGCCGAGCGGGTGGACCGCGGAGCACGGGTCGTGCCGGAACCCCGGCAGCGTCAGCTCCTCCGTGCGGGCTCCCCCGCCGATGGTGCCGTGCGCCTCGTGGACCTCTACCGAGAAGCCCCGGCGGGCCAATTCGGCTGCGGCGGTCAGCCCGTTGGGCCCTGCGCCCACCACGACCGCATCGAGCATCGACGGCACCTTGGGACTCCTTCGTCGGCCGGCAGGCGGATCACCAGGATATTCCGCCCCGCTGACGACCCGGACCCGGGCCCCTTCGCCCGGGCCCGGCGGCACGGCCCGCCCACGCCCGCTCGGACCGGCCCCCGTCGGCCCCGGTCCGCTCCCGTCAGCCGCCCGCCCGCAACGCTGTCAGAATCCGCAGGGCGCTGGCCTCGTCGCGGGCCGCGGTGAACGGCAGGTCGTTGCCGCCCGCGATCCGGAACGGGACGCCCGACAGCGTCGCGTGCGCGCCGCCCGCCTCGGCGACCAGGAGCAGGCCCGCCGCGTGGTCCCAGGCGTACTCCCAGCTGAACGCGACGGCGTCGAGGGCGCCCCGCGCCACCGCGAGGTACTCCAGGCCCGCCGAACCGCAGGGGCGGGGCGCGATGCCGTCGGCGTTCAGACCGAGCAGGGCCCGCTTCTGGGCGTCGGTGGTGTAGTCGGGGTGGGAGGTCGCCACCGTCAGCGCGGCGCCCGGGGCCGGGGAGCCGCAACGTATCGGCGCGCCGTTGAGCGTCGCGCCCCGGCCGCGTACGGCGACGGCCATCTCGCCGAGGACCGGTGCGTACGTCCAGGAGGCGTGGACCTCGCCGTGCTGGGCGAGGGCGACAAGGGTGCAGAACCCGGCCTCACCGCGCACGAACTGGCGGGTGCCGTCGACCGGGTCGACGATCCAGACGGGGGCGTCGCCGCCGAGTGCGTCGTAGACGGACGGGTCGGCGTGCACGGACTCCTCGCCGACGACGACCGACCCCGGGAGCAGCTTGGTGAGGGAGGCCGTCAGGTGTTCCTCGGCCAGTCGGTCGGCCGTGGTGACGAGGTCGTGCGGACCGTTCTTCTCGATGATGTCGTGGGTGGCGAGCTGCCGGTGCCGGGGCATGATCTCGGCGGCGGCCGCGGCGCGCACGGCCGCCTCGACGTCGGTGAGCGGCCCGGTGTCCCCGGCGGTTCCGTACAGGAAGTCATCGATCATGGCTCCACCCAATCACGGGCGGCCGGCACCCCGGCCGCCGGGCGCTCGGAGGGACCGGTCAGCGCCCGACCGCGTACCCCTGCATTCCGCGCGGATTGGCCGCGGCGGACAGGACACCGGTCTCCGGGTCCCGGGCGACCGCGCACAGGCGCCCCTCGGACCAGGGTTCCCCGACCGTGACGTCATGGCCCCGGCGGCGCAGTTCCGCGACCACCCCGGGGTCCGTGCGGCCCTCGACGGTGACGCTGCCGGGGCGCATGGGGCGCGGGTGGAAGGAGCCGGGGAAGGAGTCGTTGTGCCAGTTCGGTTCGTCGATCGCGCCCTGGAGATCGAGCCCGCCGCGCACCCGGGCCCGCCGGGCGACGGAGAGGAAGAAGTGGACCTGCCACTGGTCCTGCTGGTCGCCGCCGGGGGTGCCGAACGCCATGACCGGGACGCCGTCGCGCAGGGCGAGGGAGGGCGTGAGGGTGGTACGGGGACGGCGGCCGGGCGTCAGGGAGTTGGGCAGGCCCTCCTCCAGCCAGGCCATCTGGAGCCGGGTGCCCAGCGGGAAGCCCAGCTCGGGCACGACGGGGTTCGACTGGAGCCAGCCGCCGCTGGGCGTGGCGGAGACCATGTTGCCCCAGCGGTCGACGATGTCGAGGTGGCAGGTGTCGCCCCGGGTGGACCCGTCGGGCGCGACGAGCTGATCGCCGTCGCGGGGACGGGCGCGCCGGGCCCCGGTGGCACCGCCCCGCGCCATCGTGGGCTCGCCCGAGCCCGGGGCGGGGGCCGATGCCCCCGCCTCGCCCCGTTCCCCCGCGGCGACCGCGCGTGCGTGGGCGGCCAGGACCGGGGTGCGGCCGCCGGGGTTGCCTGGGCGCAGCTCCACCGATGCGGTGTCCGTGATCAGTGCCCGGCGCGCGGTGTTGTACGGCTCGGAGAGCAGGTCCTCCAGGGGCACGTCGGCCGCGTCCCCGTACCAGGCCTCACGGTCGGCCATGGCGAGCTTGCAGCCCTCGACGAGCAGGTGGACGTAGTCGGCGGAGCCGTGGGGCGGGAGCTCGGGCGGGAGGAGGGCGAGCTGCTGGAGGAAGGCGGGCCCCTGGCTCCAGCCGCCCGCCTTGGCCAGCGTCCAGCCGTTCCAGTCGTAGGTGACGGGGGCTTCGTAGGACGCGGACCAGCCCGCCAGGTCGGCGGCGGTGAGGGTGCCGGTGTGCCGGACGCCGCTGGTGTCCAGGGTGGGAACGGCGGCCTGGCGTACGAGGGCCTCGGCGATGAACCCCTCTCGCCAGACCGCGCGGGCGGCCTCGATCCGCGCGGTACGGTCCGCTCCCCCGGCCCTCTCGGCCTCGTCGATCAGACGGCGCCAGGTCGCGGCCAGGGCGGGGTTGCGAAACAGCTCACCGGGGCGCGGGGAGCGGCCGCCGGGGAGGTAGATCGCGGCGGAGGTGGTCCACTGGCTCTCGAAGAGTTCACGCACCGTCTCCACGGTCTCGCCGACCCGCTCGACGGGGGCGTGGCCGTCCTCGGCGTAGCCGATCGCGTAGCGCAGCACCTCGGCCAGGTCCTTGGTGCCGTGGTCGCGCAGGAGCAGCATCCAGGCGTCGAAGGCCCCGGGGACGGCGGCGGCGAGCGGCCCGGTGCCGGGGACCAGGCCGAGGCCGAGGGAGCGGTAGTGGGCGACGGTGGCCCGGGCCGGGGCGGGCCCCTGCCCGCAGAGCACCCGGACCTCCCCGTCCCCGGTCGCCAGGATCATCGGCACCTCACCGGCCGGGCCGTTGAGGTGCGGTTCGACGACATGGAGGACGAACCCGGCGGCGACCGCGGCGTCGTAGGCGTTGCCGCCGTCCTCCAGGACCGCCATCGCGGACTGGGAGGCCAGCCAGTGGGTGGAGGACACCATGCCGAAGGTGCCCTGGAGGGTGGGCCGGGTGGTGAACACGGCTGTTCCTTCCGGTCGTTGTGGGGTGGGGGCAGGCGCTCCCGTCCCGGCGGGCCGGGTGGTTCAGTCTCCCGGTCCGTGGCGCGCGACGGGGACCAGCAGGACGCGGGTGCCGGGGCTGGTCGCCCGTCGGCGGTGGCGCACTCCGCCGGTGAGGCGGAGCGTGTCGCCGCATTCCGGCCGGACGGTGCGGCCGTCCGCCTCGACCTCGGGGGCGCCGTTCGCGACCTCCATCGACTCGTCGTTCCCGTACAGGAATTCATGGCCGGCATGCCGGGTCCCGGTCAACTCCAGGGCATACGTCCGGTGGCCGCCCCCGGCGAGCGGGCGCACCCCCCGTGTCGACGGCGGGGCAGGCGTCACCCTTGGGCCGGACGACGTCGGCGGACCGGTCGGCGGCTCTGCCGGCCGCCACCGGACCCGACGGGACGAACGCGTTCGCCGGGTACCGGCCGGCGGACGAACCGCTGACGCGCCTCGGCCGGTCGAACGGCTGGGATGGTTCAGGCCCAGTCGCGCAGGGCGGGCGGCTCGCAGAGTTCCAGCACCACTTCGCCCGTCTCCGGCTCGTCCCCGGAGACGGGCCGGACGCGTGCGCCGACCGTCACCAGATGCGGAGCCGCACCGACGATCCGGCAGCGGAAGACGAAGCCCTCGGCGAACCGCACCAGGGACTCATTGCGCGCCGCCTCGGTGTAGCGGTGGACCACGGAGGTCCGGACGACCACTCCGTGGCCGGTCGTGCGTTCAGGCTCCAGTTCGCTCGACGCGCACACCGGGCACAGCAGCCGCCGGAAGGAGGCGGTGCCGCACCAGCGGCAGCGGTGGTAGGAAAGGCCGCACTCCTCGTGCGCCTTCTGGACGGTGCCCATTCCTGTCTGGGACACGGCTCGACCCCCTGCGCTCGACTCGGACGCGCCGCACCTGGCTGTCGGCGCGTCCGCACCATATGGCACTGAGTGCCGGACCGTAAAGGCACTGAGTGCCGATTGATGCTCAGTTCTTACCGACGGCGTCCTCGATCTGCTGGACCACGCGCCACATGGGCGCGCCCTTCTGCGCCACCATCACGATGACCTCACCGTCGACGGAGGCCCCGGCCGCGAATCCGGCCCCGGCCCCGTCGGGCGCTGCGGCGGGAGCGGGCCCCGCGGGCCGGCCCCACACCTCCCGCACCATCGCGAGAGCGCGGTCGACGGTCGCCTCGGGGTCCCCCGCCCCGCCCGAACGCAGCCAGAGCCGCAGCCCGTTGTTGTGCGCGGCGACAACGGACGCGGCGATCATCTCGGCCCGCAGCTCCCCGTCGCCGCCCGCCCCGAACCGGCCGCGCAGATGTCCCGCGAGGGTCTGCTCGTAGCGGCGCACCACGGACAGCTCGTACGTCCGCAGCCCCGGCACCTCCCGGGTGAGCCGGTAGCGCTGTACGGAGAACTCGGGGTTGGCCGCGTACATCCGCAGCACGATCCGCGCGGCGTCGCACACCGCGCCGACCGGGTCGCTGTCGTCGACCGCGGCCAGGAACTCGGTCATCTCGGCGAGACAGCGCTCGTGGTCCGGGAAGACGACGTCCTCCTTGGAGGGAAAGTAGCGGAAGAACGACCGCCGCCCCACCCCGGCCCGCGCCACGATGTCGTCCACCGTCGTCCGCTCGAATCCCCGCTCCAGGAAGAGCTGGAAAGCCGCCTGTGCGAGCGCCTCCCGCATGGGTGCCTTCTTCTCGGGTCCTCGTGCCTCGCTCATGCGGCGAAACGTAGCACCGGAAGAACAGTTTTGGCACTGGGTACCCTTTACAGAGGGTACTGAGTGCCATAATCTCTTCACTACTACGAACCACACCCAGGTGGGACCACACCCAGGTAGGCAGGAGAGCCGGCGTGAGCTTGAGGATCGTTGTCTGTGTGAAGTACGTGCCCGACGCGTCCGGTGACCGGCGTTTCGCCGATGACCTGACGGTGGA
>NZ_JBVIPK010000021.1:0-56794 GCF_055577965.1 Streptomyces sp. NPDC033165
CCCCCCCCCCCCCCCCCCCCCCCCCCCCCCCCCCCCCCCCCCCCCCCCCCCCCCCCCCCCCCCCCCCCCCCCCCCCCCCCCCCCCCCCCCCCGCGGCGGCACGGGCGTTCACCCCTCCCCTGCGAGTGCTCTCCGCGCGACCGCACACCACAACGGCCCAGAACCCGACCCTCGCACACCTCGCCCTCACCGGACTGGCCATCGCCCTCACCGGACTGGCCATCGCCCTCACCGGACTGGCCATCGCCCTCTGCGCCATGCTCACCCTCGCCGGCGAGCAGCTCCAGCACCTCGGCGGCGCTGGCTTTGTTCACGAGTTCCGGTTCTGGCTCAACTTCTGTGATGTGAACGGTCCTGGACGGTGCGGTGTCCGGCGTCTCGCAGGTCAGGCCGGTGGAGCATGCTCTTGAAGGAGGCACTCGCTCTCCGAACCACAAAAGTTGAGCCAGAGCCCGTTCTCGTGACCATCCCGCGTGCCAGATGCCTCCCGAACTGCTGTCGAAACGCTGCTCTTCGACGTGAACAGGGCCAGTGCCGAGCGCCGACTCCACCGCGTTCTCCCACACTGGGGCCACCGCTTGGTCCGGATGCACCCGCGGAGCACCGTGCTGCCACCGGACGTCGACGACGGAGCCCAGTTACCCGTCCCCGGGCGGTTGCAGGTGACGGTGGTCTGCTCTCGACCAGGTCTCGCGCGTGGCGGTGGGGAACTGTGGAGCCGACCGCTAGCCGGTGGTATCAGGGACTAGCTATGGTAGTGGGTATGGCAAAGCAGACGAATATCCGATTGGATGACGCGGTCAAGGCGGCAGCCGAGGACCGGGCCAAGCGCCGCGGTCTGACCTTGCAGGGGTACGTGGCTGACTTGATCGAGGCCGATGTGAATCAGGCACGTGCCGCTTTCATGGCTGGCGCTGCGGCGTTCCTGGCCCAGTACTCGGACGAGTTCGAGGCGGAAGTCGGTGAAGACCGGTACCCCGGCCTTCCGGCAGGGCTGGCCGAGAGCGCGCCGCGGGACGCCGCGTGAATCTTCGCATCGATCTCGCCTGGATCTTGGCGGTGGCGCAGCAGATCCCGGGGGATCCCCAGGTCGTCGACTACGGGGTGCCGATAGCAGCCGAAGCACGTCATCGGGCGGAAGTCCTGGACCACGAGGTATATCCCGAACCCCATCACAAGGCTGCAGCTCTGTTGTGCGAGCTGGCGCGAAACCCGAGCCTGGAGAAGCGGAATCTGCTGTTCGCGGCCACAGTGACTGCGGCCTACCTGTCAGCGTGCGGGATGCCGGTGAGCCCTGGCCTGGACACCGTCCTCCCGCTGGCCCGCGCAGCCAGGGACGGTCTCCCGGTGCGGGAGGTCGCTGCTCAGATCAAGACCTGGACGAGCTGACCTTCTCGTCGGGTGGGCATCTCTCCCGACGTATAGGACGGCCCGGAGTCCGTCGCGACCCTGCCGGCCGACGGCTTCGGGGCATCGGGTGCCGTGGCTTCCCTGGTGTCGGCATCGGTCCGGTCCGCTGGATAGGGCAGGTGCTCTACCAGGGCGCCGCGCGAGCGGAGGTAACCGTCCCCTGGGGTGCGAGTCAGGGCGCCCGGCGGGTTGTCGGCTGCGTCGCGGCATCCGGCTTCGCGAGCGTGGTGATGCGGACGAGGTCGGCGCCGGACAGCTCCGGGGCGTGTCTGGCTCGCGGGGGTGTTTTTCGCGGTCATGTCGGCCTCCTACCTGCTTCCATAGGTCATCAGCGAGCTGCGGGCCCCGCAGACAAGCTGGAGGCCGCGGCGGACAAGGGCCCCGCCGTAGAGCTGCTCGGCGTTCTCGCGGCCCAGGGTGTCGACAGCGACGGTGATCGGCGAGGTGTCGCCCATCATCAGCCGCTGGCGGGCGTCGCTGCGGGTCTCGGCGATCTCCTCATCGATCAGGCCCTCCACGCCCGACGTGGCGGGTGTGGTCCCCGAGAAGATGACGATGCCCTCGTCGTCAGCGGTAAGGGCAGCGCGGCCGCTGATCGGCATCTCCCTGACCCTCGCGAACGCTGCTGCGACCTCCTGCTGGACGCGATGGCTGGACGGCCCGGTCCAGTCGCCGTCGTACCGCTCGGTGCGGGCGCGGACCTGCTCGATGCGGTGACGGCGGGCGGCTTCCTGGGCCCCGCGCCACTGATCGACGGCTTCGGCGCGCTTGGCCGGGGTATCGAGGACGTTCTCGGCATTGGTCAGCAGCACGGACAGCAGGCCCGAGCCCCGGCGCACCCTGGACACTTCGCCGCGCAGAAGCAGCCAGCCGCGGACATCGGTCACGGTCCATCCGGCATCGGCCACGCCGCGGGCCACCCAGGCGATACGGGGCACCGAGCAGCCACGGAGCCAGTCCAGCTCCTGGACGAGCTCCTTCGCCAGCTGGAAGCGCCGCCCGACCTTGTTCAGCCGGCGACGGCCGCCGGCCTGCTTCGTGGACTTCTTCGGGGTGGGGGACTTCGCTTCTCCGCTGGTGAGCTTGTCTTCAGGGGGGAGTAAGTACCACCCGCAGAAATGCCAGTTGAGGTACCGACCTGCATTGGGGTGCAACGGGCCTCACCGGAAACAGCCGTAACGACCTCCTTCTCGGCACCCTTCGCCGAGGTCCTGGAGGATGCCTTCGAGCGCGGCTTGCGTACCTTTCGGGCCGCCTTCCTCGCCAGCTCCCCCATCCGCTCCCGGCCGGTCTCCGCGATCCCGCACGCCGCCCGCGTGTACGCCGGAGCGGTGTCGTCCCGCAGCACGGTGCGGATCCCCAGAGCGGTGTCGTACTCCACCGGGATCATCCGCGCGAACTCCGAGGCCTGCGCCCCCTCGCCGCGTACCCGGGTGCCCTTGACGATGTACGCGAGCAGCCCGGCCTCCCGCAGCATCCCCAGGTGGTACTCCACCGACCGCTCCGACAACCCTGTGCGCCGCACCAGGTGCCCGATCCCCGGAAGGCAGGGAGAGAGCCGCGCGAGCTCCTGGGCGACCCGCACAGTCGTCCGCCGGGACAGCCCTTAGGCGGGTGATGCCCCGCGCAGATGCCGCATGAGCTGTTCGAGGGCGGTCCAGCTTTCGGTGCTCTCGCCGTCGCCGAGCGGGTAGTAGAAGCCCGGCCGGGTGTTCGGGCCCAGCTGTACCGGGCGTTCCTTCAGCGGGGTGCTGCTCGCGGCGTCGCGGCCTGCCTCCCGTACCTCCGCGGGGCCCAGCACGAAGGCGTAGGGCAGTGGCGGAATCTCGAAACGGGGCGGGGCGCTCAGGTCCCGGCGGGCCTCGCGCAGTTGGCACATCATGGTCATCAGCCCGTGCCGGGCCACCAGTTCGTCGGCCAGTGCGGGCAGGGGCTCCAGGGCGGGCTTCTCGTCGGGGCCGTAGCCCACGGTGAGGGTGACGTCCTCTTCCACGCCTTCCGGCGTACGGATCACGCGCAGGGTGGCGATGGCGGGGCGTTCCGGGGTGCCGACGGCCACGGTCCAGGTGGGGCGTGGGGCGCGCTCGTACGCCAGCTCGGTCAGCTGCCGCCGCGACCAGGTCAGACCGGCCGGTTCCGAGGTCCCCCAGCTGACCGGGGGGCCTCCGGTCAGCATCTGCCAGGCGGCTTCCAGCGCGCCGCCGAGTACAAGGTCTGCCCGGGGGGTGTGCCGGGTGCGGAAGGAGACGATGAGCTGGCGCTCGCCGGTGGGCCGTACGTCGGTGAAGGCATCCGCCACCGGGGTCTGACCGCTATCTTCCTGGGCCGGGGAGAAGGAGTCGTTCTGCCAGTGCAGTACCGCGCCGGTCAGGCCGTCGTAGTAGCCGCATCGCTCGTCCTGTACCACCCAGCGTGAGGATGTGGTCTGGAGCAGCAGCCGAGTGGGGAGGGAGAGGCGGCAGTGCGGCGGGGTGACGATCTGTAGGGCCCGGTCGCTTTCCACGGTGGCTCGCAGCGCTTCGGAGAGCCAGCTGGTCATGGGGACGACCGGCCGGTCCTGGAGGACGACGGCGGCCTCGTCGGTGAGCATGTCGACGGCGGGCTGGGCTGCGGCGGGGGCCGGTACGGCAGTGATGCCCGAGACATCGATCGGGCGGGCCGCGCCGATCGTGCCGGGGGCGTCCGGTGGCCAGACCCGGCCGCCCAGAAGCATGGTCAGACGGGCCGCGAAGGCGCCCGCCAGCTGCTCGGCCTGGGGAACACCCGCGGCGGCGCGGGCCTCGGTCCACCACACCGGTCCGTCACCGGACAGCTCGGCGCCAGGTCCGAGCAGCCGGGCCGCCTCTCCCGGCACCTGGAGGAGCAGCGGCACCTCGATCGAGACGAGCGGGCGGCCTTCGGCGTCACACAACTGGACCACGGCCCCCTCGCCGGCGGTCTCGACCCGAAGGTCCGGGCCACCCGCGAGCAGGCCCGCCAGAACGCTCAGCGCGTCCGGCATGCGCTCGGTGAGCGCGATCACGTCCTTGGTCATACGGTGCTCCCCCAGAGCGATGCGGACCGGATCGAGTGCCTGGCCGAACACCGCATCGATGAGGTCCGGTCCACGCCCGTCGATGATGTCGGGCGCCTTGAGCCCCTACCCCTCCGCCCGACCGTAGTACGTCGGTTCGCCGGCCTCCGCCTCGGCTCCGAGCACCTGAACGAGCTCCCGCAGGGCCGAGGCGAGGCGCGGCGAGTTGTTGGCGTGGATGGTCGGCTGCGGCTCGCCCCGGAAATCACACTGACCCCAGACATCGTGATGGACGGACAGTTCGCCCCAGAGGTCCGTCGCGTCCGGTGCCACCATGAGTTCCACCAGCCGGTGTTCCCTGTGCCGTCTTCCATCAGCGTCGAACCAGGTGCCCGGGACCAGCACGAGGATTCCGCCGATCTCCGCCTCCGGATGACCGGCAGGCCGACAGGCCCGGAGCGCATCGGGCAGCGTCGGATCGTCGAGCGAACATGTGACGAGATTCAGGCGGCTGTGGACACCGAGGCCACCCCTGCCGGTCTGGGACCAGGCCCACCCAAGTGAGGACGACACCAGCGGATCGTGAAAGACCAGAATTCAACGGAGGGCCCAGATCCCTCACGCAAGCCGTTCTGACGCGGAATGTCGCCCTACTCGGCGCGACCCAACGCCTCGCGGACTTCCGCACGCACTCTGTCGTTGCCGATCGTCAGCAGGTACTCGCCGAACTGCCGGACCTCCGGGCCCACGGCGCGGTAGACAACAGTGACGGCGTGGTCCACCGTGCGAGGAGAGGCGCTGACGCCCAGCACGCTCATGGCCAGCTTCACTGAACGAGCCCCGTCGACAGGCGCCACTGCACACGCCAAGTCCACCAACTGCGTGGCCAGATCGAACCGGCACTTCTCCCCCATAGCCAGAGAACGCACCCCACGGCCCACGGCATCCTCGATATCGTCCAACACAGCCCTGACGGTTGCACTGTCGATCAGTTCACCGAGCCGGTCCTCGAAGTACTGACTGTCGGTGATCCGCACGAGAGCGCGAAAGGCCTGCTCACGCAGCGCCGACGTCCCCTTCTCCTCAACCAGGTAGCGGCTGCCGTCCACGGCTACCGCCAGCTGCGAGAAAGTACTATCCACCGAGAACTTCCGGTCGATCGAGAAGTCGTACCAAGGGGTGTTCTCAGGGTCCGCAGCAGCACGAACAACAGCTTCATAGCCAGCTGGCTCGGCCCATGTCGTCAGCGCCAGACAGGCCAGGAAGCGCTCCTTCGCGGGTTCACCCGGACTATTCATCAGCTCAATAAGACCGGGGACACGTTCCCGGTGCCGAGGATCTTCGACAGCACTGTCGATCACATCGTCGATGTCCGTCGTCGGATTTCCATCGAAATCCGTTCCGAGCAATTCACTGAACCGTGGCACGGATACTCTTCCCTCATGTGTAGATTCAGGCACTAGAACGGCCCAGCAATGTAGTCCTTCGGCACAATTCCTTTTACCAGCCACTCGGAGTCGCGGCGTGTGTGCATCAGATCCTTCATCCGTTGCTCAAGGCTGGCCGTCTTCTTCTTGCTGAATCCGAACCCCTCCGCCATCTCACGGATCTTCTCATAGCTCGTACGTGGCGGGACCGAGATGTCGATCGGACGCCCGGCAGTCTTGTCAGCAGCCGCCTGGATAGCCGCCTCGACTTCCTTGGGCGAATACACCTCCACGCCCTTGACCTTGCCACTGGCGATGTCCTTCATCAGCCGGGGCAGATCCACGCGGATCGTCTTGCCACCGTAGTCCTTGGCATCAGCACCGTCCTTGCTGGTCGAGGTGAAAGGACTGTCCGACTTCCGGGGCTCGCGTCCCACGACATGGTCGACAATCGTCGCTTTGCCATCGGGGTTGGCGGGCACGAGGTCACCTTCGTCGTTGATGTAACTCTTACGTTGGCCCTTGTCGTTGTGCTGGTCCGAAAAGTTGTTGTCCTGACGCCGGAGATCCGGAACATCGTCACCGGGGCGGGGACTGTACGGTCCCCCACTCGGCAGCGGACCGTCTGCGTCCGGGGAGCCCGAGGTGCCCTTGTCTGGGTAGCCGGGGTCCGCGGGGCCGTTGCCGCCCGAACCGCCACTCCCGCCGGACGGCGTGTGCGGGCCGGATCCACTGCCGGTCGAAGGGCCTGTCGCGTCACCGGCTGCGGGCCGCGTGTGACGAGTACCGCCGTCGCCCCCTTCGCCGACCGGCTGAGAAGTGTCGTCCAGGTTCTTCGCGGGCGGGTGGGGTTCGCCGCCTGGATGCGCTGTAGCAGGCTGCTGGCCCGACGCGTTCTCCACTCTGCTCGGTCCACCCGCCCCCTCAAGCACCCTCTCCTTGGCCGGAGCGGTCTCGTGCTCCTTGGGGTCGGGCAGGTCGTTCTTGTGCGGCTCAACGACGGGGTCGGTGTCGGGAACGGCGTTCCCGTGCTCGTCCCTGATGTACCCGTCCGCGCCGACGACACGCTTGTTGCCCGCGTTGTCGACGTACTCCAGGCCCGGGGTCGCTGGAACCTCACCCGCGTGCGGTGACGACGTGGTGGGGGCAGTGCGGGCCATGTCGTCGACGCCGGCCTGGCTGGCCTTCAGGCCCTCCATGAAGTCGCCGACCTTCAGTTTGGTGACGCTCGCCGCCTTGCCCAGGTAGCTCATCGGGTCGACGAGCGCACCCGCCTTGCCCACCGCAGTCGCGGCCTCCGCGCCCACACCCACCTTTCCGGCCTTGCCGAGCTTGAGCAACGTGCCCGAGCCAAGGGTCACTGCGTTGAACAGCACCGCGCCGAACGCCCGCGAGGGATCCTTGCCCCACTCGTCCCACGCGACCAGCGACTTGCCGAAGTTGCGCAGGGCCGCCTTCTGCTTTTCGCGGTCACTGTGGTCGACCGGGCCGAACATCTTGTCCATCGCCCAGTCGTACGGAGTCCTGATGTAGGCGCTGATGCCGCCGAAGACATCACCGATACCCGACCAGGTCTCCTTGAACTCGTCCCACTTGAACACGTTCACCATGCTGCCCAGGCCCTTGAGCGTGCCCCAGACCCCGTCGACGAAGAACCCCTTCAGCCCGCCGCCGACGCTGTCCTTCGTCCACTCCCACGCGGCCCGAAGGCCTGTGTACTCACGCTCGTCGACCGTCCCCCAAGGCGTTTCCTTGGCATCCTTGACGTCGCTTTCCTTGAAGCCGTACATACCGGCCTTGTGCGAACCGTCATCGACGACGAACCGCGTACCGCCCACCAGCGAAGTGATCTTGTTGGCGGCCTCACGTTCGACGCCCTGGAAGGCCACCCATGTCGTACCGACCTCACGGACCAGACGCGCGTTCTCGTCGATCCTGCCCTGGTCCTCCTGCCAGTCGTCATCGTCCTTGTTGTCCGCGACGAACCTCTCCGCGTCCTCGCGGAGCTGCTTCATCTTGTTCACCAGCGGGCGGGCAGCCGTCGCGAACCCGGCCAGGGCGCCGCTGGCCGACTCCAGCTTCTTCGCGAACTCATCGGCCTTGTCCCGCACCGGAATCGTCGAATCGAGCAACTCCTCCTGCTCGGGAGCGTCGTAGACCGGATCCAACGCCTGAAAGGCGGTGTGAACATCCCTGCCCGTACCGCGGATACTCGAAGCAGTCGTCTTCAGCGAAGCCGCATGCGTCTCCAGAGTCTCCAGGTTCCCGGTGAAGGTCGGTATCTTCTCCGGGTCGATCACTTCTTGGGACCCTTCAGCTCTTCCGGAGTCGGGGCCTTGGAGTACTGCTCCTGCTTATTCTTCGCCATCTCCAGATCACCCTTGAGGTACTCCTCAGTGGCCAGGCGCGCCCCGGTGACGGACTTCCCCGTCCGGACGGGAAGGAACCTCAAGTCGTTCTTCGTCCGATCCTGGAACTCCTTCAACGCCTGGGCCACCGGCCCCGACGCACCCCCCTTGGGAACCTCGGTCCCGCCCAGAACCATCGTGCCCGCCCACCTCGCGGCACCTGCCAAGCCCTCGGCGTACGAGGTGAACTCTTCCTCGAACTTTCCGCCCGCCTCGACCGTCCTGCTCAGGACTCCACGAACGCCATCCGGCTTGATATCCCACTTCGACACAACGCCCCCGTCCCCGTAATACGCCTATGTCCCAGTGCCCCGGCGTCAGCCGGAGGTCTCGACGACAGCAGCTTCGGGCCCTGGCCGGCGCGTGGGCTGCTGTCGCCCTTCCCCATCATCGAGCGCAGCGGCGTGGTGATCAAACCGGCCCCGGCCACCATCCAGTCCGGGCCGGCGGATGCGTCAACATGCGTCAACACAACGTGGCCAAAACAACTTTCAGCAGCCATCGCCGCCCGTTCTCGCAGGCCGCTCCGGTCATCTGCAACCTGTACTGGCGTGACATCTCTATCAAGGCAGACTTGTTGCTTGCAAAAAGAAAACGGGAGGCGCGCCCGGATATCCGCTGTCTGCGTCCCGGAATCGGCCGCCGCTGCCACTCGACCATGGCGAAGTGTGACCTACTCGTTCGTGGCTTCTCTGTTGCAGGGCGCATCTGCCGCGCGCCAGGGGAGGGGATCTCGGAGAACGTGCGTCGGGGTGAGCTGGCTGCCGCCAGCCTCTCCCTGCGGGCCGTTGGCGGCACGCTCGGGCGTCGTCAGGCCGCAGCCACGGTTTCACGGCCCCTGCGCGTGCGGCGGTGGAAGATCTCGTCGAAGGTGGCGCGGGCGCCGGTGGGGTCGATGCAGTGCATGGCCAGGAGGCGGCGATGACGGCGCCGGCGAGGTCGTTCTGGACCTCGGGCCAGTCGTGGTCGTCTTCGCAGGTGGTCAGGCCCGTCAGGCCGTGGAGTGCGTGCATGGCCTCGCCGGCTTCCGCGGCGGCCTTGCCGGACCTGGAGGCTCTTCGGCAGTACGCTCATGCCCCCGTCAACGGTGCTGCCGACGTAACCAGTCTGTCCCCGAGGGCCAGTTCGTGGCCCTCGCACCACAGGGCGGCGGCTGCCTGGAGGATCTCCGAGCGGTCCGAGCTGCCCGGCCCGTCCCCCGGCAGCATGGGCACCACCGCCGTTCCCCCCGTGTACACCGGGGACTGCCGGAAGGCGAGGGAGGTCAGGGTGCGGCCCGGTCCGCACTCCACCAGCAGCCGGTGCCCGCCGGCGAGCAGCGCGGTCAGCGCGGGTCCGAAGTGGACGGGGTCGGCTATCTGGCGGGCCCAGAACCGCGCGGAGCCCGTTTCCTCCGCCGTGAGCAACCGGCCTGTGTAGCCGGACCGGACGGGGAAGCGGACCGGGCGGGGCCGGGCGTCGAACGCCCGCTCGGCCGCCGCCACGGCCGGATCCATCGCCGGGCTGTGGAAGGGGGTGGTGGCGGGAACCGGCCGCAGAGTCCAGCGGTCGAGAGTGAGACGCTCCGCCACCGCGGCAAGCTCGGCGCTCGGCCCGGCCAGCATCGTCCGGCGCGGGGCGTTCACAGCGGCCACCGCGACCTGCCCGGAAAGGTACGGGACCAGCTCGTCCACCGAGGCCGCCACGGCGATCATCCCGCCGGGCGGGACCGACGCGGCGGCCCGCACCCGGCCCCGTACCAGTGCGACGGCTTCCCCGAGGGTGAACGCCCCCGCGAGGGTCGCCGCCACGACCTCGCCCGCGCTGTGCCCCAGCGCCTCGGCCGGAGTGACGCCCCAGCTCATGAGCAGTCGGCCCAACCCGTAGTCGACGGCGAACAGCAGGGGCTGAGCCCGGCGTCCGTCGTCGATCGGGATGCCCGGACCGGAGCCGGTCCCGAGCCAGTCGGCGCGGATCTTCTCCCCCTCGGCCCCCCACGCCTCCAGCACGTCATCGACGGCCGCCCGGAACACGGGGTCGTCGCGGTACAGCCCGGTGGCCATCCCCTCGCGCTGGGAGCCCTGGCCGGGCAGCAGCAGGACGACCGGGCGGGGCCCTTCGGCCGGGACCCGCCGCACCGGGGCGGCCGAGAGGTCGTCGAGGGCGCGGGGCCCCGTCGTGACGACCGCCCCGCGCAGCGGCCCCGGGACCGGGCGGGGTGCCGGGGCCCCGGTGCGCAGCGCTTCGGCGACCTCGGCCCGGGCCGCGCGTTCGCCTGCCGCGTCCGCGCCCGCCCAGCACAGCAGCCGCGCCCCGTCGTGCGGGGTACCGGTGACTGCCATGTCGCTGACCTCCTGCCGCTGTTCTTCCACCGCCGTCGTCCCGGTGCTGTCCTCCCGTGCGGACCGCGCGCCTCAGATGAGGGAGATCCCGCCGTCCACGCTGAGCACCTGGCCGGTGACGTAGTCGTTGTCCAGGAACACACCGATGCTGGGTGCGACCTCCTCGGGCGTGGTCAGCCGGGGCACCGGCAGATTGGCGGCGAGGTTCTGACGGAACTTCTCGGTGGCGCCCGCCGTCATCCGCGTCTCCATGAATCCGGGCGAGACAGCGTTCACCGTCACTCCGCGCCGCCCGCACTCGGTGGCCAGGGTGCGCGTGAGGCCGATCACGCCCGCCTTGGAGGCGGCGTAGGCCGTCTGACCGGACGTGGCGACCAGGGCCGACGGCGACACCACGTTGATGATCCGCCCCCAGCGCCGCCTGACCATGGACGGCAGCACGGCACGGCACACATGGAAGGTGCCCATCAGGTTGGTCTGGACGACCTGGGACCACACCTCGGGCGACTGGCTCATCAACAGCGCGTCCTTGCGGACCGCCGCATTGCTGACGAGGATGTCGACCTCGCCCAGCTCCTCGACGACCCGGCGGTGCAGGGCGGTGACCGAGTCCCAGTCGCCGACGTCGGCCTGGACGACGATCGAGTCGTTCGCGAGGCTCTCGCTGACCTCGCGGGCCCCGTCCTCGGCGGTGTTGTAGTGGAGGGCGACGCGGCACCCCAGCCGGTCGAGCTCGACCGCCACGGCGGCGCCGAACCCTCCGGACGCGCCGGTCACCAGGGCGACCGGCTTCTCGGGGCGCTGCGCCGCGAAGGGGCGGGCGCTTGCGGTGTTCTCCGTCATGAGGCCCACTCCATCGGTTCGCCCGCTCCCCACTCGATCAGCGCGGTCAGCCACACCATGCCGGCGCCGAACGCCGCGAACATCACCCGATCGCCCTTCTGGATTCGCCCGGCGTCGAGCGCCTCGGCGAGAGCGATCGGCATCGACCCCGCTCCCGTGTTGCCGTAGTACTCGATGTTGGTGATCAGGCGCTCCCGGGGTACGCCGCTGCGCTCCAGGATCGAGTCGATGATGCGCAGGTTCGCCTGATGGGGCAGCAGGTGGTCGATGTCGTCGGGCTTGAGGTCCGCCGCCTCCAGCGTCCGCTTCAACGAACCCACGGTGAAACGGACGGCGTTCAGGTAGATCTCGTTGCCCTTGATCTGCGCGTAGTGCTGCTTCTCGCGGAGCGTCGTGTCGCTCGTCGGCAGGCGGCTGCCACCGGCCGGGATCTTGAGGCTGTCGACCTTGCTCCCGTCACAGCCCATGTCCCACCCGCGCAGCCAGCTGCGGTCGTGAGGTGCCAGGACGACCGCCCCGGCCCCGTCGCCGATCAGCACTCCCAGGTCCCGGTCCTCGGGGTTGACGACGAGCGAATGCGTGTCGGTCCCGATCAGGAGGATCGGGCGGGGGTCGATCGCCATGAGCCCCGCCGCGACCACGAAGCCGTAGGCGAAGCTCGCGCATTCGGCGTTCACGTCGTGTGCGCCGCCGGCCGTGCCCAGTTCGCGCTGTACGAACGCGGAGGTGGCCGGCGAGAGCTGCTCGGGCGTACCCGAGGCGAGGATGAGGTGGGAGATCTGGTCGGGCCGCAGCCCGGCGTGTTCGAGCGCCCGCCGGCCGGCCTCGACGGCCAGCGACGCGGTGGTCTCGCCGGGCCCCACGACCCGCCGCTCGCGGATGCCGGTGCGCTGCACGATCCAGTCGTCGTCCAGGCCGAACCGCGCGGCGAGCGTGGCGTTGGTGAGTCGTCCCTCGGGCAGGTACTTGCCCCAGCCGATGATGCCGATGCCCGACATCCGTGGCTCCGGGGTCACTCGTCGCCGGCCGCGGAGGCGACCGGGACGCTGTCGTGGGCCGCCACCAACTGCTGGTGGATGGCGCGGAAGGTGACGGTGTCGTCGATGCTCTCGACGATCGTCTCGTCCACCCCCAGGTCCGGGTACCGCTCCTGCATGTCGTAGACCCACTCCATGAGGTCCAAGGAATCGACCCCCGAAGTGGTCAGCGGTGTGTCAGGGTCGAAGGCGTTGATCCGGCTCACGACCTTCAGCCGGTCGACGGACACCTCAAGCGTGGGAAGGTGCATGGCGCACTCCTGGTCATTGTGATCGGGCAGCGGGTCGCACAGTACGAAGGCCGGCGCAAAGGCTTCGCAAGTCCGCGAGCCCCGTCCGGCACGTCCGGCACGTCCGGCACGTCCGGCCGTCCCCGGCGCTGCTGTGGCCGGGCATCGCTCCCGTAGGCGTGCAATACGGCCTGGAAGTACCACCTCGGTCCCACTTGCCGGGGATCGCCCCCCGGCACCCCGCTGGTACCGCCCCGCCGGAGGCTGGCACCACACAGGCACTCCAGGGGGATGGGGTTTCATGGACACCGAGATCAAGATTCTGGGGCCGATGGCCGTAAGACGCGCCGGCGCCGACTACCACCTTCAGAGCGCACAGGCCCGGGTGGCGCTGGCACGCCTCGTCCTCGCCGGGCCGGAGGGGGTGACGCGGGAGGAACTGGCCGACGTCATATGGCCGGGGGATCTCCCGCCCACCTGGGCGTCGGCCCTGCGGACACTGGTGAGTCGGCTGCGGGCGTTCATCGGGCCGTTGCAGGACGAGTCGAGCAATCCGCTGGTCAGGAGGAGCGGGCGCTACGTACTCACCCTGGACGAAGGGGTGCTGGTCGATGTGGAGGAAGCGACCCGGTCGGTGGCCGAGGCCCGCGAAGCGCTCGGCTCCGGTGACGTGACCACCGCCGCCCGGCTGGCCACGCAGGCGGCGGACCGGCTGCGTTCCCCGTTCCTGTCCGAGCACGAGGGCGACTGGGTCGCCGGGTGGCGCGAGCGGCTGACCGAGCACCTGGTCACGGCCCTGGAGATCGCCGGGCGGGCGGCGATGGAGGCGGGGGACCACGGCCGGGCCGCGCTTCTCGCCGAGGAGGCGACGGACCGGGCCCCCGACCGCGAGAGCGCCTACCGCTGCCTGATGGCGGTGCGCGCGGCGATGGGGAACCGGGGTGAGGCCCTGCGGGCGTACCAGCGGCTGCGCTGGTACCTCGCCGAGGAGCTGGGCGCCGACCCGTCGCCCGAGACGGAGGCCGCCTATCTGGCGCTGCTCGGCCCGTCGTCGTCGCCGTCGGCCGCCCGCAGCGACGGTGGCGCCCCCGGGCACCCGCCGGTTCCGTTCGTGGGGCGCGGGCGCGAGGTGGCGACCCTGACGGAGGCCTGGCACCGGGCCGTACGCGGACGGCGCCAGTTCGTCCTGGTCACGGGCGAGTCAGGGATCGGCAAGACGCGTCTGCTGCGCGAGGCGGGGGCGTCCATGGCCGCCGGGGGCGGGCTGCTGCTGGTCGGCCGGTGCGATGTGGACGCGACCGTCCCGTACCAGCCCCTCGTGGAAGCCCTGGACAGTTACGTCGCCGCCTCGCCCGACCGTCCGCTCGACGCCGTCCCCGCCTCCGCCCGGGGGCCGCTGCGGCTGCTGCTTCCCTCGCTCGGGGGGCCGTGCCCGCCCGGTGAACTGCCCGAGCAGCCGGTCCTGTTCGCGGCGCTGATGCAGCTGTTGCTGGTGGCGGCGAGCGAGCGGCCCTGCGCCATCCTGATCGACGATGCCCACTGGGCCACCCCGCAGACGGTGTCGCTGCTCCGGCACCTGCTGCGTACGACGGCCGACGCCCGGCTGTGCGTCGTCGCCGCCGCCCGGAACGACCTGCCGGAACCGGTCCAGCGACGGCGGTGTTCCGGCCTGGACGAGGCGATGCTCCCGTTCGAGCACGTCGGCGACGCGACCGAAGTGGCCCTCGGCGGGCTCGATCTGGCCTCCACCCGGGCGCTCGTGCACGAGCTGTGGACCGGCGGGGGCGCCGACGCCACGGGCAGCGACCCGGTCCGCCGGGCGTACTCCCGCAGCGGCGGGAACCCGTTCCTGCTCCTGGAGATGCTGCGGCACCGGACAGGTCTGAGCGTGGTCCCCCCGGCGGTCGCCCGGCTGGTGGCCGCCAAGCAGGCCGCCATCGGCGAGGACGCCGTCCGGCTGCTCCGGGTCGCGGCCGTCACCGGCCCGTCCGTCGCCTTCGACGTGGTGGCGGGCGCCGCCGGACTGGATGTGCTCGCGGCCCTGGACGCCCTTGAGTCGCTGCTGAGGATCGGGATTCTCGCCGAGGTGACCGCCGCGGGTTCCCGGGACCCCGACCGGTCGGCGGTCTACAGGTTCCGCCACGACGTCGTACGCCAGGCGGTCGAGGAGCAGGTGAGCCAGGCCCGGCGCCGCCATGTCGACTCCCGGCAGCGGGCGTTGGCCGGCCACCGTCAGGGCACCGGCCACCGGCTCTGACGCGCCGGGGCCGAACACCCGTAACCGGTGGGGCGACCGCCCGGAACAGCACGGGGTGCGCAGGCGTCACAGCGCCGGGGTCGAACGCCCTTAACAGCAGAGGCGAATGGCCGTAACACCACGGGATGCGCAGGCGTCACAGCACCGGGCGAACGGCCGTGACAACACGGGGCCGAGCGCCCGAACCGCACAAAGTCCGCGGCTGTGACAGCAGTCGTGGCCAACCCGTACAAAATCTCGGGCAGTTCCTTGGATCACGACTTTGGCTTGATCACGGTTAGTTCGTGTTAGCTTACAATCCGATCACCCG
The DNA here is from genome assembly GCF_055577965.1 of Streptomyces sp. NPDC033165. Taxonomy (NCBI): domain Bacteria; kingdom Bacillati; phylum Actinomycetota; class Actinomycetes; order Kitasatosporales; family Streptomycetaceae; genus Streptomyces; species Streptomyces sp. NPDC033165. The sequence goes on from NZ_JBVIPK010000021.1 coordinate 15,257, forward strand.
GGCGTGATGGTGGGGGGCCCGTGGTCGCCGGTTCAGCTGGCATAAAAAGGGGACAGCCTCGTATGGCGCGCGTGCCTTTCGTCTCACGTCAGCGGCTGGTGGATGAGATTCTCAACGCGAGGAGCTCGGTCCTCATCGAGGCGGGCGGCGGGTTCGGCAAGAGCGTCCTGGTCAAACAGGTCCGCAGCCGTGCCGGCGGCGGCCTGGAGGTACGGCTGCCGCGCGACCGGCCGGTCACCGTCGACGAGCTCTCCACCACCGTCCTCGAAGCGGCCGGCCGGCCGACCGGCCGGCCGCGCACCCCGGCCATCGACCTCACCGGACGCATCGGCGAGCTGCTGGCCACACCGACCGGACCGGGCCTCCTGATCGTCGACAACGCCGAAGCGCTCACCGACGACGCCGCGGCCTGGCTGGCCGACCTCGCCCAGGACAGCAGGCCGTCGCTGCGCATCCTGGTCAGCAGCCGCCTGCTGCCCACGCCGCTCGCGGCCATGGAGTTCCGGGGCACCGCCGAGCGCTTCAACACCCAGGACCTGCGCCTCGCACCGGAGGAGGCCGGAGCCCTCGCCCGTATGGAGCTCGGCGACGAGGACGGCGAACGGCTCGCCACCACCCTCTACGACCTGTCGGGCGGCTGGGTGGCCCTGCTGGTCGTGATGCTGCGCCGGCTCGCCCGGGCTGCCGACCGGATGGCGGCCGCCGCCGTACTGCTCCGGCACCCCGGCCTGATCCGCCAGTTGATGGACCACTACGCCGCCGACCTGGACCCGGCCGACCGTCACATGCTGGTCCAACTGGCCGCGTTCCCCCTGGTCAACGACATCCTCGTCGAAGGCCTCGGCCATCCGGGGCTGCTGCGGCGCCTCATCCAGGCAGGCATTCCGTTCGCCGTCGGCGCCGACGGCTGGTCGCGGCTGTGCGACGAGTCGAGGGAGACGCTGGCCGCGCTCGCACCCCTCGAACCGGCCGTCGCCCGGAAGGCCGCCCCTCTGCTGATGTCCCAGGGCGCCGAACTGGCCGCGGCCAGTGTCCTGGTCGGCAGCGGCGACCCCGAGCAGGCGGCCACGCTCATCGCCAAGCTGCCCACCTCACGCATCAACCAGCTCGACCCGTTCGAGTTCATCCATCTGATGGCCCGCCTCGGGCCCGCGGCCGATGCCGCACCCCAGGTGCTGCTGCACCTGGCCCGCACCCACCGCAACCTCGGCCAGCTCGCCGAGGAGCGCGAGGTCATCGGCCGGGCCCTGCGCGTCGTACGCGAGCGGAGCGCCGACGAGGATCTCGCCGTCGAGGTCGAGAGCGACTGGCTGATCCAGCGGGCGCTGCTGCGCGACGCCGACGCGCTCACCCAGGTCGAGCGGCTCCTCGAAGGGACCGCCGAGGGCACCCGGGCCCAGGCCAGCCTGCTCGAAGCCCTGGGCGTGGCCCTGTCCGACCGCCCCGACGGTCCGAGCCTGCACCGGGCCGAGAATGCCATGCGCCAGGCGGCCATCACCTGGGGCGAGCTCGGCGAGCCCGCCCGGGTGGCGGCGGTCCAGCGGGGACTCGCCACCCAGGTCCTGTCCGCCATGGGCAAGACCGGCGAGGGCGCCATGCTGCTGCGCAGGCTCGGCAGCAGCAGCGAGACGCAGTTCGACCGCATGCTGTGCCTGATCATGGAGGCCAGGCTGCTGGCGCTCGGCGGCGAGGCCGGCCGGTCACTCGCCCTTCTCGACGACGCCATCCGGCTCGCCGAGCTGCTGCGCATCGACTGGGTGGCGGGACACGCGGCCTGGACCCGTCTGATCGTGGCGGCCAACGACCACGACATGTCCGGGGTGCTGAAGCACCTGGCCCAGGCCGAGGCCCACCTGGGCCAGATGATGATCCACCACAGCGACGGTCTGCTGTTCCTCTGCGAGGCCGCCGACGCCTGCGCCCTGGTGGGGGCCGAGGCGGCTTCGGCCCGGCTGCTCACCGCCGCCCGCGAGCACCGCGTCGAGGACCCGGTGGCCCTGGCGCTGACCGAGGCGTTCATCGGCGCCCGCCGGGGCGAGCCGGAGGCCGCCGACACCCTGCAACAGATGCTGGAGGACGGCGAGATCGCCCCCTGCCTGCGCTGGAAGGCCGAACTGCTCACGGGTTACGCCCGCCACGCCGTCGGCCGCGTCGAGGACGCCGACCAGTGCCTTCAGATCGCCCTCGACCGGGCGGCCAGCCTCGGCCACCCCGACCTGCTCGACCGCCGTGAGCACTGCGTGGTCGACGTCCTGCGGTCGGCCATCCGGCTGCCCCCGGCCGCCCGGAGCGGCGCCCCGGCCAACGGCGGCCGCTACGAGGTGCGTGTCCTCGGCGGGTTCGAGGTCCGCCAGGGCCACACGGTGCTCCACGGGTCCGGCCGGGCCAGCGAACTGGTGAAGTACCTCGTGCTGGCCGGCGGTTCCGTACGGGTCGAGAGCATGGTCGAGATGCTCTGGCCCAACGAGATGCCAGGAGTCGGTCAGCGGCGTCTCAAGAACGTCCTGACCCGGGCCCGCGCCACTTACGGCCCGCTCGTCAACCGCCGCGGGCAACTGCTGTGCCTGCCCTCGTGCAAGGTCGACCTGCACGCGTTCGAGGACCTGGCACGGGCCGTCGCCGCCGCGCAGGACGACGAGCGCGTCTCGCGGGCGCGCGTCGCCGTGGCCGCCTTCACCGGGCCGCTGCTCCCCGACGACCTCTACGACAACCGCATCGCCCAGCGCCGCGAGGTCGTCCGCCAGCGGGTGCTGGGACTGATCGACGTCGTCCTGACGGCTGCCCTGGAGGAGGACGACATGGAGGAGGCCATGGACCGGCTTGAGTCGGCCATGGAGCTGGACCCCTATGACCAGGAGCGGCCCCTGCGGGTCGCCCGTGCCCTGATCGCGAGTCAGCGGTGCCTCGCCGCCAGTGACCTCGCCGCCCGGGTGATCGCCGCGGCCAACGAGCTGGGGGTCCCCTATGCCGTCGAGTGGGACGAGCTGTCGCTCACCCCCCCTCGACGCGGCGCGGGCGTCGTGCGACGCAGGTGATCGAGCTCCTCGCACCACGACTCCAGGTGGCCTGCCCGCAGCAGGTGGGTTCCGACCAGCAGCCCTGCGTAGCCGGCACTGAGCAGTCCGGCCGCCGCCCGTGCGTCGTCGATGCCGCTGGCGCTGACGGGACACGGCGTCCCCGTCAGCCGCACGGCCGGCAGCAGCCGATGGCTGCGGTCCAGGTCGGCGTCCCCGCGCTCGCGGTTGCGGATGTCCCTGTTGTTGACGGCCACCACGCAGCCCTCGCCCGAGGGGAGGGCCTCGACCTCGGCGGGAGAGGCCACCTCGATGAACGGGGTGAGGCCGAGTGCGAGGGCTCGTTCGGCCAGCCGCGCCAGCGCCGCCCTCGGCAGCAGCGCCGCGGTGAGGAGCACCGCGGACGCGCCCAGGTCGCGGGCCGCCCGCAGCTGGCCCTCCTTGGTGATGAAGTCCTTCTGCAGAACGGGCAGTCCGGTGCGCGTGACCACCTCGGCCAGAAGGCCGGCGTCGCCCCCGAACCAGCGGCCGGTGACGACCGAGAGGCAGGGGGCGCCGACGGCCTCGTAACGGGCCACGATCTCGGCCGGCGAACGGCCGCGGAACAGGTCCTCGCCGTTGGCCGAGCGGGGCTTGAGCTCCATGATCACGGGCCGGTCGGCGCCCATCAGGGCGTCCGGGAACGCTGACGCCATCAGAGGGCCTCCTCGACTTCGGGGACGGCACGCCACGCGTGCCGGATGCCGCCGATGCTCTCGGCGCAGAACGCTCCCGTCCCGTTCCGTGCCGCCGTATCGACGTCGATGCCGGCGAAGCGGGGGTGGGAGGCGGCCTTCTCGTAGCGCGGGCGGTTGGCGGCCGAGATGCCCCCGGCGAGCAGGAACGGCCGCGTCACCGCCTCGGCCAGGTCGATCACCACGTCGGGGTCGAGCGACAGGCCGGTGCTCCCGACCCGCCCCTGCGCGCTCGTGGCGTCGAACAGGAACAGGTCGGTCCCGGCCCGTTCGTACGAGGCCAGCAGCGGGCGCTCGGCGCAGACGTCGCCGTTGACGTGGAGGACCTTGACCACAGTGGCCTCGGGACGCCCCCGTTTGATGGCGGCCACCACGGCCGGGGGCTGGTAGCCGTGCAGCTGGAGCCACCGCACGCCCGCGGCGCGGGCCGCGTCCACGATGGCGGCCGGGTCACGCAGGAAGGTGACCAGCATCGGTTCCGGTGCGGGCCGCGCCGCGGGCACCGCCACGGTGCGGCACGCCTCCGCCAGGTCTGCGAAGCGGCCGAGGGGCAGGTCGGCGGGGCCTCCGGGGACCCCGTGCCACAGGCCGATGAGGTCGGCGCCCGCGGCCCCGACCAGGGCGATCTCCTCGCGGCTGGTGGCGCCGCACACCTTGAGCAGCACGGTCACATCCCCAGCAGCGAGGAGATCCGGTTGTACTGGATCTCCGTCGTACCCGAATAGAGGGTGCTGCCCACGGCGTTGGCAAGCTCCCGGTCGAGGCCGTACTCCGACATGTAGCCGTTGCCGCCGAAGACCTGGATGGCCGCCAGCCCCGAGGCCACGTTGGCCTCGCTGGTCAGCAGCTTGCTGATCGCCACGTCCATCGTGACGTCCTCTCCGGCGACGAGCCGCTCGGCGGTGTCGTAGAGCCACCGGCGCGCCGTCTCCAGCCGGATGCGCATGTCGACCAGCTTGTGGGAGATCGCCTGGTACGAGCCGATCGGCTTGCCGAACTGCGTCCGCGTACGGGCGTATTCGAGGCAGCGGTCGAACCGGTGCTGCATCTCGCCGACGTTGATGATGAAGGAGCAGAGGATCTCCCACTTCATGACGTGTTCGAGCAGCAGATAGCCCCGCCCGATCCCGCCGATGGCCCGGTCCGCGGGCACCCGGCAGTCGTCGAAGTACAGCTCGCTCATCGGGGAGGACGTCAGGCCCATCTTCTTGAGCGGTCGGCCGGCCGAGAAGCCGGGGGTGTCCGTGTCGACCAGGAAGGCGGTGATGCCGAGGGGGCCGCCGCCGGGCCGGGTGCAGGCGTAGACGACGACCACGTCGGCTATGGGCCCGTTGGTCACGAAGCTCTTCGTACCGTTGAGCACGAAGTGGTCGCCGTCGCGGACGGCGTTCGTCCGCATGCTCAGGGCGTCCGACCCGGTGTCGGGCTCGCTGATGGCGTGGGCGCCGATCAGGTCGCCCGAACACAGCCGGGTCAGATACCGGTCCTTCTGCTCATCGGTCCCGAAGTGCTGGAGCGGGACCCCGGTGCTGCACAGGGTGGTGGCGACGGAGAAGCTGAGTCCTCCGTCGCGGCACCCCTTGCCCAGGGCCTCCAGCACGAACATGGTGGTGAGCAGGTCGACTCCGGCCCCGCCCCGGGCGGGATCGAAGGGCAGGCCGAGCACGCCCGAGGAGCGGACCAGCTTCCACGCCTCCGGTGGCAGCCCGGTCTCGGCGGTGCCGGGTTCGACGTCGGCGAGGTCACGGCACCACAACTCCATGCCCTCGCGCAGCGCGAGCTGTTCTTCGTCCCAGGTACGCATGGCCTTGTCCCTCAGTAGGCGGAGGCGGAAGAGGCGTCGAGGCTGTGCTGCTCGTCGCCCCGGAGGGCGGGAGAGAACACGCACACGAGGCGCAGGTCGGTGTCGGGGTCGGCGATGAGGTAGTGGGCGTCGTGCTGGTCGAGCGAGTAGAGCGTGCCCGGGGTGATGCGGTACGACGTGCCGTCGAGGGCGACGACCTCGCCGGAGCCCTCGATGCAGTAGCAGGTCTCCAGGTGACGGCGGTACTCCAGCAGCGACTTCGTACCGGCGCGCACGATGGTGTCGGTGACGGAGTAGCCGACACCGTCGGCCTCCAGCAGGAAGCGACGGCTGAGGCCGTTGCCCCAGTCCACGGTGATGACGTTCTCCAGGTCTCGCACGATCATTGGATCGCTCCTCTCACAGGGGTGGGGAAATCGGTCACAGGGACGAACGGGAGTGGTGGGGACGGAGGCTGGTGACCAGGGCGCCGAGATCGGCGGCGACATCGCGGCCCGCGACGAGCGCTGCCTCGGCACAGGCGACGACGGGGCTGCCGACCACGGCGGCGTCCGCACCCGCCGCGTGCACCCGCTCGACGTCGGCCGCCGTGCGCACCCCGAACCCGGCGGCGACGGGCACGTCCGTCAGGGTCCGCAGGGTGTCGATGGGGGCGCGGAGCGCTCCTTGGTCGGGTGCCGGGCCGGAGCCGCTGGTGCCGTAGTGCGTCACCAGGTACACGTAGGCCGAGGCGTGGGCCGCCGCCTCCGCCACGATGCCGGGGGCCGAGGTCGCGTAGCACGTGGTGACGACGGGCAGCCCGGCCGCACCGGCCCGGTCGTAGAAGTCCGGGCGGACCCGGGGCGGTGCTCCGTGGAGGAGCACTCCGGCCGCCCCGGATGCGGCGACGGCCGTGATGACCTGGGCCATCGAGCGGGGGCGGACGGTGTGCGCCCAGTCGGCGAGGACGACCACCCGCAGGTGGCGGTGGCGGCTGCGGGAGCGCTCCACGAAGGCGAGTGCCTCCTTGAGGCCGGTCCCGGCGGCGAGAGCCCGGTCGGCGGACCGGCGGATCACCGGCCCGTCACTGATCGAGTCGGGGAACGGCACCCCCAGCTCCAGGACGTCGACCTCGTGCTCGTCCAGCATGTCGGCGACATCGTCGAGCACGTCGAACGGAGGGTCACCGGCATTGAGGAACACGGCCAGGCCCGGCGGGCGGGGGAACAGGTCAGGCATGGGATGTCCCCTTGCTCGTCAGGGATGACGGTGCCGGTGGAGCGGCCCGTACGGCGTCGACCAGGTCGCGCACCGCGCCGTCCCGCATCGCCGCCGTCGCCCGGGCCAGAGCGGGGCGCCACTCGGTCTCCCGCTCGGCCGCGATCACCAGGGCCGCGGCGTTGAGGGCGACCGTCTGGGTGGCCACCTCGCCCGCCCGCCCGGACACGACGTCCAGGAAGTGGTCGACGACCCGCGCGGGGTCGGCCACCGGCGCCAGGTCCCGCAGACTCCCGTCGGCGGTGCCCAGGTTGCCGGGGTTCAGCTGGACGTCGGGGGCCCCGGCACCGGGGTGGAGGACGTTGCCGGCGAAGCCGATCAGTTCGTCGGCACCGATGTCGTTGGTGCACAGCCAGACGTCACGGTCCTCGACCGCCTCGGCCAGGGAGCGGGCCAGCGGCAGAAGCGCGGGGCTCGACAGGCCCGTGAGCTGGCGCGTTCCCGGCAGGGCCGGAAGGAAGGGGCCCAGCACGTTGAGCATCCGGCCGTAGGACCGCATGGGCAGCGGCATGATGCGCCGGGCGAGCACGGTCAGCTCGACCGGGTAGACGAAGTACCCGGCGAAGGCGATGCCGTGGAGGTCCAGGGACGCCGCCGTCTCACCGTACGACTTCGTGAGCGGCACACCGAGCCGGTCGAGCAGGTCGATGGAGCCGTACGCGCTGGCGTGGGCCCGCGACCCGGTCTTCACGATACGGGCCCCGAGCGCGGCGGCGACGAAGGCGGCGGCGGTCGAGACGTTGAACGTCGATACACCGCCGCCCGTGCCGACCACGTTGACCGCCCCGGGGAAGGGGGTCACCGGCCCGGTGCGGCGCGCGCGCAGCGACCGCACCAGGTCCGTGAACGTCCGGGGGTCGACCTTGTCGAGGTCGAGTGCCCCCAGGAGCGCCGCGGGTTCGCCGGAGTCCAGCGTGTCGGCGCTCAGCTCGTCCCAGAACGACGACCACGTCGCGGTGTCGACCGGGCGGCCGGCCAGCAGGGCGGCGAATGCGTCGTGCACGGGTCAGCTCGCCTCGGCCGGCACCGACGCCCGCGCCAGGAAGGCGCCGATGGCGTCGATGGTGCGGAAGTTGTCCGGGTCGAGGGCCGCGTCGTCGACGGTGACGCCGAACTCGGTCTCGATCCAGGCGATGAGCTTGAGCAGCCCGAGGCTGTCGACGACGCCGTTGGTGAGCAGGTCGTAGTCGGTGGCGAGCTCCGATGCCTGGACATCGGGCAGGAACTCTTCGATCAGGAACGTCTTGACCTGGTTCTCGTGGTTCATCGTATGGATTCCTTTCGGGTGGCGGCCGCCCCGGAGTGGGGCGGGCGCTGGATGGGGCCGAGGGACTGGCGGTCGACCTTGCCGGTGGAGGTGCGGGGCAAGGGGGCCTCGGACAGACGGAGGGTCGACGGGATGGCCGCCGTGGGCAGGTGCTGGGCGCAGTGCTGGCGCAGGCCGAGCGCCCCCACCGCCGCGCCGGGCACCCGGCGCAGGACGGCGTGCAGCACGTGGCCCGCGACCGGGTCCGGGACGGCGAGGACCACGGCCTCGGCGACCTCGTCGTGATCGAGCAGCACCTGCTCGACCGCCGAGGTGTTCACCCGCGTACCGCGTACCTTGACCTGGTGGTCGTTGCGTCCCTCCAGGCGCAGGATGCCGTCGCCGTCACGGCGCACGATGTCGCCGGTCCGGTAGAAGCGGGCCGCTGAGCCCGGAGGGCGGCCGACCGGGGCGTCCACGAAGGGGTTGGGCGCCTGCGGGTCGGCACCGAGGTAGCGGGCGGCCTGGAACGGCGTGGCGACGATCAGTTCTCCCCGGCCCGGCCCGGTGACCACGGCACCGGCATCGTCGAGGACGACCGCCTCGACGCCGGGCAGCGGTGTGCCGAGCGGAACACCGTCGGCCGGAACCGCGTTCCGGTCCACCTCGTACAGGAAGCTGTCGTTCGTCTCGGTGCAGCCGTAGATGTTGTAGAAGCGGCTGTCGGGGAACACCTCGGGCAGCCGGGCCAGATACCGGGTGGGCATGTGGTCGCCGGTGAACATGGCGTGCCGGACCGACGGGAGCCTCCGGCCGGGGTCACCCGCGGCATCGACCAGCAGCTGGTACGTCATCGGCACGGTCTGGACGACCGTGACGGCGTTGTCGTCGATGGCGTCGAGCAGGTGGCGCCCGTTGGTGGCGGCGGCCGGGTCGACCAGGACGACCGTGCCGCCGTGGTGGAGCGTGGCCCACACGTCGAGGAAGCAGAGGTCGAAGTTGAGCGGGGCGTAGTTGAGAGTGGCGGCGCCCGGGCCCAGGTCGAACTGCACGGCGGCCCAGTCGGCGAAGCGCTCGACGGCGCCCGCGCTGAGCGGCACCAGTTTGGGCAGGCCCGTCGATCCCGACGTCGTGAGGACGAAGGCGATGTCGTCGGGGCCGTGGGGAGCGGCCGGGGCCGGGGCGGCGCCGACGGGGGCGGAGCCGCCGTCATCGGCGTGGATGACGTGTCGGCATCCCGCCCGGTCCAACAGCTGTTGCAGGGAGGCGGCGGGCAGGGTCGGTGAGGGCAGCACCACCGGAACACCCCGCCGCAGGCAGGCCAGCACCAGGGCGATGGTCCGGGGTGTCTTCGTGGCGGGCACGCCGACCGGCTCGCCGCCGGTCGTACCGAGCCGGTCGAGTCGGTGCGAGGCGTCGGCCACGAGGTCGGCGAGCTCACCGTAGGAGACGTGCCCGCCCTTCGCCACGAGGGCCGTGGCATCGGGGCGGGCATCGACCTGTTGGGCGAACGAGGTCCAGAGCCGGGTAAGTTTCATCTCCGGCATCGTGCGGGCGGCCCCGCAACATCAGCGCAAGGCCCGCCCCCGCCACCCGTGTTCGCCCGGCGGCATCACCGGTTCACGTCAGGCGGCGTCCCACACGCCGGTGGGCGCGACCTCGGCCACCCAGTCCGCGAAGTCGCGGGGCTTGCGCCCCAGGGCGCGCTCGACGCCGTCGGCCAGGGAGCTGTTGCGGCCGTCGAAGAACTCGGAGATGAGCGTGGCCAGCGGCTCGGCGAAATCACGCGGGGCGCCGTCGGCGACGATGGCGTCGGCGAACTGCTCCCGGGTGATCGGCTGGTAGCGCAGGGAGCGACCGGTGGCGCGGGCGATCTCCTCGACACCTTCGGCGAAGGTCCACAGCCGGGGACCCGTCAGCTCGTAGCGCTCGCCGACGTGGCCGTCCTCGGTGAGGGCCGCCACCGCGACATCGGCGATGTCGTTGGCGTCGACGTACGGGTCGGAGTTGTCACCGGCGGGCAGGGCCAGCACGCCCTGGCGCAGGGGCTCCAGGAAGACGCCCTCGTCGAAGTTCTGGTTGAACGAGGCCGGGGCGACGATCGTCCACTCGACCGGGAGGCTCGTCACGGCGTCCTCGCACCGGACGGCTTCCTCCTGGTTGCGGGCGGACAGCAGGACCAGGCGCCGGACACCGGCGTCGACGGCCAGCTTGGCCACGGCGCCGATGGCGTCGCCCGCGCCGGGCCACTCGACCTCGGGGTAGTACATCAGGTAGGCGGACTGGACGCCGGTGACGGCGTCGGCCCAGGTCGAGGGGTCCTCCCAGTCGAACGGGGGCTTCCCGGCGCGGGAGCCGACCCGCACGTTCACACCGCGGTCGATCAGCTTCTTCGTGACTCGGCGGCCGACCCGGCCGGTACCGCCGAGAACCAACGTCGTGTGCTCGTTTGTCGTCATGCAAGCAGTCTGAACGGCAGCAATCTGGACGGTCCATGGTTGAGATGCCTAGATCCATGTCCAGTCGTCTAATGTTGGGCGGGTGGACGCACTCGCAGGATTACTCGAAGGGCCGCGGGCCAGCGGCGCATTCCTCCTCCGCATCGTGCTGGACCCCCCCTGGTCGATCCGGGTCCAGGACAAGTCACCGCTCTGCCTCGCCGTCATGCTCAGCGGCGAGGCGCACGTCGAGCCCGACCACGGCGAGCCGGTGCGGCTGCGCCCGGGTGACGTCGCCATCGTCCGCGGGCCGGACCCCTACGTGATGAGCGACGAGCCGGCGACCCCGCCGCAGGTCATCGTCCATCCCGGCCAGCAGTGCGTCACGCCCGAGGGCGTCGAGCTGCGCGAGCGGATGTCGCTGGGCGTACGCACCTGGGGCAGCAACCCCGACGGGCCGGTGCAGATGCTGCTCGGCGTGTACGAGGAGGTCGGCGCCGTCGGGCAGCGCCTCCTCGACGTACTGCCGCCGCTGCTGGTCGTCTCCGCCGACACCTGGGACTCGCCTCTCATCCCCGTACTGGCGGGCGAGGTCACCAAACAGGGGCCCGCCCAGGGCGTCGTCCTCGACCGTCTTCTGGACACCCTGCTCATCTCCGTACTGCGGGCGTGGTTCGACCGGCCCGAGACCGAGGCCCCGGCCTGGTACCGGGCCCACGCCCACCCGGTGGCCGGCGAGGCACTGCGCCTGTTCCACCAGGACCCGGCGAACGACTGGTCGCTCGAACGGCTCGCCGCCGAGGTCGGCGTGTCCCGGGCCAAGCTGGCCCAGTGCTTCCGCAGCACCGTCGGCACACCCCCGATGACCTACCTGACCGAATGGCGTCTGGCCCTGGCCGCGGACCTGCTGCGCCAGTCCGACGCCACCCTGAACACCGTGGCCCGGCAGGTCGGTTACGGCACCGGATTCGCCCTGAGCTCGGCGTTCAAGCGGGTGTACGGCATCAGCCCGCAGGAGCACCGCAGCGCCGCACCCGCGCACTGAGCGTGCGGGGCGGGCGGCCGCCTTGCGTTCTCCTTGCACCCACGGGCGTACCAACAAGGCATGCATACCGAGCTCTCACGCCGGAAGATCCTGTCCGGCCTGGTCGTCGGAGCGGGCGCCGCGGTCCTGGGGTGGGACCCCCAGGCCCGCGCGTGGGCCACCGCCCCCGGTTCGACGTCAGGCATCAGCCAGGTACCCGCCCTCGACGGCACGCTCGTCCTCCCCGCCGATCCGTCGGCGTTCACCGAGGACTTCGGCCACATGTTCACCCGCCGCCCCCGAGCAGTCCTGACCCCGGGCTCGGTGAACGACATCCGCAAGATCGTCCGCTACGCCCACGACCACCGGATACCCGTGGCCGTCAACGGCCAGAGCGGGACCGGCGCCGACGACCGCGAGTCGCACTCGCACTACGGCCAGGCCCTGGTCGAGGGCGGCATCGCCATCGACCCCAAGCCGCTCGGCGAGGTGCACAGCATCTCGCGGGGCATCGCCGACGTCGACGCGGGTGTCACCTGGTCGACGCTGGCGCTGAAAGCGCTCGACTCCGGCCAGACGCTGCCCGTCTACAACGACTTCGCCCACCTGTCGATCGGCGGAACGCTGAGCGTCGGCGGCCTCGGCGGCACCAGCCAGCGCTACGGCTCGCAGGCCGACACCGTGGAGTGGCTCCAGGTCGTCACGGGCACCGGCCATCTGGTCACCTGCTCCCGCACGTACCGCCGTGCACTGTTCGAGGCCGTCCTCGTGGGCGGCGGCCAGTACGGCATCATCGTGCGGGCCGGTGTCAGGCTGGTCCCGGCGGAGACACACGTCCGCTCGCTGGAGTTCACCTACACCGACCGGGCGGCCTTCCTGCGGGACTCGCTGACCGTCATGCGGACGGGCGTGGTCAGCGACCAGAACGGCTACGCCGATCCCAAGCCCGGCGGCGGCTGGACCTACCGGCTCGCGCTCGGCATCTTCTACTCGGCGCCCGATCAGCCGGACGTCGCCGGACTGCAGTCCGTGCTCTCGCCCCAGGCGACCGCGGGCCCGACGGCCGACCTGTCGTTCCGCGACTGGCTGCTGCGCTTCGACCCGAACTGGGCGGCCCTCAAGGAGGCCGGGTTCTGGGGCAGCAAGAAGCCGTGGCTCATGATGTTCGTCGGTACCGACAAGACCCCCGCCTACCTCGACACCGTCCTCGGCGAACTGACGGCGACCCAGATGGGCCCCGGCCCCGTCCGCATCTCGCCGATGAGCCCCCGGCCGCTCACCCGGCCCAACTTCGTCCTGCCCAGGTGCACGACGAACGCCTTCTTCGAGGTCAGTCTCATCCGGATACCGGCCCCGAACCACCCGGACGTCCCCGGCCTGCTGTCGCAGAACCGCCGCTTCTACGACCGCGCCGTCGAGCTCGGGGCCAAGCGCTATCTCGTCGGCGCGGTGCCCTCGATGACCCGTGCCGACTGGCAGGCCCACTACGGGAAGCGCTGGTACGAGCTCACCTACCTGAAGCGCCTGTACGACCCCGCCGCGATCCTCACGCCGGGCCAGGGCATCTTCGGCTGACCGCTCCCGAGCCCGCCCTGTACCTCCAGTAAGGAGACCTCGCATGCCGGCACAGCGCCCGGAAGACATACCCGGCCTCATCGCCGCGGCCTTCAACGCCAACGACGCACAGGCCATGCTCGACCTGTTCGAGCCGGACGGCATTCTCGTCACCCCGCCGGACGGCACCCATGAGGTGGGGCTCGAAGCCGTCGCCGCCTCCCTCAAGAAGATGTTCGGCGTCATCACGGGAGCCGACATCACCGTGACCAGCGTGCTGCGATCCGGCGGCATCGCGATGACGCACGCCGACTGGCACCTCGTGGGGACGGACGAGACCGGCACGCCGGTCGACCTCCGGGGAAAGGGCACCGTGGTCTCCCGCGAGCAGCCCGACGGCACCTGGCGGATCCTCTTCGACGATCCGGTCGGGGCCTGAGAGGGAGTGGGCATGGAGAATCCGTTCAGCGTCCGTATCCAGGCACGGGCCTACGAGCTCGACCGGCAGGGCCACCTCAACCAGGCCGTGTACATGCAGTACGCGGAGCACGCCCGCTGGCAGTTCCTGCAAGCCGCCGGCCTCACCCCGGACGTCCTGGGTGAGGCCGGCATCGGCCCCGTACTCCTGAAGGCCACCATCCGGTTCCAGCGCGAGCTGCGGGCGGGGGACGAGGTCGACGTGGGCTGCGCCATCACCGGTGGGCAGGGCAAGCTCCTCGAACTCACGCAGCGCTTCCACACCCCCGACGGAATCTCCGTCGCCCGGGTCGAGGGAGTGATCGGCCTGCTCGACCTGGAAACGCGCCGCCTGCTTCCCGACCCGGGCAGCAAGCTGCGCGAACTGGCCAAGCAGCCCGACCTGCTCGGGCCGGCCACCTGAGCGACCACGGGTGAGCCTCGGCGACTGCGCCAGGCGACGGCAGACGTGGGGCACGGCTCCCGGAGAACGCCCGCGACGGGCCGACCGGAGGCCGTGCCCCACAGACCGTCGGGGCCCCCACAGACCGTCGAGCACGCCGCCGAGCACGCCTTCGAGCACATAAAGGAGACGCAGCATGAGAAGCCTCCAGACCGGCGCTCTGCTCGCCGCCACTCTCTCCACCGGACTGATGGCCGGACTGTTCGCGGCCTTCGCCTACGGGGTCATGCCCGGCCTGGCCCGGTCGGCCGACCGCACGCTCATCGAGACGATGCAGACCATCAACATGGCCATCCTCAACCCGGTCTTCATCCTCCCCTTCCTCGGATCGATCCCCCTCCTCGGCCTCTCCGTGTATCTGGCCCGCCAGGGCCACGGCCGGCTCGCGCTGCCCTGGCTGGTCGCCGCACTGGTCCTGTACGTGGTGGCGTTCCTGGTCACCCTCGGCGCCAGCGCCCCCCTGAACCTCCAGCTCGCGAACGCGGGCGCCCCCGACGACATCAAGGACCTGGCCGCCGTCCGCGCGGACTTCGAGACCAAGTGGGTGGTCTGGAACATCGTCCGCGCCCTCCTCCACACCGCGGCCTTCGTCTGCCTGCTCTGGGCGCTCGTCGTGTACGGAGGCCAGCGGTCGCAGGAGACCGGCGGCCTCGACGCACCCGACCGCCCGACCGGCGTCCACCCGAGCGCGGAGGGAACACGGACGTGATCCCGCTCGCCTCCCCGCCGTACGACGGACACCGGCTCGCTGCCCCCCGCCTCCCGGGAGTGATGACCGTGATGGGCCGGGCCCACCCTCCGGACGGTGCGGAGGCTCCCGCCGAGGACACCTGGCGGGCCGTGCTGTCGCACGACGAACTGCGCCGGGCCGACGCCTTCGCTCTCGACACGGACCGCCGGGCGTTCCAGTACACCCGGTGGCTGCTGCGTACCGAGCTTTCCCGGCGAGCCCCCGTCGCGCCGGAAGAGTGGGAGTTCGTCTTCTCACCGATCGGCAAACCCGCGATCCATCCCCGGTTCGCGTCGGACATCGAGTTCAGCCTGTCGCACTCGGGCGGCGTGTGCCTGATCGGGCTCACCCGCGGTCGGACGGTCGGCGTCGACGTCCAGATCTGCGACGCCCTGGACGACCCGGAGAGTGTCCGGCGCCTCGTCACGAAATGCCTCTCACCTGAGGAACGCGCCGACGTGGAACCGCTGGCCGGCCGCAGGCGGCGCGACGCCGTCGTACAGCTGTGGGCGGTGAAGGAGGCGTACGCCAAGGCAGTGGGCCTCGGCGTACGCCTGCCGTTCCGGCAGATCGCCCTGGGCCCGGACGGCCGCGGCGGACTCGCGCTGCGCCCGACCCCGCACGTCCCCGACCCCGCCCGCTGGACCTGCCACGCACCGCAGGCGCCTTCGGGCTTCCGCATCGGGGTCTGCGTGGCCGCCTCCGCGGCACCCACGGAGACGGCCCGGAACGAGTGAGGCCCCGGCCTCTCAGCCCGCCTCCGCCTTGGCCAGCGCGCCGGTGATCACGCGGGTGGAGAAGTCCCCGTGCTGCTTGCGCCGCAGGGCGGGGCTCAGCCCCGTGCCCGCGGCGATGACCAGGCCCGCCATCGTGGGGATGGCCTCGGGTCGAATGCTCCTGGGCATCTGCCGCATCGTGGCCACGAGTGCGGTGCTCGGCGGCCTCACCTTCGCCAGAACAGGTGGTGCGTCACCCCGCTCGCGCTCGGTACGGCCTCCAGGTGGTATCGGTCCAGCAGTTCCTCGGGCGAGTCCCAGAGGCGGAGCCCGGTACCCAGCTTCACCGGGGAGACCGCCACGTGCAGGGTGTCCACCAGACCGGCGTCGAGGAACTCGCGGATCGTGGTGACGCCCCCGCCGAGCCGGACGTCCTTGTCACCCGCCGCTTCGCGCGCCCGGTCCAGGACCGCGGCCGGGTCGCCGCCCACGAAGTGGAACACCGTGTCGGACAGCGTGATCGACGGACGCTCGTGGTGGGTCATGACGAACACCGGGGTGTGGAAGGGGGGTTCCTCGCCCCACCAGCCGCGCCACTCGTGGTTCTCCCAAGGGCCGCGCTGCGGGCCGAACTTGTTGCGGCCCATGATCTCCGCCCCGATGTTGCGGGCGAAGTCGCGCGTGAAGTAGTCGTCCAGGCCGCGGCTGCCACCGGAATCCGACCGCATCGGCCAGCTCGCCGTGGCGCCCGCCCAGGAGAAGAGCCGCCCGGGGTCGACGTGGCCGAACGGCCGCTCCAGCGTCTGGTCCTCACCGGCGGCGATCCCATCGCTCGAAACCGTGAAGTTCTGGACTCTCAGCAGCTGGGCCATGTGTTCCTCCTGCTTCTGTGCGGTCGACGACAACGCCACGACGTGCCGGGGGCGGAGAACTCATCGGTCGAACAGGACCGGCCGACAGCTTTCGGCCGCCCGATAAAGTCATGGCCGGACAAGGAGAACACCAGGTGCGCGCACACCGCCGCACGTCTCGGGAGGAAGCCATGGGAACCCGCCGCACGTCCCTGCCCGGAGTGGGTGCTCAGTACGACTTCACGACCGAGACGGGCCAGCACATCTCGGTCGTCGTGCACCACGACGGACGCCGGTTCATCGGTTTCTACGAGCAGGACGACCCCGATGCGTGCCGGCTCTCGGTCCCCCTGACGACGGACGAGGCCACCGCGCTCGCGCACCTCATCGACCCGGCGCCCATCGACGCCGTACGGACCAAGGGCATCGACCTCGTCACCGAGCACATCCCGCTCGGGTCCCGTTCGCCGTACGGCGGACGGCTGCTCGGGGAGACCAGGGCGCGGACGCGGACCGGGGCGTCCATCGTGGCGGTGCTGCGCACGCACAGCGCGCACCCGTCGCCGGAACCGGATTTTCGACTGGCCATCGGGGACACACTCGTCGCCGTCGGAACGCGTGAGGGCGTCGACGCGCTCTCCGAGATCATTGCGGAGGGCTGACCGTGCATGACACGACTGCGTTGCTGGTGGAGCTGGGAGCCGTCATCCTCGGGCTGGGGCTCCTCGGGCGGATCGCCGGGCGGATCGGGCTCTCCCCCATTCCCCTCTACCTCCTCGCCGGGCTGGCGTTCGGGCACGGCGGACTGATCCCGCTCAAGGCCAGCGAGGAATTCACCATGGTCGGCGCCGAGATCGGCGTCATCCTGCTGCTTCTGCTGCTGGGGCTGGAGTACAGCGCGTCCGAGCTGGTCACCAGCCTGAAGACGCAGTACCCCTCGGGGGCCGTGGACTTCGCCCTCAACGCGACACCCGGCGCCATCGCCGCACTCATGCTCGGCTGGGGTCCCGTCGGGGCCGTCGCACTCGCCGGGGTCACCTGGATCTCGTCGTCCGGCGTGATCGCCAAGGTGATGACCGACCTCGGCCGGCTCGGCAACCGCGAAACCCCGGTCATCCTCGGCGTCCTCGTCATGGAGGACCTGGCGATGGCGGTCTACCTGCCGCTGCTGACCGCCATGCTCGCCGGGGTCAGCCTGGCCGGCGGCAGCCTCGCCCTGGTCATCGCGCTCGGGGCCGTCGGCCTCGTCCTCTACCTGGCGCTGCGCCACGGCCGCCTCATCAGCCGCGCGGTCTCCTCCGACAACCCGGAGATGCTGCTCCTGGTCGTCCTCGGCCTGACCGTCCTGGTCGCCGGGATCGCCCAGCAGCTCCAGGTCTCCGCCGCCGTCGGCGCGTTCCTCGTCGGCATCGCGCTCTCCGGTGAGGTCGCCGAGGGCGCCCGCAAGCTGCTCACCCCGCTCCGCGACCTGTTCGCCGCGGTGTTCTTCGTCTTCTTCGGCCTCTCGACCAACCCGGCCGACATCCCGCCGGTGCTGCTGCCCGCCGCCCTGCTGGCGATCATCACCACGCTCACCAAGATCGCCACCGGCTACTACGCGGCCCGGCGCGCCGGGGTCGGCCCGCGCGGCCGCTGGCGGGCGGGCGGCACCCTCGTGGCGCGCGGTGAGTTCTCCATCGTCATCGCCGGGCTCGCCGTGGCCACCGAGCCGCGCATCGGGCCCATCGCCACCGCGTACGTCCTGATCCTCGTCATCGTCGGCCCGCTCACCGCCCGGTGGACGCAGCCCATCGCGGCGAGGATCGAGGCCCGGCGAGGCGGCGGCAAGGACTCGGGCGGCGCGGGGAAGGAGCCCGCCTCGCAGCCCGCCCCCGAGCCCCTGATGCCGACGCACGACGACCTCACGCCGGAACCGGCGGGCGAGACGCGCGAGTAACCCCTCTCCTCCGCGACCCCGCGCCTCACCACGGCCGGTCGGATGCCCATCAGGGCTTTTCCGACCGGCTGTTGCCGTGTCCGAAACCTTTCGCTCGGTGGGGGAGAGCCACCGGTTCACCGGCCGTCGGACCGTCCCGACTGCTAACTTCTACACGTCTGTAGAGTTGCCTTTATTCCGAAGTTGCACCAGAACGTAGGGAGATGTCATGGCTCTGTGGGATCGCATCAAGGAATCCGCTTCATCGATGCAGACGCAGCTGGAGGCGAAGAAGAACGAGCTGAAGTCGGGGTCGTTCCGGGACGCGAGCATGGCCATGTGCGCCTTGGTCGCCGCCGCCGACGGCTCCATCGACCCGGCCGAGCGCCAGCGCGTCGCGGGGCTCATCGCGAGCAATGACGTCCTCCAGAACTTCCCCGCCGACGACCTCCAGCGGCGGTTCAACGACTACGTCGACAAGCTCACCGCCGACTTCGACTTCGGCAAGGTCAGCGTCCTCCAGGAGGTCGCCAAGGCGAAGAAGAAGCCCGCCGAGGCGCGTGCCGTCGTACAGATCGGCATCGTCATCGGCGGCGCCGACGGTGACTTCGACGCGACCGAGCGGGCCGTCGTACGGGAGGCCTGCTTCGCGCTCGACCTGCCGCCGCACGAGTTCGACCTCTGAGAGCTCCCAGAGCTCCCAGAGGCCCCAGAGGCCCCAGAGGCCCCAGAGCCCCCGGGGGCCTGGGAACTTCCGCGGCCAGGTCCGGCGGCCCCTGTCCCCGCGGGGTCGCCGGAGCCCCTCACAGCTCCTTCGCCGGCCAGTCCAGCAGGCGCGCGCCGATCACCGCCGTCTGCAAGCTGTAGCGGTGCACCGGGTCCGCGGGGTCGGAACCGGTCAGCTGGTGGATGCGCTCCAGGCGGTACGTCAGCGCCCGGACGCTCAGCGCCAGTCGGCGGGCCGTCTCGGCGGCCACACAGCCCGCGTCGAAGTACACCGCCAACGTGTTCAGCAACGGCTCCGCGCCGCCCCGCGCGTTCTCCAGCGGGCCCAGCTCACTGCGCACCAGATCCGCCATCGCCTGCCGGTCCCGGGTCAGCACCGGGTAGACCAGGAGGTCCGAGGTGTACAGCACGGGGTCCGTCATGCCCATCCGGTCCGCCAGGTCCAGCGCTTCGAGCGCTTCGTCGTACGAGTGGACCACCCCACCGGGACCCTTGTGCGGGCGGCCGATCGCGACCCGGCCGCCGTCCGTCGCCGCATGCGACTGCTTGGCGAAGTAGCGCAGGACGTCGGGCTGGCTGCCCGGGGCGATACAGACGATCCGGCCGTCCTTCGTCGTCAGCAGGATCTTGCGCCCGCTGAACCGCGCGAGGAGCGCCGCCTCCACCCTGCGCGGCACCACGTCCGTCTCCGTGTACGCCTCCGGGCCCGTGGCCACCGCGACCGCGTGCGCCCGGGAAAGCCGCAGGCCGAAGCGGGTGGCCCGCTCGGCGAGTCGGGCCAAGTCGCTGCGCCCGTACAGCAGGTCGTCGATGAACTCGCGGCGCGCCGCCTCCTCCCGGCGCACCGTCAGCCGCTGCGCCCGCTCGAAGCCCTCGGCGAACGCATCGACCGCTTGTTCCACCGCGGCCAGCACGGCGTCCGTCACGGCAGGGGAGTTTCCGGCAGCGGCGCTCGGCCAGGCAACGCGCGTATGCGCCAGATGCATCGCCACCAACGCCCTCAGCTGATGCCCCGCATCCGCCGCTTCCCGGCCCAGCGCCCGGCGCGTTTCCAGCTCTTCGCGCGTCAGTCGACGGCCGGTGGTGGCCACTTCGCCCAGAATGTGGGCATAGTTGCCCAGCATTTCCTCGGGAATCCTCGGCTCGGCCACGCACACTCCTTCAGCCTTGCAACAGTCCTGTCGTTTCCCCAACGCACAGGGGGCGATGCCGGTGCCCGGCATCAGGGAAGCATAAAGATTGCCGGAACCCGGCAATGCGTTGGGCGGCCCGAGGATGACAGGATCAGGTCAGCAACACCACGGGGGAAACACACGGGGGAGCACGGGGGAAACGGGGAACGGGGGAAGCCAGGAGCCCCCCTCGGACAGTCCAACGGGGGATTCGACGGGGGAACCTGAGGGGAACGACCCGGTCGCTGCGGCATGTTTCAGGCAGCGCCGCAGCGTCCGGGCCCCACCCCCTCCCACCGACTGCCGGCCGCTCGCCGCACACCGCCCCCGTGCCGAATCACGGACGCGCAGCGCCTCAAGGCCCGCGCGCAGAACCGCTAGGGGGCGGGACCGATGGACGAGTTCCTGAGCGCGGCACTCGGATTCCCCGCCGTCATCTTCGGTGCCGCTCTGATCGTCGTCATCTTCTTCTGGCTGCTGGTGCTGGCCGGGGCCGCGGGCCACGACTCCTTCGACGCGGACCTCGACACCGGTCCGGTCGGCTTGGGCGGGGTCCCGGTCTCCGTCTCGGTCTCCCTGCTCGTCCTCTTCTCCTGGTTCGGCAGCCTCACCGGTACGGTCCTGCTGCACCACAGCGGGACCGGCGGCGCAGCCCGGGCCGTGCTCGCCGTCGCCGTACTCGCCGGGTCGCTGATCGTCTCCTGGGCGGCCGTCCGCCTCCTCGTACACCGCTTCCGCCGGTTCTTCCCGGCGGAACCTCCGCCATCGCGGCTCGACTTCGTCGGGAGCGTCTGCACGATCCGTACCGGTTCCGTCACCGCGGACTTCGGCCAGGCCGAGGTCACGTCGAGGGACGGATCGACGGCCGTCGTACAGGTCCGCCTGGCCGGCCCGCCGCGTCGGCTTCCCGGTCCGAGCGCCGAGGACGCGCTGCTCGTCAAGGGCGGCACCGGGCTCCTCTACGCGTACGACGAGGAGGGCGAGTTCTTCTGGGTCTCGCCCTACGACGCGGCGCTCGACCCGGGTCCGAACGCGAGACCGCACGGGTCACCGGACAGGGCGAACGGCTGACCCCGGCCGGGGCGTCCCCGGCCCCGACCACATCGCCGTACCGCTCCGCCGCACGGCGTCCTTCGCCCTGTCCGGTGACCGGCCGCAGGTGCTCCGTCGCAGGTGGACGGTCACACCTGACCGCTCGCAGGTGACCCGTCGCCGGCAGGCCCCTCCTCAAGCCACTTCCGTACCAACCAGCCGCCAAGGACTCTCTATGGATGCCATCTCTCTGGGCATCGGCGTGATGATCGCCGTTGTCCTGCTCATCGTCATCGCCATCGCCTTCGTCGTCACCCGGCTGTTCCGGAAGGTCGAGCAGGGCAAGGCGCTGATCATCTCCAAGACCAAGAAGGTCGACGTCACCTTCACCGGTGCCGTCGTCCTTCCGGTGCTGCACAAGGCCGAGACGATGGACATCTCGGTGAAGACGATCGAGATCCGCCGCGCCGGCCGCGAGGGCCTGATCTGCCAGGACAACATCCGCGCCGACATCCAGATCACCTTCTTCGTCCGGGTCAACAAGACCGTCGAGGACGTCATCAAGGTCGCGCAGGCCATCGGTACGGAACGGGCCAGCGACAAGGACGCCATCCAGCAGTTCTTCTCCGCGAAGTTCTCCGAGGCCCTCAAGACCGTCGGCAAGCAGCTCGACTTCGTCGACCTGTACACCAAGCGCGAGGAGTTCCGGGACCGGATCATCCGGGTCATCGGGACCGACCTGAACGGCTACCACCTCGATGACGCCGCCATCGACTTCCTGGAGCAGACCCCGATGGCGCAGCTCGACGGCGCCAACATCCTCGACGCCCAGGGCATCCGGAAGATCACCGAGCTGACGGCGATCGAGCACGTGCGCACCAACGAGTTCCAGCGCACCGAGCAGAAGGAGATCACCCGGCAGGACGTCGACGCCCGGGAGACCATCCTGGAGCTGGAGCGCCGGCAGGCCGAGGCGGAGATCAAGCAGCGTCGCGAGGTCGAGAGCCTGCGGGCCCGCGAGGAGTCGGCCACCGCGCGGGTGCAGGAGGAGGAGCGGCTCGGCGCGCAGACCGCGTTCATCAGGACAGAGGAGCAGCTCGGCATCCAGCGCGAGAACCAGGCGCGTGAGATCGCCGTGGCGCAGAAGAACCGCGAGCGGGTCATCGCCGTCGAGAGCGAGCGCATCGAGAAGGACCGGATGCTGGAGGTCATCGGGCGCGAGCGCGAGACCGAGCTGAACCGGATCGCCGCCACGAAGGAGGTCGAGGCCGAGCGCCGCGAGGTCGCCGACGTCATCCGGGAGCGGATCGCGGTGGACCGTACGGTCGCCGAGCAGGAGGAGTCGATCCTCACCCTGCGCGCCGTCGAGGACGCCGAGCGCGCCCGCAAGTCGGTCATCATCGCCGCCGAGGCGGAGGCCCAGGAGAAGCTGGTCAAGGACATCAAGGCGGCCGAGGCGGCGGAAGCGGCCTCCACCCACCTGGCGGCCGAGCAGCTCACGCTCGCCGAGGCCCGGCTCAAGACCGCCGACCTCGACGCCCAGGCCAAGCTGCGGCTCGCGGAAGGTGTGCAGGCCGAGTCGGCCGCGCCCGGACTGGCCGCCGTCCAGGTCCGCGACGCGGAGGCGGAGGTCATCGAGAAGGCCGGTCTGGCGGAGGCCGAGGCCACGGCGGCCCGGCTCAAGGCCGAGGCGGAGGGCGCCCGGCTCAAGGCGCTCGCCAACGCCGAGGGCACCCAGGCCCAGGCGACCGCGGACGCGGCGGTCATCGGCGAGAAGCTGAAGGCGGAGGCCGCGGGGCTCACGGAGAAGGCGGCCGCGATGGCGGCGCTGGACGAGGCGTCCCGTACGCACGAGGAGTACCGTCTCCGGCTGGACGCGGAGAAGGAGATCCGGCTGGCCGGGCTGGACGTCCAGCGGCAGGTCGCCGAGGCGCAGGCGACGGTCCTCGCGACCGGGCTGGAGAACGCCGACATCGACATCGTCGGCGGCGACTCGGTCTTCTTCGACCGGCTGGTCTCCTCGGTCTCGCTCGGCAAGGGCGTGGACGGGTTCATGCAGAACTCGCAGACCGCGCAGGCACTGGCCGGCCCGTGGCTGGACGGGTCGTCCTCCTTCACGGACGACCTGACCCGGGTGCTGGGTTCGTTCTCCACGGGCGATGTGCAGAATCTGACGGTGTCGGCGCTGCTGATGCGGCTGATGGGGTCGTCGTCGGGGGCGGCGTCGGGGCAGGTGCAGCAGCTGCTGGCGGCGGCGAAGGACCTGGGTCTCGCCGATCTGCCGGTGTCGTCGCTGGCGAACGGTACGCCGGTGGCTCCGGCCGCCGATGCCGCCTCCCGCAACGGGGCCGGGGCGCTCGGGTAGCCGATCTCACCCTCGTCCGCGGTGGGCAGCCCCGCCGTGGGCGAGGGTTCCGTCCTCAGACGCCGGGCGGGCTGGATTCGCAGGAAGAAACACGTAGGGAGCCGTACGCATGGACAGCGACATCACCGCCACCGCCACCGCGCCCCAGGGCGGGGAGGGCGATGTGGATGCCGGTGCCTACGAGGTGCTGCGGCGAAGGCTCGGCGCGCAGGCCGCCGAGCTGGTCCGGCGGGCCGAGGCGCTGAACGTACGGCGGACCGAGGAGTTCGGTTCGACGGAGCTGCGGCTCCTGTCCACCGAGCGGGTACGCACCGGGCACCCCTCCGTCCCGCGTGACCTCATCGCCGTCGGCGGGCAGCTGCTCTTCGGGTTCGAGCGGGGGCCGGGGGCGCGCGGCGAGGCCGGGGTCGAGGACGTCCTCCTCGTACGGGACGCGAGGCCGGAAGAGCCGCAGGGGCCGGACGGGTCGCAGGGGCCGCAGGACGACGACGCGAGCGAGCCGCGCACCACGCTCCTCGACGACGACGGCTTCCGCCGCGAGTTCTCCTCGCTCCACCGCTACTTCCGTGACGCCCGCCTCCTGCGCCTGCGCCGCGTGGGCGGCAGGCTCCTCGCCGTGTTCCGTACGGGCGAGAACGCCGAGGACATCCGGGTCCTGCGGTGGGCCCTGGGGGCGGACGGGTCGCCCGGGGCCTTCCTCGACGCGCAGGGCGAGCGGGACCATGTCTTCCCTCCCTCGCACGACTTCGAGTGGACCGCGGCCGGGCGGGAGGCCCACGTACCCGGGCGCCACCCGCACATCGCCATCGGCAAGGGCGGCGGGCTCTACGTCGACACGCTCGGCGGGACGCTGACCGTCAAGGTCACCGACGACACCGAGTCGCCGGACGGGATCTACGAGGAGCCAGTCGACGAGCCCCTCCAGTCGCTGGCCGACGCGGACGTGGAGTACGCCGAGGTCGGGCCGCTGGTCCTGCTGCGGGTGCGCCCGTACAAGGAGACCGTCTGGCGCCACCTGGTCTTCAACTCGCTGCTCGGCACCGTCCAGCGGCTCGACGGCATAGGCCCCTCCTGCCACCGGCTCCCCGAGGACCAGGGGCTCATCTTCCCCGGCGGCTACTACCTCACCACCGGCACCGCGAAGACCTTCGACACCGCCGAGGAGCTGACCGATCCGGTCTTCGAGGGCGCGGTCCGCTCGCCCAACGGCGAGGACGTGCTGTACGCCTTCCGTTCCCGCGACGGCCTCCGCAGCCTCCTCCTCCCCTACAACCTGATCCGCCAGGAGGTCGCCACCCCGCTCACCGGGCGCGGGCACGCGCTCCTCGACGACGGCACGCTGATCCTGCTCCGGGACAACCCGGACGGTCCGGCGCGAGTGCACCCCTTGCAGCGCTGGCAGACCCCGTACGTCTCCGACACCTACGCCGCGTCCCGGCCCGCCGGGACCGGTCCGCTCGCCCGGACCGGCAACGCCGACCTGGTGCGCGGCATCTCCGACTGTCTCGCGCTGGCCCACGGCGTACGGGACATGGCGCCGACGACCGCCGTGTACGGGCAGCTCGCCGCCGACTGCGCCCGGGCCCAGGACCGCTACCACTGGCTCTCCGACCCCGAACTGGGCGCGCTCGGAGCTCCGTTGGCGGAGCTGCGGACCACGGCCCAGCAGGTGCTCTCCGAGTTCACCGCCGTACAGGAGCTGACCGGGCGGGCGGCCGACGCGCTGGAGGAGACCGCCGCACACATCACCGCACTGGTGCGCCGGGTGCGCGGCGAGGCGCCGGGGTCGGCGGCCGCGTGGGTGGAGCGGCTGACCGAGCTCCGGCAGGCACACGGGCATCTGTCGACGATCGGCGAGATGCGGTACGCCGATGCCGAACGGATCGCGGAGCTCTCGGCCCGGACCGAGGACGACATCGCGTCGGCCGCCCAGCGGGCCGTGTCCTTCCTGGCCCGCGAGGACGCGTTCGACGGGTACCACGAGGACATCGCGGGGCTCGTCGAGGACGCGGGTGCGCTGGAGACCGTCCGGGACGCCTCGGCGGTGACGGACCGGCTGTCCGCGATGACGGAGGGGCTGGCCACCGTCACGGACGTGGTGGCCGGGCTGGAGATCGGCGACGCCACCGTGCGCACGTCGATCCTGGAGCGGATCGCGGAGGTGCTGGGCGGGGCCAACCGGGCCCGTGCCACGCTGGACGCGCGCCGCCGGGAGCTGCTGTCGAAGGAGGGGCGGGCCGAGTTCGCCGCCGAGTTCGCGCTGCTCGGGCAGGCGGTGACGGGGGCGCTGGCCGCCGCCGACACCCCAGAGACATGCGATGACCAACTGGCACGCCTGCTGCTCCAGTTGGAGAACCTGGAGTCGCGGTTCGCGGAGTTCGACGACTTCCTCGCCGAGCTGGCCGAGCGCCGCACCGAGGTGTACGAGGCGTTCTCGGCGCGCAAGCAGACCCTCCAGGACGAGCGGGCGCGGCGTGCCGAGCGGCTGGCCGGGTCGGCGGAACGCGTGCTGGACACCATCGCCCGGCGGGTGGCCGCGCTGGCGGACCTCGACGCCGTCCACACCTACTTCGCCTCCGACCCGATGGTCGCCAAGGTCCGCCGGACCGCCGGAGAACTGCGTGAACTGGGCGACCCCGTAAGGGCGGAGGAGCTGGACGGGCGGCTGAAGGCGGCCCGCCAGGAGGCGGGCCGCGCCCTGCGCGACCGCACCGAGCTGTACGCGGACGGCGGTTCCGTGATCAAGCTGGGCCGCCACCGGTTCGCGGTGAACACCCAGCCGTTCGACCTGACGCTGGTGCCTGCCGGCGAGAGCCTCGCCTTCGCGCTGACCGGGACGGACTACCGGGCCCCGGTCACCGACCCGGCGTTCGCCGCGACCCGCCCGCACTGGGAGCAGCTGCTCCCCTCGGAGAACGCCTCCGTCTACCGCGCCGAACACCTGGCCGCCCGGCTGCTCGACGAGCACGGGGCCGGGCACCTCGCATCGCTCGACGGCACCGAACTGTCCCGCCTGGTGCGGGAGTCGGCCGCCGAGGCGTATGACGAGGGGTACACGCGCGGTGTCCACGACGAGGACGCCACCGCGGTCCTGGGCGCGCTGCTGCGCCTGCACGGGGGCGCGGGGCTGCTGCGCCACCGGCCTGCCGTGCGCGCGACCGCCCAGCTGTTCTGGGCGTACGGCGTGGAAGCGGAGCAGCGCACGGCCTGGACGCGGCGGGCGGTCTCGCTGGCCCGCGCCCGCGACACCTTCGGCCTGGCCCCGGCCATCGGCGCGCTCCAGGAGGAGTGGGCGGCGGCGATCTCGGGCTCCCCCGCCGCGTCCGGCGCGGCACGGCCCGGGGCGGTCGCCGCGTACCTCTTCGAGGAGCTGACGAGCGGGCCTGCCGGGTTCGTGCGGTCCGCCGCGAGCCGGGCGTTCCTCGACGGGTTCCACCGGGCGGCCGGCCCCGACGTGTACGCGGAGGACCTGGCGGCCCTGGGCGACGACCTGGCCGCCCGCCGCCAGCTCGTGGAGGGCTGGCTCGCCCCGTACGCGGAGGCCACCGACGCCGGGCTCGGGGACGGCGACCTGGCGGAGGCCGTGGCGGTGGAGCTCTGTCCGGAGCTGGAGCGGTACGCGTGCGACGCGCCGCTCACGGAGCGGGTGGAGGGCCTCCTGGGCGACCACCCGCGCATCGCGGGCGGCACCCTCACCGTACGGATCGACGAACTCCTTGCCCGTACCGCCGAGTTCCGCACCGACACCGTGCCCGGCTACCGCACGTACCAGCGGCTGCGCACCTCTCTGGTGACCGCCGAGCGCGGGCGACTGCGGCTGGACGACCACCGGCCGCGTGTGATGTCGGCGTTCGTCCGCAACCGGCTGCTCGACGAGGTCTACCTGCCGCTGATCGGCGACAGCCTGGCCAAGCAGCTCGGCACCGCCGACGCCGACCGGCGCACGGACTCGCAGGGCCTGCTGCTGCTCGTCTCGCCGCCGGGCTACGGCAAGACGACGCTGATGGAGTACGTCGCGGACCGGCTCGGGATGGTCCTCGTCAAGATCAGCGGCCCGAACCTGGGCCACGGCGTCACCTCCCTCGACCCCGCCCAGGCTCCGAGCGCCACCGCCCGTCAGGAGATCGAGAAGATCAACTTTGCGCTTGAGGCGGGCAACAACACACTCCTCTACCTCGACGACATCCAGCACACCTCTCCCGAACTGCTCCAGAAGTTCATCCCGCTGTGCGACGCCACCCGCCGCATCGAGGGCGTACGGGACGGCGAGCCGCGCAGCTACGACCTGCGGGGCAAGCGGTTCGCGGTGTGCATGGCGGGCAACCCGTACACGGAGTCCGGCGAGCAGTTCCGCATCCCCGACATGCTGGCCAACCGGGCCGACGTGTGGAACCTCGGCGAGGTGCTCAGCGGCCGCGAGGACGTCTTCGCGCTGAGCTTCGTGGAGAACGCGCTGACCGCCAACCCCGTCCTCGCCCCGCTGGCCGCCCGCTCCCGGGACGACCTGGCGCTGCTGGTGCGGCTGGCGGGCGGCAGCGACCCGACGGCCCGTGCGGAGCACCTGGAACACCCTTACAGCGCTGCCGAGCTGGACGGCATCCTGGCCGTGCTGCGCCATCTGCTCACCGCCCGGGACACCGTCCTCGCGGTGAACGCGGCGTACATCGCCTCGGCCGCGCAGACGGACGCCACGCGCACCGAGCCGCCGTTCCGGCTCCAGGGCTCGTACCGCAACATGAACAAGATCGCGGAGCGGATCGTCCCCGTCATGAACGACGCCGAGCTGTCCGCCGTCATCGACGACCACTACGCGGGC
This sequence comes from Streptomyces sp. NPDC033165, assembly GCF_055577965.1. Classification (NCBI taxonomy): domain Bacteria; kingdom Bacillati; phylum Actinomycetota; class Actinomycetes; order Kitasatosporales; family Streptomycetaceae; genus Streptomyces; species Streptomyces sp. NPDC033165. The sequence continues at coordinate 43,570 of NZ_JBVIPK010000021.1, forward strand.
GAGGCCCAGACGCTCACCACCGGGGCCGAGGCGAACCTCCTCAAGCTGGCCGCCCTGCGCGGAACGCTCACCGCCGAACAGGCCGAGCGGTGGGCCGCGATCACCGCGTCCTACGTCCGTACGCAGGCGCTCGGCGGCCCCGACGGCGACCCGATGACCCGGGCCGTGGCGGCACTCGGACTGCTCGCGGACCGGATCGCGGCGGTGGAGACCGCGATCCAGCGGGCGGCGGACCCCCGGCATCTGCCGGCGGGCCCGGTGAACGACCAGCCCGTCTCCCCGAATCACCGTGCGAAGATCACCAGGAGTCCGCGCTGATCAGGAAGACTGAGCAGCAGGCCTGAGCAGGCGGAGTCGGCGGAACGGCGCAGAGAGCTACCGGGACGACCGAGGACGACCGAGTCGAAAGGACCACGGCATGCTGGGTTTCGTGCCCCCACCTCCTCAGCCGCCGACCACTCCGCCGTCCTCCGGCCACATGATCGTCTGCGGGGACGACGCCCTGGCCCGGCGGCTCGCGGTGGAGCTGCGTTACGTCTACGGGGAGCGGGTCACCCTGCTCCTTCCCCCGGGCCGTGACGCGAACAGCCCCGCGACCCCGTTGACCCAACGGGGGCGCGCGGCCGCCCTGTTCGGCCGGATGTCGGCGGCGATGAACCGCACGGGCAACGGCAACGGCTCAGGCGGCAGCGGTGACACGAACGCCGGGGTCGAGGCCGTCCGCATCATGGAGGCGCCCGAAGCCTCCGACGACGTCCTGGAGGAGGCGGGCGTCGACCGGGCGGCCGCCCTCGCGCTCGTCTACGACGACGACGAGCGCAACATCCGGGCCGCCCTGACCGCCCGCCGGCTCAACCCCCGTCTGCGGCTGGTGATCCGGCTCTACAACCGCAAGCTCGGGCTCCACCTGGAAGAGCTGCTCGACCAGGCGGCGGCCGTCGCCATGCCGGGCATCGACCCGGCGTTACTGGACGCCTCCACCACCGTCCTCTCCGACGCCGACACCGCGGCCCCCGCGCTCGCCGCCACCGCCCTCACCGGCAGCAGCAAGGTCATCCAGGCCGAGGGCCTGCTCCTGCGCGCCGCCGAACGCACCCCGCCCCGCCCCGGCGAGACGGCCGACCCGGGCCTGTGCACCCTCGCCCTGCTCTCCTCCACCACCAACGACCCGGCAGGCTCGGAAGGTTCCGACAGCAGCGGGGACGAAGGTCCGCGACTGCTTCCCGACGAAGCTGCCGTGGCCGCCGCGACCGGCCGGGGCACGATCGTCCTCGAAGCGATCAGCCGGGCCGACCCGGACCGCCCCGCGACCCGGATGGGCGGCCGGGGCGCCCCGCTCTCCCAGGTCTTCTCGCGCAGGCTGCGCTGGTCGGCCCTCGGCGTCGCGGCCGCCGCGCTCGCCCTGGTGATCGCCTCGCTCCTGACCACCGAGGACTCCGCGATCCACTCCACCTACCTGACCCTGCTCGACCTGCTGGGCATGAACGACCCGGCGGAGGACGCACCGGCGGCCCGGCAGATCATCCAGCTCCTGTCCGGCGTCGCCGGGCTCCTCCTGCTCCCGCTGCTGATCGCCGCCGTCCTGGAGGCCTTCGGCACCCTGCGCACCGCCTCCTCGCTGCGCCGCCCACCGCGCGGACTGTCGGGTCACGTGGTGCTGCTGGGGCTCGGGAAGATCGGTACGCGCGTTCTCGTACGCCTCCGTGAGCTGGACATTCCGGTGGTCGTCGTCGAGGAGGACCCGGCGGCCCGCGGCATCCCCCTGGCCCGTTCCATGCACGTACCGACCGTCATCGGAGACGTCACCCAGGAAGGCGTCCTCGAAGCGGCCAAGATCCGCCGCGCCCGCGCCCTCCTCGCCCTCACCAGTATCGACACCACGAACCTGGAAGCGACCCTGTACGCGCGATCGGTGAAGCCGGACCTGAGGGTGGCACTGCGGCTGTACGACGACGAGTTCGCCACCGCCGTCTACCGCACCCTGCGCACCGCGCACCCCCAGGCCCTCACCCGCTCGCGCTCGGTGTCCCACCTCGCCGCCCCGTCGTTCGCGGGCGCCATGATGGGCCGCCAGATCCTGGGCGCAATCCCGGTCGAGCGCAAGGTGATGCTCTTCGCCGCCCTGGAGGTCGCGGGGCACCCGCAGTTGGAGGGCCGCACGGTCGAGGAGGCGTTCCGGCCGGGCGCCTGGCGGGTCCTGGCCATCGACGCGACCCCGCCCGCCGACCGCGCCCCCGACCTGGCCGCCCTCCCCCTGTACACGCCGGAGGGCGAAGCGGTGCAGCCCTCCTCCGGGCTGGTGTGGGACATGCACCCCGGGTACGTGCTGCGCGCCCAGGACCGGGTCGTGATCGCGGCGACCCGCCGGGGGCTGGCGGAACTCCTGCGCCGACAGCGGTCGATACAGCCGAGGCAGTAGGCCGTCGGCCCCTGCGCAGTCGCCGCGCAGGGGCCGTACGCGTGGTCCCTGTGCGGGCCGCTACCGGATCACCGGAACGTTCCCATGGCCTCGCGCACCTCCTCCAGGGTGGCTTCCGCGAGCGCGTCGGCCCGCTCGTTGCCGGCGCGCAGCACGGACCGTACGTACGCCGGATCGGCCGCGTACTCCGCCCGCCGGGCCCGGAAGGGGGCCAGGCGGCTGTTGACGGCGTCGGTCACCGTCCGCTTGAGAGCAGCCGCTCCGCCGTCGCCGATCTCCGCCGCGAGCTCGTGCGGGTCCCGCTCCAGGCAGAGGGCGGCCAGCAGGACGAGGGAGGAGACACCGGGGCGGCTGTCGGGGTCGTAGGTGATGCGCCGGTCGGCGTCCGTGGTCGCGCCCCTGATCAGGCGGGCCGTCTCGTCGGCGGTGGCTCCGAGGGGGATGGAGTTGGCCCGGCTCTTGCTCATCTTGGTGCCGTCGGTGCCCAGGAGGAGGGGCGCGGCGGACAGCAGGGCGTCCGGTTCCGGGAAGAGGTTCCCGTACCGCTCGTTGAAGCGGCGGGCGATCGTCCGGGTGAGTTCGAGGTGGGGCAGCTGGTCCTGGCCGACCGGGACCACGTTGCCCTTGCAGAAGAGGATGTCGGCGGCCTGGTGGGCCGGGTAGGTGTACATCAGCCCGCTGACCGCCGACTGCCGTGAGTGCGCGATCTCGTCCTTGACCGTGGGATTGCGGCCGAGCTCCGCGACGGAGACGAGGCTGAGGAAGGGCAGCAGGAGCTGGTTGAGCGCGGGGACGGCGCTGTGGTTGAAGACGGTGGACCGGGCGGGGTCGATGCCGAGGGCCAGGTAGTCCAGGAGCAGCCCGTCCGTGTACTCCCCCAGCCGCTCGGCGGTGTCCCGGTCGGTGAACACCTGGTAGTCGGCGATCAGAACGAACACGTCCACGCCGAGGTCCTGGAGGCGAACCCTGTTGCGCAGGGTGCCGAAGTAGTGGCCGAGGTGGAGGGGGCCGGTGGGTCGGTCGCCGGTGAGGACCCGGAAGCGGGCGGGGTCCTGGGCCAGCTGCTGTTCCAGCTCGGCGCTGCGGCGCTCGGCGGGGGCGGGGGCTGTGGCGGGTGCGGTGGCCGTGGTGGTGGTCGTCGTCATGGTGGGTGCCTCTCCTCGCGTGGGTGGATGCGTGGAGGACGGCCCCGCCGGTGCGCTTGGTGTCCGTGTCCGCGCCGTACGAAGGCGGAGAGCCGTACGAGGGCAGCGAAAAGGGCCGTCCTTGTCGAACGGCCCTGGTTCCGTGCAGATGCTGTGGCCGCTCCTAGGAGGAGCGCCACCAGTTTCGGCACAGGACGGAGGTCATGGCCCCCAGTGTACGGGGCGGGCTTCCGCGTACGCCTCTACTTCTGCGCGTGCTCGCCCACGGAGAAGAGGAGCCAGATGAAACCGGCGAACAGGTGCGTCGCGAAGACGTAGACGAAGACGCGCAGGAACACTCCGCGCGCCTTCCATTCCTCGTTGTCGTCGCTGTCCCTGCTGTCCTTCTCCCGCTCGTTCACCGTTCCAGGGTACGCGCGGGCCCGGAGGGGCCCCTGTCGCGCGGAATAGGACGGAAGGGGGCCCCGCCACAGGTTGCAGTTCAATGTTCAACCAAATCGGCCGGGGTCCCCGATCCACGACCGGGACTCAGGAAGGCGGACACCATGCAGTTCGGGATCTTCACCGTCGGGGACGTCACGACCGACGCGACCACCGGCCGGACTCCCACCGAGAACGAGCGGATCAAGGCCACCCTCGCCATCGCGCAGAAGGCCGAAGAAGTCGGCATGGACGTCTTCGCGACCGGCGAGCACCACAACCCGCCGTTCGTCCCGTCCTCCCCGACCACGACCCTCGGCCACATCGCCGCCCGCACCGAGAACCTGATCCTGTCCACCTCCACCACACTGATCACCACCAACGACCCTGTGAAGATCGCCGAGGACCACGCCACCCTCCAGCACCTCGCGGACGGCCGCGTCGACCTCATGACAGGAAAACGGTGTCCCTCTACAGGCGCCGGTACGCCCACTACGGCCATAGAACCGCCGAACAGGCCATCGTCGGACTCGGCGGCCAGGTGTTCATGCGCAAGAACTCGCAGGACGCGGTACGGGAGTTCCGCCCCTACTTCGACAACGCCCCTGTCTACGGCCACGGCCCGTCCCTGGAGGACTTCACCCGCGAGACCCCGCTGACCGTGGGCTCCCCGCAGGAGGTCATCGAGCGGACGCTGACGTTCCGGGACGCGGTGGGCGACTACCAGCGGCAGCTGTTCCTGATGGACCACGCGGGGCTGCCGCTGAAGACGGTCCTGGAGCAGCTCGACATCCTCGGCGAGGAGGTCGTACCCGTGCTGCGCAAGGAGTTCGCCAACCTGCGACCGGCCGGGGTACCGGAGACCGCACCCGTCCACCCGGCGGCAGCCGCCGCCCGATCCTTGGGAAAGGGGGCTTGACCTCCATGTTCGCCACCACACCCCTGCGCGTCGTCGCCGTCTCGGCCGGGCTGGGCCAGCCGTCCTCGACCCGGCTGCCGGCCGACCGGCTGGACGCCGCCACCCGCGAACAGCTCACGGCGGACCGGAACCGGGAGGACCGGGACGTCGAGGTCCGTGTCATCGAGCTGCGCGACCTCGCCGTGGACATCGCGAACCATATGGTCAGCGGGTTTCCGTCGGCCGGGCTGCGGGAGGCGATCGAGGCCGTGACGGAGGCCGACGGGCCGATCGCCGTCACGCCGGTGTTCACCGCCTCGTCCAGCGGTCTGTTCAAGTCCTTCTTCGACCTGATCGACAACACCTCGCTGACCGGCAAGCCCGTCGTGATCGCCGCAACGGGCGGTACGGCCCGGCACTCGCTGGTTCTGGAGCACGCACTGCGCCCCCTCTTCGCCTACCTGCGGGCCGTCACCGTACCGACGTCTACGCGGCCTCCGAGCACTGGGGCTCCTCCGGTGACGAGTACACCGAGGGCCTGCCGTCCCGGATCCGGCGCGCGGGCCGCGAGCTGGCCTCGGCGGTCCTGGGCCGTACGGTCTCCGGAGCCTCACGCGGACCGCGCCCGGACGCCGGGGAGGGGTACGACGGGGAGGACGCGGTCGTCCCCTTCGAGCGGCAGCTCGCGGACCTGCGACTGGGCGGACCTGCGACTGGGCTGAGGCAGCCCTTCGGAATTGTCCGTCTGACTACAGTGAAGGCAGACGCTGTACCGAGCCGGGACGACCGGAGTGAGCTGGAGGCAGGCATGGGCAGGATCGTCGTGGGCGTGGACGGCTCCGAGGAGTCGGTCAAGGCAGTGCACTGGGCCGTACGCCAGGCCGAGCTGACCGGTGACACCGTGGAGGCGGTGAACGCCTGGGAGTACCCCGCGACCAGCTGGGCCTCGATGATGCCGGGCATGCCGGAGGACTTCGATCCGCAGGCGGTGGCCAGCGTCTCGCTGACCGAGGCGCTGGAAGAGGCCCTCGGCGCGGAGGGAGCGGCCGCGGTCAGCAAGATCGTGGTCATCGGCAACCCGGCGCAGGTGCTGCTGGAGCGCGCGAAGGGCGCCCGTCTGCTCGTGGTGGGGGCCCGCGGCTACAGCGGCTTCAAGGCCGCCCTGCTCGGCTCGGTAAGCCTCACCGTCGCCCAGCACGCTCCATGCCCGGTGACGGTGGTACGCGACTGACCGCCGGACACCGCCAGGCTGTCGGCAGCCGCGCGGGTGCCGGGCGCCTTCCGGGTGCCGGGCGCCGTCCAAGTGCCGGGCGCCGTCCGGGTGCCGGGCAAAACGGGGAGCCGTTGTCAGTGGGTGCTCCTATCGTGTGGGCATGACCCCTGCTCTGTTCGGGCGCGACCACCCCGCAGGCATCCTTCGCTCGGAGATCGCCCGGGCGACGGACAGCCACGGCGGTCTCGTGCTGGTCACGGGCGAGGCCGGGATCGGCAAGACCACCCTCGTCACCGACGCCGCGCACGAGGCGCGGCGGCGCGGTGCGCTGGTGGTCGGCGGTTCGTGCTGGGACTCCGACAGCACCCCCGGCTACTGGCCCTGGGTGCAGGTGCTGCGCGCCCTGCGCCGGTCGGCAACAGCGACGGAGTGGTCAGCGGCCCAGGAGGCCTCGGACGGCCGGCTCGGTGTGCTGCTCGGCGACCCGGGGGCGGGGGCCCATGTCGGACACGGCCCGCACAGCGCCCACGGGGGCGCGGAGACCCGCGGTGAACACGGTGCACGCGGGGGCGCGGAAAGCCAGGGCTCCGGCTCCGCGGGTGGGCAGGAGAGTCCGACACACGGTTCCGCGGGCCCGCCCGAGAGTCCGACGCACGGTTCCGCCGCCGTGCACGGCCCGGAACCCGGTGCGGGCGCGGGAACCAGCCAGATCGCGGGGCTCGGTACGGGAGCGGGGCCCGGGCCAGGCACGGCCCTCGGACCCGGGACGGGCATCGGGCCCGGGACGGCCGTCGGCGCGGGTGCTGCGGAGGGCGTCGAGGCGTTCGGGCTGTTCGACGCGGTGACCACCGCCCTCGTCACGGTCTCCCAGAGCCGGCCGCTGGTGGTCGTCCTCGACGATCTGCACAGCGCCGACCCCGCCTCGCTACGGCTGCTCGAATTCGCCGCCCAGCACGCCTGGTTCGAGCGGCTGCTGCTGGTCGGCACCTACCGGGACGTCGAGGTGGACGCCCCCGGACACCCCCTCCAGCCACTCATCCTGCCGCTGGTCTCCCGCGCCTCGGCGACGCTCACCCTGACCGGCCTCGGCCGCGAGGAGGTGGGGGCGCTGATGACCGTGACGACGGGCCGCGAACCCACGCCCGAACTGGTCGACGAGGTCCACCGCCGGACCGGCGGCAACCCCTTCTTCGTCGAGCAGACCGCCCGGCTCTGGCACAGCGGAAGCCCCGTCTCCACCATCCCGCCCGGCGTGCGGGAGGCGGTCCGGCAGCGGCTCGCCCTCCTGCCGGAGCCGGTCGTCTCCCTGCTGACCACCGCCGCCGTGCTCGGCCGGGAGTTCCGCCGCCAGGTGCTGGCCGTGGTGCACGGGTCTCCGGCCCCCCACGTGGACCGGCTGCTGGAGTCGGCGGTCGTCGCCCGGGTCGTCGCCCCACGCCCGTCCGGGCAGTACGCCTTCGCCCACGACCTGCTGCGCGAGACGCTGTACGCCTCCCTGGGCGAGGCGGAGGCCCGCCGCCGTCACGCGAACGCCGTACGGGCCCTGGACGCCCACGGCGGCCTCGACGAGGCGGTACGGCCCGGCGACCTCGCCCGCCACGCCCACCTGGCGGGCGGTGAGCTGGACCGCGACCGCCGGATCGACCTGCTCCTGGCCGCCGCCCGGGACGCCTCTGGGCGGCTCGCCGACGAGGAGGCGCTCACCCACTACCGCCGCGCCCTCACGGTGGCGGACACGGCGGACGGTTCACTGGGCGGCTCGGCGGGCTCGGAGGCCGACGCGGCGGACACGGGCCCCGACCACCGGCGTACCGCGCTGATCTCCCTCGACCTCGCCGGGCAGCTCCGGCACGCCGGGGAGGAGGCCGAAGCGCAACGCCACCTGGACCGCGCGGTCGCCCTGGCCCGGCAGCTGGACGAACCGGAGCTGCTGGCCCGGGTGGCGATCACCCTCTACCGCGAAGGGGCCCTGGGCGGCCGCGAGGCCTCCACGAGGAGCCTCCTCGCCGAAGCGCACCACAGGATCACCGGCAAGGAGGGCCAGGAGGGCCTCTCCGACGACCGGCTCGCCCAGGAGCTGGCCATCCACATCATGGCGCTGGCCCGGAGCGGCTCGGACGACGAAGCGCTCGCCTTCTCCCTCTGGGCGCGCCACGACTCCGTCTGGGGCCTCGGCTCCGCGGTCGAGCGGCTCGGGCTGACCGACGAGATGACCGTCGTCGGCCGACGCACCCACCACCAGGACATGGAGCTCCACGCGACCTCCATGCGGTGGGTGGCCCTGCTGGAGCTGGGCGACCCAGCCTTCCTCGACCAGTTCCGCGCGTTCGTCCGGCTCGCCGAGCGGACCCAGCTGCCCCGGTTCGCCCTGGGCATCGCCGTGGACAGCAGTCTGATCGCCTCTCTGCAAGGCCGGTTCGCCGAGGCATCCACCGCCCTCGACGACGACGCGCTCGACCCCGAGAGCAACGACCATGTGGCCTTCGGCTTCATGGGGCATCACCTGCACTGGGCGCTGCACCTGCTCCAGGGGCACTTCGCCGAGGCCGAGGAGGTCCTCACCGAGCTTCCGGGCAGCGGGTATCCCTATCCCAGGCTGCTGGAGGCCGTCACCGCGGTGGAGCAGGGCGACGCGACGCCCGGCCTGCGCCTCGTCGCCGAGCACGAGGAACGCGCCGCTCCCTACCCGCGGGCGTTCATGCCGCTGTGGCTCAGGCTCCTCGCCCAGACGGCCGCGGCCACCGGCGACCCCCGCCTCATCGCCCGCGCGGAGGACGAGCTCACCCCCTACACGGGCCAGTGGGTCGTCTCGCTGTACGGCTGCGACATCGGCGGCCCCGTCGACCTCTGGCTCGGGGTGCTCGCCGCCGCCCGCGACGACCGGGACGCGGCAGTGGCGGCGCTCACCGAGGCCGCCGCCTCCTCGGACCGTCTCGGCGCCCGCCCCTGGGCCGTACGCGCCCGACTGCACCTGGCCCGCTCCCTGCTCGCCCGCGCGGACACGGCCGGTGCCCGTACGGGCAGCCCTGGCACGGAAAGCACGGGAGCGGGCGTCACCGGCACGGGCGACGCCAGGCAGTCACGGCGGCTGCTCACCGAAGTGGCGCGGGAAGCAACAGAGTTGGGCCTCGACCACCTGGCCTCCGAGGCCGCCGCCCTCCTCACACCCCCCACCGCCAACGTCCCCACCGCGCCCACAGCATCCATGGCCCTCGAACCCACCACCGCGCGAGCCCTGTTCAGCGGCCGGCTCCCGGCCGAGCCCCGCCCCCCGGAACTGGAGCCAGATTCAGAGGCAGGGGCAGGCGCAGGCGCGCAGGCGAAGGCCGGGACAGGACACGGAAACGAAGCGGGCCCCGGAGCCGACCCCGCAGCCAGAACCGGAGCGCGAGCGGGAGCAGGAGCGGGAACCGGAGCCAGTACCCGAGCCGGAGCGGGAGTCGGAGCCGAAACCGGAGCAACGCCCACCCCCGCCCCCGCTCCTCCCCAGTCCCAGTCCCACTCCCCCTCCCCGTCCCCGCCCGCTGCCGAGTTCCGGCGGAACGGGCCGGTGTGGCAGCTGCGTTGGGACGGGGTCACCGTGCATGTACCGGACGCCAAGGGCCTGCGCGACCTGCACAGCCTGCTGGGACAGCCCGGCGCCGACATCCCGGCCGTCCACCTGCTCGCGCCCGAGGGCGGGAGCCTCGTCGTCGCCGCCGGGCAGCTCGGCGGCGACCCGGTGCTCGACGAGGAAGCCAAGCGCCGGTACAAGGAACACCTGGCCCGGCTGGACGCCGAGATAGACCGAGCCGCGGCCCGGGACGACGCCCGGCTCGTCGAGAAGTACGACCGGGAACGTCAGGCCCTCCTCGACGAACTCCGCACCGCCGCCGGGCTCGGTGGCCGTGCCCGCCGCCTGGGTGACCAGACCGAGCGGGCCCGCAAGACGGTCACCGCCCGTATCCGCGACACCCTGCGCAAGCTGGACACCCTGCACCCCTCCCTGGCAGCCCACCTGAAGGCGTCCGTGACGACAGGAACCACCTGCGCCTACCGTCCCGACCAGGCCCCCCACTGGCAGTTGTAACCCCAGCCCACAACAGTCAGCCCCAGGCTGCCGGCTCCGGCCCCCGCTCTCCCCGCCCCGGGGCCCGTCGGTCGTCCCGTCCCGGCCCGCCCCCGCTACCGCACGACCACGTCGGCGACGACACACGCCACGTTGTCGGGCCCGCCCGCCGCGCGGGCCAGGGCGACCAGTCTGCGTACGGCCTCCTCCGGGTCGTCCGCCGCGATGACCGCCGCCCGCAGGTCTACCTCGTACCTCCTCGTACCGGGCGCCTTCCGCCCGGCCCCCACCGATGCTGGGGCTTCCCCCGTCGGGAAGGTCAAGGATGCACGGCGCCGGCCCGGCGACCACCGGTCACTTGCGGTTGTAGAGCCGCATCGTCACCGCGCCGAAGACCATCAGGAACACGGCGGACCAGCCCAGCGTCCAGGCGGCGTCCGCAGCGGGCCAGTTGCCCGCCATCAACTCACGCACCGCCGTGGCGAGGTGGGTGACCGGGCTGTTGTTCACGAAGGCCTGGAGCCAGCCCGGCATCGTCCTCGGATCGACGAAGACGTTGCTGAGGAACGTCAGCGGGAAGATCACCATCATGCTGACGCCCATGACCGACTTCTCGGTCCGCAGCAGCAGACCGAACATCGTCCAGATCCAGGAGAACGCGAACGAGAACACCACCAGCAGGCCGATCCCGGCGAGCACACCGAGTGCACCGCCCGCCGGACGGAAACCGATGATCATGCCGACGGTGAGCATCACCGCCGATGCCAGCAGATAGCGCAGGACGTCACCGAGCAGATAGCCGACCATCGGTGCGGGCCGCCAGATCGGCAGAGTGCGGAACCGGTCGAAGACGCCCTTGGCGATATCGGTGTTGACCGCGATGCCCGTGTACATCGTGATCATCACGACGCTCATCACCATGATGCCGGGCAGCAGGAACTGGATGTACTCCTCCGTGGAGCCGGCCAGGGCCCCTCCGAAGAGATACGTGTACATCAGGACCAGCATGATCGGGAAGGCCGTGACATCGAAGAGCTGTTCCGGCACATGCTTGATCTTCAGCACGGCACGCCAGCCGAAGGTCACCGATGCCGACAGTGCGCTGGGCCTCGGCGGGCGGTCGTGGCCCACCAGCAGCGCCGACAGGCGCTCCTGGTCCGGCTCGGCGAGGGGGATGTCTTCCAGCTCCGTCTTGGCGGTCGTGGTGCTCATGCCGCCGCTCCCTTCTTGTCCGTGAGTGCGAGGAAGACCTCGTCGAGGCTGGGCTGTCCCAGCGAGAAGTTGTCGACCGTGATGCCACAGCGGGCCAGCTCGGCGAGAGCCCGTCCGGCGTGCTCCGCCGCGCCCTGCTCGGTGCTGTGCCCATCGACCCGGGCGGTCAGTGCCACGGGGTCGGCGTCCAGCTGGACCACCGCGTTCAGCACGACAGCCAGGACCTGCTGGGCCTCGGCCCGCTGGGCGGCGTCACGCAGCCGCAGATGGACGGTGCCGGAGCCGACGGAGGCCTTGAGCTCGCCCTTGGTGCCCTCGGCGATGACCTTGCCGTGGTCGATCACCGCGATACGGGAGGCCAGTTGGTCGGCCTCGTCCAGATACTGGGTGGTCAGCAGAACCGTGGTGCCGTGGGCGACGACCGCCCGCACGATGTCCCAGACCTGGTTGCGGCTGCGGGGGTCGAGTCCGGTGGTCGGTTCGTCCAGGAACAGCACATCGGGGGTGTTCAGGATGGACGCGGCGATGTCGATGCGTCGCCGCATGCCTCCGGAGTAGTTCTTCACCTGCTTGCCCGCCGCCCCGCTCAGCCCGAACCCTTCGAGCAGCTGGGCCGCCCGGTCCCGGGCCGCGGGCTTCGAGTGCCCGAGGAGCCGGCCGAGCAGGATGAGGTTCTCCGCGCCGGTCAGATCCTCGTCCACCGAGGCGTACTGCCCGGTCAGACTGACCCGGCTGCGGACCGCGTCGGCGTCCTTCACCACGTCCTTGCCGAACACCCGGGCCGTTCCGCCGTCGGGGCGCAGCAAGGTCGCGAGCATACGGACGGTGGTGGTCTTCCCGGCGCCGTTGGGTCCGAGGACGCCGTAGACGGTGCCGGTCGGGACGGCGAGGTCGACGCCGTCCACAGCGCGGTTGTCGCCGAAGACCTTCACCAGCCCCGCCGTCTCGATGGCCAGTTCAGTGCTCATGATCCATTCCTTGTGGGTCGTCGGTGTGCGTCTGCGATGTGCGCCGGTCCGAGTGACTGCGGGGTGGTGGCCGTGGTCACGAGACGTAGGGGCGGGCGGCCCGTGCCTCGCGCAGCGCCCAGCCCCACCAGCCGAGCTGGTCGAGCATCAGTCCCACGGCCCGGTCCCGCCCGAAGTCCCCCGACCGCCCCTCCAGCGGCTGCTGGAGGAAGTCGAGCGCCACCCCGTTCCTCAGGGTCACCGTGTGCAGCTCCGTGAAAACCGAGCGCAGCTGCTCCACCGCATACAGCCCGGCGGAGCCGTGTCCATAGCTCACGAACGCGACCGGCTTGGTCTGCCACTCGTCGTAGGCGAAGTCGATGGCCTGCTTCAGGGAGGCGGGGAACGAGCGGTTGTACTCCGGGGTGATCACGACATAGGCCTCGGCCTCGGCGATCGCCTCGGTGAACTCCGTCATCTGGTCGGTGGCCCGCCCCGGGTAGTGCACGGGGAAGTCGAACTCGGCGAGATCCAGGACGGCGAGCTCCAGCTCCGTCCGGTCCCGGGCCCGCTCCATGAACCAACGACCGACCGCGTCGCCGATGCGCCCTTCGCGGGTGCTGCCGATGATCACCGCGACACGCAGCGGATCGCCGGTGCCCTCGATCCTGCCGTCACCGCTCCTGCTGTCCGTCATCACTCGCTCCTCCTCCTCCCGTTCCCCTCACCCTTTGGGCGCCAGACGGCGGGGGGGGGGGGGGGGGGGGGGGGGGGGGGGGGGGGGGGGGGGGGGGGGGGGGGGGGGGGGGGGGGGGGGGGGGGGGGGGAGGAGGGGGGGGGGGGGGGGGGGGGGGGGGGGGGGGGGGGGGGGGGGGGGGGGGGGGGGGGGGGGGGGGGGGGGGGGGGGGGGGGGGGGGGGGGGG
>NZ_JBVIPK010000022.1:0-29934 GCF_055577965.1 Streptomyces sp. NPDC033165
ACGGTCGCGGCCGAGGTCGGCATCGAGGAGGTGTACGCGGAGGTCATGCCCCAGGACAAGGTCGACGTGGTCAAGCGCCTTCAGGCCGAGGGCCGGGTCGTCGCCATGGTCGGGGACGGCGTCAACGACGCGGCGGCTCTGGCCACCGCGGACCTGGGGCTGGCGATGGGCACCGGGACGGATGCGGCGATCGAGGCGAGCGACCTCACCCTGGTTCGTGGAGATCTCAAGGTGACGGCTGACGCAATCCGCCTCTCCAGGCGTACTCTGGCCACCATCAGGGGCAACCTCTTCTGGGCCTTCGGGTACAACGTCGCGGCCTTGCCCCTGGCTGCAAGTGGCCTGCTCAACCCTATGATCGCGGGAGCCGCCATGGCGTTTTCGTCCGTGTTCGTCGTCACGAACAGCCTACGGTTGCGTGCCTTCACGTAACTTCCACAAAGAGATTTAGATCACACCGCATTCGGGGTAACCATCCGGTGGGTTCGTGAGTCTTAGAGTGCGATGCCAAGGATGTCTTGGGGGACGTCCGATGGAGTGTCTTGGGGGACGCTCCTGTTGGCAAGCGTTGGCCGGGGCACGTGCACCGGGGAGCTTTGAGCGGCCCTCCCGTGCGTACGTACCCCGGCAGACGGCAGCACAACAGAACAACGGGAGCCTCGGCTCCCTACAGACGCCCGGCCGGATCCCGTGGGGGGAATCCGCTCCGGGATATGGGAAGCGCCCCGGCCGTCGACCCGTGGGGGGATCGGCGGCGGGGCGTTTCTCGCACGCTCAGCACCCTCAGCGCCTCCCCTTCGCCGCACCCCTTCAGCCTGAACGCCGAATCGCCCCGGACACCGCGCTCTGTGCGAAGCGCGGTACGCGGGGCGAAGGCAGTCGGCCGAAGAGGCCGGGTGGTGCGGGAGAGAGCTCCGGGTCAGCGGCCCTCGACCGGGACGAAGTCACGCAGGACCTCGCCGGTGTAGATCTGGCGCGGGCGGCCGATGCGGGAACCCGGCTCCTTGATCATCTCGTGCCACTGGGCGATCCAGCCCGGAAGGCGGCCGAGCGCGAAGAGCACGGTGAACATCTCGGTCGGGAAGCCCATGGCCCGGTAGATCAGACCGGTGTAGAAGTCCACGTTCGGGTAGAGGTTGCGCGAGACGAAGTACTCGTCGGAGAGCGCGTGCTCCTCCAGCTTGAGCGCGATGTCGAGCAGCTCGTCGGACTTGCCGAGCGCGGACAGCACGTCGTGGGCGGCAGCCTTGATGATCTTGGCGCGCGGGTCGAAGGACTTGTACACCCGGTGGCCGAAGCCCATCAGGCGGACGCCGTCCTCCTTGTTCTTCACCTTGCGGATGAAGGAGTCGACATCGCCGCCGTTGGCCTGGATGCCTTCCAGCATCTCCAGCACCGACTGGTTGGCGCCACCGTGCAGGGGGCCCCACAGCGCCGAGATGCCGGCGGAGATCGAGGCGAACATGTTCGCCTGCGAGGAGCCGACCAGACGCACGGTGGAGGTCGAACAGTTCTGCTCGTGGTCCGCGTGCAGGATGAGCAGCTTGTCCAGCGCCGAGACGACGACCGGGTCCAGCTCGTACTCCTGGGCGGGGACCGAGAAGGTCATGCGCAGGAAGTTCTCGACGTACCCGAGGTCGTTGCGCGGGTAGACGAAGGGGTGCCCGATCGACTTCTTGTAGGCGTACGCGGCGATCGTCGGCAGCTTCGCCAGCAGGCGGATCGTCGAGAGGTGGCGCTGCTTCTCGTCGAACGGGTTGTGGCTGTCCTGGTAGAACGTGGACAGCGCGCTGACGACCGAGGACAGCATGGCCATCGGGTGGGCGTCGCGCGGGAAGCCGTCGAAGAACCGCTTGACGTCCTCGTGCAGCAGCGTGTGCTGGGTGATCTCGTTCCTGAAGGCGGCCAGCTCGTCGACCTTCGGCAGGTCACCGTTGATCAGCGTGTACGCGACCTCAAGGAACGACGAGCGCTCGGCGAGCTGCTCGATCGGGTATCCGCGGTAGCGCAGGATGCCCTGCTCACCGTCGAGGTACGTGATGGCGGATTTATAGGCGGCGGTGTTGCCGTATCCGCTGTCCAGCGTGACCAGGCCGGTATTGCTCCGAAGCTTCCCGATGTCGAAGCCCTTGTCGCCGACGGTGCTGTCGATCACCGGGTAGGTGTACTCGTCATCGCCGTACCGCAGTACTACAGCGTTGTTGGTGTGCTCGCTCACGTCATCCCTCACCGACGTAGTGCCTCTTCTTCGAGGTGCCCTGACTGTCTCCACCCTCCCCCATTCGGCTCAGGAGAGTGCACTCGGGGTCGTCCATTGGACCTACTGACGGCACTGAGTGCCGCCAACTTACTCATCCTGCCCCCTTGACTCCGGTTCCGGAAGGCCTCCGTGATGTTTCCCACCGATTTGATCGATCATTTTTGTGTAGGGGTCACGAGAAGTCTTCTCCTGAGCCGCCCCGGAGCCGGAAATCCAGTGCCGTACAGCGTCTGCCTGCGGAAACCGTGCGGACCGCCTGGCCGATCGCCTTACGGGACCCGACCAGCACGACCAGCTTCTTGGCCCGGGTCACGGCGGTGTAGAGGAGGTTGCGCTGGAGCATCATCCAGGCGCTGGTGGTGACGGGGACGACGACGGCCGGATACTCGCTGCCCTGGGAGCGGTGGATGGTCATGGCGTACGCGTGGGCCAGCTCGTCCAGCTCGTCGAAGTCGTAGCCGATCTCCTCGTCCTCGTCGGTGCGGACGGTGAGCGTCTGTGCGTCCACGTCGAGGGCGGTGACGATGCCGACCGTGCCGTTGAAGACGCCGTTCTCGCCCTTGTCGTAGTTGTTGCGCATCTGGGTGACCTTGTCGCCGACGCGGAAGACCCGGCCGCCGAACCGCTTCTCGGGGAGGTCGGGGCGGCCGGGGGTGATGGCCTGCTGGAGCAGCCCGTTCAGGTGGCCCGCACCGGCCGGACCGCGATGCATCGGCGCGAGGACCTGCACGTCACGGCGGGGGTTGAGGCCGAACTTGGCCGGAATGCGACGGGCCGCCACGTCCACGGCGAGCTTGCCCGCGTCCTCCGTCTCGTCCTCCACGAAGAGGAAGAAGTCGCTCAGTCCTTCGGTGAGCGGGGGCCGGCCGGCGTTGATCCGGTGCGCGTTGGTGACCACACCCGACTGCTGGGCCTGGCGGAAGATCCGGGTGAGGCGCACGGCCGGGACCGGGCCGCCGTCCGCGAGCAGATCGCTCAGCACCTCCCCCGCACCGACCGAGGGCAGCTGGTCGACGTCACCCACGAGAAGCAGATGGGCACCGGGTGCCACGGCCTTGACGAGCTTGTTGGCGAGCAGCAGATCGAGCATGGATGCCTCGTCGACGACGACCAGATCGGCGTCCAGCGGCCGGTCCCGGTCGTACGCCGCGTCCCCGCCCGGCTTCAGTTCGAGCAGCCGGTGCACGGTGGACGCCTCGGCTCCGGTCAGCTCGGCGAGCCGCTTGGCGGCGCGACCCGTGGGCGCGGCCAGCACCACCTTGGCCCGTTTCGCCCGGGCCAGCTCGACGATGGACCGGACGGTGAACGACTTCCCGCAGCCGGGCCCGCCGGTCAGGACGGCCACCTTCCGGCTGAGCGCGAGCCGTACGGCCTCCTCCTGCTCGGGCGCGAGGCTGGTCCCCGTACGCGTGGCGAGCCAGGCCAGCGCCTTGTCCCAGTCCACGTCCTGGAAAGCGGGCATCCGGTCCTCGCCGGTGTTCAGCAGCCGCCGCACCTGCCCGGCGAGCGACAGCTCGGCCCGGTGGAACGGCACCAGGTAGACGGCGGTGACCGGCTCACCCCCCTCCGGTGACGGCACCTTCTCCCGTACGACACCCTCCGGGTCGGCGGCGAGCTCGGCCAGGCACTCGATGACCAGCCCGGTGTCGACCTGGAGCAGCTTCACGCCGTCCGCGATGAGCCGTTCCTCGGGGAGGAAGCAGTGCCCCTGGTCGGAGGACTGGGACAGCGCGTACTGAAGCCCGGCCTTGACACGCTCGGGGCTGTCGTGCGGAATGCCGACCGCCTGGGCGATCCGGTCGGCGGTCAGGAAGCCGATGCCCCAGACGTCGGCGGCCAGCCGGTAGGGCTGGTTCCTCACGACGGAGATCGAGGCGTCCTCGTACTTCTTGTAGATGCGGACGGCGATGGAGGTGGAGACGCCGACGCCCTGGAGGAAGACCATGACCTCCTTGATCGCCTTCTGTTCCTCCCACGCGGCCGCGATCATCTTCGTGCGCTTCGGGCCAAGGCCGGGGACCTCGACGAGGCGCTTCGGTTCGTTCTCGATGATGTCGAGGGTGTCGACGCCGAAGTGGGTGGTGATCCGGTCGGCCATCACCGGCCCGATGCCCTTGATCAGCCCGGAGCCGAGGTAGCGGCGGATGCCCTGGATGGTGGCGGGCAGCACGGTGGTGTAGTTCTCGACGGTGAACTGCTTGCCGTACTGGGAGTGCGAGCCCCAACGGCCCTCCATCCGCAGCGACTCACCGACCTGCGCACCGAGCAGCGCACCGACCACCGTGAGGAGGTCACCGCCTCCGCGCCCGGTGTCGACGCGGGCGACGGTGTACCCGTTCTCCTCGTTGGCGTACGTGATCCGCTCCAGGACCCCTTCGAGGACGGCCATGTTGGACATGCACCGACGCTACCGGTTGGCACTGACAGGGCGGTTCGCGGCCCCGGGCCCCGTCACGGAGTACGGGGGCCGGGCCCGCCGTCCCGGTATTCATTCGCCAGCAGGGTGTCCATGGTGGAGCGCAGCCCGCCGAGGAAGTCCTCGAACTGCTGGATCTCCTGCGGCGAGTACGCCGACATCGCCTCGGCCATGCGCTCGGTGTACGGGCCGAAGAACGCCTCGGCGCGCGGCCGGATGTCGGGGCTGCTGCGCAGGGTCACGACCCGGCGGTCGGTGCTCTCGCGGGTGCGGACGATATGTCCTGCCTGTTCGAGCCGCTTGAGGAGGATGGCGGTCGCGCCGGAGGAGAGGGAGACGCGCTCGCTGAGCCGGGCCGGTGACAGGGGTTTGCCCTGGTCCTCCGCGTAGAGGATCTCCACGAGGGCGGCGGCGTCGGTGGAGTGCAGCCCGAGCCAGGTCGCGAAGCGGCGCGTGAACTCGGTGTAGTTGGCCCCGAAGGCGCGCAGTCCGTCCATGACGCGGTCGACCCGCACGGCCTCGCGGCCGGCAGAGCCGTTGCCGTCCCTGTTCCCGTCGCCGTCCGTCCCGTGCCCGTTCACCATCGGCGCTGCCCCACTCTCTCTGCCGGATCCGCCGCGGGCCCTCCGGCCACGTCTCCCACCACCTGCTTTGACAACCTACCTCGCTGCATTTAACTTTGCGACAAAGGCATCTATCTTTACGGCAAAGCAATCATGGGGAGTCGAAGCACTGTGCCCGAACCAGCGGAAACCCCGGAAAGCCCAGAAACCCCGCCCACAGCACGCCAGTGGCTCGGCCTCGTCGCCGTGGCGCTCGGCGTGGCCCTGATCGTCGTCGACCTGACGATCGTCAACGTGATCCTCGCGCCGATCATCGAGGACCTCTCCATCGGATCCTCGGAAGCCCAGTGGATCCAGGAGTCGTACGCGATCACGTTCGCGGCGCTTCTCCTGGTCACCGGCCGCCTCAGCGACCTCTACGGCGCACGCCGGATCTTCCTGCTGGGCCTCGCCGTGTTCGGCGCGACGAGCCTGCTGGCCGCGCTGGCCCCCAGCGGCGTCCTGCTGATCCTCGCCCGGTTCGTCCAGGGCGTCGGCGGGGCCATGATGCTGCCCACCTCACTGGCCCTGCTGAACGCCACGTTCACCGGGCGGGCGCGGGCCCAGGCGTTCGCCGTGTGGGGCTCGACCATCGGTGCGGCGGCGGCCGTGGGCCCGCTGCTGGGCGGATGGCTCGCTGACATCTCCTGGCGCTGGGCCTTCGGCATCAACATTCCGCTGGTCGCCCTCATCGTGGCGGGGGTGCTCCGGTACCTGGACGTGTCGCCCCGCACCCGGGGCCGGATCGACGGCGTCGGCGCGGTGCTGTCGGCGGCGGGCCTGGGCCTTCTCGCCTTCGTCCTGATCGAGGGGCGCACGTACGGCTGGCTGATGACGACCAAGCCGCTGGAGGCCGGAGGCATCTCCTGGAGCGGCGGGCTCTCGCCCGTGTTCGTCGCCCTGCTCCTGTCCGTACTGGCCCTGGGTGTGTTCTGGAGCAGGCAGGCCGCGCTGAGCCGCGCGGGCGACGAGCCGCTGATGGACGTGGGGCTGTTCTCCATCCGCTCGTTCCGCAACGGCAATTTCGTGACGCTGATGGTCGGCCTCGGCGAGTTCGGCATCATCGCGGTGCTACCGCTCTGGCTGCAATTCGCCCTCGGCTACAGCGCGTTCGAGGCGGGCCTGGCCCTCGCCGCCCTGGCCGCCGGCAGCTTCGCCGCCTCCGGGGCGAGCTTCCCGATGGCGGCGACCGTGTCCGCGCTCGCACAGGTCCGGATCGGCCTGGCCCTGGAGGCCGCCGGGCTGACGACGCTGGCCCTGATCGCGTCGACGGACAGCTCCTGGTGGCTCATCGCCCTCGCGTTGTTCGTGTACGGAATCGGCGTCGGCTTCGCCACGGCGCAGGTCACCAACATCGTCCTCGTGGACGTACCGGAACGGAGCGGAGGCCAGGCGTCGGGCATCCAGAGCGCGGCCCGCGAGCTCGGGTCGGCCCTCGGAATCGCCCTACTGACCACACTGTTCTTCAGCACACTGACGTCCGGGATGACCGACCGGCTCACCCGGGACGGAGTCGCACCGGACGAAGCGGAACGGATCGGCGGGGTCGTGACGGACAGCGCCGGATCGGTGATCGACACCCTCGCCTCGGAGCCGCGTACGGCATCTGCGGCGGAGGCGGCCCGCGAGGCGATGGCAGTCGGCGTCCAGGTCTCCGGGTACGTCTGCGCGGGGCTGCTGCTCCTGGCACTGGCGGCGACGCTGTTCATGTCGCCGGGGGCTCGTTCGGCACGTACGGCAGCCCGGCCGGAGGCGCGGGTGGAGTCCGAGGCGGGGAAGACCCCACGGTGAGGCCGACCGCCCGCTCATGGAGCGTCTTCGTCCGGTTCGCTTTCAGCCATGCGGAGTCCGGGCCGGTGCGGCTCGATCGCGTCGAGCCGCGCGCCACGGCTCTCCGCGACGCGCACGACCTGGTGCAGCGACTCGGTCAGCCGGCCGGCGAGGAAGTGAATCTGCGGCCCGGTGGCACTGCCGTCGGCCAGCAGATCGGCGGCATGGCCGAGCAGTTCGTCCGCCATGTCGAGCTGGATGCTCTCGACCTCGTCAGCTTTCCGCGACACGTAACCGGTGCCGTCCCCCACGACGTAACAGGGCTTCCCGCCCGTGCCCGTCCATGGCAGCAGCCGCATCGGCCGGCCTTCGGTGAGTTCGCTGTTCGTCCTCATGCCACGCCCCCCGTCACACGACCGACGTCCACGCCCCGCACGGTGACCAGCAGTCCGCCGCGCCGGATGCGCCGCCGCCGCGCCTGGGCCGCGCGCTCCTCGGCCACCCGCCGTTCGTGCGCCACGAAGTACGGGCGCACCAGCGGGCTGTCCTCGCCGCGCGGGGGACGCTCACCGGTCCGGTAGGAGGTCGGGCCGCCGACGTAGGCGCAGGAGTAGGGGTGGACGTACGCGTACGTGCCCAGCGGGTGTCGTTGGCGCGATGCGGGGGTCAGGACGCGCAGCACCGGCTTCAGGAGCCGGGCGAGGGCGTGCTTCATGGGGGGGCCTGCTTTCTCAGGGTTGGCGTGGAGATGCGGGGCGTCGCTGTCTTTGCGTAGCGAACCCATCACAGAGTGAGGTCGGAGGTCGCTACGCTGCCAGGGGGTCCGGGATGACAGCGCGTCCGTCAAGACGGGGAGTTGGACTGCATGGGAACGAAGCACGGGCCGCGTACGCCGAGGCAGAAGTACGGCGAGGAACTGCGGCTGCGGCGGATCGCGGCGGGGCTGACTCAGGAGGCCCTGAGTGAGATGGTCGTCTGCTCGCCGACCCTCATCAGTCACTGGGAGGCGGGACGGCGGCTGCCTGGCCCAGAGGACGCACGCCGGATCGACCAGGCGCTGGGCACGGACGGGTTCTTCGAGCGGTGGCTGCGGGATCTGGAGACGAAATACGACAAGAGCTTCGCCGCTGTCGCGGAGTTGGAGCAGCAGGCTGTGCTCATCCAGCAGTTCGCCCTGACACTCGTACCCGGGCTGTTGCAGACGGACGACTACGCACGAGCGTTGTTCGAGGCGTACCGGCCCAACCACCGGAAGGAGGACATTGACAAGGAGGTCGTCATTCGAACGGAGCGTGCCCGCGTGCTCGACGGGCCCACGAATCCCGTGGTGTGGACTCTGCTGGACGAGGCGGTGCTGCGCCGTCGGGTCGGCGGTCCGCAGGTCATGGCCAAGCAGCTGCGGAAGGTCGCGGACATGGCCGAGGCCGGGCGGCTGCGGTTGCACGTGGTGCCGTTCGAGGCCGGGGCCCATTCGCTCCAGCAGAGCCTGCTGACGTTGCTGAGCTTCGCCGACTCCGCTCCGGTGGCGTACGTCGAAGCCTTCCAGACGGGCAACTTGATGGATGATCCACGCTTGGTCGCGTCCAGCCGCACGGCCTACGATCTCGCTCTGGGCGATGCGTTGTCGCACCAGGATTCGGTGGCCCGCGTGCGGGCCGCAGCGGAGGAGCACGAACATGGTCACCAGTAGGCGGAGCGTTCCGGACGCGTCCACCCTCACCGGCTGGTTCAAGTCCAGCCACAGCGGAGGGAACCAGGGCGAGTGCCTTGAGGTCGCGCTCGGCCACGCCGCTGTCCCCGTCCGTGACAGCAAGGCCGCCGACGGTCCCGCCGTCGTCTTCTCCGCCGACGGCTGGTCCTCCTTCGTCACCGCGATCAGGAGCGGCGAGTTCCCCGTCTGAAGAACAGGAACTTCCCTGTCACACCGACCGCGGACGGCGGGGGACGCATGGGCGGACGAGGTCTCGACACGCGGGTCGAGGAGTTGAGCAGAGGTTTACAGCGGCCTGGCCTGCCGCGAGTTTCCACGGCGAAGACCATCTCACCGGTCGGCCGGGACGGAAGCCTGCGCGAGCCCCTCGTCGGTGCCCGAGGCTCCCGTCCGGCCCGGTTGCCGGGTGCCGGGTGGCGGCGTAGAAAGAAGAAGACGAACTGTGTGTTTGGCGGGTCTCCGAGCGCGGCTGACCAGCAAACGCCGCAGTCCCGGGCACCCGCTTCGCCGGAGGTGTTCCTACCGGAGGGCGGTAGCCATGCCCGAGCAAGTCGAGATCGAGGAACGGTACTGGGGATGGTGTACCTGGCGTCCCTGCCGTAAGACGCGTGTAGTGACGAAATGGCGCTACGACTTCTCCTTCGTCGTCGTCAGCTACCGCGGGGTACGCACCAGTTACTGGGGCTGCGAGTTCAACAGGCGTTACGAGTGGAAGCGGTGGGAGTTCAGCGGGCGGTTCGAAGACCTCACGCTGTACTTCGTCTCCATGTACTTCAAGAACCTGCTGTCCGACAAGGGGCCCTGCTCCTCGTCCGGGGCCGTGAGACACCTCGCGAATGTTCTGGGGGACGACCCGGCCAAGGCGCTGCGCGAGTACGCCACGGAGCAGGGACCACAGCGGAGTGCGCCCCGGTGAAGATCGACGGCCACCGCACCCGGAAGCCTTCGCAGCGGCGTCGTTGTGAAGGCGCACGTCGGAGAAGTCCGCACCGAGGCGCGTCTCAGGCAGTCGTCCCACGAGGCACGCGAGACACGCGAGGCACCCTCGCCGCCTGTTCGCCTACGCCCCGCGCTCAGCCCATGCTCGCCGCGACCTCGCTGCGCAGTCGCGGCAGTTTGTCGTGCAGCACGCCCGGGCAGAGGGTGTCACCGAAGTCCTGGTGGCCGTAGATGCGGGTCGGTGCGATGGCGTACTGCTCGCAGACGTACGCGCAGAGCACCACCAGGACCTCCCACTGAGCCTGCGGCGGCTGCGCGCCGTCGTGGTACGCGCCCTCGTTGGCGATGCCGATGCCCGCGCCGTTCTGGCCGGAGGTGTGCGCGCCCTGGACGAAGTCGCTGCCGCTGCGCAGCGTGCTGAGGCTGTGGTGGCGGCCCTCGGTGATCCAGCCGCCCCGGCTGATGAGGAAGTGGTAGCCGGTGTCGGTCCACCCGTTCTTGTCCATGTGCAGGTCCTGGACCCAGTGGGCGTGGCGGTGGGCCTGGGCGCGGGAGTAGTCGGAGGTGTTGGCGCTGACCGTGTGGTGCACGATGATCATGGTGGGCCGCTTTCCCACCAGGCTCACCGGGCCCTGGGGCGGGCGGGCGTTCCACTGGGAGGTGTTGTCGATGTCCGGTTCGACGGTGCCGAGGGCGTGGGCCGTACCCGGTAAGGCGACGGCGGCCAGGCCGCCCGCACCGGCGAGCAGGACGTGGCGACGGGACGGCTGCGGAAGGTTCACGGCGAGCTCCTGGTGTGTGGTCGTTCCGGCCCGGCGGCCAAGGGGGGCGGCGGGGACGGCGGCCGGGTGCGCCGTGGACGGGACGGACTTACCCGGCCGCCGCGAAGGGCTGGGCCGCTACGCCGTGTTGCCGGCGAGGGCCTGGAGCCGGGCGAAGCTCCCGTTGAACTTGTTGCGGTCCACATCGCCGGAGACCCCGTTGACCCGGCCGGTCGCCGTGTACTGCCAGATCGTCCAGGTGGGGAAGCCGTTCGGGATGTTCGGGCTGCTGGTGCCCCAGTGTGCCACCCACAGCGGGGACTTGGTGGCCATGCCGGTCCAGTTGCCGGTGCAGGTGTTCCACCAGCTGGCTGTCGTGTAGATGACGACGTCCCGGGTGGTGCGCGCCTTGTACGTGTTGTAGAAGTCGTTGATCCACGTGCGCATTCGGGTCGTGGAGAGGCCGTAGCACATGGCGCCGTACGGGTTGTGCTCGATGTCCAGCACACCGGGGAGGGTCTTGCCGTCCTTGGACCATCCTCCGCCGTTGCTCGCGAAGTAGCCTGCCTGGGTGGACCCGTTGGAGATGTCGGGGCGGGCGAAGTGATACGCGCCCCGGATCAGACCGGCGTTGTAGGAGCCGGTGTAGTTCGCGTTGAAGCGGCTGTCCTTGAAGCTCGTTCCCTCGGTGGCCTTCATATAGGCGAAGTCGATGCCCGCGGCCTTCACCGAACCCCAGTTGATCGCCCCCTGCCAGTGGGAGACGTCGATGCCCTGGACGCCGCTGGTGTCCATCGGTGTGACCCCGCCCGCCGCCGAGGACGCGGGCCCTTGCTCGATGCGGGTGCCCGCACCCATCCACGCCTGCCCGGAGCGGACCGGCTTGTCGGGTGCGGGCGGCGCGGCGGCGGCCGCGCCCGTACCGGTCAGGATCAGTGCCACGGCACTGCCGAGTGCGACGGCCGGTAAAGCCCCTCGGGATCTCTTGATTCGGCGGGACGGAGAACGGTACGCGGGCATAGCCACCTCCGGGCACGTTGACGAGGAAGAGATCCAGGGCACTCCGTTATCGAGCGCCATGGACATGTCATGAGTAACGCACGGACGGGAAAGGGCGTAAAGAGTCCATTTGGTGTAGACCTGTGACGCCCCTCCTCATCTGCGAAGACGTGCCGGAGCGGCGAGAATTTTCATTTCTGAAGGCCGCCGGCGTGGGGAAGTCAGCTGTACGGCATGAAGGGCTGCGACCCGGTGCCCTCCCAGTCCGGGACCTCCCCCGCCAGGCCGTCGACCGACTCGGGGACAAGGCCGCACAGGACCCCGGGCTGATGACCGTGTCCACCCTGCGCGACTACAGCGGCAGCCACGCACAGGAGGCCTTGCGGATACGGGGGCCGCGCGTACGAGGACGACAGCGGAGAGGACTACAGCGAAACGGGGCCCGGCCTCGCGGCCGGACCCCCCTCGCTTTCCCCTCCCGTCGGGCCTTCCCGTTCCCCCCGGACCCCTCCCCGGAAGTCCCGACGCCCTGTGTGACCCGGGAGGCCGACCAAAGGTTGCAGCCCTTTGCGATCTCTTTACCTTCGGCTCGGATCGGACCTCTCAGCAGGCATGTTGCACATAGCGCCCGATCACTTCCGCGAGCACCTCCGCCCCGTCACGGGCCCACAGCTCCTCGTTGAAGATCTCCACCTCGATCGGACCGCCGTACCCGGCCGATTCCACTTGTCGGCGGAGCGAGCGGAAATCCACGCTTCCGTCGCCCAGCTGCCCACGGCCCAGCAGCACCCCCGCCGGCAGCGGGGTGATCCAGTCGGCCAGCTGGAAGGCGTGGATGCGGCCCCTCGCCCCCGCACGGGCGATCTGCTCCGGGGCGCGGTCGTCCCACCAGAGGTGGTAGGTGTCGACGACGACCCCCACCCGCTCGGCCGGGAAGCGTTCCGCGAGGTCCAGGGCCTGGGCGAGGGTGGAGACCACACAGCGGTCCGAGGCGAACATCGGGTGCAGCGGTTCGATCGCCAGGCGTACGCCGCGTTCGGCCGCGTACGGGAGGAGTTCGGCCAGCGCGTCCGCCACCCGCTCGCGTGCCCCGTACAGGTCACGGCTGCCCGGCGGGAGGCCGCCCGAGACCAGCACCAGGGTGTCGGTGGCCAGCGCCGCCGCCTCGTCCAGGGCCGCCCGGTTGCCGTCCAGCGCGCGGACCCGCCCGGCCGGGTCCGGGGCGGTGAGGAAACCGCCCCGGCAGAGGCTGGTGACGGCCAGGCCCGCGTCCGCCATCAGGGCCGCCGTGCGCTCGACGCCGTACGCCTGGACCGGCGCCCGCCACAGGCCCACCTTGCCGATGCCCGCCTTGACACAGCCCTCCGCCAGCTCGGGCAACGACCACTGCTTGATGGTCTCCTGGTTGAGCGAGAGGCGGGAGAGCTGATCGTTCATCGTGCGCCTCCGTGGACCGCCAGCAGCGCTCGCATACGGTGTGCGGCCAATTCCGGGTCCGGGAACAGGCCCAGACCGTCGGCCAGTTCGTACGCCTTCGACAGATGCGGCAGCGAGCGCGCCGACTGGAGGCCGCCCACCATCGTGAAGTGGTCCTGATGACCGGCCAGCCAGGCCAGGAGGACCACGCCGGTCTTGTAGAAGCGGGTCGGCGGCCGGAAGAGGTGGCGGGAGAGCTCGACCGTGGGGTCGAGCAGGGCGCGGAAGGCCTCGGTGTCGCCCCTGTCCAGTGCCCGTACCGCGTGCGCCGCCAACGGACCCAGCGGGTCGAAGACGCCCAGCAAGGCGTGGCTGAAGCCGCGTTCGTCGCCCGCGATCAGCTCCGGGTAGTTGAAGTCGTCACCCGTGTAGCAGCGCACCCCGCCCGGGAGGCGGCGGCGGACGTCGATCTCGCGGGCCGCGTCCAGGAGGGAGATCTTGACGCCGTCGACCTTGTCGGGGTGCTCCGCGATCACCTTCAGGAAGGTGTCCGTCGCCTCGTCGAGGTCGTCGCTGCCCCAGTAGCCCTCCAGGGCCGGATCGAACACGGGGCCGAGCCAGTGCAGGATCACCGGTTCGGTCGCCTGGCGCAGGAGGCGGGCGTAGGTGGCGAGGTAGTCGTCCGGGCCGCTCGCCGCCCTGGCCAGCGCGCGGGAAGCCATCAGGATCGGCTGTACGCCGTTCTCCTCGGCGAGCGCGAGTTGCTCCTCGTACGCCGAAGTGACCTCGGCCAGGGTGGGCGTACCGCCGTCGGGCAGCTGGTCGGTGCCGACGCCGCACGCGATCCTGCCGCCCACCGCCTTCGCCTCAGCCGCCGAGCGGCGGATCAGTTCGGCAGCGCCCGCCCAGTCCAGGCCCATCCCGCGCTGTGCGGTGTCCATCGCCTCCGCCACGCCGAGGCCGTGCGCCCACAGGTGGCGGCGGAAGGCGAGCGTGGCGTCCCAGTCGAGGGCCGCCGGACCGTCGGGGCCGATGTCGGCGTACGGGTCGGCGACGACATGGGCCGCCGAGAAGACCGTACGGGAGGTGGGGGGCAGCGCTGCCGGCGTGAGGTCCAGCGGGGTGGCACGCGGGGTGTACGAGCCCTGGGGCAGGGGAACAGCAGCCGTCACAGCGTCAGCTCCGGCACCTCGAAGCGGCGGCCACTGGCGGACGACTTCAGGCCCAGTTCGGCGAGTTGGACGCCCCGGGCCCCGGCCAGCAGGTCCCAGGTGTACCGCTCGCCCTGCGCCACATGGCGCAGGAACAGCTCCCACTGCGCCTTGAAGCCGTTGTCGAACTCCTGGTTGTCCGGGATCTCCTGCCACTGGTCGCGGAAGGACTCGGTGGCCGGGAGGTCGGGGTTCCAGACCGGCTTCGGGGTTGATGAGCGGTGCTGTACACGGCAGTTGCGCAGGCCTGCCACCGCCGAGCCGTGCGTGCCGTCGACCTGGAACTCGACCAGCTCGTCGCGGTTGACCCGGACCGCCCAGGAGGAGTTGATCTGCGCGACCGCCCCGCCCGCCAGTTGGAAGATGCCGTATGCGGCGTCGTCGGCGGTCGCCTCGTACGGCTTGCCGTGCTCGTCCCAGCGCCGCGGGACGTGCGTGTGGACGTGCGCCGTCACGGAGGTGACCCGGCCGAACAGCTCGTGGAGCACGTACTCCCAGTGCGGGAACATGTCGACGACGATGCCGCCGCCGTCCTCCGCGCGGTAGTTCCAGGACGGGCGCTGGGCCGCCTGCCAGTCGCCCTCGAAGACCCAGTAGCCGAACTCTCCCCGGACGGAGAGGATTTCACCGAAGAAGCCGGCGTCGATCAGGCGCTTCAGCTTGCGCAGCCCCGGGAGGAAGATCTTGTCCTGGACCACGCCGTGCCTGATGCCCGCCTCCCGGGCGAGGCGGGCCAGGTCGAGGGCCCCCTCGACGTCCGTGGCGGTCGGCTTCTCGGTGTAGACGTGCTTGCCCGCCGCGATCGCCTTCTTGATCGCCTCCACCCGGGCCGGGGTGACCTGGGCGTCGAAGTAGATGTCGACCGTGTCGTCCGCGAGGACCGCGTCCAGGTCGGTGGACCACTCGGTCAGGCCGTGGCGCTCGGCCAGTTCCTCCAGGGCGTGGGCGCGGCGGCCGACGAGCACCGGCTCGGGCCACAGCACCTCGCCCTCGCCGAGATCCAGGCCGCCCTGCTCGCGGATGGCGAGGATCGAACGCACCAGGTGCTGCCGGTATCCCATGCGTCCCGTGACGCCGTTCATGGCGATGCGCACTGTCCTGCGTGTCACGAAGTCCCCTCCATACCGCGTAGCAAGCGCTTTCTATCCGAGATGACGCTAGCCTGCCGACAGCGGCCGGACAAGAGGGGGCCGCACGTGACCTCCCGGAGGACAGCGATGACAGTCACCCTGGCGGATGTGGCGGCCCGCGCCCGGGTGTCCCCGGCCACCGTCTCCCGAGTGCTGAACGGCAATTACCCGGTGGCGGCGTCGACCCGGGAGCGGGTCCTGCGTGCGGTGGACGACCTGGACTACGTGCTCAACGGGCCCGCCAGCTCACTCGCGGCAGCCACCTCGGACCTGGTCGGCATCCTGGTCAACGACATCGCCGACCCGTTCTTCGGGATCATGGCGGGGGCCGCGCAGACACAGATCGGCGGGCCCGGGGACGGCTCGGGCCGGGCGGGCGGCGAGAAGCTGGCCGTCATCTGCAACACCGGCGGCTCCCCGGAACGCGAGCTGACCTACCTCACCCTCCTCCAGCGCCAGCGGGCCGCCGCCGTCGTCCTCACCGGCGGCGCGGTCGAGGACCCGGCGCACCAGGCCGCGATGGCCGCGAAGCTGGTGAAGCTCGCGGACGCGGGCACCCGGATCGTCTTCTGCGGGCGGCCCCCGATGCCCGAGGGGGACGCGCTCGTCGCCGCGCTCGCGTTCGACAACCGGGGCGGCGGCCGCCGCCTCACCGAGCACCTGGTCTCCCTGGGTCACCGCAGGATCGGATACGTCGCCGGGCCCCCGGAACGGACCACCACCCGGCACCGCCTGGAGGGTCACCGGGAGGCACTGCGCGGCGCGGGGATCGGCCCGGTCCCCGCCGACGAGGAGCGGCTCACCGTGCACGGGCCCTACGACCGGCGTTCCGGGTACGAGGCCACGCTCGAAATACTGCGCCGGGCACCGGACGTGACCGCCATCGTCGCCGCCAACGACACCGTGGCGCTGGGTGCCTGCGCGGCCGTCCGGGACCAGGGGCTGCGCATCCCGCAGGACATCTCGGTGGCGGGCTTCGACGATCTGCCGTTCTCGGTGGACGCGGTTCCGGCTCTGACGACGGTACGGCTGCCGCTCTTCGAGGCGGGCGCGCGGGCGGGCCGGCTCGCGATGGGCAAGGAGAACCCGCCGCCCGGCGGCATCGCGACCATCGCGGCCGAGCTGATGATCCGGGGGTCCACGGCTCCGCCCCGGGGGTGAGCCGGACGGCAGGCCCGACGCGCCCCGCGATGCCGCCGGTGGTGTCCCCGGCCCGGCAGTCCGAGCGGCCGCCCCGGCGGGGCCGCTACGGGCGGGACCGTGACGGGTGGGACCGTGACGGGTGGGACCGTGACGGGCGGCGGCGCGACGGGTGGCAGCGCGACGGGTGGGGCCGCGAGGGACGGGGCCGCGACGGGCGGGGCTATCGGGCCGACCACGTACGCGATCCGGCTGAGACGGAAACAGCCGGTCGGTAAGCAGCCGATGCTGAATCCGCCCCCGGGCGCGGCCGGTGTATGCGGGCGGAGGGCGAAAGTTGGGGGCAACTCCCCCATGCGCCGCCACCCCGCCCCCCGCCACGATGGACGCGGGCGGCCCGGCCGGGCGCGCCCCGGGACCGGGGAGGTGCGGTGCGGTGGCGGAGAAGGATCTGATCGACAGAGGCTTGGACGGTGGCCTCGGCGCACACGGCGCCCCCGCGCCGCGCAACGGCCGCCCGGTCGCCCCGTCCGCCACCACCGCCCTGCTCCGGGACCGGGACGGGCAGCCCTGGTGGCTTCCCGGCGTCGTCGGCGACAGGCCCGCGAGCGAGCCCGCCTGGGCCGCCTTCGCCCGGGCCGCCGTCGCCGCCGCGCCCGTGGACGTGGAGGTCCCGGACCGGGCCTACCCGGGGCTCAGCGGTTTCGGGCCGGTGGTCGCACCGTTCGTGGAGGCGGCGACCGTAAGGCTGCGGGGCGCGCTGACCGTGGACAGCGGCGCGCCCGCTCCGGCGGGCGACTCCGGCGCCGTACTCACCGACTTCCGGCGCCACCTGGCACTACGGCTCTGCCGGATCGCCGCGCGCACCCTCGTCACCGAGCTGCACGAAGCCCGTCGGCTCGGCCGGCTGAGCGGAGCGGGGCCAGGGGAGCGCTTCCGGGACTTCGTACGGGTGACCGCCAGCCGTGACGGCCTCGCCCTGCTCGTCACCGGCTATCCCGTGCTGGCACGTCTCCTGGCGACAGCCGGTCTGAACGCGGGCGACGCCTTCGCCGAGATGGCCGCGCGGCTGGCCGCCGACCGGCATCTGCTGTCCTCGTCAGGGGTGTTGGGCGACCGGGCCGGGCTCCCGGGCGGAGTGTTCGGCAGGGGCGAGGGCCCCGGGACTCTTACGGGCGTCGAGGCCGGTGCGGGCGACAGCCATCGCGGAGGGCGGTCGGTGATGCTGCTGCGGTTCGCCGACGGCGCCCGGCTGGTCTACAAGCCACGTCCGATGGCCGCGCACCTGCACTTCAACTCCCTGACCGAGTGGTTCGGTTCGCTGCCGGACGCACCGCGGCTTCGAGTGCCGCGCGTGCTGGACCGGGGGGCGTACGGCTGGGCCGAGTTCGTCGAGGCGCGGCCCTGCGCCTCGGTGGCGGAGACCCGGCAGTTCTACCGCCGGCAGGGGGCTCTGCTGGCACTGCTGCACGCGCTGGACGGCACGGATCTGCACCACGAGAACGTGATCGCCTGCGGCCCGCACCCCGTCCTGGTCGATGTGGAGACCCTTTTCCACCTACCCCTGGGGCCCGCCCGCTCCTCCGATCCGGCCGCCCGCGCCCTGCACGACTCGGTCCACCGGGTGGGTCTGCTGCCCCAGTTGCTCGTCGGGGACACGACCGCGCTCGACATGTCCGCCATCGGCGGGGGCCGGGCGGCGGCGTCCCCGATCGAGACCGCAGACTGGGCGGAGGCCGGAACGGACCGCATGCGCCTGGTGCGGCGGGCCGGGCGGTTCACCGAGTCCGCCAACCGGCCCCGGCTCGGCGGGGTGGCTGCCACCCCCTCCGCGTACACCGAGGAGCTGTGCGACGGGTTCCGCGCCGGGTACACCGCGATCTGCGAGCACCGGGGCGAACTGCTGGGCGAGGACGGCCTGTTGCGGACCTTCGACCGGGACGAGGTCCGTTTCGTACCCCGGCCGACCTGGACGTACACGACGCTGCTTGACGAGTCGACCCACCCCGACCTGATGCGGGACGCCGCTGAGCGGCACCGGGTGCTTTCGCTCCTGCGTACACCGCTCCTGGGCGCGCCCGCGCTGCCCGGTCTGGAGGACGAGGAGATCGCGGAGCTGTGGCGCGGGGATGTACCGGTGTTCACCACCCGGCCGGGCTCCACCGAGCTGTGGGGCGGTTCCGGCCGTACGGTGCCGGGGGCGGGCTCGGAGGCGGGGGCGGAGCCGGGTGCGGGGGCGGGTCCCGTGCCGGGGGTGGGTTCCGTGGGCGGCGAGGGGGGCTCACGGGACACCTCTGGAACCACCGGTCTCGCCCGGGTGGCGGCGAAGATCCGCGCGATGGACAGCGTGGACCGGCAGGACCAGGAGCGGATCGTCCGGGCCGCCATGGTCAGCACCTCACCCGAACCGGCGCACCGGGCGGCCGTGGGCGACCGGGCGCGCAGTGCGGCGCGGGCCCCGGAGCCCGAGCAACTGCTGTCCGCCGCCGTGTCGGTGGGCGACCAGCTCGTCTCGCTCGCCTACCGGCACGCCGGCCGCACCAACTGGGTCGGGCTGGAGCTGCTCGGGGAGCGCTACTGGCGGCTGTCGCCGATGGCGGCGGACCTCGCGGGCGGTTACACCGGCCCCGCACTGTTCCTGGCCCAGCTTGCCGCGGTCACCGGGGCACCCCGGTACGCCGAGGCGGCCCGGGAGGCGCTCGCCCCGGTGCCGGGGCTGCTGGACGTGCTGCACGACCGGGCGGACGAGCTGGGGGCCCTGGGCTCGGGAGCCTTCGCGGGTCTCGGCGGGATCGCCTACGCGCTGACCGAGGTGGGCTCGCTGCTGGGCGACCCGGAGGTACTGGCCTTGGCCGGTCCGGCGACCCGGCTGAGCTGTGCGGCGAGCGCGGCCGAGGACGGGTTCGGGGTGCGCGGCGGGGCGGCGGGCGGCCTGGTGTCCCTGCTGGCGGTGCACCGGGTCACCGGGCGGGCCGAGGCGTGGCGGGGAGCCGAGCGGATCGCCGAACGGATCGCGGCCGTCCCGCTGCCCGACGGCGGGGGCTTCGCCGACGGGGCGGCGGGGATCGGCTGGGCCCTGCTGCGCTTCGCCGCCGCCGGGGGCGACGCCCGTCACCGGGCCGCCGGGCTGCACGCCCTGCGCCGGGCCGCCGCCGCGACGACGGGCGGGCCCGCGTGGTGCGACGGGGCGGCCGGGGTGGCGCTCGCGGTCGCGGACAGCCCGGACGCGCTCGCCGACCCGGAGCTGTCCAGCTGGTCCGCGAGGGTCACGGGCGAACTGGCCGACACCGGTCCGCTCGCCAACGACAGCCTGTGCCACGGTGAGTTGGGTCTCCTCGAACTGCTCGGCCACCGCTCGCTGCCTGCCGTGCGGGCCTCGTGGGTGCGGCGGGCCGGGACACTGCTGGCGGCGGCGGACCAGGACGGGCCGCAGTGCGGCACCCCCGGCCGCGTACCCCACCCGGCGCTGCTCACCGGGCTGTCCGGGATCGGTCACGGGCTGCTGCGGGCGGGGTTCCCCGACCGGATCGGCTCCGCCCTGCTCCTGCGGCCCTCCCGGGCTCCTTGATCCGCCGTTCCACCGTTCCGCCACCCGACGACCCGCCGTTTCCACCACCTGACGACCCGCCGTTTCCACCACCCGACGATCCGCCCGTTCCACCACCTGACGATTCGTCCACCACCAGAGGATGAGGCAGATATGACTCAGTACGACGAAGCGGCCACGCAGGCGTCCGACGAGACCGGGCACGGGGGCGCGGCCGAGCACCCGGCCGGACGCATCTCCCTCGGGTCCACCGGAGGGCTCGGCGCCCGGAGCAGACTCCTGAGCGTCTCGGAGGGCGAGACCGGCTACAGCCACGACCTGCCGTGGACCACCATGACGTCCCCGTTCTGACCGAATCCCGCCAACTCAGCGCGAAATCAGCCAGATTGATCCGATGCCCTAGAAGTTGAGGCTCCAGTAACCTGCGGCCATGCGAGCGACTTCGCCGGTCATCGTGGGTCGGCACGACGAGATCGGACTGCTGAGCGGCGCCCTGGACTCCGTACAACGGCGTTCGGGGCGCGCGCTGTTCCTCCTCGGGGAAGCGGGCATCGGCAAGTCCCGGCTGGTGGGCGAGTGCGCCTACCGGGCCTACGAGCTCGGGATGCCAGTGCTGCGCGGCCGGGCCACCTCGACCGGTCTCGTCGTCCCGTTCCGCCCGCTGGCGGAGGCGCTGGCCTCCCGGTTCCGGGCGGCCGGGACCCCGGACGACCCGGAGCTGACGCCCTACCACCCGGCTCTGGCCCGGCTGGTGCCGGAGTGGCGCAAGGGCAGTGCGCCGGGCTATCCGGAGACGGTCGTGGAGCTGGCCGAGGCGCTGCTGCGACTGCTGTCCGTGCTGGGCCGGGAGGCGGGCTGCGCGATCCTGCTGGAGGACCTGCACGACTGCGACACCGAGACCGTCGCGGTCGTCGAGTACGTCATCGACAACCTGGCCGAACTGCCGATCCTGCTGCTGGGCACCCTGCGCCCGGAGCCGGGGGCGGCGCTGGACCTCGTACGCTCCGCGGAGCGCCGGCACGTCGCCGCGGTGCGGGAGTTGGGGCCGCTCGGCGAGGCGCAGGCGCGGGCGCTGACCGGGGCGTGTCTGGAGGCGCGGCCGGAGGAGATACCCGACGCGGTGCACCGGCGGCTGGCCGAACGCGCCTCGGGCAACCCGTACTTGCTGGAAGTGCTGCTGGCCGACCTGCTCGACACCGGGCGGCTGTGCCGGACGGACGACGGGTGGGCGGCGACGGAGCAGCCGGAGGGATCGGTGCCCTCGGACATCGTCCGCAGCTGGGCGCGGAGACTGGAGCGGCTGGACGAGCCGGTGCGGGAGCTCCTCCTGGCGTCGGCCACGCTGGGCAGCCAGTTCTCGGTGACCGTGCTCCAGACCGTCACCCGTTTCGAGGACCGGGCCCTGTTCTCGCATCTGCGGTCCGCGGTGGAGGCGGGGTTCATCGCCCCGGACGGCGCGGCCCCCGACCGCTACGCCTTCCGGCACTCGCTGACCGCCGAGGCCCTGATCTCCTCGCTCGCCCCGGCCGAGCGCGCCTCCCTGGCCCGCCGGGCCGCCGCGGCCATCGAGGGCTCCGGGCAGCCGCTGGACGAGGACGGGCGGCAGCTCGTCGCCTCGCTCCAGCTGGCCGCGGGCGACCGGGCCGCGGCGGCCCGTCAGTTCGCGGAGGCGGGAAGACGGATGCTCGCTTCGGGGGCATACGGCTCCGCCGTGGTGCTGCTGGAGCGGGCGCGTTCCCTGGCCGCCGAGGGTGACCGCTCGACCGTCGCCGAGTCGTTGGCCCTGGCCCGGGCGAAGGGCGGTGATCTGGACGGCGCGCTGACGCTGGCGGACGCGCTGCCGCCGGTCCCGGCCCGTTCCGAGGCCGCCGCCCGGCGCGGCGAGACGCACGTCGAGCTGGCCTGGGTGGCGGTCATGGCGGAGCGGACCGCCGACGCGACCCGTCAGGCGGATGCCGCCCGCGCCCTGCTGGGCCCCGACCCGCTTGCCGGCCGGCGGGCCGCGCTCGCCGTGGTCGACGGGCATCTGGCCCTGCTGCCGGGCAACGGGCGGGCCCCGCGGGGTCCGGCGGAAACCGAGCGGGCCGTACGGGAGGCGGCGGAGACCGCCGAGGCCGAGGGGCTGCCCGTGGTCGCCTGCCAGGCCTGGCAGCTACTGGCGCTGCTGCGGCGGGAGGAGGGGTTCGACGCGGCGGACGGGGCGCTGGAGCGGATGCTGTCGCTGTCCACCGAACACGCGCTGCCCATCTGGCGGGTGGAGGCGCTGGTGCGGCTGGGGGCGAACGCCTTCATGCGGACCGGGGACGCCTCCCGGCTGCTCTCCGCGCGGGCGGCGGCCGCCGAGCTGGGCGCGCTGATGCTGACCCGTACGGTCGACGGGCTGCTCGCGATGAACGCGGTGCTGTGCGCCCGGTGGGAGGAGGCGCAGGAGATCATCGACCGCTCGGCCCGGGCCAGCGCCCGGGTCGGTGATCTGTCGGCCCACCGCTATCTGCTGCTGGCCGGGGCCACGCTGGCGGCGCACCGGGGGCGGCGGCGGGAGATGGACCGGGCGCTGGCCGCGTTCCGGCGGGCCGGTGGGGAGCAGTCCCTGCTGGTGCCGCTGCGGTCGGGCCTGTGCCGGGCGTTCGGCGCGCTGCTGGAGGAGGACCGGGAGCGGGCGGCCGCCGAGCTGGACGAGGCGCTGGCCTGGGAGGAGGACCACCCGAGCTACTACTACCTGAGCGGGCGGTACGGGCTGCGCCCACTGCTGCGGGTCCTGGCGGGCGAGGCGGACCGGGCGGAGCTGGAGGCGGCTCGGTCGGCCCCCGGGGGGACTCTCGCGTGGAACCGGCAGTTCCTGGAACTGGGCGGTGCGGTCCTGCTGGGCCGGGCGGGGGACGCGGCCGGGGCGGCCTCGCTGATGGCGTCCTTCGAGGTGTCCGCCGCGCCCTTCCCGGTCGCCCGCCATCTGGGGCTGCGGCTGGCCGCGGACGCGGCCCGCGCGGACGGCTGGGGCGAGCCGGTGGCGTGGTTGCGGACCGCCGAGGAGTTCTTCTACGGGGCCGGGGTGCAGCCGGTCGCCTCCGCGTGCCGGGCGGCGCTGCGGCAGGCCGGGGCGAGCGTGACCCAGCACCGGGGCGGCTGGGACCGGATTCCGTCCCCGTTGCGGAGCAGCGGGGTGACGCCGCGCGAGTACGAGGTGTTCGTGCTGCTGCCCGAGCGGCCCGGGAACCAGCAGATCGCTCGGCGGCTGTCCATCTCGCCGCGCACGGTGGAGAAGCACATGGCCAGTCTGCTGAGCAAGACGGGACGCGCGGACCGGGCCGCGCTGTGCGAGTTCGCCGCCGAGTGCGCGGCGGACTCCGCCTGAACCGGGGGGGGCCGGGGCCCGGGGGGGGCCGGGGAGGGGCGGGGCCGGAGGCCAGGGCCGGACGCCAGACGCCGGGGGGCGGGCGCCGGGGGGCGGGCGCCGGGGGGCGGGCGCCGGGCCCGCAACATGGGGGCCCGGGGCGGTTTCGGTCGGGTGCGCTGGCGGAAAATGCGGGTGGGGCCCCGATGCGGGGGCGGTCCGGGCGGCGGCAGGATCGGGGTGTGCGTACGGCAGTCTGCCGCCCGTCCCCGTTCCGGAGGCCCGCTGATGACCCGTCCTCCCGTCCCCGCCGGTCCGCCCCCCGCCGGTGGCGTGCACGTCTCTCTGCTCGGCCCGCTCACCGCCCGTACCGGCGACGGCCGTGAGCTGCCGCTCGGGCCGCGCAAACAGCGCCTCGTCCTCGCCACGCTGCTGGCCCGCCCCAACACCCCCGTACCGGTGGACGTGCTGACCGACGCGGTGTGGCCGGACGATCCGCCGCGGACCGCCCGCAAGAACCTCCAGGTCTACGTCAGTGCGGCCCGCACCCTGCTGGGCCCGGCCGGGGAGGACGGGCGCGAGCGGGTGGTACACGGCTGCGGCGGCTATCTGCTGCGGATCGACGAGGGCGAGTTGGACGCCCTGCGCTTCGGGGCGCTGGCGCGCGCCGGGCGGGCGGCGGCCGAACGGGGGGACCGGCCGGGGGCGGCCCGGCTGCTGCGGGCGGCGCTGGATCTGTGGGCGGGGCCGCCGCTGAACGATCTGCGGGACTCCGCCGTGGTGGCCGAGGAGGCCGACCGGCTGGAGGCCCGCTGTCTGACGGTCTACGAGGACTGGGCGGAGACGGAGACGGAACTCGGCCGGGCGGCCCTGGCGGTGGACGGGCTGCGGGACCTGGTGGAGCGGCATCCGCTGCGGGAGCGGCTGCGGGCCGCCTGGATGAACTCCCTGCACCAGTGCGGCCGTCAGGCCGAGGCGCTGGCCGTCTACGACGACTACCGGCAGCTGATGGCCCGGGAGCTGGGGCTGGAGCCCAGCCCGGCGATGGCGGCGCTCTACCGGGCGGTGCTCGGCCGGGGACGCGAGGCCCGGCGGCCCCCGGCCCCGGCCCCGGAGGCGGTCCGCGCGGTGGCGCTGCCCGCGGACACCGGGGCCTTCACCGGCCGCCGCGACGAACTGCGCGGGCTGCTGGGGGCGCTGGACGGCGGCGAGGAGCGCGTGGTGGTCCTCTCGGGCCCGGCCGGGTCGGGGAAGTCGGCGCTCGCGGTGCGGGCGGCGCATCTGCTCGCCGACCGCTTCCCCGACGGCCGGGTGCAGGTCCGGATACGGCGGGAGGACGGTACGGGGCGCGGGGTGGCCGAGGTGCTGGCGGAGCTGGGGAGGCTGTGCGGGGTGCCGGGGGCCGTCTCGGCGTCGGCGGCGGGTCCCTTCGACGACGTACGGGCCGCGGGCCCCGCCGCCCCGGCGGTGCTCGGGGAGGCCTGGCAGGAGTGGCTGGCGCGCCACCGGGCCCTGATCCTCCTGGACGACGTGCCGGACGAGGCGTCCGTACGCGGGCTGCTGCCCCGGTCGGGGAACTGCCGCGTCCTGGTCACCGCCCGGCGCCCGTTGGCCGGTCTGGCCCCGGTGCACCGGATCGCGCTGGCCGACCTGGCGGACGGTGAGGCGCTGGAGCTGCTGGGGAAGCTGATCGGGGCGGGGCGGCTGCGGGCGGACCCGGCGGCGGCGCTGCGGATCGTCCGGGCCTGCGGGGGGCTGCCGCTGGCGGTCGGGGTGAGCGGGATGCGGCTGGCGGTGCTGCGGCATCTGCCGCTGGCGGAGTACGCGGCCCGGCTGGAGGACCCGTCGGCCGCACTGGACGAGCTGGTCGCCGGGGACCTCTCCGTACGGCGGTGGATCGCGTCCGGCTGGCGGGACCTGGCCGACGGCGACCGGCGGGTGCTGGGGCGGCTGGCCGGGCCGGGCGAGGACCGCGGTTTCACCCTGGACCGGGCCGCGGCGGCGCTGGGCTGCGGGGAGCGGGCGGCGCTGCGGGCCGTGGAGTCGCTGATCGACGCCGGGGCGGTGTCCTCGCCCGCCGGGGAGGTCACCGCCCATGCCGCGCTGTACGAAGTGCCGCGCCTGCTGGGCCTGTTCGCCCGCGAGCGGGAAACGGGCGGCCGCCCCGGCGCACCGGCGGCCGCCGCCCTCATCCCAGGGTGAGCAGACTCAGCAGGTCGTGCGGCCGGTGGCCGCCGCCCCCGGGGGCGGCGGCCGTATCGCTGCCCTCCCCGGCTTCCGCCCCGGCCAGGAAACGCAGGGCGAGGAGCAGCCCGGCCGCCCCCGTGGCCAGGTCGGCGGAGCAGCGCCGCAGCCTCGCCCCGGGCACCAGCAGCCGGTCCCCGTCGGCGACCAGGTGCCAGGACAGGTTGCGTACGGAGGCGAGGACCTCGGGCCCGGCCGGGCCCTCCTCCAGCTGGCGGGCGGTGGAGACGAGTCCGGCGCGGCCGGTGAACAGGCCCGGTTCGCGCACGAATTCGTTGCCGCAGCCCTTGCGCACCCCGGGCAGCAGCCCGGCCAGCGCGGGAGCTTCCTCCCGGGCCAGGTAGGCGCGGGCGACGAGGGCGAAGCCGCCGCTGCCCTGGTCGAGGTAGAGCAGATGGCGGCGGCCGTCCTTGACCTGGACCGTGCCGTCGGGCATCTCCACGCAGTGCCCGGAGTCCCGGTACAGGGCGGTGCGGGCGGCGCGCAGGAGCCAGTCCTCGCCGGTGAGCGCGTGCAGTTCGAGGTGGAGCAGGGCGACGCCGCTGAGCCCGCGCAGCAGTCCGGCGGAGGGCGGGGCGGCCGGGCCGTCCGGCACCGCCTCGCCCCGGACCAGGCAGTCGAGGTCCCAGGCCGTGCGCAGGGCGGTCTCCACCAGCTCCGGGTCCGGGGCCCCGGGGCAGGTCGTCGCCAGGCGGAGGGCGGCGAGCGCGACGCCCGCCCGGCCGGTCAGCAGGTCGGCCGAGGGAGACGGGTGGGCGGCGGCGACGGCCCGCGCGAACAGCTCGCGCCCCTCGTCCGGGCGGCCGAGCCGGGCCAGCGCCACGGCGGTGCCCGGGAGCCCGTCGTAGAGGCCGCCCGGGGACGCGGGGTCACGGCGGCGGGCGGCGTCGGCCAGCCAGTTCGTCCACTCGGCCGGGACGGGTGCCCCGGTCCGGTGGAGGGCGTACAGGACGCCTGCGGCCCCGTGCGCCAGGTCGGTGCCGCCGGTGGCGAAGGACTTGGGGTCGCCGGGGAAGAGCCGGTCGCGGCGTTCGGGCGTCGCGCCGGCGTGGATGCCCGCGAGCAGCCGGGTGCGCAGTTCGGCCCAGTCGGGCGCGGGTCCTTCGAGGAGGGCCGCTATCTCGCTCTCGCGGTCGGCGGCGCTCTCCGCCGCGCGCAGGAGGGCCGGGCGGGGCGGACCGGCGTCGGGTGCGAGGCCGTAGCGTCCCCGGGCCCAGGATTCCAGGGCCAGGGCCTTGGCCCGGTCGTGGGCGGCCATCTCGGTCAGCGGCATCAGCATGGTGAGCCAGGTCGCCCACAGGGCGTAGGCGTCGGCCTCCGCGCCGGGGGTGCCGGGCGGGGCCTGGAGGCCGGGCGCTCCGGCCAGCGGGGTGCGGTCGTCGTCGAGCGCGGTGGCGTACTCGAAGTCGACGAGGGCGAGACGTCCGTCGGGCCGCAGGATGATGTTGGAGGGGTGCAGGTCGCCGAAGCGCAGCCCCCGGCCGTGCACTTCCGCCAGGGCGGCGGCCAGTTGGCCGGTGACCCGGTCCACCCACGCGGTGTACGGGGCGAGTTCGGCCGGGGTGCGGGCGCCGCGCACCAGGGCGAAGCGGGCGACGATCTCGTCGAGCAGGGTGGGCCCCTCCACGTACTCCGTCATCAGGAACCGGTGCTCCCACACGGTCCGCACCCCGTACACCCGCGGTACGCAGTCGAGCCCGGCGAGCGCGGTCAGGGCCCGGTGCTCGCGCTCCAGCCGGGTCACGGCGTCGTCGCCCACCGCGTCGAGTCCGCAGTGCGGGCGGGCCTCGCGCAGCACGACCCGGCGGCCGGTCTCCCGGTGCCGGGCGAGGTAGATGCCGCCCGCGTTGGAGAACTGGAGGGCCTCGGTGACGGTGTACGGGAAGGAGTCGTCGCGGGCGGCCGCGCGGGCGGCGAGGTGCGGCCGCAGCTGCTCGGGCACCCGGACCCACGAGGGCACCCGGAAGACCACCCCGCGCTCGTCGGGCACGAGTTCACCGGAGGGGTGGCGCAGGGCGGGCACGCGCTCGCCCCGGGCGTCGCGGCACCAGCGGTCGACGAAGGCTCCGTACCGTACGTAGACGGGGGCGTCGCCGATGCGCAGGTCGCTCAGGATGTACGGGCCCCGGCGGCCGGACAGGGCGCGGGTCAGCTCGTCGAGCACCCGGGTCAGGGCGGTCCCGTCGGGCGGGTAGAGGGTGAGGAACTTCCCCGCGCTGCCCCGGGACATGTACTTCCCCGACATCAGCAGGAGCGCCTGCTCGCTGCGGAGGAACTTGAACGGCACCCGGTGCCGGAGGCAGATCCGGGCGGTGTCCCGCAAGGTCCGCGCCGCCTCCTCGGGGACGGTGGACACATGGATCTTCCAGCCCTGTTCGGCCGGTTCGCCGTCCTCCGGCAGCAGCGAGGTCCACAGGCCGCCCGCCACGCGCCGCCAGCCGGGGGGCGGCGCGGCGGCGTCGAGCGGGTAGCGGGTCTCCTGGTCGGGGAGGCGGGCGGGGGTGTCGTAGTACCTGCGGTCGGCGAGGCAGTAGAGCTGGGTCTCCTGGATGCCGGGCACGGCGTTCCTCCTCAGGGTGTGCCGGGACGGCCGGCGGTGTCGTGGGCGGGTCGGGCCGGAGCCTCGTCCGGTGCGTCCCCCGGGCCGGAACGGGCGGGTGACCCGTCGGCGGACGCCCCGGCCCGTACGGAGGGGGCGAACGTCACCACCGCCGCCGAGAGGGCCAGCACACACCCGGTCGCGACGAAGGCGGTGCGGCTGCCCAGGGCGGTCAGCAGCGCGCCGCCCGCGAGCGGGCCGAACGGCTGGACGACGGAGGACAGGAAGGAGGCGGCGCTCTGCACCCGGCCGACCCGGTCCTCGGGGGTGACGATGAGCAGCGTCGACAGGAAGCCGATGCTGGCGACCGTCGACAGGCACATGCACAGCGCGCACAGCAGGCCGGCCACCAGCGGGCTGCTGAGCCAGGCCAGCGCCCCGGCCGTCAGCACACAGCTCCAGCAGGTGATGACGAGGAGGGGCCGCACATGGCGGTCCGGGGCGATCCGGGGCGCGAGCAGCGCACCGGCGAGGGCTCCGGCCGAGACGCAGGTGATGACGAACCCGCCGCCGAGCCCGGAGTTGCCGCCCTCGGAGAAGACGGCGAGCGCGGTGAAGGTGAGGGCCCCGAACGCGAAGTTCATGCCGAGGCCGAAGACCAGCAACACCGTGCGCAGGTAGGGCAGTCGCCACAGGAAGCCGAGCCCGGCGGTGAGTTCGGCGCGGCTGAAGACCGAACCGGCCTTCGTCCTGGCCGCCGAGCGGGTCCGCACGAGGGCCACGCAGACGGTCGACAGGAACAGGCCGAGGAACTGGGCCGTGAAGGGCAGTGCCTGGTGGACCCCGAAGAGCGCGCCGCCGACGAGCGGGCCCACCAGCCGGGTGGTGGCCGTACGCGCCTGGAGCCGTGCCGTCGCCGTGCCCAGCTGGTCCGCCGGCACGACCGCGCGCATCAGACCGAAGGCGGCGGGGGCGTAGACGCTGTTCAGCACGGCTCCGGCGATCGCGACCAGCAGGACGAGCGCCATGGGGGCGCGCCCGTACCAGACCGCGACGGTCAGGGCGGCGACCGCGATCAGGCTTCCCACGTCGCACAGCCGCATCAGGCGGCGGCGCTCGATCCGGTCGGCCATGACCCCGCCCGGCAGCATCGTGATCAGCACCGCGCAGATGGACACGGTCCCCACGGTGCCCGCCTGCACCGCGGAGCCGGTCTCCTTGAGGATCAGCAGCGGCAGCGCGAGGGCACTCATCTGGCTGCCCAGAACGGCGAAGAGGCCGCTCATCCAGAGCAGCCGGAAGTCCCGGTTGGAGCGGAGCGGCGTGGCCATCGGGGGCTCCCGGAGATCGTCGGTGCGGGGAGGGCTGGGCGGGGCGTGCGTTACGTGGCGGAGCGCGACGGCGGGACGGCTCCGGTGCTCGCGGAGCCGTCCCGTACCGCCCGTCCGCGGGCCGGGCACCGGGGAGACGAGGTGTCCGCCTCGTCCCGCCGCGGTGCCCGGCCCGGTGCGATCAGCGCTGCGATTCGACGACGCTCAGCACGCTGATGCAGTTGCCGTCGGTCGTCTCGCCGCCCTGGACGGACGTCTCCTGGAGGTCCAGCACGGAGTGGGCCTCGACCTCGGGGGTCTCCTCGGTGCCGTCGGCCGCGGGCTTGGTGTTCTCGGACATGGCGATCTCCATCCACTCGTCACTGCGGAACGGGAACTGCGGAACGGGGGAACTGCGGGGCACGCGCCCCCCGGTCACCGGTGTGTGAGGTCAGTTCTCGACGACGCTCAGCACGCTGATGCAGTTGCCGGGGACCGAGATGTCGCGGTCGCCCTGGACGGACGTCTCCTGGAGGTCCAGCACGGAGTGGGCCTCGACCTCGGGGGTCTCCTCGGTGCCGTCGGCCGCGGGCTTGGTGTTCTCGGAC
>NZ_JBVIPK010000022.1:30028-50723 GCF_055577965.1 Streptomyces sp. NPDC033165
TCGGACATGGCGATCTCCATCCACTCGTCACTGCGGTTCGGCGGGCCGGTGCCTGCCGTTGCCGAGAAAGCTAGGAAGCCCGGCCTGGCGATCGCTTCGGCGCCGGTATGGCACCGGTATCGGGCCAGCTCGCAACGGTGGGAGCACCCCCCGCCGGTTCCGGCCGGGGCCCGGGGGGCCGTCCTGAGCTGGGCCCATACCGCTGCCGAAGCATCGTCGGGCCGTCCTCGAACCGGTGCCGCGCAGCCTGGGTACGCGCCCTACGCGCCCCGGCCCCGAAGGAGGCGGCCCGCATGGAACTCGCCGAACTCGTCGCACGGCGGCCCTTCCCGGCCGCGGGTCTGCTCCTCGGACTCACCCGGCGCTGCCCGTTGAGCTGCGCGCACTGCTCGACCGGGTCGGGCCCGTTCACCCGCCAGGAGCCGGACGCCGGCCAACTGGAGCGTTTCGTCGCCTCGTTCACCGAGCAGAACCGGCCGGACGTGGTCATGCTGACCGGCGGCGAGCCGCTGCTGCTGCCCGGGCTCGCAGAGCGGCTGAGTACGCTGGCGCGGGCCGCCGGGTCCCGTACGGCCCTGCTCAGCGGCATGTTCTTCGCCCGGTCCGGGGGCCGGCCGGGCAGCCCGCCGAACGGGCGGCGGACCGGTCAGCGGGCCGGCCGCCGGGCCGGGGCGATTCCGCCCGCGATCCTGCGCGCGATCCGCTCCGTCGACCACTTCTCGGCCTCCCTGGACGTCCACCACGAGCGCGAGGTG
Organism: Streptomyces sp. NPDC033165; assembly: GCF_055577965.1. NCBI lineage: Bacteria > Bacillati > Actinomycetota > Actinomycetes > Kitasatosporales > Streptomycetaceae > Streptomyces > Streptomyces sp. NPDC033165. Next base: position 30,784 of record NZ_JBVIPK010000022.1, read on the forward strand.
CCCCGCGCCGACGTGTTCCGCGCCCTCCACCTCATCCGGGACGAGGGCGTGGCCGTGAGCCTCCACCTCACCGGAACGGGCGGCTCCGACCCGTATCTCACCGACATCACCCAGGCCGTACAGGGGGAGTTCGGGGGCAGGGTGCCGTGCCTGGTCAACGAGGTGCGGCCGTTCGGCCGGGCCGCGGCCTGGGCGCGGGCGGCCCGCACCGGCCCCGACCCCGCCGCGGCCTCCCCGTGCTCGATGGCCGCCTGGCCGGTGGTCGCCTTCGACGGACGGGTGCTGGCCTGCTGCAACCAGGACACCGTGGACCGGCGGCCGGTCCCGGCCCATCTGGACCTCGGCCACATCGCCGATGACGACTGGGGAACGGTGCGCCGCCGGTCGCTGGAGTCCCCGGTGCTGCGGATGCTCCGCACGGTCGGCCCCGCTCACCTGGCCGCCCGGTACGGCTCCGGTGCCGCGCGCGGCTCCTACTGCGACGGCTGCCGGGCGCTGGGCGGGGACGAGGCGGTGGCGGCGGGGGCCCGTGCGGTGGCGGGCGGGGCCGCCGGGGAACTGCTGGACCTGGCGGCCGCGCTGCACGGCTCCCGGGAGGGCGCGCGGGGCGTGGTGCGCCGCCACGGCTGCGCGACGTACGCGCCGCTGGTCCTCGCGGGCGGGCCGCCACCGCGGGAGACCGACGCGGGGGACGCCCGGTGAGCGCGGCGAGGCAGGCGGCCGGGGTCCCCGGAGCGGCCGCCCGGCTTCGGACCAAACTCCTGCTGCTGGAGCCGGAGTTCCGGGGCGCCACCCACCACATGTGGCGCGCGGAGGGGCTGTTGCCGCGCTACCGGACGTATCTGTGCACGATGCACGCCGTCATCCGCGCCTCCGTCCCCCTGATGGAGCTGGCCCTGGACCGCGCACGGCGACGGGTCTCGTCCGGCGATCCGTCGGCCGCCCCGCTCGCCGCGTATCTGGAGGAGCACATCCGGGAGGAGGAGGGGCACGACGCCTGGTTGCTGGAGGATCTGCGGGCGGCGGGCGGCACGCCCGGCGAGGCACTGGCCCCGATGCCCCCGCCCCTGGTCGCCGCGCTCGTCGGGGCCCAGCACTACTGGATCGAGCACCACCACCCGGTGGCCCTGCTCGGCTACATCGCCGTCCTGGAGGGCTACGCCCCCGCCCCCGGCCTCACCGACCGCATCGCCCGGCGGACCGGGCTGCCCGCCGCGGCCCTGCGGACCGTACGGGAGCACTCGGTGCTCGACACGGAACATCTGGACGAGCTGTACGCACTGCTGGACCGGCTGCCGCTGACCCGGGAGCTGGAGGCGACCGTGGCGGTCAGTGCGCTGCACTCCCTGGACGCGCTCACCCGGCTGTTCGTCCGGCTCGGGCGCTCCGTGGCGGCGCCGTCGCCACGGGGAGCCGGACCTGTCCCACCGATGGGAGTCACATCATGACCGGACCACCCGAGAGCGCCGGACGGCCGCCGCTGCCGGACGCGTTGTACGAGGCGGGCTTCCCCGTGGACCTGCTCACCGAGGAGCAGCGCGAGGTGCTGAACGCGCTGACCTCGCAGGAGCTGGCCCTGCTGCTCGACGTCAAGAGCCGACTGGACGCCGTGGGGCCGGAGGTCCAGGCGCACGGCGAGATCGCCGGGGGCGCACTGTTCTGACCCGCGACCGGTGACCGATCACCGGTACGGGCCCGGCGTCCGGTTCACCGCCGCCGGGCCCGTACCCGCCAGGGCGGAACATCCGGTCCACGCGCCGGGCCCGTACCCGCCAGGGCACGAACGTCCGGTGCACGCCGGGCCCGTGCCCGTCAGGGCGCCAGCCCCGGGTGACCCGCCGGACACCCCCTTGACCGCACGGCTCCCGGGAGAGAAGGACCCGCCATGAACTGCCCCTCGTGCCAGCAGGACCTGCCGTCGACGGCCCGGTTCTGCTCGTCCTGCGGGACCCGGTGCGCGAGCGCCGCGGCCGCCCCGGCCCCCGCCCCGCCCCCGGGGGACGAACGCAAGCCGGTGACCGTGCTCTTCTGCGACCTCGTCGGCTCCACGGCGCTGTCCGGGGTGCTCGATCCGGAAACGCTGCGGACGGTGACGCTGCGGTACTTCGAGGCGATGAGCGCGGAGATCACCGCCCGGGGCGGCACCCCGGAGAAGTTCATCGGTGACGCGGTGATGGCGGTGTTCGGGGTGCCAGTGGTCCGCGAGGACGACGCCCGCCGGGCGCTGGCGGCGGCGCTCGGGATGCGCCGGGCACTGGCCCGGCTGAACGAGGAGCTGGCCGCCACCCTCGGCATCGAGCTGGCCACCCGGGTCGGCGTCAACACCGGTCAGGTGGTGGCCGGTTCGGATGCGACCGCCCGGCAGGCGCTGGTGTCCGGGGAGACCGTGAACATCGCCGCCCGGCTGGAGCAGAACGCGGGCCGCGGCGAGATCCTCATCGGTCCGGGGACCCTGCTGGCCGCCGGTCCGACGGTCCGCGCCGAGCCCACGGGACCGCTGCGGCTGAAGGGCAAGCGGGAGAGCGTGGCGGCCTACCGGCTGCTGGCGCTGGGCGGCGACGACCCCGAGCTGCTGCGCCGCTTCGACGTGCCCTTCGTCGGCCGCCGCGCCGAACAACAGGCTCTGGACACGGCCCTGGAGCGGGCGGTGCGCGGCGGCGGCGGGCTGCTGCGGGTCACCGGGGAGGCGGGGATCGGCAAGACCCGGCTGGTACGGGAGTGGCTGACGCGGCGGTCCGCGTCCGGCGGCCTCTCGTACGGGGCGGGGCGGTGCCGCAGTTACGGGGACCACAGCACCCTCGCCCCGCTGGCCGACGCGGTCCGCTCCCTGCTGGCGTCCGGGCCGCCGGGCCCCTCCGGGGGCGGTACGCCGGGCGGGGAGGCCGGGGGTCCGGCCGTCGACGACGCGATGGCCCTGCTGTCCGGCGGGCTGCTGCGCGACGGTACGCCGAACGCCTCCTTCGAGGACATGTGCGCGGCCCTGACAGCGGTCCTGGACCAGGCCGCCCGGCGCCGCCCGGCCGTCCTGGTCCTGGACGACTGGCACGCGGCGGCCCCGCTGCTGGTCCGCACGGTGCGCCGCCTCACCGACGGGACGGGGTGCGCGGGCGTACTGGTGCTCTGCGCGGGACGGCCGGAAGAGCCGGAAGGGGGCGACGGGCCGGGCGGGGGCGGCGGACATCCCTGCGGGGCAGGGCAGTTCCAGCTCACCGGCCTCCCCAGGGAGGAGGCGGTCCTGCTCGCCGCCGGACTGGCCGGGCAGGGCGGCCGCCCCGGCCCGGTGGACGACCGGCTCCTGGCGCGGGCCGGGGGAAATCCGCTCTACCTGGAGCAGTTGCTGATCGGCGACCGGGCCGGCCCGGAGGGCGCCTGCCGCCCCGGCGAGGAACTGCCGCCCACCCTCCAGGCCCTGCTGGGCGCCCGGATCGGGGCCCTGGCCCGGCCGGAGCGCTCGGTGGTGGACCTGGCCGCCGTGATCGGCCGGGAGTTCACGGCCCCGGAGCTGGTCCGGCTGGAGCTGGCCGTACGGGCCGGGGAGGGCCAGGGCCCCGGCCCGCTCGACGGGGCGGCCGGGCCGGGCGCCGGGCACCGGCTGCGGGTCGAGGAGGCGTTGGCGGGGCTGGCCCGCCGCCGACTGGTGGAGTCGGGGCCGCCGGGCGGCGGCCGGGAGGCGGAGGCGTACCGCTTCAGCAGCGGTCTGGTGCACGAGGTGGCGTACGCCTCGCTGTCCAAGCGGGCCAAGGCGGAGCGGCACGCCTGGGCGGCGGAGCTGCCCAGTGTGCTGCGGAGCGGGGACGGAGCGGTCGGCGGGCACCTGGAGCGCGCCTACCGCTACCGCGCCGAGCTGGGCCTGCTGGACGACACGGCCCGGCGGCTGCGCGAACGGGCGGCCGCCGCACTGGGCCGGGCCGGTGCGCAGGCCGCCGCCCGGTCCGATCTGCACTGGGCGCACGGCCTGCTGGAGCGGGCGGTGGACCTCGGCCCCGGGGACGCGGCGGCGACGCGGCGGCTCGGCGAGGTGCGGGTGGCGCTGGGCCGGGCCCGGGAAGGGGCCGAACTGCTGCGGCGGGTACGGGACATGGGTGCCGATCCGGTGGAGGCGGCGCACGCCCGGCTGGCGCTGGCGGTGCTGCATCCGGATGGCCGCGGCCCCGGCCCGGCGGCCGTGGCCCGCGCCGTGCTGCCGGTGTTCGAGGCGGCCGGGGACGCGACCGGCCTGGCGCGCGCCCATCTGCGGCTCGCCCAGCAGTTCCAGCGGTCCGGGCGGCACGAGGAGGCGGAGCGGGACCAGGCCAGGGCCCTGGAGCAGGCCGTGGTGGCCGGTGCGGAGCCGGAGCGGGCCGGGGCACTGGGCGCGATCGGTGTCTCGCTGTGGCGCGGCCCCGTTCCGGCGCCCGCCGCCGTGGTCCGCTGCCGGACGCTGCTGGCGGCGCACGGAGCGGGCCGCCCCACGGTCCGGGTCACCCTCAACTGCCCGCTGGCGGTGCTGTACGCGCTCCGGGACCGGCCCGAGGAGGCGTCCGGCGCGCTGGCCGAGGCCGAACGACTGGCCGGGAGGCTGGGGTTCGCCGAGGCGGAGGTCTTCCTGCCGGTGTTCCGGGCCACGGTGGCGGCGCTGTTCGGCCGGAGCGAGGAGGCCCTCGCGCTGCTGGACCGGGCGGACGAGGCGGCCCGGCGCACCGGGGCGGCCGGGATGCGGACGGCGGTGGCGCTGGACGCGGCCCGCCTGGAGCTGGACCGGGGCCGGGCCGACCGGGCGGCCCGGTGGGTGGCGGACGTGGCCGACCCGGCGGAGCTGAGCCGGGCGGACGCGGTGGACCTGGCGGGTCTGCGGGCCCGGCTGACGGCGGCGGAGCGGCCCGGCGAGGCGCTGGGGCAGGCGGATCGGGCGGTGCGGGCCTCGCTGCTCACCGACTCCCCGCTGGTGCGGGCGACGGCCGAGCTGGACCGGGCGCACACCCTCGCCGCGCTGGGCCGGGAGACGGAGGCCCGGGCGTGCGCCCGGTCGGCCGAGGCCCACTTCAGGGGCAAGGGGCATCTGCCCGGGGCGCGACGGGCCGCGGGCTTCCTCGCCCGGCCGCCCTCGGCCGTGGCCACGACGAGAGAGCGGAGCTGACCGATGACGACCGCGGAACCGATGGGGGCGCGACCATGATCGGCGAGACTCCCGCCACGACGCGTACCGCCCCGGGGCAGGGGCTGACGTGGAGTCTGCGCGGGCGTGGCCCCAGCGACGTACCGGTGCTGGCGGACCGGGTGCCGCCGGGCGGCCGGCCCGCCGATACGGCCACCGGGCGCGGGGTCCGGGTGTGCGTGGTGGACTCCGGAGTGGAGCGGGATCATCCGCTGGTCGGCCCCCTGGCCGGTTCCTGGGTGGTGGTCAAGGACGGGGAGAGCGGGGAGATCACGGTGGAGTTCTTCGGTCCCGGCCAGAACGTGACCGTGCCGTGGCTGGGCGGCCGGACGATCCGCACCACGGGGAACAGCTTCGCCACCCCGTACGTCGCCGGGCTCTGCGCCCGGGTGCTGTCCGCGCATCCCCGGATGACGGCCTTCCAGCTCAAGAACGCCCTCTATCTGTCCGCGGCCAACGTGCGTCACGCGCCGCGTCCTTCCACAGCGGCAGGAGATATCCGTGATGACCCCGAGAACTGATTCCGCACCTCTCCTCTCCTCCCCCACGTCCTCCGCTCCCCCCACGCCCACCCCTGCCTCCGCCCCCGCCTCCGACGCCGACGCGCCGCGCAGCGAACTGCTCCAGTCGGTGGTCGACGTGGCCCGTGCCATCTTCGGGGCCGAGGCCAGTTCGGTCTTCCTGCTCGACGAGGAGGCGGACGAGCTGGTCTTCCAGGCGGTGTCCGGGCAGGGCGAGGAGTTCCTGGTGGGCCGCAGGTTCCCGGCCGGGCGGGGGATCGCCGGGTGGGTGGCGACCTCCGGGGAGCCGGTGGTGGTGGACGACCTGACCTCCGACGCCTCCTTCGACCGTTCGCTGGCGGAGTCGACCGCCTATGTGCCCAACGCCCTGATGGCGGCCCCGCTGATCAGCGACTCCCGCATCCTCGGTGTCCTGGAGGTACTGGACCCCTCCCCGCAGGCCCGGTCGAACCTGCGGGAGCTGGACCTGCTGGCGATGTTCGCCCGGCAGGCCGCCGCCGCCCTGCGGGTGATCACCCCGGAGCGGGTACGGGAGACGGAGCGGGTACGGGAGGCGGAGCATGTCCCGGCCCTGCCCGGGCAGGTGCTGGAGGGGGCGGAGCGCGAGGACGCGCTGAAGCTGCTGGGTAATCTGGAGCGGCTGCTGCGCGGCGCCGCCTGAACACACCGCTCGCGGCGCCTCGGCCGCCAGGGAGGGACACGCACGATGAAGCTCGCCTTCTCGACCCTCGGAGTGCCGGGGACGCCCCTCGCCGAGGTCGTCCGGCTGGCCGCCGGGCACGGCTACCAGGGCGTGGAGCTGCGCGTCCACCCCGAGGAGCCGGTACACCTGGGGCTCTCGCCGCTCGAACGCGCCGATGTCGTGGAGGTGTTCAAGGCCGCCGGGGTGGAGGTCCTGGCCCTCGCCGGGTACGTGAGGGTGGCCGCCGAGGGGGACGACGGACCGGTCCTGGCGGAACTGGCCGAGCTGGTGCGGCTCGCCCGGGACCTGGGGGCGCCGTACGTCCGGGTCTTCCCCGGCGGCGGCGATCAGGACCCGGAGGCGGCCGACGCGACCGCCGCCCGGAGGCTGGGGACCGCCGCGCCGTACGCCGCCGATCTGGGGGTGAGCATCCTGCTGGAGACGCACGACTCGCACCGTGCTGCGGTGGCCGCCGCCCGGGTCGTGGCCACGGTCGGGCATCCCCGGATCGGTGCGGTCTGGGACGTGCTGCACACGTGGCTCGCCGGTGAGGAGCCCGCCGCCAGCCATGCCGTGCTCGCCCCGCACCTGGGGTACGTCCAGGTGAAGGACGTCGCATCGGCGCGGGACCTCACCCCGTTGGCGCCGGGGGCCGGGGTGCTTCCGCTGGCGGCCTGCCTGGACGGGCTGGCTCCGGACGCGTGGGTGTGCTGGGAGTACGAGAAGCGCTGGCACCCGGAAGCGGCGGGGCTGCCGGGTCTGCTGGACGCGGGCCGCGACCACCTGTTGCGGCTGGGTGCGCCGAAGCAGTAGCCGGGGCCGCACCCGGCGCCCGGCAGCGATCTCTCCACCGGGAACGCGGGGCCGCCTTCAGACGGTGGCCCGTGACTCGGTGCGGGCACGGGAGGGCGGGGGCAGCGCCACGGTCTCCGTACGCACCACGCGCCAGATGTGGCTGGCCGGGCCGAGGCCTCCCAGGATCTGCGCCACGCTCCGGCTGCCCGGAGCCCCCTCCTGCCGGGCTCCGGCGCCGGAGCCCGTACCGACGTCCGCGCCCGGCCCCGGGTCCGGGTCCGGGACGGTTCCCGGGGCCGTCTCCGGGGCCGCCGCGTCCAGGACCGTGACCGTAGCCCCGTCGATGTCCTGCGGGCCGAGGCGGTCCAGGCTGGTCAGCTCCCGCACCCTGACCCCCGTCCGGGCCGCCCGCGCCAGGGCTGTGCTGGCCAGCGGGCCACCGCTCCGGCCGGTGACGAGGAGCGCGTCGGACTGGGCGAGGACGGAGCCGACCGCCGTGTCCAGGTCGTCCATCGTGTAGCACCACTCCCCCGGGTACTGTCCTCGCAGCCGCGGAAAGCGCCGACGCAGCACTCCGAGAATCCCCACCGCCTCGGAGACCACCGCCCCGGGAGCGACGACGAACGCGAGCCGGTCCGGGTCCCTCACCCACAGCGCCTCGGCCTGCCGTAAGGTCGCCGCCCGCATCACCTGGCCGACGGGCATGCGGCGCGGCCACGTACCGGAGCCGGTGACAGGCTCGCCCACGACGACAACCTCGTCCCCCAGGTCCGCCGAGCGGTGGAGCGAGCGCTCCGCGTACCCGGCCGACGGGCAGTCCCGGCCGACGGGGCACCCGCATGCCAGCCACCCGCCGTCACCGGCCGCCGCCTCACTGACGTGCAGAACCCGCCGGGTCCGCAGCACCGCGCCCCAGGACTCGATCTGGTGGCGCGCGAAGGCCAGTGCCGCGGCCTCGTCGCTGCGGGCCGCGACGGCGAGGCCGCGGTGTCCGCCCTCCGGGCTCTCGTAAGAGACCACGAAGACCGTCGTCGGCGGCCTCGGCTCCTGCCGCCCGCCGGGTCCCGACGCGGGCCACGGCAGCGTCGCCACCGCGAACCCGGCCCGGAGGGCATGGGCCGAGAGCAAGGGGTGGGCGGGGCAGTCCATCCAGCCTCGCCGGGGATGCCGCCATGTCGTCGCGACGGAGAGCGCCCCCGGGGCGATCCGGAGAGACGTGGAGGAGAAGACGTCGGAGCGTTTGCTTCGGTTCATACGATCCTGCCGATGGTCCGCGAGATCTGCGGGAGAAGTGGTGAGAGGGGTGAGAGGGGAGGAAGGGAGGGATGAAGGTTGCGGGAGGCGGTAGGAGAAGCGTGGGAGGCGGGGGGGGGACGCAGCTTGACGAAGATCGTCAAGCCCATCCAACCGAGCGGACCCGCCCCGGCCTTCCTGCGACGCCCGCCACTCACTCCCCTGGCGCAGCGCTCCGCCCGCGCCGCAGCTCGTGCGCGCGTGCGTGGAGCGCGGCCACCGCCGGGCTCGTGGTGTACGGACGGCTCATGGCGATCATCAGGCGCACCCGGTCGTCGGCCCGCGCGCTGTGGATACGAGGGTAGACGTCGAGGAACCTGTGCCAGGCATGGCACGCCTGTTCCAGGTGACCGATGGCCAGTCGGTTCTCCGCGAGCTCCGCGAGCCCCAGGGCGCGGGAGCGCCGTTCGTCGGCGGGGCGGTGGCGCAGGGAGATGTCGAGGGCGGCGGCTGCGGTGCGGCGGTCGCCCCGGCTCACCGCCACGGAGGCGCGCTGGAGCGCGAGCGAACCGAGGTGGAACGCGCCGACGGGGGAGTCACCGTTCGACGACCTCTCCAGACAGCGGTCGGCCGCCGCGAGGTGTCGGGCGTGCCGGCCGTCCCCCCGCGCGGCCAGGGCGACGGCCAGCTGGCCGTGGAAGAAGGCCTGCTGGTGGGGCGGGGCGTACCGGAGGCTTTCCTGTACGGCCTGTTCGGCGAGGTGGTGGGCCTCGCCGAAGTGCCCCAACGCGTGTGCCTGCACGCTCAGCCCGCGCAGCGCGAGGCCGTGCCCGATCCGGTCGCCCGCCTCCCGGGCTAGTTCGGCTCCGGTGAGGTAGAGGCGTTGGGCGGCGGCGTGGTGGTTCATGTCGAAGTGGGTGAACGCGCACAGATAGGTGAGCTGGGAGGCCACGGTGAGCAGTTCGCGCCGGACTCCCGGGGTCATCTCGCGCTTCAGCCAGGGCAGCACGGTGACCGACAGGTACTGGCGCAGCGGCTCGCGGACCCGGCCCGCGCCGAAGACGACGTCCCCCCGGGAGAAGAGGGCGAGCATCTCCCGGGCGGACATGACATGGGCCGTGCCCACCCGCCCGGCCATGCCTGCCTGCCTGACCGGGGCGGTCTGCCCGGCCGGGGCGGACCCGGCGGGCGGGGTGACCGGCGGTCCGGCCGGTGTCACCAGGGCGGCGAGCGAGTAGGCGCCGACGAGAGTGGCGCCGCGCCGGTCGACGGCGTTCAGCACGTGCTCCAGGCGTGGCACGGCACCCTCCTCACCGGCCGGCGCCACGGGGGCGCGGCCGGGGCTCCGGGGGGCGCTCAGCCCGGTGTCCTGCTCCCGCACCGTCCGGCCCAGTCGTCGGGAGAGGGCTTCGGCGACCAGGGAGGGCACGGGGCGGCGCGGGCGGCTGCCCGCGAGCCAGTGGGCCACCGCGGTGCGGTCGTAGTGCAGTACGTTCCCCTGCGCTGCGCCGAGCGCGTTGACCTCGCGCGCCAGCCGCGCACCGCTCCACCCGGCCTCGCCCAGGAGGATGCGCAGCGCCTGGTTCGGCGTACGGCGTGCTCGCACGCTCTCCACCCTCCCCCCATCGGCCGCCGAGGAGGCGCGGCCGTTCAACATCGTTCTGTTTTCAACATGCTGGCCGCCCGCCCCCGGCGGCATGGGCAGCCGCCTGCCGCAGACTCAGCGTGGAGGCCCTTCCCGGCCGCGCACAGTGCCCATCCGGGGCGCATGCCCTGGCGACCGTGCGCTCCTTGGCCCGGCGGGCCCGCCGAGCGGAGTTCCCGCCGCCCCTGTCACCGACCTCTTCTTCGCCGTGCGCCCTCCGCGCCGGTCCGCGATCCGTCCTCGTCCTTTCCTCTCCTCTCCGCTCCTCTCCCCTTCCGCCCCCGAGCCTCATCGGCCGTCTTCGATCGGAGGAACCATGAACACCGGCCCGTCCGTCCGGCCCGTCCATCTGTTTCCGGGCCAGGGCGACTTCTCCGTCAGCGCGCTGGTGAACGCCGCCCGCGCCGGTGACGAGCTGCGCACCGCCGTCCGCGAGGTCTTCGAACAGGTCGACCCGGTAGCGGAGGAGTGCGGGCTGCCTCCCCTCGGCCCCCGGCTGCTGGGGCCTGAGCCACCAAGCGGGCGCGACCTGGCGCTCGCCGCGCCCGGGGTCTCCCAACTGGCCCAGTTCGGTGCCTCGGTGGCCGTGCACCGGGCGCTGTGCCGGGCGTACGGGGAGCCGGTCGCGGCGGTCGGGGTGAGCTTCGGCGAGATCGCCGCGCTGACCGCCGCCGGGGTGTTCTCGGTCGGCGACGGCGCGCGCGCCGCCCACGACCTCGCGCTCGTCCTGACGTCGTGTCCCGGCGGGCTGACGGTCCTGGCCTGCTCGGAACGGTCCGCACACGTCCTGCTGGACCGGGCGGCGGCCGGGGACGCGGTGGTGGCCGTGGTCAACGACGAGGCGTCGGTGGTGGTCTCGGGACCGGTGGCGGCGCTGGCCCGGGTCGAGAAGGCGGCCGCGGACCGGCAGGTGGCCGCGGTGCGTCTGCGGCTGCCGTTCTCCTCGCACCATCCGTCGCTGGGTGCGGCGGCCGGGTCCTTCACCGCCGCGCTCCGGGCCTACCCCCGGTCGAAGGCACGCTTCCCGGTCCACTCGGCGGTGGCGGGCCGCCGCTACCGCCCCGGGGACGATCTGGCGGCGTGCCTGGCCGACTGCCTGATCCGACCGGCCGCCGTACCCGCCGTACTGCGCCAGCTGTCCGCGTACCGGCCGGGCGTCCTCTACGAGGCGGGCACGGGGGGCGCGCTCGCGTCCAGCGCCCGCAAGGTGCTGGACGCGCTGCCGTCCCCGGCTCCGCCGGTGCACGCCCCGCTCGCGGAACCCGGCTTCCCCTGGTGACCGGCCCCGCCACGGCCGTCCCCGGGCAGCCTCGCCCCGCCCGCCGGCCCGCACCGCAGGACCAGCACGACCGGCACCGCCCGCCCTCGAACCGGCCCATCCGCCCAGGAAACGAGCCCGCCCTCGAACCGGCCCATCCGCCCAGGAAACCCCCGCCCACCGGAGAACCCATGCCGCTGCTCACCTCCCTGCCCGAAAGCGCCCGTGACGAAGTGCGCCGACTGATCGAGGGCTTCTGCGATCCGCCGTCCCTCGCCGCCCTGTCCGCTCTGCGCGAAGCGCTCGCCGACGACCCCGGTCCGGTCCACGGGCCCGGCCGGGGTGAGGTGCTGCTGCGGCGGCTGCGGGCGATGAGCGAGGCGCTGCCGCCCGGCGCGGGCATCCTCGACGACCCCGCCCGGCTCGCCGCCGTCCACGCCTGTGCCGCCGTCGCCGACCCGCCCCTCTGCCTGGCGGGCCTGGTCCACCATCTGCTCTGCCTGGGCTCGCTGACCGAGCTCTCCGACGACCCCGAGGGTCTGGAGCCCCGGCTGTCGGCGCTGCGGGAAGGGCGCGCCAAGGGCGTCTACCTGATCACCGAGGTGGGCCAGGCCAACAGCCACCTCGCCACCGGCACCCGCGCCGACTTCGAACCGGCCGACGGCTCGTTCGTCCTGCACACTCCCGAGCCGGGCGCCGCCAAGTTCGGGAGCGCAGGTACGGAGGGCGTCGACCAGACGGGCGTGGTCCTGGCCCGGCTCTTCGTCGAGGGCGTCGACCGCGGGGTCTTCGCGTTCATGGTCGCTCTCACCGACGAGCGGGGTCCGCTCCCCGGGGTCGAGCTGTCCGCGCCGATCGCCCTGGACGCCCTGCCGCTCGACTACGTACAGGTACGGTTCCACCGCCTGCGGGTGGCGCGTGCCCACTGGCTGTCCGACGGGGCCCGGATCGGCCATGACGGCAGGACGACGTTCCACGATCCCGCCGGGTCCCCGGAGCAGCGCCTCCAACGGACCCTGCGGGTGGGGCAGGGGCTGTGGGCAGCCATGCCCGCCGTCGCCGCCGCCACCTCCCGCCGCTCCGCCGTCCGGGCCGTCGACTACGCCCGGCAGCGCCGTACTCAGAGCCGGCTCGCCCCCGGGGTGCCCCTGCTCGCGTACCGGAGCCAGCAGACCGTGCTCCTCGGTGCGCTGGCCGACGCGTTCGCCCTGACGTGCGCCGCCGACGGGGCCCTGTCCGTACGGAGGGGAGCCGGCAGCGCCGCGCCATCCCCGCCGGGCGGCGAGGAGGCCATGGGGTTCACGCCGTGGGCGGCCGTCAGCCGACCGTTGGCCGCCTACAAGGCCGTCACCGTCCGGACCGCCGCCCGCCTCACCGCCGAGTGCCAGCACCGGTGCGGCTTCTCGGGCCAGCTGACCGTGAACCGCCTCGCCGCCTACCAGAGCTTCCACCACGCCTTCGACACAGCGGGCGGCGACAGCCAGCTGATCTTCTACGACATAGGCCGCGCCCTCGTTGAGGAGGACCCGGGGAAGGAGCCGGAGCCGCAAGAGACCCCTGACCCCACCTCCCCGCACTGGTGGCCCACCCTCCTCCGACACCATCAGGCCGCTCTCACAGGGGAGTTGATACGGCGCGGTGCGGCCGATGCGTCCCTGGACCCCTTCGAGCGGTGGAACCCGCTGCTGGAGCAGGCCGGTGCCCTGGGCGAGGTCCGGGCCGTGCTGCTCATGGCCGATGACGTCACCCGCGTACTGGAACGGCTCCGCGACCCCGGCCTCGTCCGGGCCCTGACTCCCCTGGCCGCCCTGCACGGCGTCCTCTCCGCCCGCCGCTGGGCCGGTCCACTGCTCGCCCTCGGGACCCTGGAACCGGCGGAGTTCGAGGCGCTGCCCGGCGTCGTCCACCGGCTGTGCGATGCCGTGATGGAGCGACTGCCACTGTTGGTCGAGATATTCGACGAGCAGGGCGAGCGGGACGCCCTGGACGCCGCGCTCATCTGGACGCGCGGGGCCACCTCATGACCGCCGCCCGCCGCATCGGAGTCCTCGGCCTGGGCACCCACCTCCCGCCCGGCGTCCGCACCAACGAGGACGTGGCCCGCGATGCCGGAGTGACCGCCCAGTGGATCGGCGAGCGCACCGGAGTCCTCACCCGTCACGTCGCGGGCCCCGACGAGGCGGCGTCCGACCTTGCCGCCCACGCGGTCCGGTCGGCGGTCCAGGCCGCGGGTATCGACGCCGCCGACATCGGCCTGCTGGTCTGCGCGACCTCGACCCCCGACGAGCTGGGGCCCGCCACCGCGTGCCGTGTCCAGGCCGCCGTGGGCGCGCACCGGGCCGTCGCCCTCGACGTCGGCGCGGCCTGCTCCGGCTGGCTGTTCGCGGCCAAGGTCGCCCACGACTGGCTGCGCGGCGCCGAGCAGGACGGCTACGCGGTGGTGGTCGGGGTGGAGGCGTACTCCAAGTTCCTGGACCGCGCCGACCGGGGCACCTCGGTGCTCTTCGCCGACGGGGCGGCCGCCACCGTACTGGGGGCGGTGGACGAACCGTACGGGTTCGCGGACTTCCGGCTCGGCTCCGACGGGACGCAGGCCGGGCTCGTCCTGATCCCGGGCGGTGGCAGCCGACTGCCCGCCGCCCCGACCACGCTCGCCGCCGGGAACCACCACATCCGCATGGACGGGCGGAGCGTCAGCCGCTTCATCGTCGACGTGCTGCCCCGGCTGATCACCGAGGCACTCCACCGGGCCGGTCTCAGTGTGAAGGACATCGCGTGCTTCGTCTGCCACCAGCCCAACCCCGTACTGCTGCGGCGGCTCGGCGGCGAGCTCGGCATCCCCCCGGACCGGCTGGTCGTCGTCGGTGACGAGGTCGGCAACATCGGGGCCGCCAGCGCCGCGTACGCGCTCGCCGCCGCTGCCGCCCGGCACGGGCTGCGGCCCGGGGACCGGGTGCTGCTCACCGTGTTCGGCGCCGGGATGACCTGGGGCAGCGCACTCCTCACCTGGAGCGGGGCCCGCGCGCTGATGCCCCTGCCCACGCCCACCTGCGACCCCTCCGTATCGAACGTGTCAGAAAGGAACCTGCCATGAACGCTGTGGACCTCTTCCGCCTTGACGGTGCCCGCGCCCTGGTGACCGGCGGCTCGCGGGGCATCGGCCGGGCCGTAGCGGAAGGCCTCGCCGACGCGGGGTGCGACCTGGTGGTGACCGCCCGGACGCTGTCCGCCCTCGACTCCACCGTACGGGCGGTGGAGGACCGGGGCCGCAAGGCCGTCGCCCTCGACGGGGACCTCGCCGAACCGGGCGTGGCGGCAGCCCTGGTCGACCGGGCCGCCGCGGCGCTCGGCGGGCTCGACGTCGTCGTGCACAACGCGGGCACCCTGCCCACGGCCGAGGACGGCAGCCCGCTGCTTCTGCCGCTCCAGCACGCCGAGCAAGGGGACTGGGAGACGGTGATCACCGTCAACCTCAACGCCACGGCCGCCGTCTGCCGGGCGTCCCACCCCTATCTGCTGGAGTCGGCGCGGGCGAGCCTGGTCCTGATGTCCTCCGTCGCCGGGGTCGTCGGCACCCCGATGATGGAGGCGTACGCGGCCACCAAGGCCGCCCAGTTGTCGCTGGCGCGCAGCCTGGCCGTCGGCTGGGCCCGGCAGGGAATCCGCGTCAACGCGCTCTGCCCGGGATGGACGCGTACGGACATGACCACGTTCGCCAGCGAGGCCGACGTCCTGTCGGACTGGCTCACCAGCCATGTGCCGATGGGCCGTTGGGCCACGACGGACGAGGTGGTCGGCGCTGCCCTCTTCCTCGCCTCCCCCGCCGCGTCGTTCGTGACCGGCCACGCGCTGGTCGTCGACGGGGGGCTGGCCGTGCCGGACGGTGGTCTGGCCGGCCACCCGAAGCCGTCCTCGCCCTTCGCGGCGTCCTGAGGTCCGAGGCCTGAGCATGCAGACCACGCGCACCACCACCGCCGTCGTCTCCGGTGTCGGCTCCTGCCTCCCGCCGCCCGTGGTCGACAACGAGGCCGTCATCGCGCGCGGCGCGCTGCTGACCGACGCCGACTGGATCCGGGGCCGCACCGGGATCGAGCGCCGCCGCCATGCCCCGCCCGGTACGAGCACCGGCGACCTGGCGGTCGGCGCGGGCCGGGCGGCGCTCGCCTCGGCCGGGGGCGCCCGCCCGGACCTCGTCCTGCTGGCCACCTCCACCCCCGACCACCCCTGCCCGGCGACCGCCCCGGAGGTCGCCCACCGGCTCGGGCTCGGGACCGTGGCCGCGTTGGACGTGTCGGCGGTCTGCTCGGGGTTCCTGTACGCGCTGGCCGTGGCGACCGGCCTGGTACGCGGCGGGATGTGCGCCACACCCCTGGTCATCGCGGCGGAGACCTACACCGCCATCGTCGACCCGTCCGACCGGACGACCGCCCCGATCTTCGGTGACGGGGCCGGTGCCGTGCTCCTGCGGTCCGGCGTACCGGACGAGCCCGGGGCCGTCGTCGCCACCGACCTCGGCGCGGACGGCAGCGGGCGGGCCGCGATCACGATCCCGGGCGGCGGCGCCCGTCACCCCCGCCATCTGCCGCCGCCCGCCCCGGACGCGCACTTCTTCCACATGGAGGGCCGTGCCGTCTACGCGCACGCCGTGCGCCGTATGACACAGTCCTCCGAGGCCGTGCTGCGGCGGGCGGGCTGGACGGCCGACTCCGTAAGGGCGTTCATCGGCCACCAGGCCAACCAGCGCATCCTGGACTCCGTCGGCGACCGGCTGGGGATCGCGCCCGCGTACCGGTTCGGCAACATCCGCGAGCTCGGCAACACCGCCGCCGCCTCCATCCCCCTCGTCCTCGCCGACCCCGCCGTTCAGCGGGCGCCCGGTGAACGCTGCCTGCTCACCGCGTTCGGCGGCGGCTTCACCTGGGCGTCCGCCGCGCTGACCTGGCCCGGTGTCAGTCCGCTGGCCGAGGAGCCGGACGCGGCCACGCCTCTTCGTACCACCCCTTCCGTACCGCCACGACCCCTGTGAGGAGCCCCCGATGGAGCACGTCTACACCCACCTCGTGACCCTGCTCGGCGACAAGTTCGAGGTCGCCGCCGATCTCATACGCCCCGATGCCACCCTCGGCGACCTGGAACTGGACTCCCTGGCCGTGGTGGAGCTCTACGTCACCCTCCAGGAGGAGTGGGGCGTCCCGCTCGACGACTCAGAGGCCGCCGCCGAACTGACCGTCGACGAGGTGGCCCGCTCGGTGGCGGAACTGCTCGACGCGGACCGGGCGTCCGGGGCCACACCGTGAGCGAGGACATCGCCGTCACCGGGGTCGGCCTGGTGACACCCGGCGGCATCGGCACCGAAGCGACCTGGAGAGCGGTGTGCGCCGGGCTGGCGACGGCGCGTACCGACCCCCTCCTGGCGGACGCGGGCGCGCCGGTGCGGCTCTCGTGCCGGGTACCGCCGCAGGAGCGGATACGGGGGCGGCTCTGGCGCTTCGACCCCGCCACCCGTTTCCTGCTCACCGCCGCCCGCGAGGCCCTCGCCTCGGCGCGGCTCGATCCGGCCGAGTGGACGCCGGGGCGGGTCGCGGTGGTCGTGGGCACGGCGGCGGGCGGCATCGGCACCCTGGAGACCCAGCACCGCAAACTGCTCACCTCCGGACCCGGCGCACTCTCCCCCATGACGCTGCCCGCGTTCCTGCCCAACATGGCCGCCGGGCAACTCGCCCTCGAACTCGGCTCCACCGGGCCCTCGTTGCAGACCTCGACGGCCTGCGCCTCGGGCGCGACAGCGATCATCACGGCCTGTCTGCTGCTACGGGCGGGGGCGTGCGACATCGCCGTCGCGGGCGGCACGGACGCCATGGTCACACCTCTGTGCGCCTCGGCGTTCGCCAAGATGGGCGCACTGTCCCGGCGCGAGCGCGACCCCGGTGGCGCCTCGCGCCCGTTCGACCTGGACCGCGACGGTTTCGTGCTGGGCGAGGGCTGCGGGGTGCTCATTCTGGAGCGCGCGGACCACGCCGCCGCCCGGTCGGTCCGACCGAAGGCGCTCCTCGCCGGGTACGGGGCCACCGGCGACGCCCACCACCCCACCGCACCGCACCCCGAGGGCGCGGGTCTGCGGGCCGCGACCGGGGAGGCGCTGGCCCGGGCGGGGCGCACCCCGGGCGAGGTCGACCACATCAACGCCCACGGCACGAGCACCGCGCTCAACGACGCGGTGGAGGCCACGGCGATCCGGAAGCTGTACGGCTGCGGGGACGGCCCTTCGGTCACCTCGGCCAAGGGCGTCCTGGGGCACACCATGGGGGCGGCGGGCGCGATCGAGGCGGCGCTGACCGTGCTGAGCATCGCCCGCGCGACCGTTCCCCCCACGGCCAACTTCACGGCCCCTGACGACGCCACGGCAGGCATCGACATCGTCCGCACCGCCGCCCGGCCCCAGCGCGTCCGTCTCGCCCTCAGCCACTCCCTGGGCTTCGGCGGACACAACACGGTCCTCGCCCTCACGGGCGTCTGACGGGGTGCGCCGTGGGCGGGGCGGCGAGCCGTCACTCGTTCGCGCGCGTGTCGCTCCGCCTGCGGCCGGGCCCCTTGACCGGAAGTTACTTTCCCTATAAGCGTACCTTCTTGGAAGTTTCTTTCACCTCCGGGAAGGAGCTCACGTGCCCCACCGCACCTCCAGACGCACCCTCCTCACCGCCACCGCGGCCGCCACCGCGGCGGCGGCCACCGGCGTCCTCGCCGCACCCGGCACCGCATCAGCGCACCCCGCGAACACCCACACCGACCGCCGGCTGCGGCGGATCATCGCCGGGATGAGCCTGGAGGAGAAGGTCGGCCAGCTCTTCGTGACGCGGGTGTACGGACACTCCGCCACCGACCCGGACCAGGCCGACATCGACGCGAACCTCGAAGAGATCGGGGTCCGCAACGCCGCCGAGCTGATCTCCACGTACCACGTCGGCGGCATCATCTACTTCACCTGGGCGCGCAACACCCGCGACCCGCACCAGATCGCCGACCTCTCCAACGGCCTCCAGCGCGCCGCCCTCGCCGAGCGGCACCGCGTCCCGCTGATCGTCTCCACCGACCAGGAACACGGCATCGTCTGCCGGGTCGGCGAACCCGCCACGCTGCTGCCGGGCGCGATGGCCCTGGGTGCGGGCGGCTCGCCCTCCGACACCCGCCGGGCCGCCTGGATCGCGGGCACCGAGCTGGCCGCGCTCGGCATCAACCAGAACTACGCCCCGGACGCCGACGTGAACGTCGACCCGGCCAACCCGGTCATCGGCGTACGGTCCTTCGGCTCCGAACCCGAGACGGTCGCCGGCCTGGTCGCGGCCCAGGTGAGGGGGTATCAGGGCGCCGGGATCGCGTCGACCGTCAAACACTTCCCCGGACACGGCGACACCAGCACCGACAGCCACACCGGACTGCCGGTCATCGAGCACACCCGCGCGCAGTGGGAGGAGCTGGACGCCCCGCCGTTCCGCGCCGCGATCCGCGCCCGCATCGACGCGGTCATGACCGCACACATCGTGGTCCCCGCACTCGACCCGGCCGAGGACCCGGCCACGCTCTCCCGGCCGATCCTCACCGGCATCCTCCGCGAGGAGCTGGGCTTCGACGGGGTCGTCGTCACGGACTCGCTCGGCATGGAGGCGGTGCGCATGAAGTACGGCGACGACCGCGTCCCGGTGCTCGCCCTGCTGGCGGGCGTGGACCAGCTGCTGAACCCGCCGAATCTCTCCGTCGCCTGGAACGCGGTGCTGGAGGCGGTCAGAAGTGGCGAGATCAGTGAGACGCGGGTCGAGGAATCGATCCTGCGCATCCTCCGGCTCAAGAGCCGACTGGGCCTGTTCCGCGATCCGTTCGTCAGCCGCCGGGGCGTGGACCGTACCGTCGGCATCCGTGCCCACCTGGCCGCCGCCGACCGGATCGCCGAGCGCACGACGACCCTGCTGGAGGACCCCGGCTCCCTGCTTCCGCTCTCCCGCCGCTCCCACCGCGACCTCCTGGTGGTGGGTGCCGATCCCGCCTCCCCCTCAGGGACGACGGGCCCGCCGACCAGCACCCTGGCCCACGCGTTCGGCGAACTGGGATTCGCCGCACGGGCGTTGTCCACCGGAACGGCCCCGGACCAGGCGAAGACCGCCGAAGCCGTGGCCGCCGCGCAGGGCAAGGACGCGGTGATCGTGGCGACGTACAACATCACGGCGGGCAACTCGCAGCGCACCCTCGTCACCGCCCTCGTGGCGACCGGCGTCCCGGTGATCACCATCGCGATCCGCAACCCCTACGACATCGCCCATCTCACCGGGACCGGGATCGCGGCCGCCCTCGCCGCGTACTCCTGGACGGACGTCGAACTGCGCGCCGCCGCCCGGGTGATCGCGGGCCACGCCGACCCGCGGGGCGGACTGCCGGTTCCGGTACAGCGAGCGGACGACCCGACGCGGGTGCTGTACCCGGCGGGCCACGGGCTGTCGTACCGGCCCCATGCGGTCCGGACGCCGGCGGTGCCCCGCCGCTGACGCCATGCACCCCGCGCACCGGCGTCGTCGCACTGCTGCCGGTGGGGGGGGGGGGGGGGGGGGGGGGGGGGGGGGGGGGGGGGGGGGGGGGGGGGGGGGGGGGGGGGGGGGGGGGGGGGGGGGGGGGGGGGGGGTGGG
>NZ_JBVIPK010000023.1:0-49510 GCF_055577965.1 Streptomyces sp. NPDC033165
ACCAGTTTCGCCATGCGGGCGAGCTGGGTGTCGGCCCCGACGCGGGTGGCCTCGACGACGAGCCGCCCGCCCGCGTTCAGCGTCGCACCGGTGACGGTGTCGCCGACGCCGGCCTCCACGGGCACCGACTCGCCCGTCAGCATCGACGCGTCCACCGCCGAGGAGCCCTCGACGACGGTCCCGTCGGTGGCGATCTTCTCCCCGGGGCGGACCAGGAAGCGGTCCCCGACCTGCAACTCACCTGTCGGTACGGTCACTTCGGCGCCGTCGCGCAGGACGGTGACCTCCTTCGCCCCCAGCTCCAGCAGCGCCCGCAGCGCCGCCCCGGCCTTCCGCTTCGAGCGGGCCTCGAAGTAGCGCCCGGCGAGGATGAAGGCGGTCACCCCGGCGGCGGCCTCCAGATAGATGTTCCCCGCGCCGTCGGATCGGGCGATCGTCAGCTCGAAGGGGTGGGTCATCCCGACCATGCCCGCCGTGCCGAAGAACAGCGCCCACAACGACCACAGGAACGCCGCCGACGTACCGACCGAGACCAGGGTGTCCATGGTCGCCGCGCCGTGCTTGGCATTGGTCCAGGCGGCCCGGTGGAAGGGCCAGGCGGCGTAGACGATGACGGGGGCGGTCAGGGTGAGACTCAGCCACTGCCAGTAGTCGAACTGGAGCGCCGGGACCATCGCCATCGCGATCACCGGGACCGCGAGGACGACGGCGGTGATCAGGCGCTGGCGCAGCGGGGTGAGGCCGTCGTCCTCCGCCGCCTCCTCCCCGCCGCCCTCCGGCCCTCCGGTCGCCGGTGGCGTGGCGGCGGGCGGGGCGGGTTCCCTGGCGGTGTAGCCGGTGGCCTCGACCGTCGAGATCAGGTCCTGCACGGACACATCGGCGCCCCGGTAGGCGACCTTGGCCTTCTCGGTGGCGTAGTTGACGGTGGCCTCGACACCGTCCATCCGGTTCAGCTTCTTCTCGATACGGGCCGCGCACGAGGCGCAGGTCATCCCGCCGATCGCGAGCTCGACCGCGTCGGTCCCGGTGGCGGTCCCGGGAGCGGTGGTGGCGGTGGTGGCGGAGTGCGCGGACACGGGGTCCTCCCTGCTGCCGACTTGATACCCCTAGGGGGTATCTCCTTCTCACTTCATGTATACCCCCCTCCCCTATGAATCGCAAGGTGTGATCGCGGCCGCGGTCGCGGGGTGGGGTGCCCGATCTGCGGTGACATGTGCACGCGGCACGTCACTCGCCTGCGGGGGCGAGTTCGCGCCAAAGCGCGATCATGCGTTCAGATGGAGGGCTGTGCCGCGCGGTGGCCGACCCGTAGTCTGGTCATTGGACTAGACCTATAGCTGAGTAGCTCTGTAGCTGTGTATCGGAGGAATGGGGACCCATGAGCAACCGTGCAGTCCTGGAGGTGATCGCTCTCGACGCGGAGGACGCGGTCGCCGCTCAGGCCGGTGGTGCAGACCGCCTCGAACTGGTCACCGACATGGCCGCGGACGGTCTGACGCCGTCCCGGGAGACCTTCGAGGCGATCCGGTCCGCCGTGGACATCCCGCTGCGCGTGATGCTCAGGCTGGCGGACGGCTTCGCCGCCGGTGACATCGACGTGCTGGTCGGCAAGGCCCGCGAGATGCGCGCGGCGGGTGCGGACGAGTTCGTGTTCGGCTTCCTCGACGAGGACGGCCACCCCGACCTCGTCGCCGTCGAGCGGATCGTCGCCGAGCTGGACGGCTGCCGGTGGACGTTCCACCGCGCGATCGACCGGGCCGCCGACCGCGACACCCTCCGCAAGCAGCTCGCGGACCTGCCCGGCCTCGACACGTACCTCACGGCGGGTTCGCCGGCCGGAGTGGACGCCGGTATCCCGACGCTCGTGGCCGAGGCGGCCCGTAGCCGGGAGCCGGGTTACGAGGCGCAGATCCTGGTCGGCGGCGGCCTCCACCTGCACCACGTCTCCCGGCTGCGGGCGGCGGGTATCGGCGCCTTCCACATCGGCGGGGCGGCGAGGCCCGCGGGCTGGTCGGCCCCGGTGGACACGGCGGCCGTACGGGAGTGGCGCGAGGCGCTGGACGCGTGAGGCCGGCGGGGGGCGGGGAAGACCCTGCCCCCACCGGCGGTTTTACGCCAACGCCTCCGGCAGCGGCGCCGCGTGGAGCACCGTGAGCCCGGAGACCGCACGGGTCAGGGCCACGTACAGCCGCCGCAGCCCGGTCCGCTCGTCCGGCTCGCCGCCGACCACGGCGGCCGGTTCGTCGAGCACCACGTAGTCGTACTCCAGGCCCTTGGCGAGCGACGCGGGCACCAGCGTCAGCCGGGAGGCGGCGGTGGTCTCCTCGCCCGGGGACAGGTACGCGTGGCCCGCCGCCGTCAGGGCCGCGCCCAGGACCGGAATCCGGGCGTCGGCGGCGATGAGCCCGATGGACCCCTCGTGGCGCAACGACTCCTCGCAGGCGGCGACGACAGCGGCGGCCACCTCATCCGCACCGCCCGCCACCTCCCGGACGACCAGCGACCCGGGTGACTCCCGCACCGACTCCACCGCCGCCAGCCCCGGCGAGATCGTTGGCAGCAGCCGGGAGGCGTACGCGATGACCTCGCGCGGCACGCGGAAACCGGCCGTCAGCTCCTCGACCACCGCATCCGCCTTGCCCAGGTGGAACAGCGCCTCGCCCCAGCTCTCCGTGGACCACGGGGTCGTCCCCTGCGCGAGGTCGCCGAGCACGGTGGCCGAACCGGTCGAGCACCGCCGGCCCACCGCCCGGTACTGCATGGGGGACAGGTCCTGCGCCTCGTCGAGCACGACATGGCCGAGCGAGTGCGTACGGGAGACCAGATCCCCGGCCTCGTCGATCAGCACGGCGTCGGCCGCCGACCACCTGGCGGACTTCACACTCCTCGCGGGCTTCGCCCACAGGATGACCTTCTGCTCGTCCTCGCTGAGCAGCCCCTCGGCGTGCGCGGCCAGGAACTCGGCGTCCGAGAGCAGCCGCAGCACGACCTTGGCCGGGTCGACGGCGGGCCAGACCGCCTTGACGGCCGCCTTGACCGCCGGGTTCCGGGCGACCGCGTTCTGCACCCGGTCGTCGGGGGCCTCACCGGCCTCCTCCATCCGGACGAGGACGGCGTGCGCGATCCGCTGCGGCAGCGCCTCGTGCGCGGCCCCGTACCGCATGTCCCGGGCCAGCAGCTCGTCGACCATCTCCTGGACCTCGTACACGGGCACCCGCCAGCGCCGGGACCCGCGCACCACGACGACGGGCTCGGTGGGGGCGCTCACGTGCGAGCGGATGGCCCGCCGCAGCACCTCGGCCATGCGGGCGTCGCCCTTGACGACGGCGGCGGCCGCGTCGTCCGTGCCGCGCACCTCCACGCCCGCCGTCACCAGGTCGTCGACGGTGGCCTGCCTGACCTCCAGCTCGCCGAGGGCGGGCAGGACCTGCTCGATGTAGTGCAGGAAGGAACGGTTCGGCCCGACGACCAGGGTCCCGGTGCGGGCGAGCCGCTCGCGGTGCGCGTACAGCAGGTACGCCACGCGGTGCAGGCCGACGGCGGTCTTCCCGGTACCGGGCCCGCCCTGCACACAGACGGTCCCGCCGAGCCCGCTCCGTACGATCTCGTCCTGTTCGGGCTGGATGGTGGCGACGATGTCGCGCATCGGCCCGACGCGGGGCCGCTCGATCTCCGCCTGGAGGAGCTTGCTGGTGTGCTCGGCCTCGGCCGGATCGGTGAGGTGCTCGTCCTCGTACGCGGTCAGCTCGCCGCCGGTGTAACCGAAGCGGCGGCGCAGCCCCACGTCCTGGGGGTTCTTCCGGGACGCCTGGTAGTACGGCTGGGAGACCGGTGCACGCCAGTCGATGACCATCGGGTCCCCGGCGGCATCGTGGACATGCCGGCGCCCGATGTAGAACCGCTCGCCCTCCGCACCCTCGGCCAGCTCGCCGCCCACGGCGTGCAGATAGTCGAGGCGGCCGAAGAACAGCGGGGTGTGCGAGAGGTCGGCGAGCGCCCTGATGCGGTCGTCGATCTGGGACTGGAGCACTTCGGCGTTGACCCAGTTCGCGGTGACATCGGCGATGTCGAGGGCCTGGACGTCCTCGCGCATCCCCCGCAGGGCGGCCCGGGACGCGGCGAGGTGGGCGCGCTCGTACGCGAGGGGGGCGGGCGTGGAATCGCTGTCTGCTGCTTCTGCTACGTGCGCGGGCACGATGTTGCCTCCGGCTCTTCAAGGGCTCTTCGACGGCGCTTCGACGCAGGACGGCGGACCGCGCGGGGACCGGCCGGGGCCGGAACGGGGCGGTTCGCTCGGAAGGTCCGATCGCGTGGGTGTCGGCCGGTTTCCGTCCGGTCGGCGGCGCTCCCGGGGCCGTTGGACCGGCACGGGAGGCGGGCAGACCGGCGATTGTAGCCACAGGTCCGGTCCCGGGCGAAACGGAATACGGGCTCCGCCCGGGACCGGGACCGCGGGACCGCGGGTAGGGGGTCCCCGTAGGGGATGCGGGCGGACCGAGCGGTACCGGAGGGCTACGAGCCGGGCGTACGGGTTCGGTCTGCGGACCGACGCGTCCGAACGGGTGACGGGAGCACCATGGATGCATGAGCACAGCCACCCTGAACCCACGAAGGACCGGCCCCGCGCACGGCGCGACCGCGGTCACCGGTCACCACCGTCCCCACCGCGTCGGAGACGCGCTGCGCGCCGTGAAGGTGTTCGTGACGACGGCGTTCGGCGTGGTCGTCCTGGGGGAGTACGCGGAGGAGGCGGGAGTGCGGCGGGCCCGCTGAGGAGCCCGCCGCATCGCTTCCGCTTCCCCGGTCTTCGGCTTCCTCAGCTCCCGGCGAGCAGCTCGTCCGCGTCGACGATGCGGTACGCGTACCCCTGCTCGGCGAGGAACCGCTGGCGGTGTGCCGCGAAGTCCTGGTCGATGGTGTCGCGGGCGACGACCGAGTAGAACCGGGCCTCGTGCCCGTCGGCCTTGGGCCGCAGGACGCGCCCCAGCCGCTGCGCCTCCTCCTGGCGCGACCCGAAGGTCCCGGAGACCTGGATGGCGACGGTGGCCTCGGGCAGGTCGATGGAGAAGTTGGCGACCTTGGAGACGACGAGGACGCTGATCTCGCCCTGGCGGAACGCGTCGAAGAGCTTCTCTCGCTGGGCGTTGCTGGTCTCGCCCTTGATGACGGGGGCGTCCAGGTGCTCGCCGAGCTCGTCGAGCTGGTCGATGTACTGGCCGATGACGAGGGTCTGCTCACCCTGGTGCTTGCGCACGAGGGCCTCGGTCACCTTCCGCTTGGTGGCGGTGGTGGCGCAGAACCGGTACTTCTCCTCCGTCTCGGCGGTGGCGTAGGCGAGCCGCTCGGAGTCGGTGAGGTTGACCCGTACCTCGACGCAGTCGGCGGGCGCGATGTAGCCCTGCGCCTCGATCTCCTTCCACGGGGCGTCGAACCTCTTGGGCCCGATGAGCGAGAACACATCCGACTCCCGCCCGTCCTCACGCACGAGCGTCGCGGTGAGCCCGAGCCGCCGCCGGGCCTGGAGGTCGGCGGTGAACTTGAAGACGGGGGCGGGCAGCAGGTGGACCTCGTCGTAGACGACCAGGCCCCAGTCGCGGGAGTCGAAGAGCTCCAGATGCGGGTAGACGCCCTTACGCCGGGTGGTCAGCACCTGGTAGGTGGCGATGGTGACCGGCCGGATCTCCTTCTTCGTACCGCTGTACTCGCCGATCTCGTCCTCGGTGAGTGAGGTCCGCTTCACCAGCTCGTGCTTCCACTGCCGGGCGGAGACGGTGTTGGTGACGAGGATGAGGGTGGTGGCCTTGGCCTCGGCCATGGCACCGGCCCCGACGAGTGTCTTGCCCGCCCCGCAGGGGAGCACCACCACCCCCGACCCGCCGTGCCAGAACCCTTCGACGGCCTGCTTCTGGTACGGCCGCAGCGCCCAGCCGTCCTCGGCCAGCTCGATCGGATGGGCCTCGCCGTCGACGTACCCCGCGAGGTCTTCGGCGGGCCACCCCAGCTTGAGCAGGGTCTGCTTGATCTGCCCGCGCTCGGAGGGGTGCACGGCCACGGTGTCCGGGTCGATCCGGGCCCCGACCAGCGGCTGGACCTTCTTCGACCGGAGGATCTCCTCCAGCACGGGCCGGTCGGTGCTGGTGAGCACGAGCCCGTGCACGGGGTGCTTGGACAGGGTGAGCCGCCCGTACCGCGCCATCGTCTCGGCGATGTCGACCAGGAGCGCGTGCGGCACGGGGTAGCGGGAGTACTCGACGAGCGCGTCGACGACCTGCTCGGCGTCGTGCCCGGCGGCCCGGGCGTTCCACAGCCCGAGCGGGGTGACGCGGTACGTATGGATGTGCTCGGGCGCACGCTCCAGCTCCGCGAACGGTGCGATGGCACGACGGCAGGCGTCCGCCAGGTCGTGGTCGACCTCAAGGAGCAGAGTCTTGTCGCTCTGGACGATCAGGCAGGACAACACATACCTCCGGAAGTTGGATCGTCCCGTGACGGACAGCACACCCGCCATGGCTCGGGCTCCGCCCCGTGCCCGACGCCTTCAGGGCGCCTCGGCCGGTGCGCCGGGATGCGCGCTGCCGACTACGTCAGACGTTCACGCGAACAGACGATTCTACCTGGGCCCGGGCTGATCGGGCCGATCACGCCGATTTCGGCTTGGACCGGTGATCGGGCCGGTGATCGGACCGCTGATCGGACTCTGGATCGGACGTGGGATCGGATGCGGGGTCGGACCCGGGCCCGGACGCGTCGAAGGCGGCCAGCAGCTTGCGCAGGACCGCGTCGAAGGTGTGCGCCTCGTCCTCGGTGAGCAGCCCGAGCAGGCGGTTCTCGTTCGCGGCGTGCTCGGTGACGGCGGCGTCGACGAGGGCGAACCCCTCGGGCGTGAGGCCGATCCGGAGGCTGCGGCGGTCCTCCGGGTCGGCCCGCCGGGCGACGAGACCGCGCGCCTCCAGGCGATCGACGCGCTTGGTCATCCCGGCGCGCGTGATGAGGAGGATCTCCGCGAGCCGCGAGGGCGGCATCTCGTGCGGGGCCCCCGTGCGGCGGAGGCTGGCCAGGACGTCGAACTCCCCGCGATCCAGACCGTGGGCGGCGAAGACGGCCTCCACGCGGCGGCTGCCCGCGATGTGGAGACGGGCGAAGCGCGCCAGCGTGCCCATGGCGGTGAAGTCGAGATCCGGCCGCTCGCGCTGCCAGTGGGCGACGGCGATGTCGGCGAAGTCGGGGGGCGTCTCGGAGCTTTCGGCCATACGGCGATGGTATCGCAACCGCTAACCGGTATATGGTCAACTGGTTAATCAAATCGCGCAGGTGCTCGGAAAGGCGTTCTGATGAAGCCCATAGCTGTGCGCTCCTCGGCCGTTGTGCAGGCCCCCGCGGAGTTCGTGTGGGATTTCCTCCGCGTCTACGCCAACGACCTGGACTGGCGCTCCGGCCTGGAGAGGATGACCCAGACCCCGCCGGGCCCGGTGCGGGACGGCGCCCGGGTGGCGGAGACCCTGCGGGTGCTGGGCAGGGTCGTGGAGAGCGTGGTCGAGGTCTCGGACGTCCGCGAGGGCCGCTCCTTCACCTGGCGCGTCGTCGAGGGCGCGACGGCCGACGGCAGCCGCTCGGTGACCGCGACGGGCGAGGAGTCCTGCCGGGTGGACATCGTTAAACGGGTGACCCTGGGCGGGAGCGATCGCCTGCTGCGTCCGGTGATCGCCGCGGTGATCGCGCGTAGCGAGCGCGGGGACCTCCGACGGGTGAAGCGGCTGCTGGAACGTTCGTGGCAGAGCCGCTGAGGGCTGCTGAGGGCCGCTGAGAGCGGCGAGGCGGCGCTGTGGGAAGAAGAACAGCGCTCATCGCGGCAGCCCCGGTGCCGGCGCCCCCTCAGGGCCGTTCGGGCCCGGGGCGCGCCTGGCGGCCGAAGCGCACGGGAACGCCGGGGGAGTACAGCACGCTCACCGGATTCCCGGCCGGCGCGGGCAGCCCTCCGGCCGCCACCAGGTCCTCGTCGCACTCCACGAGCTCCGCCCGGTGCAGGGGCCACCGGGGATGGACGTTGGGCAGATGTACGGTCCGCCCGAAGAACGAACTGTGCAGGGCCCAACGGGCGGTCAGGAAGTGCTCAAGCGGCGAGGGTTCCCCGATCGGCTCCCCCGCCCGCACCACGATCCTGCTCCGCGCCCCGCGGGGGCCGGGCCAGCGTCGGCTGCTCGTGTACGTGAGGGTGTCGCCGGAGCGTTCGACGTCCATCCGGGACCACACGTACGGCAACCGGAAGGCGGCCCGCGCCACGAGGACCGGGATCAGCCGCGAGGCGTCGAGGGACCGGAAGACCACCGCGCGCCGCCCGCGCCCGTCCACGGAGTACAGCCGGACGTTGGTCTCCGGGAACGTGCCCAGGTACGGAATCCCCGGCAGCCCGAGCCCGCTCACCCGGTGCATCCGGAACGCCACCAGGCCCACGTACGTCGTCGTCCCGTCGAACGTGTCCGGCACGGTCCCCGACGGCAACAGCGGTGCCACGTCAGCCGGTTCGACCGCCCAGTGAAGAAACGCCAGGTCCAGCCAGGACTGCGTGAGGAGCGGCCGCATCGGCGCGGCGGGCGGGTCGGGCGACACGGGCTCGGGGGCGCGGACGGCGAAGGGCATGTCCGCAGCATCGCAGACGGGTGCGAGGCCGGAACCCGGATCGGCCGACGCCGGTCCGGGTAACCTGTGCGCCAAGTCGGGAGAAGATCCCCGGCCAACGGAGGGAAGAACGTGGAGCAGAGCAGGCGGAACGGCGTCTCGCGTCGCGGGCTGATCCGAGGCGGGCTGCTGGCGGTGGCGGCATCCGGCGTGGCGGTGGTCGGTCTCGCAGGGCCGGCGAACGCGGCCGTGGTCAACCTCGGCCTCGACAAGCAGGGTGCCAAGCGGATCCAGCGGTGGATTCTCACCATGTACGGCTACAAGGGCGCGATCGACGGGGTGCTCGGGACCAACAGCTGGAAGGCGATTCAGCGTTGGCTGGCCAAGTGGCCCGGCCAGCCCCGTCCCTACAAGGGCGCCATCGACGGGATCGTGGGACCCAAGACGATCTCGTCGCTCCAGGCCAACCTGAAGAAGTTCGAAGGCTACAAGGGTGCCATCGACGGCATCGCCGGACCGGGGACCAAGGCCGCGTTCTGGCGCAAGGCCTACTCCAACCCGCCGGTCTGACCGGCTGAGCATCGCGAGTCGCCCGGCTTGGCCTTCAGGGGCCGGTCGGCAGGGCGTCCGGGGCGTTGGTCACGCAACGGCCCCGGGCGCCCTTTCCGTGTGCCCCGCCCATCGTCAGCACGCGGAGTCGGCACGCGCCCGCCAGGTGCTATGGGACAGCCCTCAGGGCTGCCCGTCCTCCGCCAGCTCCGCCACCCCCGTGATCCGGTGCAGCGGGTAGGTCCGGACCTCGTCGGCCGTGTGGTCGTAGGCCGTGACGAAGCCGCCCTCCACGCGGACCGGGGCGATCACGCGCTGGCTGGCCGCGCCGTCCGCGTTGACGTAGCCGATCCAGACCGCGGAGCCCGTCATCGCGGCGGCCTGGACCGTGGCCAGGGTCTCGGCGGGGGTGGTGCGGGGGAGGGCGCCGGAGGCGGGAGATCCCGCAGGGCCCTCGGCGGGTTCCTTGCGGGCGACCGTGGCGGCCGTGTCGCCCGCGCGGATCGCCCGTACCGCGGCCCCCAGCAGCGTGGCGTCCGGGGACGGGGGGCCTTCGGGAACCGGGGCCGGAGGGGTGCGGGGCGGGGTGCGGTGGGCGCCTGCGCGGGTGATCAGGACATCGCCCTCGGCGGATTCGGCGGCGGGGGCGTAGCCCATGTCGCGCAGTGCTTCGAGGAGGGAGCCGGGGTCGGCCTGGGAGGCCAGGACCGTGGGGGCGAGGCGGCGGAGGCGCAGGCCCGTGGAGCGGCGGTCGGCCAGGATCTCGTTGAGGACCGCCTCGTCGTCGCAGCGTACGTACGCGGACGCCGCCCCGATCCGCAGGTGGCCGTGGCGGCGGGCCACGTCGTCGATCAGGTAGCTCAGCGGCTGCGGCACAGGCGTACGGCTGTGCGCGGCCAGGAACGCGTGCAGGTCGGCGGCCGCCTGCCCGGCGTCCAACGCGCGGCGCACCGAGCCGGGCGTGAAGCGGTAGACCGTCGCACCGCCCTTCGACTCGACGTCCGCCAGGACCGACAGCGTCTGCGCCAGCGGGCGCTCCAGCGGGCCCGGCGCCACCGCCGTCAGGTCCGCCTGGAGCAGGACGTGGTCCAGGGGCTCGGGGAGGAGAGGGGCCAGGAGCGCGGCGGAAGCGTCCGGGCCCTCCGCCAGCAGTGCGCGGGCCTGTACGGACAGCGCGCCCCGGCCCGTGATGCCCAGCAACTCCGCCTCGT
Source organism: Streptomyces sp. NPDC033165 (assembly GCF_055577965.1). Classification (NCBI taxonomy): domain Bacteria; kingdom Bacillati; phylum Actinomycetota; class Actinomycetes; order Kitasatosporales; family Streptomycetaceae; genus Streptomyces; species Streptomyces sp. NPDC033165. Next base: position 10,377 of record NZ_JBVIPK010000023.1, read on the forward strand.
TGAGCGTCCAGAGCGCCAGGCGGGAGCGGAGGTCGCCCCCCTCCCCGGGGGGCGTCGCGCCGGAGGCGGCGGTCGGGCCGCCGCGCAACGGGCGTTCCCAGCGCAGCCGTTGCAGCAGCGTCTCCGGGTCCGGCGCGGTGCCCGGGGGGAGTTCGGCGAACAGGGCCAGGACCCGGCGGCGTACGTCGGGGGCCGCCGAGCGGTCGAGGTCCGGGCCGAGTGCGGACAGGGCCCGGCCCTTCGCGTCCTGGCCGCCCACCAGGCCGGGGACCCGGGTGGCCGGGAGCCAGGCGGTGGCGAGGTGCGTCCAGCGGTCCTGGGCGGACAGGTCGAGCCACTCGTCGTACGCGGGCGTCGGCGCGTACCGCTCGTCCGTCTCCCCGTCGGAGGCCAGCAGGCCCGCGGCGTAGGCCAGTTCGATCCAGAAGGCGGCGATCTGCTCCGGTACGTCCAGCGCCGTGGCCGCCCGCTTCAGCTCCCGTACGCTCAGGCCGCCCGCGCGCAGGGTCGGCGGGCCGCCGCCGTTCCAGAGGCTCAGCAACTCCTCGACCGTGGACAGCGCCGTGAACGCCTGACCGGCCGCCGCCCTGTCCACAGCCTGTGGATCGCGCTCGGCGGACGCCGCGACGGCCGGTGGGGCCGGTTCCGGTACGCGGTGGGCACGTCCGGCGCGCAGGTGCAGCGCCGCCTCGCGCGGCAGGACCACCGTGCGCGTCGACACCGGCAGCAGCAGGCCCCGGTCGCGCAGCCACTTCACCGGCGGGGTCGGGTTCGGGGTGACCTCCCCGTACGGCGGGCCCCACACCAGCCGGTCCAGCACCGAAAGCGCCTCCACCGGGGCCGTGTCCAGCAGCTCCGCCATCCTCGTCCGGTCCGTGAACAGGGAGGACAGCGCCGCCACCGCCGAGACCGGGTCGTGCGTGGCCGGGAGGCCGGTCGCCGCCAGGATCTCCTGGAGGCGGCCCGGTGACATCCCGGCCGTCGCCTCGGAGACCGTCGGGCCGAGGCCGGTGGGGGAGGGGTGCTGCGGGGACGGGGCGAGCAGCTCGCGGGCCGTACGCACCAGCCGCAGCCGGTCGTCCTCGCCCCAGACCAGGGCCTGTTCGCGCAGGGTCGCCAGCGCGCCCGGCAGCGCGGCGGTGATCGCCGCTCCCGCGTCGTCGTGCTGCTCGCCGTCGTCGAGACCGTCGCCGGTGAGGAGCGAGAGCAGCGTGGTGTACGGAGCCGGGTCCGGGGCCACCGCCAGCGCCTCGGCGGTCTGGAGCGCGAACCGGTCCAGGTGTTCCAGCGCGCGCACCACCGAGGCCCGGGTGCCGGCCCTCGTGGCGAGCTGGGTGATGTCGTTCGGCACCGGATTGAGGAGGTCGGGGCGGGCACGCAGCAGCCCCGCCAGCGATTCGTCGCCCCGGGCGCGCAGGGCTTCGGCGAGCGTGCGCGGTGGTGTGGTCGTCCCCATCCGTCCCACGGTAGCCGCTGGAACGCTACCGTCGGGGCAGGGCCGGTAGAGGGGATGCACCGCGTGGGGATCGAGAGCGACCAGCTCGTCTACGACTACCTGAGCCGGGTCGGGGACCTGGCCCAGCAACAACAGCTGTCGTCGGGCGCCCGGATGCGACTCGTTTCGACGCTCCGAGGAGAGATCGACCGGCAGCGCGGCGCGGGGGGCGCGGACTCCCCGGCGGCGGTCCGGCGCATCATCAGCAGGCTCGGCAGCCCGGACGCGCTGGTCGCCGCTGCGGCGGAGTCGGGCGACGGGACGGTCCCGCCGCCGTCGGCGCGGCCGGGCGGCGGGGCGGGCGCTCCTCGGCGGGAGAAGGGGCGCGGCGCGGTCCCCCGGCCCCGGAGCGGTCTGCTCCGCAAGGGCCCGAAGGACGCGGGCCCCGCCCCGGGCGCGAAACCCGTCTCAGCCCCTGACCCAGCCCCTCCCTCAGCCTCCGGTTCAGCCCCTGGACCCGCCCCGAAAGCCGGTTCCGGGCGGGGCGCGTCGCGGCGGGGTGGCGGGAGCGGGGCGGACGGCGGTGCGGATGCCGGTTCAGGGGCCCGGCCCCGGCCCCGCACGGACACCGACGACGCGACGGCCCCCGAGGACGTCCCCGCCCGCGACTGGCCCGACCCCTCCGCCCCGCACATGCTCGGCGAGGGCCAGCAGGGCACCGGGGAGTCCGACTGGTGGCGCCTGGAGCCGGGCCCCTTCGACCAGGGGACCGCCATCCCCGGGTTCTTCGGCGGCATCGAGGCACCGGAGCTCCTCGGGAGGCCGCCGAAGCCCGACTCCCCGGAGAAGGACGCGGAGGACGACGAGCCCGGCATCACGGACGGCACCGCCGAGGACGACACCGCCGAGGACGGCGATGGCGAAGACGGCGGTGGTGAAGGGGCCGTTGGGACCGCCCAGCGCCGCCGCGCCCCACGCCTCCTCAAGCTCCGCCGCCGCAAGGCCCCCGCCCCCGCCGTGGTCGAGCCCGCGGCCGCCGCCCCGGCCCCCCGCCGCGGCTTCGCCCACCCCCTGCTGCTCCTGGCCGCCCTCCTGCTCCTCGCCGGAGTCGTCACCGGCTCCTGGCTGCCGCTGGCGGGCGGCTGGCTCATCGCGTACAGCTCGCGCACCCTCTCCCGTACGGAGGCGAAGTGGGCGGCGCTCGGCCTGCCGGGCGTGGTGGCGGCCGGGGCGCTCGTATGGGTGTGGGGGCGGCTGGACGGGCGCTGGGGCGAGCCCATCCGCGAAGGCGCGATGCGCGACGTCCTGCTCGACGCCTGGCCGGTCGTCGTCCGCGTCGCCGCCGTCGCCTCCGCGCTCTACCTGGTGTGGCGGGCGCGGAGGCGTACGGGGTGAGGTCCTGACTGGGCCGCGTCAGGAGGGTCGGGGTGGAGGTTCTCCGGCAGGAGACGGCGGGCGTCCCTCAGGAGCCGTTCGACCCGGGCGGGCTCGTCGACGTCGTCCAGCAGCCAGTAGGCGAACATGGCGGTGCCGATCGCCCGCCCCGAGAACACCTCTTCGTACAAGGTCCCGAGGCCGGTGCGCACGACGTCCTTGCAGGCCTCCGTGATCTCTTCGTCGTCGGCGACGACGAACGACCAGAGCAGGTCAAGGAAGGCGTGCCGGGCCGCGGGTGACAGGGTCCGCCTCGTCAGACCGGCCATCAGGACGCGTGCCACCGGGACCGCGGTCCACGTCGCCCAGGTCTCCTGGAACACGTGGTACTCGATACCGGTCGGCTTCGCCGCGTCGGTCGTCTGGGCAAGGGCCAGCCGTCGCAGCTCGTCGGGGACGTGCGCCGCGTTCCAGCAGCTGCGGCAGGGGAGGGCGGCCCAGTCGTGCAGACCGAGCTCCCATTCCATCGCGTCCAGGGAGCGTGCCGCCTGCCGCTGCGTCCGGCCGGTCACTTCGTCAGGTTCGCCTTCAGCTCTTCGAGGATCTTGTCGGCCGCCGTGTAGCCGATGCCCTGGATCCACAGCTGGTCGTCGACCGCGAAGACCTTGCCGTTCTTCACGGCGTCCATGTTCTTCCACAGGCCGCTGCCGGTGGTCTGCGTCTCCTTGGACTTCTTCGCGTCGCCGTACGTCGAGTGGAAGACCGCGTCCGCGTCCGCGAGGTCGATCTTCTCGGGGCTGACGTCGTAGGAGAAGCCGTCCGCCGCCTTGCCCGTGATGGCGGGTCGGCCGAGGCCCACGTCGGCGAGGATCGTGGCGATGTAGTTCTTCTTGCCGTAGATGCGGATGTCCGCGCCCTCGACGAACCGGACCATGTTGACCTCGGTCGCGGCCGCCTTCTCCTTGCCGCCGAGCGCCTTCGTCACACCGGCCACGTGCTTGGCGTAGTTGTCGGTGACCGTCTTCGCCTCGGCCGTCTTGTCGAGGGCCTCCGCGTGGACCTGGAAGTTCTCCTTCCAGGGGTAGCCGGTGTTCTCCGTCATCACGGTCGGCGCGATCTTGGACAGCTCGGCGTACTTGTCGCCGTGCCGGATCTTGCTGGTGAGGATCAGGTCGGGCTTCAGACCGGCGATGGCCTCCAGGTTCGGAGTCATCATCTGGCCGACGTCCGCGATGCCCGCGACCTGGTCCTTCGGGAGGTAGTTCAGGAAGCCCGACTTCACGTCCGAGTGGGTCGCGCCGACCGGCTTCACGCCGAGGGTGAGGACCGAGTCGAGCTCGGCGGTGTCCAGGACGACGACCCGCTCCGGGGTCTCCTTGACCTTCACGTCCCCCATCGCCGTCTTGACCGTACGAGTGGAGGCGGAGCCACCAGAACCGGAATCAGAACCGGAACCTGAACCGGAATCGGAGGACGAACCGCACGCGGCCAGGGTCAGCGCGGCGGCTGCCGTCAGGGACGCGGCGGCGAGGGCACGGGGGCGGGAGCTGCGCAGGGTCATGGGTCAGAGGGCCTTTCCAGGAGTCGGGGCGGACGCGGATTCGGACGCCGAAGCGGAAGCAGACTCCGATTCCGGTGCGGATGTGGACGCGGATGCAGCCGTGGACGCGGGGGTCCAGGGGGCGCCCGGGACGACGAGCGGCGAACCCGTCACCGGGTCGGGCACGATCACCGCCTCCAGGCCGAAGACCTCACGGACGAGCTCGGCGGTGACGACGTCCCCGGGACGCCCCTCCGCGACGATCCGGCCCGCCTTCATGGCGACCAGATGATCCGCGTACCGGGCGGCCTGGTTGAGGTCGTGCAGCACGGTGACGACGGTACGGCCCCGGGTGCCGTCGGCGGCAGGGGACGCCAACTGGCGTACCAGGTCCAGGACTTCCACCTGGTGCGCGATGTCGAGGTACGTCGTCGGCTCGTCGAGCAGCAGCAGGTCCGTGTCCTGCGCGAGCGCCATCGCGATCCACACCCGCTGGCGCTGGCCGCCGGACAGCTCGTCCACCGACCGGTCGGCGAGCGCCGAGACGTCCGTACGGGACATGGCGTCGGTCACCGCCCGCTCGTCCTCGTCCGACCACTGCTGCCACCAGCTCTGGTGCGGCTGGCGGCCCCGGGCCACCAGGTCGGAGACGGTGATCGCCTCGGGCGCCACCGGGGTCTGCGGGAGCAGCCCGATGGACTGGGCGATCCTCTTCGTCGGTATCCGCGCCAGCTCCGTCCCGTCCAGCAGGACCGCCCCGCCGCGCGGCTTCAGCAGCCGGCCGAGCGCCCGCAGGGTGGTGGACTTGCCGCAGGCGTTCGGGCCGACGATGACGGTGACCTGCCCGTCGGGCACGGCGAGGTCCAGCTCGTGGACGACGGTGCGGTCCTCATAGGCGAGGGTCAGTGCGCGGGCGGCCAGCCTGCCGCCCGTCTGCTGCGCTGCGTCGGTCGTCGGACTCATGCGGTGCCTCCACTGCGGCCGCGGTGACCGCGGATGATCAGCCAGATCAGGTACGGGGCGCCGACCGCCGCCGTGAGGACGCCCACCGGCAGTTCGGTGGGCGAGAACAGCCTGCGGGCGAGCAGGTCGCCCAGGACGACGATCACCGCGCCCAGCAGCGCCGAGGACAGCAGCGGGATCTGCGCGGTCCGGGTCATCCGGCGGGCGATCTGCGGGGCGAGCAGCGCCACGAAGTCCACCGGGCCCGCCGTGCCCGTCGCCACGGAGGCCAGGACCACGCCGAGCGCGACGAGTCCGAGCCGTACGCGCCCCAGGCGTACGCCCAGCGCGGTCGCGGTGTCGTCGTCCATCGTGACGGTGCGCTGCGCGCGGGCCGCCCACAGCACGGCGGGCAGCAGGATCAGCAGCGTCCAGCCGATCGGGCCCGCCTCCGTCCAGCCGCGCCCGTTCAGCGAACCGGTCATCCAGATCTGCGCCTGCTGGGCGACCAGGTAGTCGCCCTTGGTCAGGAACAGCGTGGTCACCGAGCGCAGGGCGATGGCGAAGCCGATGCCGATGAGCACGAAGCGGGTGGCGTGCAGGCCCCCGCGCCACGCGAACACGTACACGAGCGCGGCCGCCGCCGTCCCGCCGATGACGGAGAGGTAGGGCAGGACGGTGTACGAGGTGATGCCGAAGGTCATCGCGCCGACCGTGAGGGCGCTCGCGCCCTGGCTGATGCCGATGATGTCGGGGCTGGCCAGCGGGTTGCGGGCCACCGTCTGGATCAGCGCCCCCGCGAGCCCGAAGGCCACGCCCACCAGCAGCCCGACGGTCATCCGGGGCAGCCGCAGCGTGCCCACGACCAGCTCGGCCGGGGACGGCTGCCCGAGGATCACCTTCACGACCTCGCCGGGCGCGACGAAGCTCTCGCCGACGCAGAGGTAGGCGATGCAGACGGCGGCCAGGAGGACGGCCAGGGCCGCCGCGGCGAGGGCTGCCCGCCGGTGCAGCAGGAACCGGCCGCGCGGTCCGGCCTTCAGGACGGAGTACCCGGCGGGCCGGACCCGTACGGGCGTCTCGGTCGCGGTCGCGTCGCTCACGCGGGCACCGCCTTCCGGCGTACGAGGGCGACCAGGAACGGCACCCCGATCAGGGCCGTCATCACGCCCGCCGGGACCTCGCTCGGCGGGAACACGATCCGGCCGACGACGTCCGAGACCAGCAGCATCACCGGCCCGATCAGCGCGGCCATCGGCAGCACCCAGCGGTGGTCGCTGCCGACGACCGCGCGGGCTATGTGGGGGACGGCGAGCCCGATGAACGCGATCGGCCCGGCGGCGGCGACCCCGACCCCGGTCAGCACGGTCGCCCCGATGCCGCCGACGATCCGGACCGCCGCGACGTTCTGCCCGAGCCCCTTCGCCACGTCCTCGCCGAGCGCGAGCGCGTCCAGGCCGCGGGCGACCGAGAGCACGAGCACCGCGCCCAGCAGCAGGAACGGCCAGATCTGCTGGACGACGTCCGCCTCCCGCCCGGCGATCGAGCCGACCTGCCAGAAGCGGAACTCGTCCAGCGCGGACGCCTTCGTCGTGAGGATTCCCATGGTCACGGACACCAGCAGCGCGTTGATCGCCGCTCCGCCGAGCGCGAGCTTCACCGGGGTCGCGCCGCCGCGCCCGCCGGCGGCGATGGCGTACACGGCGACCGAGGCGACGGCGGCGCCCGCGAAGGCGAACCAGACGTACCCGGTCAGCGTGTGCACCCCCGCGAACGCGATCGCCATCACCACCGCGACCGACGCGCCCTGGCTGATGCCGAGGATGCCGGGGTCGGCGATGGGGTTGCGGGTGATCCCCTGGAGCACCGTGCCCGCGAGCGCCAGCGCCGCGCCGACCATCAGCCCGATGAGCGTGCGCGGCACCCGCATCGTACGGATGACCTCGGCGGCGTCGGAGTGCCCGCCGTGCAGCAGGGCGTCGAGGACCTCGCCCGGCGGGATGGAACGCGCGCCGACGGCGAGGCTCAGCAGGACGGCCAGGAGCAGCGCCGCGACGGCTGCGGCCGTCGCGGTCGCGCGTCTGGAGAGACGGGGTGCGCGGGGCGCGGCGACCGGCGCTGACGCTGACATCTGACCCAATCGAGACGGACACGGTACGTGCGGACGTACGGGGCATGCGGGAGGTGCGGGTGTGAGGGGTACGGGTCCGGGCCAGGCCCCGAACACGCTGCGGGCAGTGAGCTCGGGGCCTGGCCGGTCCGGTAAGGCTTGGCTAAGTGCGAGCTCAGTCTAGGCGGCGCGATTTCGCCGCCGACGGCGGCCGGTCGGCACAATGGGCGCCATGTCCTCTCTGGCTCCGCACCCCTTGACGGTCGGCTTCGACCTCGACATGACGCTCATCGACTCCCGCCCCGGCATCGCCGCCACCTACCGCGCGCTGTCCGCCGAGACGGGCGTGGCCATCGACGTGGACCTGGTCGTCAGCCGGATCGGCCCGCCGCTGGAGACGGAGCTGGCGTACTGGTTCCCGGCCGATGAGGTGCCCGCCGCGGCGAACCGCTACCGCGCTCTGTATCCCGGCCATGCGATAGCCCCGACCGAGGTGCTGGCCGGGGCGCGGGAGGCGGTGGCGGCCGTGCGGGCGCTCGGCGGGCGGGCGCTCGTCGTCACCGCCAAGCACGAGCCGAGCGCGAAGCTGCACCTGTCCCACCTCGGGATCGAGCCGGACACGGTGATCGGATGGCTGTGGGCGGAGGCCAAGGGCGAGGCCCTGCGCCGCCACGGCGCGCAGGTGTACGTCGGCGACCACACCGGGGACGTGCGCGGCGCTCGGGCGGCCGGGGCGCTGTCGGTCGCGGTGACGACGGGCCCGTGCGCCGCGGCAGAGCTGCGGACGGCGGGCGCTGACGTGGTGCTGGCGGACCTGACCGGCTTCCCGGCCTGGCTGACCGCCTTCGAGGCGGACCGGGTCGCGCGGCGGGGCTGACCGCTAGAGCCGCTAGAGGCGGTTCGCGGCCCGCCTAGGGGAGTTGCTCCAGGCCGAACGCACGACGCCCGCCGCGGCGATCAGGAACCCGACGCCCATCAGCATGCTGACCGCGTACGCGAGGGACGGGAACGGGTCCGTACCGAGAAACAGCGGGGCGACCGTGACCAGTGTGGCCAGTGCGCCGACGAAAAAGACGATCGCGCCGACCTGAACGAGCCGGTCGCCCGGGCCTGAAGGAGTAGTACTCACGCCACCAGGGTAGTTCCCAGCCCGGAGGAACTCTCCGGCGACGTCTTGTCACCGGCCGTAGGGCCATTAGCCTGGGACCGAGCGGGTCACGGTGACCCGCTGTACTGCTATCCGGAGCCGTATCCCGGCTCTCCCGCACATCGACGAGTACGAGGACGAGGACAGACGTGCCCACCGGCAAGGTCAAGTGGTTCAACAGTGAGAAGGGCTTCGGCTTTCTCTCCCGCGACGACGGCGGCGACGTCTTCGTCCACTCGTCGGTACTCCCTGCCGGAGTCGACGCACTCAAGCCCGGCCAGCGCGTGGAATTCGGAGTGGTCGCAGGCCAGCGCGGTGACCAGGCGCTCTCCGTGGCGGTCCTCGACCCCACCCCGTCCGTGGCGGCGGCGCAGCGCCGCAAGCCGGACGAGCTGGCGTCGATCGTGCAGGACCTGACGACGGTCCTGGAGAACATCACGCCGCAGCTGGAGCGCGGCCGCTACCCCGACAAGGCCGCCGGCGCCAAGATCGCGGGCCTGCTGCGGGCGGTCGCCGACCAGCTGGACGTCTGACCCGGGAGGTCCGCGGAGGACTCAGGGAAACGCCAGCGCGTCCGGGCCGAGGGGCGGTACGAGCCCCTCGGCCGCCGCGCGGGTCAGCAGGCCGCGGACCGCCGCGTAGCCGTCCTCGCCGAGGTCGGCGGTGAACTCGTTCACGTACAGGCCGATGTGCTGGTCCGCGACGGCCGGGTCCATCTCCTGGGCGTGCTCCAGGACGTACGGCCGGGAGACCTCCGGGTGGTCCCAGGCCAGGCGGACCGAGCTGCGGGCGGCGTCGGCCAGGCGGTGCAGGGTCTCCGTCCCGAGGGAGCGCTTGGCGATGATCGCGCCGAGCGGGATCGGGAGGCCGGTGGTGTCCTCCCAGTGGCGGCCCATGTCGGCCAGGTTGTGCAGCCCGAAGGTCCGGTACGTGAAGCGGGCCTCGTGGATGACCAGACCGGCGTCCACCTTGCCGTCCCGTACGGCGGGCATGATCTCGTCGAACGGCATCACGACGACCTCGCGGACGCCGCCCGGCACCATCTCCGCCGCCCACAGCCGGAACAGCAGGTACGCCGTCGAGCGCTCGCTCGGTACGGCGACGGTCCGGCCGGTCAGGTCGAGGCCCAGCTCCTTGGTGAGGACCAGCGGGCCGCAGCCCCGGCCCAGCGCCCCGCCGCACGGCAGCAGCGCGTACTCCTCCAGGACCCACGGCAGGACCGCGTACGACACCTTCAGCACGTCCAGCTCGCCGCGTTCGGCCATGCCGTTGGTGATGTCGATGTCGGCGAAGGTCACATCCAGCGCGGGCGCGCCGGGGACCCTGCCGTGCGCCCAGGCGTCGAAGACGAACGTGTCGTTCGGGCAGGGGGAGAAGGCGATCCTGATCGGTGCCGGGTTCGCGTCAGTGGTCATGCCGGTTCCAACCTTCCAGTACGGGGGCGCTCTTCCCGAACGCGTCCGTCAGCGCCGCCAGCGCGTCCCCGATGCGCCAGGCGTCCCGGTCGCGGGGGCCGACGGCGTTCGACACGGCCCGCAGCTCCAGTACGGGCACCCCGGCCCGCTCGGCGGCCTCCGCGACCCCGAAGCCCTCCATCGCCTCGGCCAGCGCCCCCGGGTGCGCGGCGAGCAGGCCGACGGCGCGTTCGGCCGTGCCGGTCACCGTGGAGACGGTCAGGACGGCGCCCGAGGCCGCGCCGGTGGCGGCCGTGACCTCCCGTACGAGCGCGGGCGGAGGCGTGAAGCGGTCCCGGCCGAAGCCGAGCGCGGTGACGGGCAGGAAGCCCTCGGCGGTCTGCGCGCCCAGGTCGGCCGCCACGATGTCGCTCGCCACGATCAGCGACCCGAGCGGGGTCACGGGCGTGAAGGCCCCGCCGATCCCGGCCGAGACGACCAGACCGTACGGTTCGGAGCCCAGCGCGAACGCGGTGGCCGCGGCCGCCGCGGCCGGGCCCGCGCCGCCCGCCAGGACGTCGAACGCCCCGCAGCGGTGCACGGCGGCCCCCGGCAGCTCCACGGTCTGCGCAACGCCCCCGAACGCACGCGTGACCGCGTCCCGTTCCACCGGGACAGCGGTCACGACGAGCACACGCACGGATTCAGCCTCGGGTCGAGGACGAGGGGAGGGGGGAGGGACGGGCGGGCGGGTCAGTCCTTCTTGAACTCGAACTGCCAGATGCCCGTGAGCTTCTTGCCCTTGGTCTCCACGATGGAGATGTTCGTCTTCTCGGCGGGCTGGCCCGTCTGGCTGGCGAAGAAGGCGCTGCCGGGGATCGTCCGGTAGGTCTTCTTGAACGGCTCCTGCTCGGCCTGCTGGCCGTTGATGAAGAGCGTCCAGCCGTTCTCGGCGATCTCGGGGTCGACGCCGAAGCGGACCTTGTCGTCCATGGAGACCTTGATGGTCTTCTCGGCCTTCTTGTTCAGGCAGCCCTGGATGAGGGATTCCTTGATCGCTTCGCCGTCGTTGTAGCAGGCGGCCTCGGTGTTCACCGAGTTGCTGCCGACCGTCACGGTGGCGAGCGGCGTCGGCTTGTCGCAGGCGGACAGGACAAGGAGTCCCGCGGACACGGCACCAAGAGCGACGCCGATTCGACGGCCCTTACCGGAGAAGAACGCAACGGTCATGGGCCGAAGGCTATCGGTCGTCTCCGCTCACGCCACGCGGGGGTGCGGCGTGCCGCGTCGCGCGGCCCCCAGGAGGCCCCGTACGGACGCGGCGGCGCCGAGCCCGAGAATGCCCGCGGCGACCGACATGCCGAGCACCGCGTTGAGCGGCAGGGCGATGCCGATGCCGCCGCCGACCACCCACGCCATCTGGAGCAACGTCTCGGACCGGGCGAACGCGGAGGTGCGGACCTCCTCGGGGACGTCCCGCTGGATCATCGCGTCCAGCGACAGCTTCGACAGGGCCTGGGTGAAGCCGGCGACCGCGCCGAGCGCGGCGACCAGCAGGGTGGAGAAGAACACGGCGGCGAGGATCGCGGTGCCCAGCGCGAGCCCCAGCACCGTCGCGATGATCACCTCGGGCCCGCGCGCCCGGAGCCAGGCGCCCACCGCCGTACCGCAGGCGTTGCCCGCCCCCGCCGCCACGCCGACGATGGCGAGCGAGACCGCCGCGCTCTGCCCGGCCATCGGGTGCTCGCGCAGCAGGAACGCCAGGAAGAAGATCAGGAAGCCGGAGAGGGCCCGGTGCGCCGCGTTGGCCTGGAGGCCGTGGAGCACCGACCCGCCGACGGACCGCAGCCCGGGCGGGCGCTCCCTGGCGGCCCTGTCCCCGCTGCCGGTCCTGCCGCCCTTCCGGTCGCCGCCCCTCCAGAGGCCCGCCCGGGTGCTGCCGCCGGACCACGCGCCGGTCCTTCCCGGGGCGGGCCGTACCGCCTCGTCCTCGCCGTGCGGGTCGATCAGCCGCGCCCGGCGCTCGCCCTTCGCGGAGTCGACCTTGTGCGGCAGGGTGAAGGCGAGGAAGGTGCCCGCGATGAAGATCGCGCACGCGCCGTAGAGCGGCCAGGCGGAGCCGATGGTCTGGAGTCCGGCCCCGATCGGGGCCGCCACCCCCGTCGCCAGCAGCCCCGCGAGGGTGACCCGGGAATTGGCCTTCACCAGCGAGAACCGTGGTGGCAGCAGGCGCGGCACGACCGCACTGCGCACCACTCCGTACGCCTTCGACGAGACCAGGACGCCCAGCGCGGCCGGATACAGCTCAAGACCGCCGGTGGCGACCGCGCCCGACATGGTCAGCGCCAGCAGCGCGCGGGCCAGCATCGCGCCCGCCATCGCGGCCCGGCGGCCGTGCGGCAGGCGGTCCAGCAGCGGACCGATCACCGGGGCCAGCAGGGTGAAGGGGGCCATGGTGATGGCGAGGTAGAGCGCGACCCGCCCGCGCGCCTCGTCCGTGGGTACGGAGAAGAAGACCGTGGAGGCGAGGGCGACCGTGATCATGACGTCGCCCGCGCCGTTCACCGCGTGCAACTCGATCAGTTTGCCGAGGCCGGATTCCCCCGCGCCGTGGGCGTGCGTCGCCTTGCGGATGCCCCGGGCCGTGCCGGTGAACGGGGCGTGCAGGGCACGGCCTGTTGCCCGTCCCGCCCTGCGGAACGGGCCGGGACCGTCGTGCGACCTGGCGGCAGTCACCCCGTCATAGTGCCCCAACCCCGGCCGGGATGAACGGCGATCGGCCGCGGACGCGCGCGTGAAGCCCTGTCGGACCAGCTGCGGCACGCGGAACGGTTGCGGCACGCTGAACGGCTGACGGACACGGCACGGTGAACGGATACGGCACGTTTGGGACGGGCAGGTGGGCGCAGAGCGGCGGAGAGGGTAGCGTGCGTAACGCGCCACCGGCGGTTGTTCTTGGCCGCGCGCCTCTCGGCGATCCCGCAGAATGGGTGGCAGAAGGCGCGCCCGAGGCAGGCACAACGGGTGTGGACGTCGACGCGGCCCTCAGGTCCGCTCCGCCCCCACCTGTCTGGCCGAAACGGCAATCGTGCAGCAGCTGGCGCGCTCGTGAGACTGGCGTATGGAGAGAAGCGAAGACCTGTGAGTGCTGCGACGACGCGAAGCCGTACGGCCCGTACCCCCGTTCCCGACCGTCTGTGCGCGGAGGCGGTGGACCTCGCGCGCGCGGCCGCGGAGGAGGCCGCCGCGCCCGGGGTGGTCGGTGAGCATGTCGGCGTGGTCTCCGAAGGGGACCGGGTCGTCACGCATTACTTCGAGTCCAAGGAGCCCGGCTACCGCGGCTGGCGCTGGGCGGTGACGGTGGCGCGGGCCTCCCGCGCCAAGAACGTCACCCTGGACGAAACGGTGCTGTTGCCGGGGGCCGACGCGCTCCTGGCGCCGGAGTGGGTGCCGTGGAGCGAGCGGCTGCGCCCCGGCGACCTGGGCCCGGGGGACCTGCTGCCCACCGAGGCGGAGGACCTGCGTCTGGAGCCCGGCTGGACCGGCGAGGACGAGCCGCCGCCGAACTCCGTGGTCTCCGAGGAGCTGGCCGAGCTGGTCGACTCGGAGGACGCCGAGCTGACCGACCGGCCGGTGGCCGCCACCAGCCGCGGTTCCATCGCCTCCGTGGCCGAGGAGCTGGGTACGCGGCGGGCGAGGGTGCTGTCGCGGTACGGGCTGTACGAGGCGGCCGACCGCTGGGACGAGGCGTTCGGCCCGAAGACGCCGATGGCCCAGGCGGCCCCGGCGACGTGTGTCAGCTGCGCGTTCCTGATCCCGATGGCGGGCTCCCTGAAGCAGGCCTTCGGGGTGTGCGCGAACGAGTTCGGTCCGGCGGACGGCCATGTGGTGTCGCTGGCGTACGGGTGCGGCGGCCACTCGGAGGCCGCGGTGATGCCGAAGCCGCCGCAGCCCGCGCCGCACGCGCTGGACACGATGCGGGTGGACGAGTACGCGCTCCGGCCCGAGCGCGAGGGGGGCTCGGTCCCGTCGGAGCCGGACGGGGCGTCGGAGGACCTGGGCCACTCGTAGGGCGGCCACCCGTCCGGCCCGTCCGGCGTTGCGGACGGAACCGTCGCCGGGGTGCCGGGTGCCTCTGCGGGGCTGCTCAGCCCCGGCCGGGTCGGGGGACGCGGTACCTTCGGGCGCACACTGGGCGGCAGGCACAGGCATTGGCATGGGCTTGGCACTGCCTCCCACCACACGGCGGACGGAGTCGAGAGCGTGAGCATGAAGTCGACCGAGGGGGCCGATCCGTTCGGTACGGCACGGCTGCGGCGCGGCGTGCTCGACGCCTGGGGCGCGGGCCCCGCCCGCTTCCGGGAGGACGCCAACGCCGAGGAGGACCTCGCGCTCGGCGGCTACCGCGACCGCCTCGTCGTCGAGCTGGCCCAGAACGCCGCGGACGCCGCCGCCCGCGCCCGCGTCCCCGGCCGGCTCCGCCTCACCCTGCACCCCGCCGCCCCCGGCGACCCGGACGGCCGTTGCGTGCTGGCCGCCGCGAACACCGGCGCGCCGCTCGACGCCACCGGCGTCGAGTCCCTGAGCACCCTGCGGGCCTCCGCGAAGCGCGAGGGCCACGAGTCCTCGGTGGGCCGGTTCGGCGTCGGGTTCGCCGCCGTGCTCGCCGTCAGCGACGAGCCCGCGGTGCTGGGGCGGCACGGCGGGGTCCGCTGGTCGCTGGCCGAGGCGCGCGAGATGGCCCGGGACGCGGCCGTCGGCTCCCCCGGCCTCGGGGACGAGCTGCGCCGCCGCGACGGACACGTACCGCTGCTGCGCCTCCCGCTGCCCGCCGAGGGCACCGCGCCCGCCGGGTACGACACCGTCGTCGTGCTGCCCCTGCGCGACGGCACCGCCGAGGACCTGGTGGCCCGGCTGCTGGCCGCCGTGGACGACGCGCTGCTGCTCACGCTGCCCGGCCTGGACGAGGTCGTCATCGAGACCCCGGACGGGACGCGTACCCTGAGCCGTTCGGTCCACGGCCCGTACACGCACATCGACGACTCCGCCCGCGGCCTGGGCCGCTGGCGCACCGTCCTCCACCACGGGCCCATCGAGCCCGCCCTGCTCGCCGACCGTCCGGTCGAGGAGCGGCTGCGCCCGCACTGGTCGGTGACCTGGGCGGTCCCGGTCGACGAGTCCGGGGCGCCCCTCCACCCCCGTACGGCACCCGTCGTCCACGCCCCGACGCCCACCGACGAACCGCTCGGCATCCCCGCCCTGCTCATCGCCTCCCTCCCGCTGGACACCGCGCGCAGGCACCCCGCGCCGGGGCCGCTCACCGACTTCCTCGTGGAGCGGGCCGCCGACGCGTACGCGGAGCTGCTGGGCGCCTGGCGGCCGGTGTCGACCGGGACCATCGGCCTGGTGCCTGGCCAGCTCGGCAAGGGCGCGCTCGACGGGGCCCTGCGCGGCGCGATCCTCGCCCGGCTGCCCCGCGTTGCGTTCCTGGAGCCCGCCGCGCTCCGGGACGCGAACGCCGAGGCCGACGCCGGCTGGGACGACGACTGGGACCGTACGGACGACACCACCGCCACCGTGGACACCGCCGGTGCCCTGCGGCCCGTCGAGGCGGAGGTCGTCGAGGGAGTCGGGGCGGAGACCGTACGGGTCCTCGCCGAGGTGCTGCCCTGTCTGCTGCCCGCCGGTCTTGAACGCCGCCCCGAGCTCCGCGCCCTCGGCGTCGCCCGCGTCCCCCTGACCGAGGCCATCGACCGCCTCGCCGGTCTGGAGCGCGACCCCGCCTGGTGGCACCGGCTCTACGACAGCCTCGCGGGCACCGACCCCGACCGGCTCACCGGCCTCCCCGTCCCGCTCGCCGGAGACCCCGACGACGAGCAGGCGGGCCGCCCGCCGCGCACCACCATCGGACCGCGCCAGATCCTGCTGCCGCTCCCGGACGCGCTCACCGGTACCGTCCTGGCCCGCCTCTCCCGGCTCGGACTGAAGGTCGCCCACCCGGACGCCGCCCACCCGCTGCTGGAGAAGCTCGGCGCCCTGCCCGCCACCCCGCGCGCCGTGCTGACGACCCCCCAGGTCCGGGCGGCCGTCGCCGGATCG
Source organism: Streptomyces sp. NPDC033165 (assembly GCF_055577965.1). Lineage (NCBI taxonomy): Bacteria > Bacillati > Actinomycetota > Actinomycetes > Kitasatosporales > Streptomycetaceae > Streptomyces > Streptomyces sp. NPDC033165. The sequence continues at coordinate 26,418 of NZ_JBVIPK010000023.1, forward strand.
CTGGACGCGGGGGAGATCTGGGACGAGGACGCGCTCGACGCCGACGAGCTGGCCGAGACCGTCCTCACCCTCGTGCGCGATGCCGAACTGGCCCCCGGCGACGAGCCCTGGCTCGGTGCCCTCGCCCTTCCCGACGAGGACGGCGAACCGGCCCCCGCCGGTGAACTGGTCCTCCCCGGAAGCCCGTTCGCGCAGATCATGCGCGAGGGGGAACTCGCCCTCGCCGACCAGGAGCTGTCCGACCGCTGGGGCGAGGCGCCCCTCACCGCCTGCGGGGTGCTCGCCACCTTCGCCCTCGTCCGGGCCACCGACGTCGTCCTGGACCCGGACGAGCTGGAGCCCCGCGACAGCGACTTCGCCGAACCCGACGACGCCGGGCTGCTGGACGCCGTCGACGTCTGGTGCGAGGACCTCCTCGACCAGCTGCCCGAGACCCCGGTGCCGCCCGTCGCCACGGAGATCGTCGCCGTACGGGATCTGGACCTGGTCGACGACGACGCCTGGCCGCAGGCGCTCGCCATGCTGGCCCGGCCGCCGTTGCGCGACGCGCTGACGCAGCCGGTGCGGGTGCTGCTCCCGGACGGGACGACGCAGTCCGTGCGCCCGTACACCGCGTGGTGGCTGCGCGACCACCCCGTGCTGGGCGGCCGGCGCCCCGCCGGACTGCGCGCGGCGGGCGGCGACCCGCGCCTGGCCGGGCTGTACGACGCGGTGGACGCCACCGGCTTCGACGACACCCAGGTGCTGAGGGCCCTGGGAGTGCGCACCTCGGTCGCCGCGCTCCTGGACGAGCCGGGCGGCGCGGCCGAACTGCTGGGGCGCCTCGCCGACGAGGAGCGCCCCGTCACCCCCGTACAGCTGCACGCCCTGTACACGGCCCTCGCCGAACTCGACCCGGACCAGGTGACGTTGCCGGACGAGCTGCGCGCGGTGGTGGACGGGGGCGTGGCGGTGGTCGACGCCGCGGACGCCGTGATCGCGGATGCCCCGGACGTGCTGCCGCTGACGGAGGGCCTGCCCCTGCTCCCCGTGGCCCCCGCGCGCGCGGCGGAGCTGGCCGACCTCCTCCAGGTGCGGCGCCTCGGCGAGACGGTCGAGGCGGGCGTCACCAGCGAGGGGGAGGAGCACCGTGTACCGGAGCCGGTCCGGGTCCTGCTCGGACCCGGGACCCCGGACACGTACATCGAGCATCCCGAGCTCCGTGCGGGCGGCGTCGAACTGGACTGGCGGCGCACCCCGGACGGGGTCGTCCACGCCGCGACGCTGGAGGGCGTGGCGGCCGGTCTGGCCTGGGCGGCGGGCCAGTGGCCGCGGCGCTTCGAGGTCGCGGCCCTGCTGGAGGACCCGTCGCGTACGGAGGAGCTGGCGCGGGACCGCTGGTTCGACTGAGCCCGGGGTGTCTCGGCCGCCGGTGACCGCGCCGACGCGAAGGAGTGCCCGGCACGCGGAAGCCCCCGGGAGGATCACCGTCCTCCCGGGGGCTTCCCGTGCGTACCGCACCGGGGGGCTTTCCCCGTGCGTACCGCCTACGCCCGGAAGCGCCGTCCCACCCAGCGCCAGACGAACTCCAGCGCGACGGCCGACGCCACCGCGATGCCGACCGCCGCCCACGGCATGGTCGTGCCGACCAGCTTCAGCGCGAAGAAGTCCTGGAGCCACGGCACCACGAGCACGATCAGGAAGCCGAGCCCCATCGCCGCCACCAGGCCGATGCGCCACCAGGTGTAGGGGCGGGCGATGATCGCCAGGACCCACATCGCGACGAGGAACAGGGTCAGCGTCGCCGCACTCGTCTCGGCCTCCAGCGCGCCGGGGCCGGAGTAGTGGTGGCGGGCGATCAGGTAGGTGGTGAAGGTGGCCGCCGCCGCGATGACGCCCGAGGGGATCGCGTACCGCATGACACGGCGTACGAAGTTGGGCTGGGCGCGTTCCTTGTTCGGCGCGAGGGCCAGGAAGAACGCGGGGACGCCGATGGTCAGCGTGGCCAGCAGCGTCAGGTGACGCGGCAGGAACGGGTACTCGACCTGCGAGCAGACCACCAGGATCGCCAGCAGCACCGAGTAGACCGTCTTGGTCAGGAAGAGCGTGGCGACGCGGGTGATGTTGCCGATCACCCGGCGGCCCTCGGCGACCACCGACGGCAGCGTCGCGAAGCTGTTGTTCAGCAGCACGATCTGCGCCACCGCGCGCGTCGCCTCGGAGCCGGAGCCCATCGAGACGCCGATGTCGGCGTCCTTGAGGGCCAGCACGTCGTTCACGCCGTCGCCCGTCATCGCGACCGTGTGGCCGCGCGACTGGAGGGCGGCGACCATGTCCCGCTTCTGCTGCGGGGTGACCCGGCCGAAGACCGCGTTCTGCTCCATGGCCGTGGCCATCTCGTCCGGGTCGGTGGGCATGCGGCGCGCGTCGAGGGTGTTCTCGGCGCCCGCGAGGCCGAGCTTCCCGGCGACCGCGCCGACCGAGACGGCGTTGTCGCCGGAGATGACCTTGGTGGCCACGTTCTGGTCGGCGAAGTACTTGAGGGTCTCCGCCGCGTCCGGCCGCAGCCGCTGCTCCAGGACGACGAGGGCGGTGGGCGCGGCCCCGGCGGCGACGTCGGGCGCGTCCAGCTCACCCCGCGTGCGGGCCAGCAGCAGCACCCGCAGGCCCTGCTCGTTGAGGTGCTCGATCTCGGTGAGGGTGGGGTCGCCCTCGGGGAGCAGGACGTCGGGGGCGCCGAGCAGCCAGGCGGAGGGGGTCCCGTCGGCCTCCGTGAACGCCGCGCCGCTGTACTTGCGGGCGGAGGAGAACGGCATCGCGTCGGTGACGGCCCAGGCGGCCCCGTCGCCCGCCGGGTAGGTGTCGATGATGGCCTGGAGGCTGGCGTTGGGGCGGGGGTCCGAGGAGCCGAGCGTCCGCAGCACCTGCTGGACGTAGGCCTCGTCGCTCCCGTTCAGCGGCCGGACCTCGGTGACGTCCATGCCGCCCTCGGTGAGGGTGCCGGTCTTGTCCAGGCAGACCACGTCGACCCGGGCGAGCCCCTCGATGGCGGGCAGCTCCTGCACCAGGCACTGCTTGCGCCCGAGGCGTACGACGCCGATGGCGAAGGCCACCGAGGTCAGCAGCACCAGTCCCTCGGGGATCATCGGGACGATGCCGCCGACGGTCCGGGCGACGGAGTCCTTGAAGTTGTTGTCCTTCACGACCAGCTGGCTGATGATCAGCCCGATCGCCGTCGGCACCATCATCCAGGTGACGTACTTCAGGATCGTGCTGATGCCGCTGCGCAGCTCGGAGTGGACGAGCGTGAAGCGCGACGCCTCCTCGGCGAGCTGGGCGGCGTACGCCGCACGCCCCACCTTCGTGGCGGTGAACGCCCCGCCGCCGGCGACGACGAAGCTGCCGGACATCACCGGGTCGCCGGGCCGCTTGAGCACCGGGTCGGCCTCGCCGGTCAGCAGCGACTCGTCGACCTCCAGGCTGTCGGCCTCGGCGACCGTGCCGTCCACGACGACCTTGTCGCCCGGGCCGAGCTCGATCACGTCCCCGAGGACGATCTCGTGGGTGGAGATCTCGGCGGCGGTCCCGTCGCGCCGCACGGTCGGCTTCGCCTCGCCGATCACCGCGAGGCTGTCCAGGGTCTTCTTGGCCCGCCACTCCTGGATGATGCCGATGCCGGTGTTGGCGACGATCACGAAGCCGAAGAGGCTGTCCTGGATCGGCGCCACGAACAGCATGATCACCCAGAGCACGCCGATGATCAGGTTGAACCGGGTGAAGACGTTGGCCCGCACGATCTCGGTGAGGGAGCGCGAGGAGCGTACGGGTACGTCGTTGACCTCGCCCCGGGCGACCCGTTCGGCGACCTCGGCCGTGGTGAGACCGCCGGGGCGGTGGGCCGGGGGTGGTGGCTCCATGGGATGCACGGGATCGAGTTCCGCCCCCGCGTCGATGGTGCCCGGCCGGGAGGGTCCGGGGGTCTGCTCCCCGGAGGAGTCGAGTGCCCGCTGCGTCATGGGTGAGACGTTACGGGCGCGCGCGCTGAATCTCCCGCGCGGGGGGCGAAGATCCGACCAGGGGAGGACCAAATCGGTCCCGTGGTCGTACGGAGCCGGTGGCCCCGTTGCGACCCAGGGCGGCCTGTGGCCCCGTTGCGGCCCAGGGCGCTGCCCGTGGCCCCGTCGCGACCCAGGGCGCTGCCCGTGCCCCCGTCAGCGGCCCAGGGCGTTGTCCGCCGCCTCGGCGCCCGCGGCCTCCTTGGCCTCCGCCTGGGCCGCGTGCCGCTTGAGGGCGGCGTCGCGCCCGCGGACGTACCAGATGCCGATCAGTCCGAGCCCGGCGCCGGCCAGCGGGGTCCACACCCACCAGGTGTGCCCGTGGTCGGCGAACCAGCCGTAGAAGGGGAGCTGTGCGAGGAAGAGGACGAACCAGAGGATCGTGCCGCCGACGACGGTGGAGACGACGGGGCCCTCCAGGGGCTCGGGCGCCTCGTGCTTCGGTGTCCACTTCTCCATACGTTCAGTGTATGGGGCCACCTGATCGGCGGGACGCGGACCGGTCGGCCGGGGACCACAGGGGTCTACGCGCGGAGATAGCGATCTTCGCTTGATGTATTCATACTGAATCTGCTTTGGGCTGGCTCGAATTGTTCGTTCGAACATCCAATTTCGATCACCTTTCGCCCGGATCGCCATCTCCTGCATCACCCCTACGTACGACTGAGGTCACCCATGCCCCCCTCGGCCACCGTTCCGGTCGACTCCCCGCGGCCCGCGGCTCCCCGGCGCAGAGGCCGTCTGGACCGGTTCTTCAAGATCTCCGAGCGGGGGTCGACCGTCGCGCGCGAGTTCCGCGGCGGATTCGCCACGTTCTTCGCGATGGCGTACATCATCGTGCTCAACCCGATCATCCTGGGCAGCGCGAAGGACATGTACGGCCACCAGCTCGACAACGGTCAGCTGGTCACCGCCACGGTGCTCTCCGCCGCCTTCTCCACGCTCCTGATGGGCGTCATCGGCAACGTGCCGATCGCGCTCGCCGCCGGGCTCGGCGTCAACACCGTCGTCGCGCTCCAGCTAGCCCCCCGGATGAGCTGGCCGGACGCGATGGGCATGGTCGTCCTCGCGGGTGTCGTGGTGATGCTGCTGGTCGCCACGGGGCTGCGGGAGAGGGTGATGAACGCCGTACCGAAGTCGCTGCGCAAGGGCATCGCGATCGGTATCGGCCTGTTCATCATGCTGATCGGCCTCGTCGACGCGGGCTTCGTCTCGCGTGTGCCGGACGCCGCCCACACCACCGTGCCGCTCCAGCTCGGCGGCGACGGCCACCTGGGCGGCTGGCCGGTCCTCGTCTTCGTGCTCGGCGCTCTGCTCACGCTCGCGCTGATCGTGCGCAAGGTGCCCGGCGCGATCCTGATCTCGATCATCGCCATGACGGCCCTGGCCCTGGTCATCGACGCGGTGGCCGGTCTGCCCGACGGGGCCTGGGGGCTGACGACGCCGTCGTGGCCGGGCACCCCGGTCTCCGTGCCGGACTTCGGACTGCTCGGCGAGGTCAGCCTGTTCGGCGGCTTCGAGAAGGTCGGCTATCTGACCGGTGCGCTGTTCGTCTTCACGGTGCTGCTGTCCTGCTTCTTCGACGCGATGGGCACCATCCTCGGCGTCGGCGACGAGGCGAAGCTGATGGACGAGAACGGCAAGTTCCCCGGCATCAACAAGGTCCTGTTCGTGGACGGCATCGCGGTCGCCTCGGGCGGGGCGACCTCCGCCTCCGCCACCACGTGCTTCGTGGAGTCCACCGCGGGCGTCGGCGAGGGCGCCCGCACCGGACTGGCGAGCGTGGTGACCGGTCTGCTCTTCTCGGTGGCGCTGTTCCTCACGCCGCTGGCGACCATGGTCCCGTCGCAGGCGGCCACGCCCGCCCTGCTGGCGGTCGGCTTCCTGATCATCGCGGGCTCGGTGCGGGACATCGACTGGAGCGACTACACGCTCGCGGTCCCCGCGTTCCTCGCGATGATGATGATGCCGTTCACGTACTCGATCACCAACGGCATCGGTATCGGCTTCGTCGCCTTCTCCGTGCTGCGACTGGCGGCGGGCCGCGGCCGTGAGGTCCCGATCGCGATGTACGTGGTCTCGGCGGTGTTCGTCTTCTACTACGCGATGCCGGCGCTCGGCCTCACGTGACCGGTGGCGTCACGCTCCTTCGGGAGTCAACCCTTCTGGAGTCGCTCCCCCGGGTGTCGCCGTAGAACTTCTCCGTCTCCTCGACGGCCGCCTCGAAGCGTTCGTCGAAGTCGTCGCGAATGAGCGTCCGGACCACGTAGTCCTGGACGCTCATTCCGCGTTTCGCGGCGTGCTGCCGGAGCCGGTCGAGCAGCTCACCGTCTATCCGCAGGCTGAGCACTGTCGATCCCATGTCCAGCAGGGTCGCCGCCCCGGAGCGCTCCGTGCGTCACTTTCCGCTTCCAACTCACCCGTTCGGGTGATCGGAACCTGCCGGGTCACGCAATCGGGTGGTATTTAGATAGGGTAATGAGTTACGCTAACAAACATGCCTGACCTGATCCACGACGGCGACAGTGCCGCCGCCGTGAGCTCCCTCCGCTCCGCCGTGATGCTGCTGGGCCGGCGCCTGAAGCACCAGCGTGTCGACGAGTCGCTGAGCCCCACCGAGATGTCGGTGCTCGCCACCCTCGCCCGCTGCGGATCGGCCACCCCCGGTGAGCTGGCCCGCAAGGAGCATGTACAGCCTCCGTCGATGACCCGTATCGTCGCGCTGCTGGAGGCGAAGGGGCTGGTCAGGCTGGAACCGCACCCCGATGACCGTCGGCAGAAGATGGTCAGCCAGACCGAGCGGGCCGAGGCCATGCTCGCGGAGAGCCGCACCAAGCGGAACGCCTGGCTGGCCCATCTCGCCGAGGGCCTGGACGAGGACGAGTGGGAGACGCTTCGGGCCGCCGCGCCCGTGTTGGAGAAGCTCGCCCACCTGTGATCCCACGGGCGCGAAGGCGGACCCCCGCCGCCGGACCGGACGTCTCGTCCCGCCCGGCCGGCCGGCCGCCGGAGCGCCCGTTGTCACGTCCTCGTCGGACCGCACGCCGCAGACGCACGAGGAGATGAACCCTTTTGAGTACGGGACCCGGAGCAGACTCCGCCCCCGCACCGACTTCCACCCACGAGAGCACGACCGGCGGGACCTTCTCGTCGCTGAAGATCCGTAACTACCGCCTGTTCGCCACGGGCGCCGTGATCTCCAACACCGGTACCTGGATGTCCCGCATCACGCAGGACTGGCTCGTCCTGAGCCTGACGGGTTCCGCGACCGCCGTGGGTATCACCACGGCCCTCCAGTTCCTCCCGATGCTGCTCTTCGGCCTGTACGGCGGTGTCATCGCCGACCGCCTCCCGAAGCGGCAGATCCTGCTCGTCAGCCAGGCCATGCTCGGCCTGTGCGGCATCGCCCTGGCCGTCCTGACCCTGACCGGGGCCGTCGAGGTCTGGCACGTCTACCTGATCGCGTTCCTGCTCGGCATGGTGACGGTCGTCGACAACCCGGCCCGCCAGTCGTTCGTCTCCGAGATGGTCGGCCCCGCGCAGCTGCGCAACGCGGTCAGCCTGAACTCGGCGAACTTCCAGTCCGCCCGCCTCATCGGCCCCGCCGTCGCGGGCGTCCTGATCACCACGGTCGGCAGCGGCTGGGCGTTCCTGCTCAACGGCCTCTCGTTCCTGGCCCCGCTCGTCGGCCTGCTGATGATGCGTACGAGCGAACTGCACGCGTCGGCGCGGGTGCCCCGCGCCAAGGGGCAGCTGCGGGAAGGCCTGCGGTACGTCCGCGGCCGCCCCGAGCTGGTCTGGCCGATCGTCCTGGTCGGCTTCGTCGGCACGTTCGGCTTCAACTTCCCGATCTGGCTGACCGCCTTCGCCGACGGGGTCTTCGACGGCGGCGCCGGGCTGTACTCGTTCTTCAACATCCTGATGGCGGCCGGTTCGCTGGCCGGTGCCCTGCTCTCGGCCCGCCGCCGCTCCTCGCGGCTGCGGATGCTGGTGGCGGCGGGCACGGCGTTCGGCCTGCTGGAGATCGCCGCGTCGCTGTCCCCGTATGTCTGGCTGTTCTCGCTCCTGCTGGTCCCGATCGGCATGCTGGGCCTGACGACGAACATCACCGCGAACACGAGCGTCCAGATGGCCGCCGACCCGGAGATGCGGGGCCGGGTGATGAGCCTGTACATGATGGTCTTCGCCGGGGGTACGCCGGTGGGCGCCCCGATCGTCGGCTGGATCAGCGACACGTACGGCGCCCGCACCGGTTTCGCGGCGGGCGGCGCGATCTCGGTGATCGCCGCCCTCGCCGTGGGCTTCGTCCTCGCCCGGGTGGGCGGCCTCCGCCTGAAGGTCGACCTCCGCCCGGGCCGCCCGCACGTGCGCTTCGTCCCGCGTGAGCAGCTGACGACGGCGGCGTAGCGCGCCGGATACGGCCGCTGGATACGGATGGCTGTACGGGCAGAACGCCCTCCTCCCGGAGCGACCGGAAGGAGGGCGTTCTTCGTGCGGCGGGTCAGTCGCGGGGGAAGGCGTCGGTGGTCAGGGTGAGGCCGACGACGGTTGACGTCAGGTCGACCGGGGTGCCGAAGTCCAGACTCAGGACGCTGCGGTACTCGTCGCCCTTCGGGAGAGTGTGCAGGTGCCATGTGCCGGTGTACGGATCGACGATGAGGTAGACGGGGACACCGGCGAGGGCATAGGCGGCCTTCTTTGAGCCGTAGTCGTTGGCGGCCGTGCTCCTGGAGATCACCTCGGCGACGAACTCGATGTCCTGGCAGCGCCAGCGGCCGTCCTCGCCTTCGGCGGCGTCCGCGGAGAGGGCTGCGACATCGGAGGCGAAGCCGTTGAGGAGGCCGGGGAAGTCGATGCGTACGTCGGTTTTCAGCTGCCGGCGTTCGTAGGTGGTGCGCAGCTGCTCCAGGATGTCGAAGGTGATTTCCCAGTGCGTGTCCCGCTGCGGCGACATGTAGACGTTCCCCTCGACGATCTCGACCTTGAATCCCTCGGGGACGGGCTCAAGCCACTCGAACATCATGTCCAGGGTGCGCTCGTCGCTGGTGTCGGCCATGTCGATCCTGTCGGTGTCTACGACGGTCATCGTGCCGCTCCTCCCCGCTGCCGCACGGGCGTGCGGGCAGCCGCGTAGTACAACGATAGGCCCGGCGCCCCGGACACGCCCGGACCTGCCAGACTCGCGCGCATGAGCAGCCACAGCTCCGGCCGTCCGCCCACCCAGCGGCTCTTCGCCGCCGTCCTCCCGCCCGCCGAGGCGGTCGCCGAACTCCGTACGGCACTCGCCCCGCTCCACGCGTTGCCGGGCTCGCAGGGCCTGCGCTGGACGCGACCCGCCGACTGGCACTTCACGCTGGCGTTCTACGGCGAGGTGCCGAAGGACGTCCTGCCGGAGCTGTCGGTACGCCTCGAACGGGCCGCACACCGCACCGAGCCCCTCTCCCTCCGCATCCACGGCGCCGGACACTTCGGCGGGCGCGCTCTGTGGGCCGGGGCGGCGGGCGGGCTCGACACGCTGCGGCTGCTGGCCGAGCGCGCCGACGCCGCCGCCCGGCGGGCCGGGCTGCCGATGGAGGAGCACCGCCGCTACTCCCCGCACCTCACGCTGGCCCGGAGCCGCCGAGCTGAGGTGGACCTGCGGCCGTTCACCGAGGCGCTGGCGGGGTTCGAGGGGCAGGGCTGGGAGGTCGCGGAACTCACTCTCGTACGGAGCAGTCTCCCGGACTCCGGCGTTCCGGGGGAGCGGCCGGGCTACGAGGAGGTGCGGGCCTGGCCGCTGGGCCGGTGAGCGGTGCCGTTACGCTCGAAGGGTGGACCCGAAGACCAGAAACCGCATCATGGCGGCCGTGCTCGTGCTGATGTTCCTCGTCGTCGCCGTGGGGGCCGCCCTCGGCGGATGAGGTGGCTGAGCCCGGTGGGCGTGCGGCTTCGGACGGCGTGCCGCGCTGGGCCAGGACCACCGCCCCGACCACCCCGGCCGCGCCGAGCAGCTGGAGCGGCCCGAGCGTCTGCCCCATGAAGAGGTAGCCGAGGGCCGTCGCGCACAGGGGCGAGGCGAAGGACAGGAACGAGGCGGCGAGCGCGGGCAGCCGAGCCAGCCCGTTGAACCAGACCGCGTACGCGAGCAGCGCCCCGACGATGCTCAGATAGCCGAAGCCGCCGACGTTGCCCCAGGTCAGGCGGTCCGGCAGCGATTCGCCGAGCAGGGTCACGGGCAGCAGGAACAACCCGCCGGCAGTCAGCTGCCACCCCGTGAACGCGAACAGCGACACCCCCTCGGGCCGCCCCCAGCGCTTGGTCAGTACGATCCCGCTCGCCATGGACACGGCTCCGAGCAGCCCGGCGATCACGCCGACGAGGTCCAGCCCGGCCCCCGGCTGGAGAACCAGCAGTGCCACGCCCCCGGCCGCGATCCCGCAGGCGGCGAGGTGCGCGGGCCGTATCCGGACGTCGAGCAGGAGCGGCCCGAGCAGCAGCACGATCATCGGCTGGACGGTCATCACGAGGGCCGCCACGCCGCCGGGCAGGTGGTAGGCGGCGAGGAAGAGGAAGTAGAAGAAGGCACCGATGTTCAGGATGCCGAGCACGGCGGCCCGCACCCACCAGATGCCCCGGGGCAGGACCCGGGTGACCGCGAGCAGGACGAGACCGGCGGGCAGCGCCCGTACGGTCGAGGCCAGCAGGGGCCGGTCGGGCGGCAGGAACTCGGTGGTGATCAGGTAAGTGGAGCCCCATACGGCGGGGGCGAGGGCGGTGACGGCGGCGGTTGCCGCCAGGCGCTGGTCGGGCATGGGGGACTCCGTGGGTTCGGCCGACGGATACGAAGGCTGCCGCCGCCCGCTCGATGTAAAACATTTCGACGTCGAACGAACTTTGCGTCGAGAGGGACCGTAGGCCGGGGAGTAGACTGACGTCAAACAGTTCGACGTCAAATAATCAGCTGACGGGACTGACGGGACTGGTGAGAGGCGAGGTGGGCGCTCATGCGCGACGCGGTCGACGACTTCCTGGACCAGTGGGCCGCCCTGCGCTCCGATCTGGACCTGGAGGCCATGGGCGCGGTGGGGCGGCTGCTGCGGCTGACCCGGCTCGTGGACAAGGAGGTCGCCTGCTACTTCGCCGAACACGGCATGGAGCGCTGGGAGTTCGACGTCCTGGCCACGCTCCGCCGCAGCGCGCGCCCCCTCACGCCCAAGGAACTCGCCGCCAGCGTCATGGTCAGCTCCGCCGCGCTGACGAACCGCATCGACCGGCTGGACGCCCGCGGCCTGGTCACCCGGGAAGCCGTCCCCGGCGACCGCCGCAGCCTGCACATCACGCTCACCGACGCAGGGCGCGAACTCGTCGACGAAACGGTGGAGGGCCATGTGCGCAACGAACGCAGGCTGCTGGCGGACCTGGACGCGGCGGACTGCGAGGAGCTGAACAGGCTGCTGCGCGCGATGCTGATCACGCTGGAGGGCACCCGCTGAGCGTGGGCCCGCGGCCGCACGATTCCGGGTGCTTGCCTGGAGTGGACTCGAAGGAGTTGGCTTGGGGCCCATGAAGTACACACAGCTCGGACGTACGGGACTCAAGGTCAGCAGGCTCGTTCTCGGGACGATGAACTTCGGTCCGCAGACCAATGAGTCGGACAGCCACGCGATCATGGACGCCGCGCTCGGCGCGGGCCTGAACTTCTTCGACACGGCCAACGTCTACGGCTGGGGCGAGAACAAGGGGCGCACCGAGGAGATCCTCGGCACCTGGTTCGCCCAGGGCGGCGGCCGCCGTGACCAGGTGGTCCTGGCCACCAAGGTGTACGGGAACATGGCCGCCGGCGGCGAGTCCTGGCCCAACCACGACAAGCTCTCCGCCGTCAGCATCCGGCGCGCGGTCGACGCCTCGCTCAAGCGGCTCCAGACGGACCACATCGACCTCTACCAGTTCCACCACGTCGACCGGAACACCCCGTTCGACGAGATCTGGCAGGCGATCGACGTCCTGGTCCAGCAGGGCAAGATCCTGTACGCCGGGTCCTCCAACTTCCCCGGCTACAAGATCGCCCAGGCCAACGAGCAGGCTGCCAGGCGTGGTTCGCTGGGGCTGGTCAGCGAGCAGTGCATCTACAACCTCGCCGAACGCCGCGCCGAGATGGAGGTCATCCCGGCCGCCCAGGACTACGGCCTCGGCGTCATCCCCTGGTCGCCGCTGCACGGCGGCCTGCTGGGCGGCGTCATCAAGAAGACGACCGAGGGCGGCCGCCGAGCCTCGGGCCGCGCGGCCGACGCCCTGGCCGACACCGAGGTCCGCGCACAGATCCAGTCCTACGAGGACCTGCTCGACAAGCACGGCCTGGAGCCCGGCGAAACGGCCCTGGCCTGGCTCCTGACCCGCCCCGGCATCACGGGCCCGATCGTCGGCCCCCGCACGGCCGACCAACTGACCAGCGCCCTGCGCGCACTTGACCTGGACCTCCCGGAGGCCGTCCTCACGGGCCTGGACGAGATCTTCCCGGGGCCGGGGCCTTCACCGGAGGCGTTTGCCTGGTAGCGGGCGGGTAGCCCCTGCGGGCGCAGAGGAAGGGGGGGCTTCCCGTCGCGGGGTCGCGGTGACGGGAAGCCCCCCTTGTGCTACCAGGCGAGTACGTCAGCTGAGGGCTTGGAAGTCCAGCCATCCGCTGGTTCCGACGGCGACGCCTCTGCCGGAGAGGTTGGAGTAGACGTAGAGATGGTCGTCGCCGCCGGTGGCGAAGATATCTGCCTTGCCGTCCGACCCCGCGTCGGGGAAAGCCGTGACCAGCGGACGATATGTGCTGGTCCAGCCTGTTCCGATGACGGTGGCGGCGGGGCCGTAGGCGAGGCCCTCACCCGCCGGGCCGGTGCCTTCGTAGAGGCGGAGCTCTCCGTTGGTCCTGTGGCGTGCGAGGAGATCCACGTGACCGTTGCCGGTGCGGTCGCCGGGTGCTGCCAGGTCGTAGTTCGACCAGGATCCGTTGCCGATGAGGATGGGCGCACGGCTGTCGTCGAGGTAGAAGGACTCGGCGCCGTAGTACAGCCAGAGGAGGTCGCCCTCCTTGACCAGGAGGTCGGGATATCCGGCGACATCGGGAGTTCCGTCCCCGTCGGTGTCCAGAGGGCCGTCGACATCACCGATGGCGAGGATCTGATCGGCGTTCGCCCAGTGGTTGTTGGCCTCGTCGAAGACGGCGAGTTCCTGGCGTTCGTGCAGGCAGGAGCGGGAGTGGCCATCGGCCTGTTCGTCCTGTGCGGTACAGGCCCAGCCGACCCCGTTGTTCGGGTAGAGCTGAAGCGTCTTGCCGTCGGTTCCGGGGACGGCCGCGATGAGGTCCTCGTATCCGTCCCCGGTCCAGTCCCCGCGGTGGGTGATGCCGGCCTGGTCGAAGTCGCTGTTGCTCGCGACGGTTCCGACTCCGGTGTAGCCGTTGCCCTGACCGGGGTAGAGCCACAGTTCGCCGTTGTTCCGGACCCCGTAGAGGTCGGCGTGATCGTCCCCGTTGAGGTCGCCGGCCTTGTCGGGGACGGAGAGCCCGTTCGCGTAGAAGAGGTAGGAGGTCCGGTCGGAGCGGTTCTGGGCGGCGTCGAGGCTGCGGACGTAGAGCCGCTGTGATCCGGCTGCGGGCGGGGTCAGGACGAGTTTGGCATCGATCCTGCCGTCTCCGTCGAGGTCGGCGTTGGGTGTGACGGTGCGCACAGCGGGGTCCCAGTCACTCCAGTACTCGTACGACTTCACGTCGTTGACGCCTCCGTCGCCGAGGACGAACGTACCGGCGGTGCGGGCCTCCCCGGTGGTGGCGGGCCAGCCGTCCGTCCCGTCGGGGAACTGCTGGGAGCTGATGGTGGGCGGAGTGCTGGGCCGGGTGGGGTCGAAGTCGAAGCGGCAGGTGCCAGGGTTGGGGTTCCAGGCAGACTTGGCGGTCGCGTCGAGCGCCTGCACCTTCCAGCCGAAGTTGCCCTTGGCCACCGTCAGGTACTTCTGCAAGGTGGCCTTGGGGACCTTGACCTTGGCGACGGTGCCGGAGGTGACGGAGACGATCTGGTTGAAGATCTCGGCGCCGCCGGTGAGGTTGTTGGTGCCCCACAGGCGGAACTGGGCGCGCACGGTGCCGCCGTCAGGGTCGGAGACCTTCGCGGTGAGCGTGACGTCGGTGTTCCCGATGGTCGTGTACGGGGCGACCATGTCGCACCCGCCGGAGCTGGGAACGGTGTCCAGGCTGTTCGGCACGTTGGGCACGGTGTTGTACGTCGTCGACAGCACGGCCGAGTTGGCGTCGAACTTCTTCCACCCGAAGACGTCGCCCTCGCTGGAGGCCTGCATGCCGAAGGTGAGCGTGTTCCACCGGTTGGCGATGCCGTCCTTCGCCGCCGCGGTCACGTCGAAGGCGAGGTTGCCCGCAGGGCAGCTCGAGTTGTAGCCGCGGGAGTCGTTGACGGAGTCCAGCTTCTTCCGCCACGTGGGCTGCTTGTTCCAGGTGGTGGACGAGGAGATCGCGCTGGTCGCCCAGAGCTCGACGGTCCGGTTGGTGCACGACCAGGACCAGGTGTTCTTGATCCGGAAGGTGGACGAGGAGACCACCTTCTTGGTGGACCACAGGTTGCTGGCGTTCATCCGGAAGAAGGACCGGGCCAGCCCGTTGGTCTCGTTCTCGTACCCGACGCGGGCAGTGGTGGTGCCCTTGGCGGTGTCCCAGTTCGAGCCGTTGAAGAACGAGCTGTTCGGGTGCTTCTTGTAGGCGATCGTCCAGGAGTGGCGGGAGCCGGAGACGGCCGGGTCCAGCAGCACGGGGTACTGCGTGTCCTCGCCCGTCAGAAGTTCCTGGTCCGGGGTGAGGCTCAGCTTCCCTTCCGCGACCGCGAGGCCCATGGTCGCCTGCTGCGCGCCGTAGGCGGGTTCGAACTCGTCTGCGGGCGGCGGAGGTTCGGTGGCGGCACTGCGGGCCGAGAGGGCCGCCGGAGCCGCGGCTGAGCTGCTGTCCCACATCAGGGGCGTCGGGGCGGTGAAGACTTCCTCGCCGGCCGGGTTGACCGCCGTGAAGTTGCCGTGGGAGTCGGTGCGCGCCTCCAGGCCCTTGGTGTCCAGGTCGAACTGGACGCGCCTGAGCGCCGGGTCGGCGGCGGCCGCCGCCGACTTGACGACGAGAAGACTGGTGAATCCGGCGGGGCTCGCCTTGAGCTTGAGGTCGACGTCGGTGAGGACTTCCCCGTACGTCACGGTGTCCCCGTCGACGTCCGGCTCAGGCAGTGGCCGGGGCCAGGTCCAGGACATGCTGCGGCCGTCGCGCTCGACGGTCGCCAGAGCACCTTTGCCGCCGCCGGAAAAGCGTACGTCCACCTCGGTGGCTTTCGGGGAGAAGCTTCCGTCTGTCTGAGACTTCAGCGTCGTGTCAATCTCGACGAGCTTGCTTCCCTGGCGTACGAACTGCGGTAGTGCGTAGGTGTCTTGAGTGAAAGTGCCATCCGGATTGGCGAAGACCTGTGAGGTCTCGGTGCGCTGGGCGAGCACTTCTACCGGCTTGCCCGATTCCGCTGCTTCCGCGGCTGCCGAGCTCTCCGCGTCGGCCTTTGGCGTCACAGGTGTTGTGGCGGCACCGGGTTCTGCGGCAGTGGCTTCCGGCAGCTGCTGGGGCACGCCGAGAGTCAGGACCACGGCGAGGGCGGCAGTGCCTGTGACGCCCCCTTTTGTTCTCCATCTGGTCTTGCGTCGCAAAAGTTCCATAAAGAAGTCCCCTCCCGAGTGAGTACGAGTCGCACCCTAGAACGTGGGGGAAGCGTGATGAAAGTAACGCCCTGGTGATGCGGCATCAAACGGCTGATTTGGCAGTGGTGATTCTTCTCATTTTGGTTCATCTATCAATGAAGCACACACTCATTTGTGTGCGGAGTAATCGGATCGGGCTGAATCGTTGCGCACGAACTGTGCTGAATCTGTGGAGTCCCTGCTAACTTCCGTCCTCAGCTATGACCTTTTGCGGCAACAGGGTGGGGAGTTCTGCGCATGCTTACGGGTGGGGACGTCAGTACGGGACGGGTGAGAAGACGGGCGCGACCGGTAGCCGCCGTCCTCGCCGCGTTCCTGTTCGCGGGACTCCTGGGCGGGCCGGTGGCGGCAGCCGCCGAGCTCGACCTGCTGGGGTTGGGAAAGCCGGACCCGGTGCCCACCGACGAGGTGAAGAAGAAGGGTGCGGGCAAGCCCGACCAGACTGCCCGGCACCCGTGGAAGAAGGCCAAGGTCGCCTGGCCCGAGCCGGGCACGGCGACTCCCGCACTCCGTGACAACGGAGCTCCGGTGAAGGCCGGGTCCCTCCCCGTCAGCGTGGGCCTGGCCGACTCCGGGGCGGCGAAGCCGGCGAAGAAGTCCGCTGCCCGGGCGTCCGCTCCCGGCAGGACTCCGAAGGCCGGTCCGAAGAAGGTCCAGGTCCAGGTCCTCGACCGAGCCACCACCGACGCGCTGGACGTCGAGGGCCTCGTGCTCGCGCTGCGCCCCACCGCGGGGGCCGAGGGCGACGTGGACGTCACGGTCGACTACTCGGGCTTCCGGGACGCCTACGGCGGCGACTGGGCTTCCCGCCTCACACTGAAGACGCTCCCCGCCTGTGCGCTGACCACCCCGGGCAAGAAGGGTTGCGCCACCGGCGAGGCCCTCCCCACGCGCAACGACGTGAAGGCGGGCTCGATCGAGGCCGCCGTGCGGCTGCCCGCAGCCACCGCGGAATCCACCGCCCGCACCTCGGGCGCCGACCCCGTCGCGCCGAAGGCCGGTGCCCGTGCCGTCTCCAGCGGGACCGTGCTGCTGGCCGCGACCGCCTCTGCGGCGGGCTCCTCGGGCAACTTCAAGGCCACCTCCCTCTCCCCGTCCGCGTCCTGGTCCGCGGGAGGATCGAACGGCGCGTTCTCCTGGTCGTACCCGATCACCACACCGGCCGTCGCGGGCAGCGCCGTTCCGGACCTCAAGCTCGGCTACTCCTCCCAGTCGGTCGACGGCCGTACCGCGGCGACGAACAACCAGGCCAACGGCATCGGTGACGGCTGGTCGATGGAGCCGGGTTACATCGAGCGCCAGTACATCTCCTGCACCGAGGACACCAAGAACAGCACCACCACGGCGAAGGTCGGAGACCTCTGCTGGAAGAAGGACAACGCCGTCATCAACCTCGGCGGCCGGTCCAACACCCTGATCAAGGACACCGACAGCGGGGAGTGGCGCCTGGAGAGCGATGACGGCACCAAAGTCGCCCAGCTCACCAACACCTCCCTGGCCAACGGCGACAACAACGGCGAGTACTGGCGGGTGACGACCCCGGACGGCACGCGCTACTACTTCGGCTTCAACCGGCCGCGCGGCTGGGCCGCGGGCAAGGACGAGACCGACTCGGTCTGGACCGTCCCCGTCTTCGGCAACCAGCCCGGCGAACCCTGCTACGCGGCGTCGTTCAAGGACGCCTGGTGCCAGCAGGGCTGGCGGTGGAACCTGGACCTGGTCATCGACACGCACAACGACGCCATCACGTACTACTGGGACAAGGAGACCAACTACTACGGGCGCAACGTCAACCCCAACACGGGGGCGTCCACCGCGACCCCGTACACCCGCGGCGGCTCCCTGAAGCGCATCGAGTACGGCCTGCGGTCCACCAACTTCTACGCCAAGCCCGCGGCCAAGATCGACTTCACGAACAGTGAGCGCTGCCTGAGCGACTGCGGCACCTTCGACAAGGCGCACGCGAAGAACTGGCCCGACGTCCCCTTCGACCGGTACTGCGCCAAGGGCACCGAGTGCAAGGACCGCTACTCGCCCTCGTTCTGGAACCGCAAGCGTCTGACGAAGATCGACACGTCGGTGCTCGTCGGCACGGCCTTCAAGCCGGTCGACACCTGGACCCTCGCCCACCAGTTCCCCGCGACCGGCGACGGCAGCGATCCGGCGCTCTGGCTGAAGTCGATCACCCGCACCGGGCACGGCGGAACCGGGTCCGTCACCCTCCCCTCCGTCACGTTCAAGGGCAAGGCCCTGCCGAACCGCGTCGAGGGAGCCACCACCGGAGGCGACCCGGACCCGGTGCCGCCGCTGTGGCGCTACCGCGTCCACGGAATCGACACCGAGACCGGCGGCACGATCGGCATCACCTACTCGCCGGCCGACTGCAAGGCGGGCAGCATCCCCACGCCCACCTCCAACAAGCGCCGCTGCTATCCGGTGAAATGGTCTCCGCCGGACGCCCCGGCCGCGGACTACGAGCCCTACCTCGACTGGTTCCACGCCTACGTCGTCACCCAGATCCTGGAGACCGACAAAACGGGCGGCGCCCCCGCCAAGCAGACGGACTACGCCTACCTGGACGGCATGGCCTGGGCCAAGTCGAAGGACGACGAGTTCACCGACGCCAAGCACCTCACCTACGGCGACCGCAAGGGGTACGGCCGTGTCCAGGTGCGCAGCGGCGTCGCACCGGACAAGCGGACCCTGAAGGAGTACCGCTACTTCCGGGGCATCGACGGGGCCGCGGTCAAGGACCACCAAGGCATCGCGGTCACCGACCGAGAAGCCTTCGCCGGCATGACCCGCGAAGAGGCCACGTACAACTGGGACGGTGGCAAGCTCGAAACCACCACCAGCCACGAGCCGTGGCGGTCGGCCGCGACAGCCACGGAAAAGCGCGCCGAAGGTCTCCCCACCCGCTATGCGTACGCCACGGCCGGCAAGAGCGAGCAGACCCGTACGGCCGTGGGCGCGGGCTGGCGCACCACCCGCACCGAACGCACCTTCGACGCCTTCGGCCAGACTCTGACCGAGTCCTCGCTCGGGGACACGGCGAAGACCGGTGACGAGGAGTGCACCACCAACACCTACGTGCGCAACGCATCGCGCAACATCCTCACGACGATCTCCGAGTCCAGGACCGTGGCCAAGGCCTGCGGTACGACGCCGTCCCTTCCGGCGGACCTGATCTCGGCAGCGCGCCACTACTACGACGGCGCGACCAGCCTGACCGCCGCACCGGTCAGGGGTGATGTGACGCGGCTCGACGAGCAGGACGCCAAGGGCACCGGCTACCTCACCACCGCCACCCACACCTACGACCAGCACGGCCGGGAGAAGACCTCCACGGACGCACTGAAGAACACCACCAGGACCGACTACGCTCCCGCCACCTTCCTGGCACCGACGGCGGTCACCGTCACCAATGCCCGTGGCCACGAGGCGACCACCACCCACGACCCGGTGCGTGGAGTGGTCACCTCAGCGGTGGACGCGAACGGCAAGCGCACCGACGCCGTCCACGACGGTCTCGGCCGGGTCCTGAAGGTGTGGGAGCCGGGCTGGGCCAAGGCCGACCACGCGACCAAGCCCTCGGCGGAATACAGCTATGCGATCTCCAAGACCGCCGCGAACGCCGTGGTCACCAAGAAGCTGAAGCAGAACGGCGACTACCGCACGACCTACGCGCTCTACGACGGTCTACTGCGCGAGCGACAGACGCAGGCCCCGGCCACCGGTACCCAGGACCGGATCATGACCGAGACCCACTACGACACGCGTGGCTGGGCCTGGCAGACGTATGCCCCCTACTACGCCAAGGGCGCGCCGTCGGCGACGCTGGCCTCCGCCGCGGTGAACACCGTGCCGGCGGCGGTGCAGAACCGCTACGACGGTCTCGGCCGCGTCACGGACGCCCTCTCGGTGAAGTTCGGCGACGAGCAGTGGCGCACCAGGACGGTCTACGAGGGAGACCGCACCACCGTCATTCCGCCGAAGGGCGGCACGGCCACCACGACCGTGACGGACGCTAGGGGGCGCACGACCGAACTCCTCCAGTACACGAACACCGCACGTACGGCGTCCCAGAAGACGACGTACGCGTACGGCAAGTACGACGAGCCGAGCAAGGTCACGGACCCCGACGGCAACGTCTGGAGCTACACGTTCGACAGCCGGGGCCAGAAGACGAAGAGCGACGACCCGGACAAGGGCGTCACGGTCACGAAGTACGACGACCTCGGCCGGCCCGTCAGCACGACGGACGAACGCGGCGTCACTCTCACGACGCAGTACGACGTGCTGGGCCGCAAGACCGCGGTCAAGCAGGGCGACACGCTGTTGTCGAAGTGGACCTATGACACCCTCGCCAAGGGCCGGCTGACCAGCAGCACGCGTTACGTCGGGGGCGCCGCGTACACCACGGCGACCGACGGATTCAACGACCGCTACCAGCCGACGTCCACGACGAGCACCGTTCCTTCCGCCGCCGGTGGCCTGGCGGGCACCTTCACCTGGAAGTACGGATACGACCCCGAGACCGGCGCCCTGCTGTGGACGCTCAACCCTGCCGTGGGTGACATCCCATCCGAGCGGGTGGTGACCAACTACAACAGCGACGACCAGCCGTTCCGCACCAGCGGCCAGCGTGGCGCTCTCGTCGCCAACACGGTGTACGACGTCTTCTCCCGGCCCACGCGCCTGGAGTTCAGCGCCACTCTCAACCAGAAGGCCTACAAGACCAAGGTCTACGACGAACACACCGGCCAGGTCATTCGGCAGACCACTGACCGGGACGTCGCTCCCCAGCGCGTCGACGACACCACGTACGCGTACGACCCGGCGGGCAACGTCACCGGTGTGACCACGGTCAGCGGTCAGGACGCGCAGAAGTCCACCGACACCCAGTGCTTCACCAACGACCCGCTGGGCCGGCTGACCGAGGCGTGGACGGCGAAGACCGACTGCGCGAAGGCCCCCTCGGCCACCACGGTCGGCGGTCCGGACGCGTACTGGCACAGCTACGGCTACGACAAGCTCGGCAACCGCACCGAGCAGACCGAGCACGCCACCTCGACCGGGACCACGGACGCCGTCACCGACTACACCCACCCGGCCCCCGGCAGCGACCGGCCGCACGCGGTGCAGCAGGCCTCCGTCACCGGCGGACCGGACGACGGGCGTACGAGCACCTTCGCGTACGACAAGACCGGCAACACGACCAAGCGCACCATCGGCTCCACGGTCCAGAACCTGACCTGGGACGCCGAAGGCCACCTGGCCACCCTCACCGAAGCCGGCAAGAAGACCAGCTACACCTACGACGCGGACGGCAACCGCATCATCGCGAAGAACGGTGACGGGTCCAGCACCCTCACCCTCCCGAACGGTGACCAGCTGAACGTCGCGGCGAACGGTACGAAGACGGCGACGCGTTACTACACGCACAACGGCGAAACGGTCGCGGTCCGCAACGGCAACGCCATCGCCTACCTGATCAACGACCACCAGGGCACGGCGATGACGGCCATCGCGGTCGGCACGCTCGCGTTGACCCGCAGGAAGCAGCTGCCCTTCGGCGGTCTGCGATCCGAGCAGTCAACGGTCTTCGGCAACCGCGGCTTCGTCGGCGGAACCAACGACCCCACGGGCCTGACGCACCTGGGCGCCCGCGAGTACGACCCGGTCCTGGGCCGCTTCCTCTCCGTCGACCCGATCATCGACTTCGGCGACCCGGCGCAGATGAACGCCTACAGCTACGCCCACAACAGCCCGCTCACCAAGTCCGACCCGACGGGCCTGCGCCCGGACGGCGCGGTGGGCGGCAACTCGTACAACGACGAGCGGTGGGCGAACGACCGGGGGATGACGGCCGGGTTCACGAAGAAGAGCGGCAAGTGGATCTGGACGCAGGCGCCCAAGGAGGATGCTGAGTCGCAGCGGAGGTACAGCAGCTACCGGGCCAGCCCGACCACGTACATGGTGCCCAAGATCCCGAAGTACATTCCCGGTAACAAGATCTATCGCAGCAAGAATCTACAGAACGGGCCGGATGTTGGCAGTGCGGTCAAGCGAGGCTTGCGAGCAATTTGGGATCACACCGGTGGCAAAGTTGTGGCGAATGTCGCCCGTGATGCGCGGGCGCTTGGTGGGTGGGTGAGTGATAACTGGGAGGGGATCAAGCTCGGGATTACCATCGGTGGATTCGTGGCGTGTCTCGTTGTATCGGCTGGACTATGCACAGTGGTGGGGGTGGTTGGTGCATCCATAGCCTATGGGGGAGATTCACTCAAGACTGGTCAATTTGACACAGGGGGGTATTTTAGGACGCTGGCCTGGACCGTTGGCGGCGGAGCGGTTGCCGGTGGAGTGGCTCGAGTGATGGGGACTCCATGGCGTTCTGCGTATACGTCCGGTGCTGTCGGGCGAGCCACAGTGAGGATGCCGATGTACCGGACTAAGGGAGGCTACGGGGCAGGTCCGGGAGGCGGCCGGAAGGGCTGGGTGACGCAGCCGGTGGAAGTGGTTGACCGTGGGCGGACTGCTCTCAATATGGGAGTGAATTCACAGCTCGCATGGGGTTTCTGTGGAGCTGGCGGTGCAAGTGCACCAGGAGAGGCGTGTTGAGAGAGATGCAGCAGGATGCCTTTGCGCAGGAGAGTGGCGGTTTTGTTCTGCGCCGTCGTTCATGGCCCTGGGTGACGTGGGGTGGGGCTGGCTTGCTGGCGGCTATCACCCTGGCCGCTTGGCAAGCGATCACGGGTAAAGGGAATGTTCAGGACGCTTGGGCGCTTTTGGCATCGATGAGCGGTGCCGCGGCCGTTGTCCTGCGAGTGGGTAGTTGCCGGCTGGTTCTTTTCTCGGATGGTATGCGAGTGGATAACCTGATTGGTTCCCACTATGTTCCCTATGCGTCCATTACCTCCGTGGGGCGAGCTGAAGGGTCTGGTGGCCTGTGTGTCGAGACTAGCGACGGGCGCGAAATTCATTGTTTCGCTTTCGGTGGGTCTGTCGTCGACGCTGTCTTCAAGACCACACCCAAGGCTGTCGCGTTGGTGCAGGAGTACGTACAGAAGGCCAAACATTCGGGAGCGGGCGACGGGGTGAGGACTGTCCGCTTCCGTCTGTGCTGGACGTCAGAGGGTTTGTTCGCAATCTCCGTTGTGGCTGCGGGGGTGGCAATCTTCATGTGAGCGTTCTCAAACGGTACTTACTGAGGTTGAACTCGTGATGTCACATGGTTGCTCAGGTGGGTCTGATGGTCAGGCCGGTCTCGGCGAGGCAGCCGTCTATGAGGTGGCTGCG
>NZ_JBVIPK010000024.1:0-47537 GCF_055577965.1 Streptomyces sp. NPDC033165
CCCCCCCCCCCCCCCCCCCCCCCCCCCCCCCCCCCCCCCCCCCCCCCCCCCCCCCCCCCCCCCCCCCCCCCCCCCCCCCCCCCCCCCCCCCGCCGGTGCGTTCAGGACCGGCGCGTTCAGGACCAGGCGGCGACGGTGTAGCCCACGCCGTACGGGGCGTCCTCGTACAGCAGCCGTCCGGCGAGCCCGGCACCCCGTGCGGCACCGCCGAGCAGCTGCCAGGGGGCGCGGCCCGCCGCCTGGAGTTCGTGCCCGAGCGTCGCGTCGAGGGCCGCGAGGGCGTCGAGGTCCGCGGAGCCGAGCGCTTCGGTGGCCCGGGCGTCGAACCCGGCGGCCCTCTCGTCGAGGTAGCCGGGCGCCTTGAGCGTGCGGCAGGCGCTGCCGTCCCCCATCACCAGGAGCGCGACGCGCTCCGCACGCCGGGCCAGTGCGCCTCCGGTCTCCGCGCACTCCCCGGAGCTGCTGCGGGTTCCCACGGCGAACCCTTCGACGGGGGCGCCCGACCAGTGGGCCCGGCCCAGCAGCCACGCGCCCACCGCGAGGGACTGCGGCAGCGGCCGGCCCGCCGGGGCGTCGTCCCCCGGTCCGTGGCCCAGGGTCACGTCGAGGTCCACGCCCAAGCCCCGGAAGGAGCCCCGCGCACCGGCCGGGTAGGCCCCGGCGACCCGCTCGTCGCCCGGACCGACGACGACGAGCAGATCCGGGCGGGCGGCGGCGAGCACCCCGAGGGCGTCGAGGCACGCGTCACGCGCGGCGTCGAGCTCGGGTGCGGCCCCGGCGGCCACCTCGGGCACCAGGAGCGGCGGACAGGGGCACACGGCGGCGGCGACAAGCATGCCGGTCAGCGTACTGGCCGGGGTGACGGCTCAGAGCGGCCCCCGTCGCCCCCGTACGGATCAGCCGACGCCGCAGGCGGGGGCCTCGGCGGCCGGGAGCGGGGCCGGGGCGCCGATGCCGGGGAGGCCGAGCATGACGCCGGCGGGCTTGGCCGCGGCGGCCGCGGTGCGCTTCTCCCAGGCGTCGCCCGAGCGGGTGGCCCGTACCGCGAGCGGCGTGCCCTCGGCGAGCAGGTGGTGCGGGGCGGCGTAGGTGATCTCGACGGTCACCACGTCGCCGGGGCGCACATCCTGGCCGGGCTGGGTGAAGTGGACCAGGCGATTGTCGGGGGCACGGCCGGAGAGGCGCTGTGTGGCGCCGTCCTTGCGGCCCTCTCCCTCGGCGACCATGACGTCCAGGGTGCGGCCGACCTGCTTCTTGTTCTCGTCCCAGGAGATCTGCTCCTGGAGGGCGGACAGGCGCATGTACCGCTCCTGCACGACCTCCTTGGGGATCTGGCCGTCCATGTCGGCGGCGGGGGTCCCGGGGCGCTTGGAGTACTGGAAGGTGAACGCGTTGGCGAAACGGGCCTCGCGGACCGCGTGCATCGTCTGCTCGAAGTCCTCCTCGGTCTCGCCGGGGAAACCCACGATGATGTCGGTGGAGATGGCGGCGTCCGGCATCGCGGCGCGCACCTTCTCGATGATCCCGAGGAAGCGCTCCTGACGGTAGGAGCGGCGCATCGCCTTCAGGACGCGGTCGGAGCCGGACTGCATCGGCATGTGCAGCTGCGGCATCACGTTCGGCGTCTCGGCCATGGCGGCGATGACGTCGTCGGTGAAGTCGCGCGGGTGCGGTGAGGTGAAGCGGACGCGCTCCAGGCCCTCGATCTTCCCGCAGGCCCGCAGCAGCTTGGAGAAGGCCTCGCGGTCGCCGATGTCGGAGCCGTACGCGTTGACGTTCTGGCCGAGGAGGGTGATCTCGGAGACGCCCTCGGCGACCAGGGCCTCGATCTCGGCCAGGATGTCGCCGGTGCGGCGGTCCTTCTCCTTGCCGCGCAGCGCCGGGACGATACAGAAGGTGCAGGTGTTGTTGCAGCCGACGGAGATGGAGACCCACGCGGCGTAGGCGGACTCGCGGCGGGTGGGGAGGGTGGAGGGGAAGGCCTCCAGGGATTCGGCGATCTCGATCTGCGCCTCCTCCTGGATACGGGCGCGTTCCAGGAGGACCGGCAGCTTGCCGATGTTGTGGGTGCCGAAGACGACGTCCACCCAGGGGGCCCGCTTGACGATGGTGTCGCGGTCCTTCTGCGCGAGGCAGCCGCCGACGGCGATCTGCATCCCGGGGCGCTTGGTCTTCATGGGCGCGAGGCGGCCGAGGTTGCCGTAGAGCTTGTTGTCGGCGTTCTCCCGCACCGCGCAGGTGTTGAAGACGACGACATCGGCATCGCCGTCGGCTCCCTCGGGGGCCCGGACGTAACCGGCGTCCTCCAGGAGGCCCGACAGCCGTTCGGAGTCGTGGACGTTCATCTGGCACCCGTAGGTGCGTACCTCGTAGCTCTTCTGGACGTCCACTGCTTCGCTCCGGTTGCCGCTGCTCATGGGACAAGGGTAGGCGGTCGCCGGACAGGGCCGTCCCTTCCCGGTCGCTGTGGGCCGGGCCTCGCCGGGAGACCTGGTCAGCGGGGCGGGTGAGCTGGCAGGATCGCGCGCATGTCCCACGCTCTGTCCCGATTCGGCCTCCGGCGCACCCTGCAGACGGGCGCCGTCCTCGCGGTCGTGCTCGGGCTGCTCGCGTGGTGGCTGCTGCCCCAGCGGGAGGGGGACCCGAGCGGGTCGCTCACCTTCTCCACCGGAGTGCCCAGCGGCGTCTACCAGCGGTACGGGGAGCGGCTCGAAGGGGCGCTGGCCAAGGACCTGCCCGAGGTGTCGATACGGCTGCGGACGAGTGAGGGCTCGCAGCAGAACCTCGCCCGGGTGGCGACGGGCGAGGCCGACTTCACCATCGCCACCGCCGACGCCGTGGCCACCTATCTGCGGGACGGCAGGCCCGGGGCCCAGCGGCTGCGCGGCTGCGTCCGGCTGTACGACGACTACGTCCAGCTGGTCGTCCCCCGTGACTCCGACGTCCGGACGGTCGCCGATCTGCGGGGCAAGCAGGTGGCCGTCGGCCAGCAGGGCTCCGGGGTCCGGCTGATCGCGGACCGGCTGCTGACGGCGGCGGGCCTCGACCCGGCCGAGGACATCACCCCGGTGCCGGTGGGCATCGACACCATGCCGATCCGGCTGATCCAAGGACAGCTGGACGCCTTCTTCTGGTCGGGGGGGCTGCCGACCGCCGCGGTGCAGGAGCTGTCGCAGCGCTTCGACATCCGGCTGGTGCCGCTGGAGGCGGCCCTGGTCGCGAAGTTGCAGGCGGCGACCGGCCCCACCCGCTTCTACCGGTCGGCGATGATGCCCGCCGACGCCTATCCGCTGGCCCAGCAGGGCCAGGCGGTGCCCACGGTCGCCGTCTCGAATCTGCTCGTCACGACCGACCGCACGGATTCGGCGCTGACCGAGGCCTTCACCCGGACCGTGATCAACAGCCGGGACCGGATCGGCCGTGAGGTCCACGCGGCGCAGCTGGTGGATCTGCGGACGGCGATCTACACGGATCCGCTGGATGTGCACGAGGGGGCCAAGGACTACTACCGGTCGGTGAAGCCGTAGGGGCGTAGCACCCCACGGCCACGGCCGTGAAGCGGTGAGCTTGCCCTCCCGTGGCGGGCGCCCCTCACCCCTGAGCCGGATTGCGCGGCACGGAGACCCGCACCCGCAGCCCGTGCGGTTCGTGGTGTTCGTACGCGATCGAGCCACCGCCCGCCGCGAGCAGCACCCGGGAGATGGAGAGGCCCAGGCCCGATCCGCTGACGTTCTGGTGGCGGGTGCTGCGCCAGAAGCGGTCCCCGACGCGCTCCAGCTCCGCTTCGGTGAGGCCGGGGCCCCGGTCGGCGACCACGACGGTCGTCGCGGCGGCTGTCGCGGCGACCGTGACCCGTACGTCCTGTCCGGCGGGGGTGAACTTCAGGGCGTTGTCGATCACCGCGTCCAGGGCGCTGGAGAGCGCGATGGGGTCGGCCCACGCGGTGGCCGCAGGGGCGCCGTCCAGGGTGAGGCCCACGCCCTTCCGCTCCGCCATCGGGCGCCAGGAGGCGACGCGCTCGGCGGTGAGCGGGACGATGTCGATGAGCTGGAGGTCCGCCTCGGCGTGCTCGGCCAGCGCGAGGTCCAGGAGGTCGTCCAGGACCCGGGCCAGCCGCTTGCCCTCGGTGCGCACGGCGGCGATCTCCTCGTTGCCCTCGGGCAGTTCCAGGGCGAGGAGCTCGATGCGCAGGAGCAGGGCGGCAAGCGGGTTGCGCAGCTGGTGGGAGGCGTCGGCGACGAAGGCGCGCTGCTGTTCCAGCACGTCCTCGACGTTGTCGGCCATCTCGTTGAACGAGCGCGCCAGGCGTCTGAGTTCCGGCGGTCCGGCGGAGGCGGCGACCCGGGAGCGCATCCGGCCGCCGGCGATGTCGTGGGTGGCCGCGTCCAGGGTCCGCACGGGCAGCAGCACCCAGCCGGTGAGCCGGACGGCCGCGCCGATCGCCACCAGCAGGGCCAGGGCCTCGCCGAGGCCGATGAACAGCCAGGTCCGCAGAATCCTGGACCGCATCTCGCCGGTGGGCGAGTCGATCACGACGACGGCGACCACGTCCCCGTCGCGTACGACGGGCGAGGCGACGACGACCCGGCCGTCGTGCCAGGGCCAGACCTGCGGGGGGTCGTGCGAGCGGCGGCCGAGGAGCGCTTCCTTGAAGGCCGTGCGTCCCTCCCCCGCGACGGGCAGGGTCCAGAAGCTGGGAGCCTTCGCCAGGGGCCGGTGGTCCCGGAAGAAGACGCCCGCCCGGATGTCGTAGACCGAGGTGTAGACCTCCAGGTCGGTCTGGAGGGTGCGGCGGCGCTCCTCGCTGTCCGGGGAGGTGTCGGTGATGGACTGTGCCAGGGCGGCGAAGCGCGCGGTGTCGTCGATCCGGTCGATCACGAGGCGCTGCTGTTCGGCGGCGGCCACGCTCACCGCGAGCGGGAGGCCCAGGGTGATCAGGATGGCCGCCATCAGGATGATGAGCAGCGGAAGGAGACGGGCGCGCACCGGGGACGTACCCGCCCGTTACGCGGACGGGGCGACGAGCCGGTAGCCGACGCCCCGCACGGTCTCGATCAGGGCGGGCAGCCGCAACTTGGAGCGCAGGGAGGCGACGTGGACCTCAAGCGTGCGCCCGGTCCCCTCCCAGCTGGTGCGCCACACCTCGCTGATGATCTGCTCGCGGCGGAAGACGACACCGGGGCGCTGGGCGAGGAGGGCCAGCAGGTCGAACTCCTTGCGGGTGAGCTGCACTTCGGCACCGTCGACGCTGACCCGCCGGGTGGACAGCTCGATGGCGACCGGGCCCAGGCGCAGGGCGGCCGCGGGGGTCGGCACGGTGTCCTCGCCGCCGGTGGTGCGCCGGGCGACCGCGTGGATGCGGGCGAGCAGCTCGCCGGTGTCGTAGGGCTTGACCACGTAGTCGTCGGCACCGAGGTTGAGTCCGTGGATGCGCGAGCGCACGTCGGCGCGGGCGGTCACCATGATCACGGGGGTCGCGGTGCGCTTGCGGATCTTCCCGCACACCTCGTAGCCGTCCTGATCGGGCAGGCCGAGGTCGAGGAGGATCACCCCGAAGGGCTCCTTCTCGGCGGGCAGCAGCGCGCGCAGGGCCTCCTCGCCGTTACGGGCGTGCACGACCTTGAACCCGTGCCGCGCGAGCACGGCGGACAGGGCCGCCGCGACGTGGTCGTCGTCCTCGACGAGCAGCAGTCTCATGCCCCTCCTCTCCGTCCTCCCGGGCCGTCCGGCTCCTCGGTCGTTCGCGTAACGGCGTTCACCGTCGACTAACGGGCTTTCACCGTCACATGGCGTCAACCTTCACCGGCGTCAACCGTTGCATGGCGTCACTGGATGAAGCCCGACATTAACGCGTGCTTCATCCACAAGATCCCAGGTGAGGCTCCCCGTTCAGCGGCGTTTCACCTATCTCTCGCATATCTCCCGCTCCAGGCATCCACGCCGATGACCGGCACGCCAGTCAAGAGCCTGTCGGTTACAGCACGGTTTCCGTTATGCACCCGGTACGCCTCGGGGCAGCGCGTGACGTCCCGTTCACACGGAGTGTCCGGTTGCGGCCGGATCGTTATGCTCAATTTCCGCTCAGATGTAATGACGCTGGTCGCACTGCGTCACTAAGGTCCTTGGCAACCGAGGAGGACGGAGCAAGAAGCCGATGAGCGGAGTTTCAGTGACCAAGGCCGCCGAGGGTGCCGCACCCGCGGCGAACGACCTGGTCGTACTGAGCAACGTCAACAAGCACTTCGGCGCGCTGCATGTGCTCCAGGACATCGACCTGACCATCGCCCGTGGCGAGGTCGTGGTCGTCATCGGGCCTTCCGGGTCCGGCAAGTCCACGCTGTGCCGCACGATCAACCGCTTGGAGACGATCGATTCGGGCGCGATCTCGATCGACGGCAAGCCCCTGCCCCAGGAGGGCAAGGAGCTGGCCCGGCTGCGCGCCGACGTGGGCATGGTCTTCCAGTCGTTCAATCTCTTCGCACACAAGACGGTGCTGGAGAACGTGATGCTGGGTCAGGTCAAGGTCCGCAAGGCCGACAAGAAGGCCGCGGAGGAGAAGGCCAGGACCCTGCTCGACCGGGTGGGCGTCGGCGTACAGGCCGACAAGTACCCGGCACAGCTCTCCGGTGGTCAGCAGCAACGCGTCGCGATCGCGCGGGCGTTGGCGATGGACCCGAAGGTCATGCTCTTCGACGAGCCCACGTCGGCCCTCGACCCGGAGATGATCAACGAGGTCCTCGAAGTCATGCAGCAGCTGGCCCGGGACGGCATGACGATGATCGTCGTCACGCACGAGATGGGATTCGCCCGCTCCGCCGCCAACCGCGTCGTGTTCATGGCCGACGGGAAGATCGTCGAAGAGGCCACGCCCGAGCAGTTCTTCAGTAATCCTCGCAGCGACCGGGCCAAGGACTTCCTGTCGAAGATCCTTCACCACTGACGGCCGAACGCCCGACGCCCGAGCGCTGGGCGATCGAATGCCTGACGACTTGGCGCCTGAACGCCCGACGACAACGACCCATGACCTAAGGACTGTTCACATGAAGCTCCGCAAGTCGGCCGCCGTCGCGGCCATCGCCGTACTCGCCCTGACCGCGACCGCGTGCGGCGGCAAGGAGGGCTCCGCCGGTGACAAACCGGGCGGCACGAAGCCCGGTTCCTCCGAGGCCCCCGCGCTGCCCACGTACACCGCGGCCAAGGACGTCGACCTGGACTCGCCGGTCTTCAAGAAGGCGAAGCAGCGCGGGAAGCTGATCATCGGCGCCAAGGCCGACCAGCCCTTCCTCGGTTTCGAGGACCAGTCGACCAAGGAGCGCTCCGGCTTCGACATCGAGATCGCCAAGATGGTCGCGGCGGACCTCGGCTTCACGGAGAAGCAGATCGAGTGGAAGACCGTCGACTCCGGCGTCCGTGAGACGGCCATCTCCAAGGGCCAGGTCGACTACTACGTCGGCACCTACACGATCAACGACGAGCGCAAGAAGCAGGTCGGGTTCGCCGGTCCTTACTACAAGGCCGGCGCGGACCTCCTGATCCGCAAGGGCGACGACTCGATCAAGGGCAAGGATTCGGTCAAGGGCAAGAAGGTCTGCTCGATCGTCGGCTCCACGCCGCTCCAGGAGATCAAGAAGCCCGAGTACGGCGCGAGCGTCGTCGAGCTGGCCAAGTACTCCGACTGCGTGCAGCAGCTGCTGACCAAGCAGGTCGACGCCGTCACCACGGACGACTCGATCCTCAAGGGGTACGCCGCCGCCAACTCCGGCAAGCTTGAGGTCGTCGGCGAGCCGTTCACCGATGAGCCCTACGGCGTCGGCCTGGACAAGGACGACAAGGTGCTGCGCGAGGCCATCAGCAAGTCGCTGGAGGAGCGCGTCAAGGACGGCACGTACAAGAAGATCTACGAGGGCACGCTGGGCCTGTCCGGCGCGGAGTACACCGACCCGCCGGCCATCGAGCGCTACTGACACTCGTCGGCCGCCCGACGGCTGACACCGGTCAGCTGCCGGGCTGCTGACACCCGTCAGCTGTCCGGCGGCTGACATCTCGTCACCGACGCCACGCGTGTGACCCAGGCGTCCCGTACCCCACCGCTGTCCGAGCTCCCTCGGGTACAGCGGGCGTGCGGGGCGCCCCTTCCCCTGCCCCCGATGCCGATGACCGCCGACGCGGAGAACTCATGAACGTACTGCTCGACAATTTCCCAGCGTTCCGCGACGGCTTCATAGGAACCGTGTCGATCACCGCCGTCAGCTCGGTTGTCGCCCTGGTCCTCGGTGTGGCCATCGCCGGATTCCGCGTATCGCCGGTGCCGCCGCTGCGGTACTTCGGCACCGCGTGGGTCACGCTGATGCGCAACACCCCGCTGACGCTGCTCTTCCTGATCTTCTTCTTCGTCGTGCCGGAGATCCTCTTCCCGGGGATGAGCCCGTTCGTTCTCGGCTCGCTGGCGCTCGGCTTCTACACCTCCTCGTTCGTCTGCGAGGCGGTCCGCTCCGGCATCAACACCGTGCCGCTGGGGCAGGCCGAGGCGGCCCGCTCGATCGGTATGACGTTCGCCCAGACACTGCGAATCGTGGTGCTCCCCCAGGCGACCCGGACCGTGATCCCGCCACTGAGCAGCATCTTCATCGCGCTCACCAAGAACTCCGCGATCGCCGGGGCCTTCAGCAACGCCGAGCTGTTCGGCTGGCAGAAGCTGATGAGTGACAAGGGATACGACATCATCCCCGTCTTCGTCTGGGTGGCCCTCGGCTATCTGGTCGTCACGTTTACCATCAGCGGCCTCTTCCGGCTGCTGGAGCGTCGCATGGAGGTCGCCCGATGAGCGCCAGCGTTCTCTACGACGCCCCGGGCCCCAAGGCCCGCGTCCGCAACCGGGTCTACGCCGTCGTCGGCACCCTCGCCATCGCGGCGCTGATCCTCGTGAGCGTGCTGCGGCTGGCGGACAAGGGCCACCTGGCCCCCGAGATGTGGGACATCTTCAACTACTCGGGCATCCGGCAGAACATCGCCGACGCGGTGCTCGCCACGCTGAAGGCGTTCGGGCTGGCCGCGGTCGGCTCGCTGGTCCTCGGTGTGCTGCTCGCGGTGGGCCGGCTCTCCGACCACCAGCCGATCCGCTGGGCGGCGACGACCTTCATCGAGCTGTTCCGCTCGCTCCCGCTCCTGATCACCATCTACGCCATCTGGGTCGGCTTCCTCACCGACCACTCGATGTGGGCACTGGCGGCGGGCCTGTCCGTCTACAACGGCTGTGTCCAGGCCGAGGTCCTGCGCGCCGGAATCAACTCGGTACCCAGGGGCCAGAGCGAGGCCGCGTACGCGCTCGGCATGAGCAAGACGCAGGTCATGGTGACGGTCCTGATGCCGCAGGCCATCCGGTCCATGCTGCCGACGATCATCAGCCAGCTCGTGGTGACCCTGAAGGACACCTCGCTCGGCTTCATCATCCTGTACCCGGAACTGCTCCAGACCGCGCGTCTGATCGCCTCGAATACGCAGGTGAACGGCCAGTACCCGTACGTCTCGACGATCGTCGTCATCGGCACCATCTACATCGCGATGTGTCTGGTGCTCTCGGCACTGGCGACCTGGATCGAGAAGCGCGGCCGTCGCGCCAAGACCGGCATCAAGGTGGCGCCCGGCGTCCAGGCCGCCGGCATCCCCACGGTGGACGACGTCCCGGCGGCGAACCCGGGGGGCGCAGGGGGCGCGGGCACCGGGGCCGACGGTGCCGGCGGGACCGATGTGACGAAGAGCTGATCCTCACCGGGCCGTCCCGGCGGGAGCATTCGAGGCAGCGGCGCACGCGTCGCTGCCTCGGTCACTTGACGCAAGCACCACCAGTGGGTTGCATACGTTCTGTGATCACGCACCCGGCTTCCCCTGCCACGTTCCGCATGGCCGTGCGAAACGTCAGCATGACCGTACGGCCCGTCAGCATGCCTGTGCGGACCGGAGGGTACGCGCCGTGGACCCGGTGATCGTCGTCGGCGCCGGACCGGTCGGTCTGACGCTGTCACTGACCCTCGCCGCCCAGGGGGTCCCCTCGGTCGTCCTCGACGAGGGCCCCGGCACGGAGGAGACCCGGCTCGCCCGCACGGTCGTGCTGCGGGAGGACACCGCCGATCTGATGGGCCGTCTCGGCTGCCGGGGTCTGGACCGGGCCGGGCTGCGCTGGGCCGGGTGGCGCTCGATGCGCCGGAAGCAACTGGTCCGGGAAGTGCCGCTGGGCGAGGGCCCGGAGGGCGAGGACGGCCTGCCTCGCCCCGCGCTCCTGCCCGCACCGCTCCATGTACCGCAGCACGCGCTGGGCACCGCGCTGCGGGCAGCGGTCGGCGCGGCACCGCTGGTCCAGCTGATGCCGCTGAGCCGGATCGACGCCCTGGAGCAGGACGCGCACGGCGTCACGGTGCACACCAGGGAGCCCGGTTCGACCTGGTGGCGCGGGAGTTACGTGGTCGGCTGCGACGGCGCCCGGTCGACCGTGCGCAAGCTGCTGGACATCCGGTTCCCGGGCCGTACTGCGGTGGAGCGGCACGCCGTCGCCGCGCTTCGGGCCGAACTGCCCTGGCCCGGCGAGGCCGTCCTGCACCGGCAGCCCCCCTGGCGCACGGGCGGCGCCGAGGCCACCGCCCGGCCGCTGCCGGACGGCGTCTGGCGGGTGGACTGGCTGCTGCCGCCGCGCGGCGAACTGGTCACCCCCGAAGCCCTGATCACCCGCATCCGGGACACCCTGGCGGGCTGGTGCGGCGAAACCCCGGCGTACGAGCTGCTGGACACCGGTGTCCACACCCTTCACCACCGGCTCGCCCGCCGCTGGCGGCGACAGCGCGCCTTCCTTGCGGGGGACGCGGCACATCTGCTGGGAGCCCTGGGCACCCAGGGCCTGGACGAAGGCCTCCGGGACGCCGAGAACCTGGCCTGGAAGCTGGCTCACGCCTGGCACCACGGCCCTGCCGAGCAGTTGCTCGACAGCTACCAGTCCGAGCGCCGGGCAGCGGTGGCCGCCCGGCTGCGCGCCGCCGACCAGTCCCTGCCGATACTGCGCGGCGGGGGCGGCCTGCGGACCCTGGTCCCGGGAGCCGCACGCGGCCACGACACCCTGCTCGCCGACGGCCATCTGGGCCGCGGAGCCCTGGGGGCGCCCCCCTCGTACTCGCACTCCCCCCTTTCACCTCCACGCGCCGAGGCGCACACAGCCGTCGGTACGCCCCCCGGTGCGCCGGTCGCCGATGTACGGGTGACGGCGCCGGACGGGACGACGGTTCGCCTGCGGGATCGGCTCGGGCAGGGGCATCCGCTGGTCGTCCTGGTCGCGCCCGGGACGGGGGTGTGGGACCGGCGGCACTGGCAGACCGCGGGCGTCATGCCGCGCCTCACGGACGCCGTGGCGGCACTGCCCGTCACGGCGGAGCTGCTGGTCACCGAGAACTACCCGGGGGCCTCGGCGCACACCGTCCTCCTGATCAGGCCGGACGGGCACCTGGTAGCGGCCTTCGGCGGCGTACGGCCCGCCGAACTGTTCGCCGCGGCCCGGGCCGCGCTGGGCGGTGCGGGCCACGGTACGGAGGGGGGCGCGGAACCGAAAGGACCTGGGGGCCCGGAGGGAGCGGAGCAGGCGGAGAAAGTGGAGACGGAAAAGGCGGAGAGGGTCGAGGTCGAGAAGGTGGACGAGCCGGAGGGGGGCATGGACGACGATGCTGCGGGGCACGAGCAGCGGTCCCAGGCCCGGGCCCGGGTCCACGCCGACGGGACCGCCGGGATCAATTGATCGTCACGGGCGCACATGCCGTACTCCAGATCATGACCGACACCGGTGTACGCCTGTGGCGGAGGTTCCCCTATGGACCTCGTCCGATACGCGGGCTGCGTGTGGCCCGCCCTGCTGAATCGCCCTCCTCTGCCGGTCCGTGCCGCTTCCCGCACGGCCGGGCTCGCGCGCACTCTCAGGGCGGTCCTCGTGTCTTCCCCTCGCCCCGCCGCGCCGACGGCTGCTTCCGTACCCTCTCCCGCCACCCCTGCCGCGGTGCCCCAGCCCCTGTGAGTGACTTCGGCCGACCCCCGGGGACCGGCGAACGGGCTGGCACGATCACGCCGATTCGGTCGGCGCGTTCACCACCGCGGCGGGCACGCTCAAGGAACACTCGCTGGCCGTGCGGCTGCCCACCGACGGACGGCTGGACGGAACCCTGGAACTGACCGACGGGGTGGACCGGTCCAGGGAACTGGCGGCCGACCAGGGCCGAGCCTTCGGGAAGCACTACGTCCACGAGGTGCTCAACGAGTCCGACACCCCGCACGCCGTCTCGGTCCACGCCCACTACCCGCCGCTGCCGCGCATCCGCCGGTTCAGCCGCACCGGCACGGTGCTCCGCCTGGAGCAGACCGAGAGCCCGGAGGACTGGCAGTGAGCGAGAACCGGACCGGAAGCACACCGGACACGAGCGCTTCGGCCACCGTGGGCATCGACGAACCGGCCACTGGGCATCGACGAACTGCTGGAGCGGGTCAGGGCCGGGTACGACCGGATCGGCCCGCACGAGGACGCCGCGGCCGCCGAGGCCGGGGTCCTCCTGGTGGACATCCGGTACGCGGCGCTCCGCGACCGGGACGGACTGGTCCCGGGTGCGCTCGGCGTCGAACGCAACGAGCTGGAGTGGCGGCTCGACCCCCAGGGCAGCCACCGCGCCGCCGAGGCCGTCGGCCACGACCTCCAGATCGTGGTGCACTGCAACGAGGGGCACGAGTCGAGCCTCGCGGTTGCCTCGCTGCGGCAGCTGGGGCTGCGCCGAGCCACCGACCTGATCGGCGGCTTCCAGGCCTGGCGCGCCGCCGGCCTCCCGGTCACCTCACCACCGCCCGAGGCCTGACGGAGCCCGGGGAAGCACGGTCACCGCCCTGACGGCGTCCGTTCCTCCCTCGGCCCTGGACCCCGAGGCCTGCGGCCCTGGGTGCCCCACACCCGAACGCCACGTTCCAGTAGAGCAATCGCCGTGCGTGACCGACATTCGCCTCACACAGAGGACCGAAATGTACGGAGATGACGCACCCATGGCGACCGCTGTCCTCACCCCCGGCCAACTCGACGACCAGGCCGCCCGGCTGCACGACACCCAGGCGTGGCAGCGGATCGTCACGGGCTGGGAGCACACCGCCCCGGAGCCTGCGCTCCCCCCGGCGAGGCCGACGCGGCCCGCGCCCCCGCGCCCCGCCGACTGGCGGAGCCTGCTCTCCGTCCCCGTGGACCGGCTCATCGACGACTCCTTGCGGGCGCTGCCGGCCGCGCCCCCGCACGAGCGTCCGCTGCCGGGGCGACTGGGTGCGATGCTGCCCGACCGCCTCCATGGCTGGCGGCGGGTCGGCCAGGGTGACCTGCGCCCCTCGACCCACCTGGGCTACGCCCGGCAGATCCTGTCCGAATGGGGCTGGCAGAACACCCCGTACCGGCTGCGGAACGCCCGTGGCGCACGCTGCGTCTGCGGTGCCATGGTCTCCGCGCACCGCCTCGGCTATGGCTCCCTCGACACGGTGAACCGGGCGGGCGCCTGGCTGATCACGGAGCTGCGCTCGCAGGGATGGCCAGGCCTGATCGGCCCCTGGAACCGCCACCCCGGCCGCACCGCCGCCGACGCCCTGGCCCTGCTCGACACCACGATCCGCCGCGCGGCCCTGGCCGGACACTGACACGAACGAGCCCCGTGCCCCGCCTTGCTCCCCCACCGCCTGGCTCCCCCGCTCCCCCTATGGCTCGGCTCGCCCGTTCCTCCGCTCCTCTCATGAGGCTCGACTCCCCGTTTCCCTGCTCCCATTCCCCGTAGGGCTAAGGCCCCCGTTCTGTCCCTCAGGGCTCGGCGCCCCCGTTGAACTCGGCTCCCCCGCTCCCCCGCGCCTCCCCGGTAGGGCTCGTCTCCCCCGTCCCCTCGCGCCCTGTAAGGCGCGTCCCCTCGTCGGCCTCAGAAGGGCTCGTCCAAGCCCTCCGTGTCCTCGCCCTCCTCCTCCAGCGCCTGACGCACCACGCGCAGGGCCATGCCCTCCCCGTATCCCTTGCGTGCGAGCATGCCCGCCAGTCGGCGCAGCCGCTTGTCGCGGTCCAGGCCCCGCGTGGAGCGGAGCTTGCGGGCCACGAGCTCGCGTGCCGTCTCCTCCTCCTGGTCCGCGTCGAGCTGTCCGACCGCCTCGTCGATCACGGCGGAGTCCACGCCCTTCGTCCGCAGCTCGCGGACGAGGGCGCGGCGGGCGAGCCCCCGGCCGTGGTGCCGGGACTCCACCCACGCCCCGGCGAACGCCGCATCGTCGATCAGCCCCACGTCCTCGAAGCGCGCGAGGACTTCCTCAGCGGCCTCGTCCGGAATCTCCCGCTTGCGCAGTGCGTCCGCGAGCTGCTTGCGCGTTCTGGGCGTGCCGGTCAGCAGCCGCAGGCAGATATTGCGTGCCTGCTCGACCGGGTCACGCGGCTCCCCCTTCTCGGCCCTCGACGAGGAAGGGGAGCCGCTGCTTCTGCTGGAGCGGGCACGGCGGCCCGCCCCCTCACTGAACCCGCCGTCCGCGTCTCCCCCACCGCGCGAGCGGCGCCCGGAGCGCCCCTCGCCACCGGACCCCGGCCCGGAGGCGAACGCATCGGTGGACCCGTCGCCGAATCCGGACCCGGCACCGGGCTCGGCGGGGCGGTCCGGCCACTCCGTACGACGTGTCACGGCCTAGCTCTTGGCCGCCGCGGCCTTGGCGGGCTTGGCCTTGGCCGCCGCAGCGGTCGTCGGCTTCGCCGCCCCTTCGGCCACCGGGGCCGCAGCGGTGTCACCGGCGGACTCGCCCGACGCGGCGTCCGGGCGGATGCCGACACCCAGCTTCTCCAGGATCTTCTTCTCGATCTCGTTGGCGAGGTCGGGGTTGTCCTTGAGGAAGTTGCGGGCGTTCTCCTTGCCCTGGCCCAGTTGGTCGCCCTCGTACGTGTACCAGGCGCCGGCCTTGCGGACGAAGCCGTGCTCCACGCCCATGTCGATCAGACCGCCCTCGCGGCTGATGCCCTGGCCGTAGAGGATGTCGAACTCGGCCTGCTTGAACGGCGGAGCGACCTTGTTCTTGACGACCTTGACGCGGGTGCGGTTACCGACGGCGTCGGTGCCGTCCTTGAGCGTCTCGATCCGGCGGATGTCGAGGCGCACCGAGGCGTAGAACTTCAGTGCCCGGCCACCGGTGGTGGTCTCCGGGGAGCCGAACATCACGCCGATCTTCTCGCGTAGCTGGTTGATGAAGATCGCGGTGGTCTTCGACTGGTTGAGCGCGCTGGTGATCTTACGGAGGGCCTGGCTCATCAGCCGGGCCTGGAGACCCACGTGCGAGTCGCCCATCTCACCCTCGATCTCCGCACGGGGCACCAGGGCCGCGACGGAGTCGATGACGATCAGGTCCAGGGCACCGGAGCGCACCAGCATGTCGACGATCTCCAGCGCCTGCTCACCGTTGTCCGGCTGAGACAGGATGAGGCTGTCGATGTCGACGCCGAGCTTCTTCGCGTACTCCGGGTCAAGCGCGTGCTCGGCGTCGATGAACGCCACCGAGCCGCCGAGCTTCTGCGCGTTCGCCACGGCGTGCAGCGTCAGCGTCGTCTTACCGGAGGACTCCGGTCCGTACACCTCCACCACGCGGCCGCGCGGCAGGCCGCCGACGCCGAGGGCGACGTCGAGGGCGGTCGATCCCGTGGGGATGACCTCGATGGGCTCGTTGGGACGCTCGCCGAGGCGCATCACCGCGCCCTTGCCGAACTGTCGTTCAATCTGTGCGAGTGCGGCGTCCAACGCCTTCTCGCGGTCGGTTCCTGCCATGGGTTCCACCCGATTTGCTTGAGTCGATCGCTTCACGTCAAAGACGCTAACCCCTGCCACTGACAATGGGCCTCGACGTCCTCCCGGCCTGTGGACAACTCCACGGTCGAGCCCGGGAAACCCGGCCGGAAATCCCATCAGAATGGATGTTCGATTTCCATGTCAAGCGCACCACGCGGGACCTGTGGACAGCGCCATCAGCCACGGTCGAGGCTGCACTCGTGGTGGATTCACCCTATATTCGGCCAGTATGGGAGTGAGTGCGGAACGCGGAACGCCCGGCCCTGAGCCTGCGGACGAGTCCGGCCTGCCCGGCCCATCCGACCTACCCGGCTCGTCCGTCCCGGCCGACCTGTCCGACCTGTCCGGCCGTGTGGCACTCGTCGCGGGAGGCACCCGCGGGGCCGGCCGGGGAATCGCCGTGCAGCTCGGCGCCGCCGGGGCGACCGTGTACGTCACCGGCCGTACGAGCGGTTCCGAGCGCTCCGAGATGGACCGGCCCGAGACGATCGAGGAGACCGCGGCCCTGGTCGACGCGGCGGGCGGCCGTGGCATCCCCGTCCAGGTCGACCACCTGGACCCCGACCGGGTCAGCGCGCTCGTGGCCCGTATCGCGAGCGAGCAGGGGGCCCTGCACATCCTGGTCAACGACATCTGGGGTGCCGAGATCGAGTGGAACAAAACGGTCTGGGAGTCCTCGCTCGACACCGGGCTGCACACCCTGCGGCTGGCCGTCGACACCCACGCCATCACCAGTCACTTCGCGCTGCCGCTGCTGATCGAGACACCGGGAGGCCTGGTCGTCGAGATGACCGACGGCACGCACGAGTACAACGCGTCCCGCTACCGCGTCTCGTTCTTCTACGATCTGGCCAAGGCTGCGGTGAACCGGATGGCCTTCGCCCTCGCCCACGAACTCGCACCGCACCGGGCGACCGCCGTGGCGCTCACCCCGGGCTGGCTCCGGTCCGAGGCGATGCTCCAGGCCCACGGAGTGACCGAGGCCACCTGGCGCGACGCGATCGCGCACTCACCCCACTTCGCGATCTCCGAATCCCCCGCGTACGTCGGCCGCGCGGTGGTCGCCCTCGCCCTCGACGCCGACAGGGCACGCTGGAACGGGAAGTCGCTCTCCAGCGGCCAACTCGCCCAGGTGTACGGCTTCACCGACGTGGACGGCAGCCGCCCCGATGCCTGGCGGTATCTGACCGAGGTCCAGGACCCGGGCCTGCCGGCCGATGTGACGGGATACCGCTGATTCGCGGTCGAAGTCGAAGTGCCGATGAGAAGTGCCGATGATCCGTGTCGTTCGGAGTCGGAGTCGAGCACGCGCTGATCCGTATCGCCCTGATGGACATCCGTATACCCGGGACCGACGGCCTGGAGGCCACCCGCCGCATCACCGCCGACCCGCTCCTTCAGCCATCCGGGGGGACTCTGGCCTGTCGCTGTTCGCAGGCCGGTCGCGCCGTCTGACGGCGAAGACAGCGAAGGCGGCGGACGGGGCGGCGCTCACCCTGCTCGTACCGTGCTGATCGCGTACTGCCCGTTGCTGGTCGCCGCCCAGGCGTGGACCTGGCGCTCCGTCCGGCACCGGGTGACGCACCCCTCGTACCTCTGGACCGCCACCGGCGGTGGCTCCGGGCCGGTCTCAGCCGCCCGCCCGGCCGGGGCCTCCGAGCGTCCGGCGTATCCGGGCGAGGACCGGAGCCCCGCTCCGGGGGCGGGGGCCGTCGTGCATCCTGGGGTCGTCGGTGACGTCGTACCGCTTCACATAGGCACCGAGGAACGCCTGGAGCGTGGCGACGGCGGGAATGGCGATCAGCGCGCCGATCGCGCCCAGCAGGGCCGTCCCGGCGATGACCGAGCCGAAGGCGACCGCGGGGTGGATGTCGACGGTCTTCGCGGTCAGCTTCGGCTGGAGGACATAGTTCTCGAACTGCTGGTACACGACGACGAACCCGAGCACCCACACCGCGTACCAGGGGTCGATGGTGAAGGCGATCAGCATCGGCAGGGCGCCCGCCAGGTAGGTGCCGATGGTGGGGATGAACTGCGAGACGAGGCCGACCCAGACCGCGAGCGCAGGGGCGTAGGGCACTCCGAGGATCACCAGCAGGATGTAGTGCGCGACTCCGGAGATGAGCGCCATCAGGCCGCGGGAGTAGATATAGCCGCCGGTCTTGTCGACCGCGATCTCCCAGGCGCGCAGGACTTCGGTCTGCCGGGCGGGCGGCAGTACGGAGCACAGGGCACGACGCAGACGGGGGCCGTCGGCCGCGAAGTAGAAGGAGAACAGGAAGATCGTCAGCAGCCGGAACAGCCCGCCGAGGACCGTGGTGGAGACGTCCAGGACACCGGTGGCGCTGTTCTGGACGTACCTCTGGAGCCAGTCGGAGTGCAGCAGGCTGTCCTGGACCTCGACCCGGGAGAGCTCCGTGTGGAAGGTCTGGTTGACCCAGTTGATCACCGAGTCGATGTACTTGGGGAAGTCGTCGACCATGTCGAGGATCTGGCCCGCGAGCATCGACCCCAGCAGCACGACGAACCCGATGCCGAAGATCAGCAGGCCGAGGAAGACCAGGAACGTGGCCAGTCCGCGACGTATGCCGCGCGCCGACATCCGGCCCACCGCGGGCTCGATGGCGAGTGCGAGGAAGAAGGCGATCAGCACGTTCGTCAGCAACCCGATGAGCTGGTCGAACGCCCAGCTGCCGAGCTGGAAACAGGCGTACAGCGCGAGGGCCAGGACCATCGCGCGCGGCAGCCAGCCGGGCATGCGGACCGCGCCGGACGGCGGCGCGGGTGGCGCGGCCGGCGGGACGGACGGCGAGGCGGGCTGCTGGGCCGGGACGGTCTCGTCTGTCGCTGACACGGGACAAGTCTCGCCTACGCCGCTGACAGCGGATCCCCCCGCCCCGATTCCGGAGTCAGCGCCGGCCCCGCCCGATTCCGGAGGTCAGCGCTTGGAGGTCAGCGCTTGTCCGCGGGCACGTCCATGGCGGCGCAGACTCCGCGCCAGACGTCCTTGGCGTCCCAGCCGGCGTTCAGGGCCTGATGCACCGTACGGCCGCCGAGCTCGGCCATCACATGGTCACGGGCGAAGGAGTCCGCGTACGCCGCACCGAAGTGGTCCGCCATCCGCTCCCAGAAAATCGTCAACCGCATGACATCAGTATCGCGCTCCTGAGAGTGCAGCCCGTCCGCGTGGCATGTGCCGGGCCCTCTTTCCGTTCTACGGTCGCTCCATGGCTGGAACCGGATCAGACCCCCTCTCCCGCGCTGAGCAGTTCATCTGGCTGACGGCGCGCGTCCTCGAACAGCGGAGGTTCGCCCATGGCTTTCTGGGCGGAGATCCCGACGCCGTCGAAACGGCCCTGACCGCCTATCTGAACAAGGACGGCGGTTACGGCCACGCGCTGGAGCCCGACCTGCGTGGTCCGGTCAGCCAGCCCCTGCACACCGCCCACGCCCTGAGCGTTCTTGACTCGATCGGCCGCTGCAATGGACCGCGAGTGGAGCGAATCTGCCGCTATCTGACCGAGGTGTCCACCAAAGAGGGGGCATTACCCGCGCTGCTCCCCTCACAGCGGGGGTATCCCGCAGCACCGTTCATCCCTGTCGTCGACGATCCGCCAGCTGAGCTGTTGGCGACCGGTCCGGTCGTCGGGCTGCTGCACCGCAATCAGGTGTGGCACGCCTGGCTGTTCCGGGCGACGGATTTCTGCTGGAGCGCGGTCGATGCTTTGGAACAGTCCCACCCCTACGAGATCGAGGCGGCGGTCGCCTTTCTGGACGGCGCCCCGGACCGGGCCCGCGCCGAGGTGGCGGCCGACCGCCTCGGCCGGCTGGTGCGCGAACAGCGGCTCGCGGTGCTCGATCCGGGGCGCCGGGCCGACTATCCGGTGGCGGCGGGCTACGCACCCGGGGAGCACCACTTCCCGCACGACTACGCCCGTACGCCCGGATCGCTGGCCCGCCGCTGGTTCACGGACGAGGAACTGGGACGCTCGCTCGACCATCTGTCCGCCCAGCAGCAGGACGACGGCGGCTGGCCCGTGAACTGGCGGCAGTGGGCGCCGGGAACGGCGCTGGAAGGGCGCCCCCTGGTGACGCTCAGGGCGTTGGACACACTCCGCGCGTACGGCCGCGGGCTCGGCTGAGCCCTCAGCCCAGCGCGCGTACGACGGCCGTCACGACCACGGCGGAGGCGACGACGACCAGGAAGTGCGCGCGCAGCACCAGGGCGAGGGCCGCGGCGGCGAGCCCGGCGGCCCGGGCGTCGAGGGCCAGCTCCTGGCCGGTCCCGAAGGTCTGCTGCGCTGTGAGCCCGGCCAGCAGCGCCACCGGGAGCAGCGCGGCCATCCGCTGGACGAGCGGCCGCTCCAGGGCGCCTGCGGGCACCAGCAGCCCGAGCAGTTTGGCGAGGTAGCAGCCGACGGTGGTCAGTCCGATGGCGATCCAGATGGTCATCGGCGTTCTCCGGTGGCGTCGGTGCCGTTCGTCGTGGGCGTCGGCCGCTTGCCGCGCCCCATGAGGAAGAGGACGACGGGAGCGGCGAGTGCGGACAGGAGCACCGGAACGCCCGCGGGCAGGACCGGCAGCAGGCCGAGCGCCAGGACGACGGCCAGCCCCGCCGTGACGCGTTCGACGGTGCTCCTGAGCATCGGCGCGAGCAGCGCGAGGAACACCGCGGGACTCGCCGCGTCCAGCCCCCAGGCGTCCGTGTCGCCCAGGGCGCCCGCCCCGAGTGCTCCGATCAGCGTGGTGAGGTTCCACAGGACGTACAGGGTGAGCCCGGTGACCGTGAAGCCGATGCGCGCAGCACGCCGGGTGGGCTGTGGCAGGGTGACCGCGGTCGTCTCGTCGATCACCCAGTGGGCGGCGAAGGGCCGCACCGCTCGGGGAAACGCGAGCAGCTGCGAGAGCCGCAGGCCGTAGAAGGCGTTCCGGACGCCGAGGAAGAACGCGCCGGCCGCGGCCGTATAGGGGTTGCCGCCCGCGGCGAGTGCGCCGACCAGGGCGAACTGCGAGGCGCCGGTGAAGACGAGGAGGCTCAGCGCGCAGGTCTGGAGCAGGCTGAGCCCGGACCCGGCGGCGGTGACTCCGAAGGCGAAGCCGGAGAGCCCGACGGCGATACCGACGCCGAGCGCGTCCCGGACGACGGCCGCGTCGGGCTTGTCGGCCTGGACGTCGGTCGCATCGGGCCGGTGGGCCGTGCCGTACCCGGCCGCCCTGACGTCGGTCGTCGGGCCGGGAGGTTCGGCGGCTATGGCACCGGTTGCGCCGGTGCACTCTGGGGATGCTGTCTGTTCTGCCACGCCCGGCACGCTACGGGGACTGGCGAGGCCCGGTCTTGTACGTTCTTGCACGCTCACGCCGGTACGCGCCGGGCGGCACCCCCACGATCCGGGTGAAGTGCCGGTTGAGGTGCGGCTGATCGGTGAAGCCGACGGCTGTCGCGGCCTCGGCGGGGGCGACGCCCGTGTCCAGGAGACGGCGGGCCCTGCGCACCCGGGCGTCGGTGAGCCAGGTGTGCGGCGGCATCCCGAATTCCTTTTTGAAGGCCCTCAGCAGCGCGAACGTGCCGGTGCCCAGCTCTGCCGCGAGCGCCTCCAGCGTGGGCGGAGCGGCCATGCGCTCCTCCAGCACGGCACGGGCACGCGCGGCGTCACGCGCGCCCCCGGCGTACGCGGTCGGGCGGGGCAGCGGGCTGCCGTGCCGACTGAGGAGCCGGACGACCAGGACCCGCAGCAGACTGTCGGCGGCCAGCGCGTTGCCCTCCTCTGCGGCCCGGTGCACCTCGCCGATCAGCCGGGAGGCATGGGGGTCGGTCACCCGGGTCTCGGCGAAACCGACTGTGCCGCGCAGGGACGTCACCTCGGCCGCGATGTCGTTGACGACCCGGGCCGAGGGATAGAGCGTGGCGTACACCCAGCCCTCGGGCGATCCGGAGCG
The DNA here is from genome assembly GCF_055577965.1 of Streptomyces sp. NPDC033165. NCBI lineage: Bacteria > Bacillati > Actinomycetota > Actinomycetes > Kitasatosporales > Streptomycetaceae > Streptomyces > Streptomyces sp. NPDC033165. The sequence continues at coordinate 21,783 of NZ_JBVIPK010000024.1, forward strand.
GGCGGTGTGCGGCACCTCCGGGTTGATCATGACGACGGTGCCGGGCACCGCGTGGACCGTGCCGCCCGGCAGCCCCACGTCCTCCACCCCGCGCGTGACCGCTCCGAACACGTACCCCTCGTGACTGTGCCGGGGGAAGGTGTGGCGGACGTACCGGGCACGCAGCAGATCGAGGTCGGGCAGCTCGGCGTACTGCCAGTGCCTCGCCCATTCCTCCGTACTGTCCGCTCCCGCCATGACAGCCATTCTCGCAGGTCCCGGGCGTGCGGCAGGAGCCGAGCGGGCGTCGGGGCAGCGGTTCACCGGCCCGTTGTCAGTGGCGGGGTGCACGATGGGGGACATGACCGGCTCCGCTCTCGATTCGTTCTCGCCCGCGACCCGCAGCTGGTTCGCCGGGGCCTTCAGCGCGCCCACCGCCGCGCAGGAGGGCGCTTGGCGGGCCATCGGCGAGGGCAGCGATGTGCTGGTCGTCGCGCCGACCGGTTCCGGCAAGACGCTGGCCGCGTTTCTCGCCTCGCTGGACCGGCTGGCCTCCGGTCCGCCGCCCGCCGAGGCGAAGAAGCGCTGCCGTGTGCTGTACGTGTCCCCGCTCAAGGCGCTCGCGGTCGACGTCGAACGCAATCTCCGCTCCCCGCTGACGGGCATCCGTCAGGAGTCGGTGCGCCTCGGCCTCCCCGAGCCGGAGGTCCGGGTGGGGATTCGGTCCGGCGACACCCCGCCCGCCGAGCGGCGCTCGATGGTGACCAGGCCGCCGGACATCCTGATCACCACGCCCGAGTCGCTGTTCCTGATGCTGACGTCCTCCGCCCGGGACGCGCTGGCCGGTGTCGAGACGGTGATCCTCGACGAGGTGCACGCGGTCGCCGGGACGAAGCGCGGCGCCCATCTCGCTCTGTCCCTGGAGCGCCTGGACGAGTTGCTGCCCCGCCCCGCCCGGCGGGTCGGCCTGTCCGCGACGGTCCGGCCGGTCGACGAGGTGGCCCGCTTCATCTCGCCGCAGCGCAAGGTGGAGATCGTCCAGCCTCCGTCCACCAAGGAGTTCGATCTGTCGGTGGTCGTGCCGGTCGAGGATCTGGGCGAGCTGGGTGGCTCCCCCGCCACCGACGGCGACTCGGGGCAGGCGGACAAGCCCTCGATCTGGCCGCATGTCGAGGAGCGCATCGCCGACCTGGTACAGGCGCACCGCTCCACCATCGTCTTCGCCAACTCACGACGGCTGGCGGAGCGGCTGTGCAACCGGCTGAACGAGATCGCGTACGAGCGGGCCACCGGCACCGCCTTCGACCCCGACGCCCCCGCCCCCGCTCTGCCGGAGGCGCCCGCCCCGGCGGAGGTCATGGCCCAGTCAGGGGCGGCCAAGGGCGCGCCCGCGCTGCTGGCCCGCGCGCACCACGGCTCGGTCTCCAAGGAGCAGCGCTCCCAGGTGGAGGAGGACCTGAAGGCGGGCCGACTGCCCGCCGTGGTGGCCACCTCCAGCCTGGAGCTGGGCATCGACATGGGCGCGGTCGACCTGGTGGTCCAGGTCGAGTCCCCGCCCTCCGTCGCCTCCGGTCTCCAGCGGGTGGGCCGCGCGGGGCACCAGGTGGGCGCGGTCTCCACCGGTGTGGTCTTCCCGAAGTACCGGGGGGACCTGGTGCAGGCCGCCGTGGTCACCGAGCGGATGCGCGAGGGGGCCATCGAGGCGCTGCGCATCCCGTCCAATCCGCTGGACGTCCTGGCCCAGCAGCTGGTCGCCATGGTGGCCCTGGACAGCTGGCAGGCCGACGATCTGCTGGCCCTGGTCCGGCGGGCCGCCCCGTTCGCCTCGCTCCCCGAATCGGCGTTCACCGCCGTGCTCGACATGCTCGCCGGGCGCTATCCCTCCGATGCCTTCGCGGAGCTGCGCCCCCGGGTGGTGTGGGACCGGGTCGCCGGTACGGTCACGGGCCGCCCCGGTGCGCAGCGGCTCGCCGTCACCTCCGGCGGCACCATTCCGGACCGCGGGCTCTTCGGGGTCTTCCTGGCGGGCGCCGACCCGAAGAAGGGTGGCGGCCGGGTGGGCGAGCTGGACGAGGAGATGGTCTACGAGTCCCGGGTGGGCGACGTCTTCACCCTGGGCACGACGTCCTGGCGGATCGAGGACATCACCCGGGACCGGGTCCTCGTCTCGCCCGCCCCCGGCGTTCCGGGGCGGCTGCCGTTCTGGAAGGGCGACCAGCTGGGCCGCCCGCTGGAGCTCGGCCGGGCCCTGGGTGCCTTCCTCCGGGAGATCGGCGGTCTGTCCGTGGAGGACGCCCGGCTGCGGCTGCTGGCCGCCGGGCTGGACGCCTGGGCGGCGGACAACATCGTGGCCTATCTGGACGAGCAGCGCCGGGCCTGCGGGCACGTCCCGGACGACCGGACCATCCTGGTCGAGCGGTTCCGGGACGAGCTGGGCGACTGGCGGGTGGTCGTGCACTCCCCGTTCGGCGCCCAGGTGCACGCCCCGTGGGCGCTTGCCCTCTCCGCCCGCCTCGGTGAGCGGTACGGAATGGACGCCCAGGTCATGCATGCCGACGACGGGATCGTTCTGCGCCTGCCGGACGCCGAGCTGATGGGCCTCGACCTGCTCGACTTCGACGCGCCGCCCGCCTCGGACTCGGGAGGTGACCTCCCGCCGCCGGGGGCCCTGGCGTACGACAGCGACCAGCCGCCGGTCGCGGCCGCAGACGTTGTCTTCGATCAGGGCGAGGTCCAGCAGATCGTGACCGACCAGGTGGGCGGTTCCGCGCTGTTCGCCGCCCGGTTCCGCGAGTGCGCGGCGCGCGCCCTGCTGCTGCCCCGGCGCTCCCCCGGCAAGCGCACCCCGCTCTGGCAGCAGCGCCAGCGTGCCTCCCAGCTGCTCCAGGTCGCCTCCGAGTTCGGCTCGTTCCCGATCGTCCTGGAGGCCGTCCGCGAGTGCCTCCAGGACGTGTTCGACGTCCCCGGGCTCACGGAACTGATGGGTGACCTGGAGGCACGCCGGGTCCGGCTGGTCGAGGTGACCACCCAGGAGCCCTCACCGTTCGCCCGCTCGCTCCTCTTCGGTTACGTCGCCCAGTTCCTGTACGAGGGCGACTCGCCGCTCGCCGAGCGGCGGGCGGCCGCGCTCTCCCTGGACTCCCATCTCCTCGCCGAGCTGCTGGGCCAGGCGGAGCTGCGCGAACTGCTCGACCCCGAGGTCCTCACCGAGCTGGAGCGGGAGCTCCAGTGGCTCACCGACGACCGGCGGGTCAAGGACGTGGAGGGGGTCGCGGACCTGCTGCGGGTGCTCGGCCCGCTCACCGACGCCGAGCTGGCCCAGCGGGGTGCCGAGCCTGCCTGGGCGCCGCAGCTGGCAACGGCCCGCCGGGCCGTCCAGGTCCGGATCGCCGGGGCCGACCACTGGGCGGCGATCGAGGACGCGGGGCGGCTGCGCGACGCCCTGGGCACCGCGCTGCCCGTCGGAGTGCCCGAGGCGTTCACCGAACCGGTGAAGGACCCGCTCGGCGACCTCCTTGCCCGCTTCGCCCGGACGCACGGGCCGTTCACCGCCGCCCGGGCCGCCGAGCGCTTCGGGCTCGGTACCGCCGTCACGGACGGCGCGCTGCAACGGCTCGCGGCGTCCGGCAGGACCGTCCAGGGCGAGTTCCATCCGGCGGGCATCGGCCAGGAGTGGTGCGACGCCACGGTGCTGCGCCGCCTCCGTCGCCGTTCGTTGGCCGCCCTGCGCCAGGAGCTGGAGCCGGTGCCGCCCGCCGCCCTCGCCTCCTTCCTCCCGCAGTGGCAGCACTTCGGCTCCAACAGCCTGCGGGGCATCGACGGGCTGGCCCGCGCGATCGAACAGCTCCAGGGAGCGCCCGTGCCCGCTTCGGCGCTGGAGAAGCTGATCCTGCCGAGCCGAGTCATGGGTTACACCCCTGCGATGCTCGACGAGCTGACAACCACCGGCGAGGCCGTCTGGGCCGGTGCCGGGGCGCTGCCCGGCAAGGACGGCTGGGTCGCCCTCTACCTCGCCGACAGTGCACCGCTGCTGCTGCCCGCCCCACACCCACTGGAACTCTCGGCGCTGCACGAGTCCGTGCTCACCACGCTGTCCGGCGGGTACGGCCTGTTCTTCCGCCAGATCGCCGACCAGATCCGGGCCACCACCCACCCGGACTGCACGGACCAGCAGCTGGCCGACGCCCTGTGGGAGCTGGCCTGGTCCGGGCGGCTCACCAACGACACCCTCGCCCCGCTGCGCTCACTCCTGGGCTCCGGGCGGACAGCGGGCTCCACCGCCCACCGCTCCCGGCGCAGCGTCCCACGCGGGCGCTACGGCTCGCTCACCGCCGCTGCCCGCCCCGCCTCCCGCACCGGCCCCCCGACGGTCTCCGGCCGCTGGTCCCTGCTGCCCCCTGCCGAACAGGAACCGACCCACCGCGCCCACGCCCTGGCCCGCACGCTCCTCGACCGGCACGGTGTGGTGACCCGGGGCGCGGTGCAGGCCGAAGGGGTGGAGGGCGGCTTCTCCGCGACGTACCGCGTCCTGGCCGCCTTCGAGGACAGCGGTCAGGCGCGGCGCGGCTACGTGGTGGAGGGGCTGGGGGCCGCCCAGTTCGCGATGGACGGGGCGGTGGACCGACTGCGGGCGGCGTCCACGGCCCGCGACCGCCGTGACCCGGGCGCCACGCCCCAGGCCCTGGTGCTCGCCGCCGCCGACCCGGCCAACGCCTATGGCGCAGCCCTGCCGTGGCCGGAGTCCCCGGACGGCGCGGGACACAAGCCGGGCCGCAAGGCTGGGGCGCTGGTGGTCCTCGTCGACGGCGAGCTCACGCTCTACATGGAACGCGGCGGCAAGACCCTCCTGGCCTGGCCCTCCGACCCCGACGCTCCCGCACTGCGAGCGGCAGCGGAGGCGCTGGCCGCCTCGGCCCGCGCCGGAGCACTGGGCACCGTCACGGTGGAGCGCACGAACGGCGTCTCCTCCCTCACCTCCCCGTTGGGCCGGACCCTTGAGGGTGCCGGTTTCCTCGCCACCCCGAGAGGCCTGCGCCTGCGCGCCTGACCCGCGGCCGCCGGGACGTGAACGTACCCAGCGCAGGTGGGGCGCCGGCCGACGCACAAGCGATCCGACGCACGAGCAGTCCAGCGCGCGAGCGATCGAGCGCACAACCGGCGCAGCGGACGAACAACCCAACGCACAACCGGCCCAGTACGCGAGCGATCCAACGCATGGACTGTCCGACGCATGGACGATCCCGCCCAGGCCTGATTCGGCGCAGGCGTGACCCGGCCCAGCCGTGCCCCGGAGCAGGCGTGACCCGGCGCACGAGCGGTCCGGCGCACCCATCATGGAGGCATGCCCGAAGGAGACACCGTCCTCCAGACCGCCGCGCGTCTGCACGCAGCGCTGGCGGGACGGGTGCTGACCCGGTCCGACCTTCGTGTCCCCCGGTTCGCCACCGCCGACCTCACCGGCCGTGGTGTGCTGGACGTCACCGCACGCGGCAAGCATCTGCTGGCCCGCATCGAGGGCGGGCTCACCCTGCACAGCCACCTCCGGATGGACGGGGCCTGGCGGGTGTACGCGCCGGGAGAACGCTGGCGGGGCGGCCCCGGGCACCAGATCCGTGCGATTCTCGCCAACGCCGAGCACACAGCTGTCGGCTACCGGCTCCCCGTCCTCGAACTGCTGCGTACCAGCGAGGAGAGCCGGGCCGTGGGCCATCTGGGACCGGATCTACTGGGCCCCGACTGGGACCCCGGGTCCGCCCTGGACCGACTGCTGGCCACACCGGATCGCCCCGTCGGGGAGGCGCTGCTGGATCAGCGCAATCTCGCGGGCATCGGCAACGTCTACAAATGCGAGCTGTGCTTCCTGGCCCGCGTCACTCCCTGGCTCCCGGTGAACGCCCTTCCGGACGGCACCCTGGCCCGGCTGATCACGCTGGCCGAGCGGCTCCTGCACGCCAACCGCGACCGCCCCACCCGCACGACCACGATCACCGCCGAGCTCCGCACCGCACCGAGCCCGCCCTCCACCGCGGACCACAGGCGTCGGCTGCCGCCCGTCCGCGTACAGGAGCGGCTGTACGTCTACGGCCGGGCCCAGCGCCCGTGCCTGCGCTGCGGCACCTCGATCCGCGTGGCCGACCAGGACGACCGCCCCACCTTCTGGTGCCCGGCCTGCCAATCGGGCCCAACCCCCTGACCACCCTCACCACCCTCACCGCCCTGGCCACCCTGGCCACCCACCTCATTGACGGGCCGTCAGATTCAGCCGTACGGTCCCGTCATGCCTCTGCCTCTCTCCGCGTACGACCTCACGGGCCGCTCCGCGTTCGTCACCGGCGCGGCGAGCGGCATCGGCCAGGCGAGCGCCCTGCTGCTCGCGGAGGCCGGAGCCGTGGTGCACTGCGCGGACCGCGACGAGACCGGTCTGCGCCGGACGTACGACCTGGTCACCGGCGCAGGAGGCAGCGCCCGCACCCACCCCCTCGATGTCACCGACCGCGATCAGGTCCGCGCGGCCGTCGCAGCGGCAGGACATCTCGACATCCTGGTCGCCGTGGCCGGGATCATGCACACCAGCAGCGTGCTGGAGACGACGGACGAGGACCTTGACCGGGTGCTGGCGGTCAATTTCAAGGGGGTTCTGTACGCCTGCCAGGAGGTGGCACGGTCCATGACGGCCCGCTCCGCCCCCGGTTCGCTGATCACGATGGCGTCCGGCGCCGTGGATTCCGCGAGTCCGGGCCTGCTCTGCTACAGCGCGGCCAAGGCGGCCGTGGTGCAGCTGACCAAGACTCTCGCCACCGAGCTGGGCCCGCACGCCATACGGGTGAACGCGGTCGCGCCCGGCTGGATCCGTACGCCGATGACCGACCGGCACGATGCCGACGGACAGCGCCGGGCGGAGGCCGCGATGACCCGGATCTCCCCGCTGGGCCGGGTCGGGGAGCCCGAGGACGTCGCTCACACGGTGCTTCACCTGGCTTCGGATGCCTCGGCCTTCATGACCGGTCAGATCCTCCGCCCGAACGGCGGCGTCGCCATGCCCTGGTGAAGGCCCTGGCGAGGGCCCCGGCCAGCGCTCCGCCAGGCCGCGCAGACCGCGCCCGGCCGCCCGCGGGCCCGGCGCCGTCCTGCCCCCCGGCCCGGTCCACGGAGACGACCGACGCCACATGGACCGGCAACAGGCTCAGCCCCCAGCCCCCCGCCGCCACCGCGCCCTCCACCAGCCCCGCCTGCTCGGGACGCAGAACCACCCGCAGGATTGCCCACCACCACAGCCCGCCGAGGGCCACCGCCGGCACCCACCGCCGTCCCATGGTGCCTCCCGCGGCCGACGTCCTTTCCGGCAGTTTCCCCTGGCCCGGGCGCCGGTGCATCCAGAACGTCCGGCCGAAGGACCACCCACACAGGAGTACCCCCGCCGAAACGGCGGGGGTACCGCAACCCTGGGAGACCGGTCACGTGAGCGCCCACAACACAAGGTGCTGGCGGACCCATCCTCCGCCGCCCGGGCCTAGCCTTCGTCGTCCCGGCGCAGGGAGTCCTTGACACCCTCCGCCCGGTCACCGGCCTCGTCCATCGCTTCCTTGGCCCGACCCTTGACCTGATCGGTCTTGCCCTCGGCCTCCTTGCGGCGGTCGCCGGTCAGCTTGCCGACGGCTTCCTTGCCCTTGCCCTTGAGCTTGTCCATGGCGCTGTCACCACTCATGATGTCGCTCCCTTCCACTCGGATCGGCTTTCCACTCGGATCGGCCTTCCCTCCCGGATCGACCGTTCCCCCCGGACCGGCTCGGTCTTCGTGCCGGACGTTCGCCTTCAGGCGCTTTCCGCCTGGAACATCCAGGCGTGCTTTTCGAGGTCTGCCGTCAGCGCGATCAGCAGGTCCTGGGTGACCGGGTCCGGCTCGTCGGTCGCCTCGATGCGCTCCCGCATCCGGCCGATGACCACGCCCAGCGCCTCCACCAGGATGCGTACGGCATCGGTGTCCTTGATCCAGCCCTCGGGCACGGACGCGATGGCGGTCTCCTTGGCGACCGTGCCCGAGCGCCCGTCCGGGTTGACCCCGACCGCCGAGGCGCGCTCGGCGACCGTGTCGGAGTGCTGCCGGGCCGTGACGACGACGTCGTCCAGCTGAAGGTGGACAGAGCGGAAACGCGGACCGACCACGTTCCAGTGGACCTGCTTGGCCACCAGGGAGAGGTCCACGAGGTCGACCAGGGCGCCTTGCAGCGCTGTACCCACGACCTTGAGACCGCCCTCGGACAACGTGCTCTTGACCACAGACATGTGCACTTCTCCCATCCGTCAGCCTCTTCACTGACCCGTCTCGACCGATCGCCTCGGTGCATCACCCACGATGGCACAAAAGAAACAAAGCGGTCATTCGGGCCTTGTCCTCCGTGTGCCCGCTCATGGAGAGCTCACACACCCCTACAGCCCCGAAACGCAGAAGTCCCGGCCGACCCCGATAGGGGCCGACCGGGACTCCGGTCGTGCGAGTGCCGCGTGGATCAGGCGGCGACGACGTCCACCGCTTCTGCGGGCGCCTTGATGGTCACCCGTCCCGACGGCACACCTGCGACCGACGACACGGAGACGGAATTGAGCATGGGACGAACCGGTACTGGGACCGGATCACTGGCAGCTGCCGACTCGGCCAGCTCAGCGAGCGAGAGCTCATCGCTCACCTCACGCATGAGCTCGGACATCCGTACGTCAAGCGCGTCGCAAATCGCGGAGAGCAGCTCGGAGGATGCCTCCTTCTGCCCCCGCTCCACCTCGGAGAGATAACCGAGCGAGACCCGGGCGGACGAGGAGACTTCGCGCAGAGTACGGCCTTGGCGCTGGCGCTGCCGACGCAGCACGTCACCCAGCAGGCGACGGAGCAGAATCATCGGTGGCTCCCTCCTCGGACCGCGTAGCCGCATCCTTCACGCCCTACCGTACCGCCTTGTGCTGCGGCCGTGCGGGGAGCGATGTCGTGTTCACTCAGGGCTGCAAACATCAATTCCCCCCGTTCTGTTCCGTATCCTGTGCCCGCACATTCTCACCGAGTTCGCTCGCGAGCAGTTCGAGGACGCTTCGCACACTCTCTCTACGGATATCCGCCCTCTCACCATTCAACCGCAGAGCGCTCACTTTCTCGATGCCGGAGGGTCCCGCCACGGCCACGTAGACCGTGCCGACCGGCTGTCCGTCCTGTGGTTCCGGACCCGCGACGCCCGTGGTGGAGATCCCCCAGTCCGCGCCGAGAACACGGCGGACCCCGGCCGCCATCTGCCGTGCGACCTCGGGGTCAACGGCTCCGCGCTCCGCCAGAAGGCCCCCGTCGACCCCCAGCACCTCCCGCTTGAGGCCGGTGGCGTACGCCGTCACCGACCCCCGGAAAGACCGCGAAGCACCGGGTACGGCCGTGAGTTCGGCGGCCACCAGGCCGCCCGTCAGCGATTCGGCGACGGCGAGGGTCCGCCCGTGTTCCGCGAGCAGCCGCAGCACCTGGGCCGCGGCTGTCACCGTTCGGCCTCCGCGGCGTCCCGCGCCTCGGCTCCGAGTGCTCCCCGCGCATCCGCCGCACTTGCCCCGGAGGCCGCACCGGCCATCCCGGCCGCTTCCAACGCCTCCGTCGTCTGCTGCGCCCGCTCGGCTGCGGCGGCACGCTCGGCGGCGAGGCCCTTGCGGCGCAGGCCGACGGCCTGGCGTACGTAGTCGAGTCCGGTGACGACCGTCAGCACGACGGCGACCATCATCACCCAGAAGCGCAAGGTCGCCAGCGGTCCGGTGAGGACCAGGACGTACATCCCGGCCGCCGTTCCCTGCGCGAGGGTCTTCAGCTTGCCGCCTCTGCTGGCCGGGATCACCGCATGCCGGATGACCCAGAACCGCATCAGCGTGATGCCCAGCTCACGGGCGATGATCACCCCGGTGATCCACCAGGGCAGATCGCCCAGGACGGACAGCGAGACCAGCGCCGCACCCATGATCGCTTTGTCGGCGATCGGGTCGGCGATCTTCCCGAAGTCCGTGACAAGGTTGTACGTCCGTGCCAGATGCCCGTCGAACAGGTCGGTGATCATCGCGACGGCGAAGGCCGCCCAGGCGAAGGAGCGCCAGACCGGGTCGTATCCGCCGTTGTGGAACAACAGCAGGACGAATCCGGGCACGAGCAGCAGCCGCACCATGGTCAGGATGTTGGCGATGTTCCACAGGCTGGCCTGGTTGACGGCCGCAGTGCCCAGCTTGCCGCCGCGGACCGGCCTCGCGCCGGAGCCGCCTGCCGCGGATGCCGGGACTCCGGTCATCTGGCTACCTCCGCAAGCTCATGGTGTTCGGCCACCAGGTCGACGCCCTCGGTGCCCACTGCCTTTGCCTCGACCATACGGCCCGGCACGAGCCCCTCGCGTGTGGTGAAGACCACCTGGCCATCCGTTTCGGGGGCCTGGTGGGCAGCGCGCCCGATGGCGACCTCGCCGTCCTCCTCCGACTCGACGGACTCCACCAGCACCTGGAGGGTCTCCCCGATGCGCTCCTCCGCCCGCTGCGAGGTCAGCTCCTCGGCCAGCTGGGAGATGTGGGCGAGGCGCTCCGCGATGACGTCGGCGTCGAGCTTGTTCTCGTAGCCGACCGCTTCGGTGCCCTCCTCGTCGGAGTAGCCGAAGACGCCGATCGCGTCGAGGCGGGCGCCGGTGAGGAAGCGTTCCAGCTCGGCGAGGTCGGCCTCGGTCTCGCCGGGGAAGCCGACGATGAAGTTGGAGCGGGCGCCGGCCTGGGGTGCCTTGCTCCGGATGGTGTCCAGGAGCTCCAGGAAGCGGTCGGTGTCGCCGAAGCGGCGCATCGCGCGCAGCACACCCGGGGCGGAGTGCTGGAAGGAGAGGTCGAAGTACGGGGCGACCTTCGGCGTCGAGGTGAGGACGTCGATGAGCCCGGGGCGCATCTCGGCGGGCTGGAGGTAGCTGACCCGGATGCGCTCGATGCCGTCCACGTCGGCCAGCTCCGGCAGCAGGGTCTCCAGCAGCCGGATGTCGCCGAGGTCCTTGCCGTAGGAGGTGTTGTTCTCGGAGACGAGCATGACCTCCTTGACGCCCTGCTCGGCCAGCCAGCGGGTCTCCTGGAGCACGTCCGAGGGGCGCCGCGAGATGAACGATCCGCGGAAGGAGGGGATGGCGCAGAAGGAGCAGCGGCGGTCGCAGCCGGAGGCGAGCTTCACCGAGGCGACGGGGCTGGTGCCGAGTCTGCGGCGCAGGGGTGCCCGCGGTCCGGAGACCGGGGCGACGCCTTCGGGAAGGTCCTCGGGGGCGGGGGCGGGCGTCTCCTGGGCGTGGCCGGGCAGCGCCACGGCGGCGTCCTGCCGCTCGGCGGGGCTGATCGGCAGCAGCTTGCGGCGGTCGCGCGGGGTGTGCGAGGCGTGGATGCCGCCGTTGAGGATGGTCTGGAGCCGGTCGGAGATGTCGGCGTAGTCGTCGAATCCGAGGACGCCGTCCGCCTCCGGCAGGGCCTCGGCGAGGTCCTTGCCGTAGCGCTCGGCCATGCAGCCGACGGCGACGACGGCCTGGGTGCGGCCCTGGTCCTTCAGATCATTGGCTTCGAGCAGGGCGTCGACGGAGTCCTTCTTGGCGGCTTCGACGAACCCACAGGTGTTGACGACTGCGACATCCGCGTCGGAGGCATCCTCGACGAGGTCCCAGCCGTCCGCTGCCAAGCGGCCTGCAAGCTCCTCCGAGTCCACCTCGTTACGGGCGCAGCCAAGAGTGACAAGGGCGACGGTACGGCGTTCGGGCATGGACTCAAGACTACTTTGTCCCGGCGGCGCCCCTGCCGTGCAGGGTTGCCTGCCCTTCCCGGCCCGGTGCTTCCTGCTACGGGGAGTAACAGGTTCCCGGCCGGGAACGCCGACGGGCGCCCGGCGCGAGGCCGGACGCCCGTCGGAGGGGTAGCGCGTCGAGGGGCAGCGGATCAGCCGGCCTCGGGGTCGCCCTTGGTGTAGGACAGCCGCTCGACCGTGCCCGGACCGAAGCGGTCCTGGACCTGCTTGCCGTTGACGAAGAGGTCGATCGCCCCGGCGTTGCCGAGAACGAGGTCGATGCGCTCCTTGTCCTGGAAGGTCTTGGACTCACCCTGGAGCAGCAGCCCGTCGAAGAGCAGCCGGCCGTTGTGGTCCTTGGCGGAGATCCAGCTCTTGTCCCGGTCCGCGCTGAGCTTGACCGTCACCTTGTCCCGGGGGGCTGCGGCGATGGCGCTCTCGGAGGGCACGGGCTTGGGGTCGGAGGGCTTGGTCGCGGTGGGCTTGGCCGTGGTCTTGTCGGGCTTCGAGCCCTCCGCGACCTGGGCGGTGTTCGAGGGCTTCTCCTCGCCGCTGAAGAGCGTGAAGCCGACGAACCCGATCACGGCGACGATGGCCGTGACCATGGCGGCGGTCCAGTTGGGCCGCCGGGGTTCGGAACGGATGCGTTCCGCTTCGAACAGCGGTGCCGCCGGGGTCGGTGCGGGACGGCCGCCGTGATCGGCGTCGTACTCCTCGACCAGCGGTTCCGGATCGAGGCCGACGGCGCGCGCGAGCGTGCGGATGTGGCCGCGGGCGTAGACGTCGCCGCCGCAGCGGGAAAAGTCGTCCTGCTCGATCGCGTGCACGATGGGGATGCGCACCCGGGTGGAGCTGCTGACTTCCTCGACCGTCAGACCTGCGGTGATACGAGCCTGCTGGAGGGCACGACCGATCGAAGGCCGGTCGTCTTCGGGGGAGTTGCCGATGGACACGGGGGCGCCTTTCGAGCGTGAGCCACCTGCTGGATGTTCAGTCTAGAGGGGGTACGAAAGGGAGGGGCAACCGGGAGGACGACTTTGTAAGCCATCGGGCTCGCCGGACGGCCCCGTCTCCGGCTCCGGGGGCGGAGCGGGGACGGAGCACAGCCCCGATCGAGGACTGGGCAACCTGTAGTGGGCCGAACGAGGTGGGAGGACGGGCAGGACGGGCGGAGCCAGGCGGAGGAGCATGGTTCCGTCCCTCCCTTCAACTGGACGTACGACCGCACGAAACGGTTGCCCACGAAACCTTTACGGGTGGATTCACCCTTCAGGGAGCGGATTCCCCCCGAATGACGGCCAACACCCCGTCGAGTTCCTCGGGTTTCACGAGGACGTCGCGGGCCTTTGATCCCTCGCTGGGTCCGACGATGTTGCGGGACTCCATCAGGTCCATCAGCCGGCCCGCCTTCGCGAAGCCGACGCGCAGCTTGCGCTGGAGCATCGAGGTCGATCCGAACTGGGTGGAGACGACCAGCTCGGCGGCCTGGCAGAGCAGGTCCAGGTCGTCGCCGATGTCCTCGTCGATCTCCTTCTTCTGCTTCGTACCGACCACGACGTCGTCCCGGAAGACCGGGGCCATCTGGTCCTTGCAGTGCTGGACGACGGCCGCGACCTCGTCCTCGGTCACGAAGGCGCCCTGCATACGGGTGGGCTTGTTGGCTCCCATCGGCAGGAAGAGACCGTCGCCCTTGCCGATGAGCTTCTCGGCGCCGGGCTGATCGAGGATGACCCGGCTGTCGGCGAGCGAGGAGGTGGCGAAGGCGAGCCGGGAGGGCACGTTGGCCTTGATCAGGCCGGTCACCACGTCGACCGAGGGTCGCTGGGTGGCGAGCACGAGGTGGATTCCGGCGGCACGGGCGAGCTGGGTGATGCGGACGATGGAGTCCTCGACGTCGCGCGGGGCGACCATCATCAGGTCGGCCAGCTCGTCGACGATCACCAGCAGATACGGGTACGGCGACAGCTCCCGCTCGCTGCCCTCGGGTGCCTTGCACTTGCCGTTGCGTACGGCGTGGTTGAAGTCGTCGATGTGCCGGTAGCCGAAGTTGGCGAGGTCGTCGTAGCGCAGGTCCATCTCCCGTACGACCCACTGGAGCGCTTCGGCGGCCTTCTTCGGGTTGGTGATGATCGGCGTGATCAGGTGCGGGATGCCCTCGTACGCGGTGAGCTCGACGCGCTTGGGGTCGACGAGGACCATCCGCACGTCGTCCGGGGTGGCCCGCACCATGATCGAGGTGATCAGGCAGTTGATGCAGGAGGACTTGCCGGAGCCGGTGGCACCGGCGACCAGGACGTGCGGCATCTTGGCGAGGTTGGCCATCTCGTAGCCGCCCTCGACGTTCTTGCCGAGCGCCACGAGCATCGGGTGGTCGTCCTCGGCCGCGTCCGCGAGGCGCAGCACATCACCGAGGTTGACCATCTCCCGGTCCGAGTTGGGGATCTCGATGCCGACGGCGGACTTCCCCGGGATCGGCGAGATGATCCGCACGTCCGGGCTCGCCACGGCGTACGCGATGTTCTTGGCCAGGGCCGTGATCTTCTCGACCTTCACCGCGGGGCCGAGCTCGATCTCGTAACGGGTGACCGTCGGGCCCCGGGTGAAGCCGGTGACCACGGCGTCGACCTTGAACTCCGTGAACACGTTGGTCAGCGAGGCCACAACGGCGTCGTTGGCCGCGCTGCGGGTCTTGCCGGGACCGCCGCGCTCCAGCAGGTCGAGCGAGGGCAGGGAGTAGGTGATGTCACCGGACAGCTGGAGCTGCTCGGCGCGGGCGGGCAGGCCCTCGGGGCGCTCCGGGGCGGGTTTCGTCAGATCCGGTACGCCGCTGAAGGGGCCGTCTCCACCGCCGGAACGGTCGGCCGCCTCTCCCCCGGAACGTCCGGCCGCGCGGCCGGAGCCCGCGCCCGCCTTCCCCGCGCCGCCGCCGTCCCGCTCGGCCTCCCGGGCCCCGGGCACGGGCGTACCGGTGCGCTCCCGGTCCGCCGAGACGCCCTGGGTGAGGTCGGCGACGATCGGCGAGGGCGGCATGCCGTTCAGAACGGCTCCGTCGAGCGCGGCGGCCGCGGCGGCCGCGACGTCCACCGCGTCCATGGGCCGGTTCATCGCGGGCTGCGCCGCGGGCCGTCGGGGCCTGCGGCGCTTGGTGAGCGCTTCCGCCTCGGCCTGGTCGTGGTCGTGGACCGGCTCCGCGTCCGGGCGGCGCGGGGCCCCCCGCCGCGACCGCCCGGGCAGCGCCTCGCGCCACTGCTCGTCGTAGCGCTCGTCGTCCTCGCCGTACACGTCAGCGGACTCGGGCGGGGCCTCCACGATGCCGAGGCGGACACCGAGCTGACGCAGCCGCTGCGGGATGGCGTTGACCGGGGTGGCGGTGACGACGAGCAACCCGAAGACGGTCAGCAGCACCAGCAGCGGTACGGCGAGCACCTCGCCCATCATGAAGATCAGCGGTTTGGACACGGCCCAGCCCACCAGGCCGCCCGCGTCCTGCATCGCCTCGGTGCCCGCGTCCCGGCCCGGCGAACCGCAGGCGATGTGGACCTGTCCGAGGACGCCGAGAACGAGGGCGGACAGACCGATGACGATGCGGCCGTTGGCCTCCGGGCGCTCCGGATAGAGGATCAGCCGTACGGCCATCGCACCCAGCAGTATCGGCGCGAGCAGATCGAGCCGGCCGAAGGCACCGGTGACGAGCATCTCGACCAGATCGCCGACCGGCCCCTGGAGGTGGGACCAGGTGCCCGCGGCGACGATCAGCGCCAGTCCGAGGAGCAGCAGCGCGAGCCCGTCCTTGCGGTGGGCCGGGTCAAGTCCCTTCGCCCCGCGCCCTATCGAGCGGAACACCGCACCGACACCGTGCGCCGCCCCGAGCCAGACGGCCCGCACCAGGCGGTAGAGGCCACCGGTGGGTGAGGGTGCGGGCTTGGGCGCGGGCTTCTTGGCCGCCGCCTTCTTCGCGGGGGCCTTCTTCGCGGGGGCCGCCGACTTCTTCGGCGCGGTCTTCTTGGCGGGCGCGGCTTTCTTCGCCGGGCCCGGGGTACGGCCGACCCGCTTCGCGGTGCCCGCCGTGCCCTGGGAACCCTTGCCGGACGTACGTGAGGCCATGGTGCCGAGGTTACCGCTGTCGTCGCCCGTGAACACGTTCGCCTACTGGTTCACCCGACTGTGTCGCCTTCCGGCAGCCGGGAACTGACGACGCCTCATGGCGGGGGAGCCGTGATGTCAGCCCTGGGCGGGCAGCACGCCCGTACTGCCACCCGTGCCCGGCTCCAGCGCGTCGAGCGCGCGGCGCAGGCCGGTCAGCTTGCGTTCGAGATGGGCGGCCGTGGCGACTGCCGCGGCGTCCGCGGACTCGTCGTCGAGCTGTTTGGAGAGCGCTTCGGCCTGCTCCTCGACCGCCGCGAGCCGTGCGGACAGCTCGGCCAGCAGACCAGCGGGCTCCTTCTCGTGCTCGCCGCCCGCGTGGCCGTCGCCCTCCAACTGGAGGCGCAGCAGCGCGGCCTGCTCACGGAGCTTGCAGTTCTTCATGTACAGCTCGACGAAGACCGAGACCTTGGCGCGGAGCACCCAGGGGTCGAACGGCTTGGAGATGTAGTCCACCGCACCGGCCGCGTAGCCCCGGAAGGTGTGGTGCGGGCCGTGGTTGATGGCGGTGAGGAAGATGATCGGGATGTCCCGGGTCCGCTCCCGCCGCTTGATGTGCGCGGCGGTCTCGAAACCGTCCATGCCCGGCATCTGGACGTCCAGCAGAATGACCGCGAAGTCGTCCGTGAGCAGCGCCTTCAGCGCCTCCTCCCCTGACGATGCCCGGACCAGTGTCTGATCGAGCGCAGAGAGGATGGCCTCCAGCGCCAGCAGATTCTCCGGCCGGTCATCGACCAGGAGGATCTTGGCCTTCTGCACCATGGCCCGTCCTCCTCGCCCCGGAAATGCACCGGGTGCCGCCCCAGGGGACGACTCCCTTGCGCCGTCCGTCCTTGTGCCGGTCATGGTAGCCGCACCCCGCCCGTCACCACACCCTGTCACCGCGATGTCACTGTGCACATACCTCAAACGCGGTGGGAGACCAGAAGGTTCCCCGAATCCAGCGCGTTCACACCCGTTCGAGCACAGTCGGTCAACAACTCACGTCAACTCGTTCAATATTCGATCACTCTCCGTGCATCCACTGCTCCATCACTGCGAGCAGGTGATCAGGATCGACCGGCTTCGTCACATAGTCGGAAGCTCCGCAATCGATCGCCTTCTCCCGGTCGCCCTTCATGGCCTTCGCCGTGAGCGCGACGATCGGCAGTCCGGCGAACTGCGGCATCCGGCGGATCGCGGTCGTCGTCGCGTAACCGTCCATCTCGGGCATCATGATGTCCATCAGGACAACCGTCACATCGTCGTGCTGCTCCAGGACTTCGATGCCCTCGCGCCCGTTCTCCGCGTAGAGCACCGCCAGTCCGTGCTGCTCCAGCACGCTCGTCAGCGCGAAGACGTTACGGATGTCGTCGTCGACGATGAGCACCTTCTCGCCACGGAAGCGGAACGTCCGCCGGGGCTCCGGCTCCTCCGCAGCAGCCTGCCCCTGACTCCCCTGCGCCCATTCGTCCTGGGCCGGCGCGCTCTCGGCTGCCGTCCGGCCGGACGGCAGCGCGGTCCTGCGGGCCGCGTCCCCCAGCGCCTTGCGCCGGCGCCGGAACAGTCCCGCGGAGTTGGCCGGATCGCCGAGCGGGGCCGTGGACTGCCCGTTCTCAACCGAGCCGCCCAGCACCTCGACCGAACCGGAACCCACCTGCGGGTAGCCCTGGGGCGGCAGTTCGGCGCGGTGCAGCGGCAGGTAGAGCGTGAAGGTCGAGCCCCGGCCCGGCTCGCTCGCCGCGTGGATCTCGCCGCCGAGCAGCCGCGCGATCTCCCGGCTGATGGAGAGCCCGAGGCCCGTACCGCCGTACTTGCGGCTCGTCGTACCGTCAGCCTGCTTGAACGCCTCGAAGATCACCAGCATCTTGCTGGACGCGATCCCGATCCCGGTGTCGGTGACCGAGAAGGCGATCAGATCGGCGTCCGCGTCCCGCAGCGAACCCGCCTCCAGCAGATGTTCCCGGATGGAGTTCGGAACATCGGCGCCCGCCGGCCGGATCACCAGCTCCACCGCCCCGCTGTCGGTGAACTTCACCGCGTTGGACAGCAGGTTGCGCAGCACCTGGAGCAGGCGCTGCTCGTCGGTGTGCAGCGTCGCGGGAAGTTCCGGCGACACCCGTACGGAGAAGTCGAGCCCCTTCTCCGCGGTGAGCGGGCGGAAGGTCGCCTCCACGTAGTCGACCAGCTGGACCAGCGCGATCCGGGTCGGGCTGACGTCCATCTTGCCCGCCTCGACCTTGGACAGGTCCAGGATGTCGTTGATCAGCTGGAGCAGGTCGGAACCGGCCCCATGGATCGTCTCGGCGAACTCCACCTGCTTCGGCGAGAGATTGCTCTCGGCGTTGTCCGCGAGCAACTTGGCGAGAATCAGCAGCGAGTTGAGCGGCGTACGCAGCTCGTGCGACATGTTCGCCAGGAACTCGGACTTGTAGCGCATCGAGACCGCGAGCTGCTCGGCGCGCTCCTCCAGGACCTGCCGCGCCTCCTCGATCTCGGTGTTCTTCACCTCGATGTCGCGGTTCTGCTGGGCCAGCAGCTCGGCCTTCTCCTCCAGCTCGGCGTTGGACGCCTGGAGGGCCTTCTGCCGGTTCTCCAGCTCCTGCGAACGGTCGCGCAGTTGCTCGGTCAGCTCCTGCGACTGCTCCAGCAGCTTCTCGGTCTTGGTGTTGACGCTGATCGTGTTGACGCTCGTCGCGATCATCTCGGCGAGCTGGTTGAGGAAGTCCCGCTGGATGTGCGTGAACGGCTGGAACGACGCCAGTTCGATCACCCCGAGCACCTTGCCCTCGAAGAGCACCGGCAGCACGATCACATGCGCGGGTGGTGCCTCGCCGAGACCGGAGGAGATCTTCAGATAGCCCGGCGGAACATTGTCGACCTGGATCGTCCGCTTCTCCTCGGCCGCCGTCCCGATGAGCGTCTCGCCGGGCCGGAACGAGGTCGGCATCGAACCGGCGGAGTAGCCGTAACTCCCCCGCATCCGCAGCTCGTACGAACCGTCGTCGTCGTTGTCCGGCCCCACCTCGTCGGAGTCAGGCGCCATCGCCAGGAAGAACGCGCCGTGCTGCGCGGAGACCACCGGCGTCAGCTCGCTCATGATCAGCGAGGCCACGTCGTCCAGGTCGCGGCGGCCCTGCATCAGTCCGGAGATCCGGGCCAGGTTGCCCTTCAGCCAGTCCTGTTCCTTGTTGGCGAGGGTGGTGTCGCGGAGGTTCGCGATCATCGTGTTGATGTTGTCCTGAAGGACCTGGATCTCGCCCGCCGCGTCCACGTCGATCTTCAGATTCAGATCGCCGCGGGTCACCGCGGTGGCGACGGCCGCGATGGCGCGCACCTGCCGGGTCAGGTTCCCGGCCATCTCGTTCACCGACTCGGTGAGATCGCGCCAGGTGCCGTCCACGTCCCGCACCCGCGCCTGGCCACCCAGCTGCCCCTCGGTACCCACCTCGCGGGCGACCCGGGTCACCTGCTCGGCGAACGAGGACAACTGGTCGACCATCGTGTTGATGGTGTTCTTCAGCTCCTGGATCTCACCGCGCGCGTCGATGTCGATCTTCTTGGTCAGATCACCCTTGGCGATGGCCGTCGTGACCGTCGCGATCTGCCGCACCTGCCCGGTCAGGTTGGAGGCCATCGAGTTCACCGACTCGGTGAGGTCCTTCCACGTACCGGAGACTCCCGGCACCCGGGCCTGGCCGCCCAGCTCACCTTCCGTACCCACCTCGCGGGCCACGCGCGTGACCTCGTCAGCGAACGAGGACAGCGTCGTCACCATGGTGTTGACAGTGTCGGCCAGCTCCGCGACCTCGCCGCGCGCCTCCACGGTGACCTTCTTCGTCAGATCGCCGTTGGCGACCGCCGAGGAGACCCGCGAGATGTTGCGCACCTGGCTGGTCAGGTTGTTGGCCATCAGGTTGACGTTCTCGCTGAGGTCCTTCCAGATGCCGGTCGCACCGCGCACCCGCGCCTGACCGCCGAGAATGCCCTCGGTACCCACCTCACGCGCCACACGCGAGACCTCGTCAGCGAAGTTCAGCAGCTGGTCGACCATCGTGTTGACGGTCGTGACGAGTTCGAGGATCTCGCCCTTGGCGTCGACGGTGATCTTCTTGGACAGATCGCCCTTGGCGACCGCGGTGGTGACCTCGGCGATATTGCGGACCTGGAGGGTCAGGTTGTTCGCCATGCCGTTGACGGACTGGGTGAGGTCCTTCCACGTACCGGACACACCCTGCACCTCGGCCTGACCGCCGAGGATGCCCTCCGTACCCACCTCGCGGGCGACCCGCGTCACCTGCTCCGCGAAGTTGGACAGCTGGTCCACCATCGTGTTGAGGGTGTTCTTCAGCTCCAGGATCTCGCCCCGGGCGTCCACGTCGATCTTCTGCGACAGGTCACCCCGCGCCACCGCCGTGGCGACCTGCGCGATGTTACGGACCTGAGCGGTCAGGTTCCCCGCCATACCGTTCACCGAGTCGGTCAGATCACGCCACACTCCGGCCACGCCGGGCACCTGCGCCTGACCGCCCAGGCGCCCGTCCGTCCCCACCTCGCGGGCGACCCGGGTCACCTGGTCGGCGAAGGCGGAGAGCTGGTCGACCATCGTGTTGATCGTGTTCTTCAGCTCCAGGATCTCGCCCCGGGCGTCCACGTCGATCTTCTGCGACAGGTCACCCCGCGCCACCGCCGTCGTCACCTGGGCGATCTGCCGCACCTGGGAGGTGAGGTTCCCGGCCATGAAGTTGACGGAGTCCGTGAGCTCTTTCCACGTCCCCGAGACGCCGTCCACGCGCGCCTGACCGCCGAGGCGGCCTTCCGTACCCACGTCCCGGGCCATCCGCGTCACCTGGTCGGCGAAGTTGGACAGCTGCGCCACCATCGTGTTGACGGTGTTCTTCAGCTCCAGCATCTCCCCGGCCACGTCCACGGTGACCTTCTGCGACAGGTCACCGTTGGCGACGGCAGTCGTCACCTGTGCGATGTCCCGGACCTGACCGGTCAGGTTGCGGAAGGCGGTGTTCACCGAGTCGGTGAGGTCCTTCCACGTCCCCGCGGCGCCCGGCACCTCGGCCTGGCCGCCGAGCCGGCCCTCGACGCCGACCTCACGGGCCACCCGCGTCACCTCGGAGCCGAAGGCCTGGAGCTGGTCCACCATCGTGTTGACGGTGTTCTTCAGCTCCAGCATCTCCCCGGCCACATCGACCGTGACCTTCTGCGACATGTCGCCGCTGGCCACCGCCGTCGTCACCTGCGCGATGTCACGCACCTGCGTCGTCAGGTTCCGGAAGACCGTGTTCACCGAGTCGGTGAGGTCCTTCCACGTCCCCGCGGCGCCCGGCACCTGCGCCTGGCCGCCGAGCAGCCCCTCACCACCGACCTCGCTCGCCACACGCGTCACTTCGTCCGCGAAGGTGCGCAGCGTCTCGGTCATCTGGTTGATCGTCTCGGCGAGCTGGGCGACCTCGCCCCGCGCGCTCACCGTGACCTTCTGCGTCAGGTCGCCACTGGCGACCGCCGTCGTCACCTCCGCGATACCACGCACCTGGGAGGTGAGGTTGCCCGCCATCGTGTTGACGGAGTCGGTGAGGTCCTTCCACACCCCGGCCACACCCGGCACGGTCGCCTGACCGCCGAGCTCGCCCTCCGTGCCCACCTCACGGGCGACGCGCGTCACCTCGGAGGAGAACGAGGACAGCTGGTCGACCATCGTGTTGACGGTGTTCTTCAGCTGGAGCATCTCACCGGCCACATGGACAGTGACCTTCCGCGACAGATCGCCCTTGGCCACCGCGGTCGTCACCAGCGCGATGTCGCGCACCTGCGCGGTCAGCCGGTACGCCATGGTGTTGACGGAGTCCGTGAGGTCCTTCCACGACCCGGACATCCCCCGCACCTGGGCCTGCCCGCCGAGCTTGCCCTCCGTGCCCACCTCGACGGCGACCCGGGTCACCTGCTCGGTGAAGACCGACAGCTGGTCGACGAGGTTGTTGACCGTACGGGCGACCTTCAGGAACTCGCCGCGCAGCGGGCGTACCGTCTCGTCCGTCGTGTGCGACCGCAGCTCCATCCGCTGCTCCAGATCACCGTCGGCGACCGCCGACAGCACCCGGCCCACCTCGGACACCGGTCGCGCGAGATCGTCCACGAGCTCGTTGGAGGCATCGATCGCGGCCGCCCAGGAACCCTCACAGGCCCCCGTCTCCAGCCGCTCCGTGAGCTTCCCCTCACGCCCGACCACCCGCCGTACGCGCGCCAGCTCACCGGTCAGATGCAGATTCCGGTCGGCGACCTCGTTGAAGACCGCCGCGATCTCCGTCATCACGCCGTCACCGGAGACGGTCAGCCGCCTGCGGAAATTACCGTCGCGCATCGCCACAAGTCCCGCGAGCAGTCTGTTCAGAGCTGCCGCGTCGACCTCGACGGTGCCATTGCGCTGCTTTTTCACGGACTGTCCGCCTTTAGTACGCGTCTTCGAACCCCGCGCCGCCACGCCAGACTCCACCGTGTCCCTCCCGCAGGGGTTGACCGATTCGCTCGGGCCTATCCGGATAGCTTGCCCAGTTCCACTTTGGCTCACCGCCACAGCACACCGTCAACGGGTGACCGGGCAGACGTCAAATCGTTGCAACGTACCAGGCTGGAACCGGTCGGCAGGCAACCTCCCCCGGTTGCCCCGCATCCCTTCCATCGGAAGTCCATACTTGTGCGCCCGCGCACCACCACGGACCGTCCTGTCCCGATCTCGGCCCTCGTGTACCCGGCACCCTGAACGAACGTCTAGCCTGGCAAGCGAATCGAAGCGGCGAGAAACGGGCACAGGACTCGGGGAAGCGACGAGACACCATATGGGGAGTGCTGTGATCACCGCGCGCGCGGCCGCCACCTTCGAACCGGTCGGGCGCTCCGTCGCGACCGCCCGCGCCTTCGTCCGGGACACCCTCCAGGGGTGGGGCTACAACGATGTCGTCGACGACGCCGTCGTCCTCACCAGCGAGCTCGTCACCAATGCCGTGGTGCACGCGGGGACAGCGGCCGACGTGCTGTGCCTGCGTACCGAGGACGGCGTACGGGTCGAGGTCTCCGACCACTATCCGGAACGCGAGGTCCCGCTCCAGAGCAACGGCCTCGACTTCGGCAGCCCCGACCGTGAGAACGGCCGCGGGCTGCTCCTCTGCGCCGCCCTGGCCGCGCGCTGGGGCGTCGAGTACTCGCCCACACGCAAACATGTCTGGTTCCAGCTGGACCTGCCCGACCGCCCGGTGGGCATCCGCTCCGCGGGCCCGGTCCTGCCCACCTCGCTCCTTCCCGTCACCGACCAGCGCGTCCGGGTCGCCGTCGTCCAGATCGACAGCACCGGCTCCATCACGGCGTGGAACGACGACGCGGCGTATGTCTTCGGACACAGCGCGGAGCAGGTCACCGGCAAGCAGTTCACCGACTTCGTGGCCTGGCCGCACACCCCCGGCACCAACACCGGCATCGCCGACGCCCTCCAGCTCTCCCGCTGGGAGGGCAGCTACGGAATCCGCGGCGCCGACAGCCGGAACATCGCCGTCTACGCCTCCCACCTGCGCGTCCGCGACACCGACGGCGAACCCTCCACGGTCTGTCTCCTCGTCCGCGACGACGAACGCGCCGTACTCCAGTCCCCGGCCCGCGCCCCGGTCTCCGACGCCTCCGAGAACCGCACCGCGGACCCCTTCGAGGTCTTCATCGGCTCCCCCGCCCCCGACGACCTGGACGGCCTCCTCCAGCGCACCGTCGAGCGGGCCCGCGACATGCTCGACGCCGACGCGGCCTTCCTCCTGCTCGCCACGGACGACGAGACGGAACTGGAAGTCCGCGCCACGACGGGTCTCCCCTCGGCCCGGCAGCGCTTCGCCCGCGTCCCCGTGGAAGCCGGAGCGGGCCGCTACGGCTCCGCCCGGATGCCGGCCGTCCACGAGGACCTGACCGCCGTACCCGGCGCCGTCCCGCTCCTCGCCGACACCGGGATGCGCTCGGTCGTCACAGTCCCGCTGAAGGTAGAGGGCCGCCTCACCGGCTCCCTCGGCGTCGCGGCGGAGGGCCCGGGCCGCTACTCCAACGAGGAGGCCCTGCGCCTCCAGTTCGCCGCCGACCGCATCGCGCTCGCCGTGGAGTCCGCCCGCCTCGGCGAGCTGGAACGCCTGCGCCGCGGCTCCCTGTCCTTCCTCGTCGAGGCCTCCGACCTGCTGGCCGGGACTCTCGACCGGGACCAGACCCTGGCCCTCATGGCCCAGATGACGGTCCCGACCCTCGCCACCTGGTGCGCCGTCTACACGATCGCCGACCAGTCCTCCGACCCGTACCTCTCGTACGTGCTCCACGAGGACGAGGACCTCATCGACGGCCTCAAGGCCCTCCTCTCCAAGATCGCCCCGCCCGACCCGGTCCCCGCCCCCGGCGCCCGCATCTGGGCCGCCCCCTCGGAGGCGGGCCACCGCGCGGCGCTGTCCACGTCGACCCGCAGCCTGCGACACGACGCGCCCCTGAGCATGAGCACGGCCACCCGCACCACACTCGCCACGGCCCAGGCCGTCGGCGGCGAGACGGTGGTGCTCCCGCTGGTCGCCCGCAACCGCGTGATCGGCATGCTGACGCTCGGGAAGCCCTCGGACGACCACTTCCGCCAGGAGATCCTGGAACTGGCCGAGGACCTGTCCCGACGGGCCGCCCTGGCCCTGGACAACGCCCGCCTGTACTCGGAGCGCACGGCGATCAGCCAGTCCCTCCAGCGCAGCCTGCTGCCCCCGGGCCTCCCCGACGTGCCGAACGTCGAGATCGAGGTCATCTACCGCGCGGCGGGCGAGGGCAACGAGGTCGGCGGCGACTTCTACGACGTCTTCCCCATCCGTGACGGCGCGTACGGCTTCGCCGTCGGCGACGTCTGTGGTACGGGCCCCGAGGCCGCCGCGGTCACCGGCTTGGCCCGCCACGCCCTGCGCCTGCTCGCCCGCGAGGGCTTCGGCGGCCCTGCGGTCCTGGAGCGCCTCAACGCGGCGATCCTCGACGAGGGCGCCCGCAGCCGCTTCCTCACCCTCCTGTACGGCGAGCTGTGGCCCCAGGAGGACGGCAGCGCCCTCCTGAAGGTCGTCTGCGCCGGCCACCCACTGCCGCTGCGCCTGCGCCAGGACGGATCCGTAGAGGCAGCCGCCGAGCCGCAGCCGCTGCTCGGCGTGATCGAGGACCTCGACCTGTACGAGCAGGAGGTAACCCTCAACCCGGGCGACGTCCTCCTCTGCGTCACGGACGGCGTCACCGAACGCCGCGAGGGAGCCCGCATGCTGGGTGACGACGGCCTCGCAGACGTCCTGTCTACTTGTACGGGTCTGACGGCCGGCGCGGTCGCCGCACGCATCCTTAGGGCCGTGGAACGGTTCGCGGCCGAACCCGCCTCGGACGACATGGCGATCCTCGCGATGCGCGTCCCGGAGCCGCCCCACATCTGACCCGCAGCGTCTGCCCGTCAACGCGAAAGGCCCCCGCCGTGTGGCGGGGGCCTTTCGTCTTTCTCTGAGCCCCAATGCGGAATCGAACCGCAGACCTTCTCCTTACCATGGAGACGCTCTACCGACTGAGCTATTGGGGCCTCGTTGCGCTGCGGCAACGAGGTAAACCATACACGGGATCCGGGGATTCACACAATCGTGCCCGGCAGAGGTCCACCAGAGCCCCAAGGACTGCGGTCGCCTGCGACTGTAGGGCTGTTCCTGAACGCCTCCCGGAAACCGGCCTCGAAATGCAGAAAAGCCCCGTACCTTGCGGTACGGGGCCTTCCCGGAAAAATTGTTCGGCGGCGTCCTACTCTCCCACAGGGTCCCCCCTGCAGTACCATC
>NZ_JBVIPK010000025.1:0-41814 GCF_055577965.1 Streptomyces sp. NPDC033165
AAGGAGGAGGGGCGTGCGACGAAAAAAAAGAGACCACAGCCACAACAAGGACACAACACACCCCCCCCCCCCCCCCCCCCCCCCCCCCCCCCCCCCCCCCCCCCCCCGCTGTTCTGTGTGCCGATCCGGCGTGACCGCGTGCTGACGCAGAGCTGTCCCGGGGGCCTCCACGGGTGAGGCACGCCACGAGACCCACGTCACCTACGACCTCCGTTAGTGGATGCCGTCGATCCCGTACGGCGTAACCAACCGCCCAAATGGCTCATAAATTGGTGTTCCACGACGAAGAGTAGTAATGGCGGTCATTGCATCCCGTATCGGGCACCGCTAACCATGGATTCCGGCAAGCACCGAGTACGAGCCAGCGACGAGCGCCCACCGGCGGCCGCGGCCGAACAGCTCGGACCCTGCCGACGCGGCGCGAAGGCCGCGAAGCCCGTCCCCCATCAGGAAGAGCTCACGCATGCCCCGCATCTCCACCCTGCGCATCACCCGTACGCACAAGCTCGCCACCGCCGCGCTCGTCGCGGCCGGTTCCGTCTCCGCCATAGCCGCCACGAGCGCCCAGGGCGACACGCCGCCCACCGCGGCCCGCTCCTCCGTCGCCGTCGAGCCGGTCGCCGCCGCGGGCATCCCCACGGCGAAGGATGCCGCGGAGAAGAAGGCCGCTCAGGAGACCGCCGCCAAGAAGGAAGCCGCCGCCAAGAAGGCCGTGGCCGACCGCAAGGCCTCCGCGGAGAAGGCCGCCGCGAAGGAGCGCTCCGAGAAGCAGGCCGCCAACCGCTCCACCGAGCGCAAGGCCGCCACGCCGAAGAAGTACGCGAACAACCTCGACGGCTGGATCCGCGAGTCGCTCGACATCATGAAGAAGAAGAACATCCCCGGCTCCTACGAGGGGCTGCACCGCAACATCATGCGCGAGTCCAGCGGCAACCCGAACGCCGTCAACGACTGGGACATCAACGCGCAGAACGGCATTCCCTCCAAGGGCCTGCTCCAGGTGATCCAGCCCACCTTCGACGCCTACCACGTCAAGGGCACCCCGAAGAAGCTCACCGACCCGGTCGCCAACATCACCGCCGCCGCGAACTACGCCGCGGACCGTTACGGCTCGATCGACAACGTCGACTCCGCCTACTGAGCGACCGACTTCCGAGCACGCACAGGCCACGCCGCGATTATGTGACTAATCGCCGTCGTGCGTGCTCCGTATGGCCGAAGGGTAGTGCTGCGCGGACACCACCGGTCCGCGCGTGTCCGCGCGCGGAGGCTTCTGGAAAGGCCTGACGCACATGGCACAGCCCTTCTCACTGCCGGACTTCTATGTTCCGTATCCGGCACGGCTCAACCCCCATGTGGAGGCGGCACGCGCGCACACCCGCGAGTGGGCCCGCTCCATGGGGATGCTGGAGGGGTCCGGCATCTGGGAGGAGAAGGACCTGGAGGCGCACGACTACGCCCTCCTGTGCGCCTACACCCACCCCGACTGCTCGGCCGAGGCCCTGTCCCTGGTCACCGACTGGTATGTGTGGGTCTTCTTCTTCGACGACCACTTCCTGGAGCTGTTCAAGCGCACGCCCGACCGGGAGGGCGGCAAGCGGCATCTGGACCGGCTGCCCGCCTTCATGCCGATGGAACGGGGCGCGGCGACGCCGGACCCGGAGAACCCCGTCGAGGCGGGGCTCGCGGATCTGTGGGCCCGGACGGTCCCGGCGATGTCGGACGCCTGGCGGGCCCGGTTCGCGGAGGCGACGGAGAACCTCCTCAACGAGTCCCTGTGGGAGCTCGCCAACATCCACGAGGGACGCATCGCGAACCCCGTCGAGTACATCGAGATGCG
This sequence comes from Streptomyces sp. NPDC033165, assembly GCF_055577965.1. Taxonomy (NCBI): domain Bacteria; kingdom Bacillati; phylum Actinomycetota; class Actinomycetes; order Kitasatosporales; family Streptomycetaceae; genus Streptomyces; species Streptomyces sp. NPDC033165. Next base: position 1,841 of record NZ_JBVIPK010000025.1, read on the forward strand.
CCGCAAGGTGGGCGGTGCGCCCTGGTCCGCCGGTCTGGTGGAGTACGCGGCGAACGCCGAGGTGCCCGCGTCGGTCGCCGACGCCCGCCCGCTGCGGGTGCTGCGGGACGCCTTCTCCGACGGGGTGCACCTGCGCAACGACCTCTTCTCCTACCAGCGTGAGGTGGAGGACGAGGGGGAGAACAGCAACGGCGTGCTGGTGCTGGAGAAGTTCCTCGGCTGCTCGACGCAGGAGGCCGCCGAGGCCGTCAACGACCTGCTGACCTCACGGCTCCAGCAGTTCGAGAACACCGCGCTGACCGAGCTCGGCCCGCTCTGCGCCGAGAAGGGCCTGGACCCGGCGCAGGCCGCCGCCGTGCTGGCGTACGTCAAGGGGCTCCAGGACTGGCAGTCCGGCGGCCACGAATGGCACATGCGCTCCAGCCGCTACATGAACGGCGGCGGCGCGGGTGAGGCCGTGGCCGGCTTCGGCATGTCCGCCGCCTCCATCCGGTTCACGCTCCGCTCGGAGACCGCCCGGGCCCGCAGCCACAGCCATGTGCCGTACCAGCACGTGGGGCCCTCGCTGCTGCCGGACTTCGACCTGCCGTTCGGGACGACGCTGAGCCCGCATCTGGAGGGGGCCCGGGTCCGGGTCGTCGACTGGGCACGGCGGATGGGCATCCTGGAGGCCCAGCCGGGCGTGCCGGGTTCGCACATCTGGGACGAGCGGCGGATCATCGCGATCGACCTGCCGCTGTGCGCGGCGGGCCTGCATCCGGACGCGACCCCGGACGAGCTGGACCTGTCCTCGGCGTGGCTGGCCTGGGGGACGTACGGGGACGACTGGTTCCCGGTCGTGCACGGGCGGGCCCGGGACCTGGCGGGCGCCCGCCTGGCCAACGAACGGCTGTCGCTGTTCATGCCGCTGGACGGCGAGGGGACGCCGGAGCCGGTGAACGCCCTGGAGCGGAGTCTGGGCGACCTGTGGCGCAGGACGGCCGCTCCGATGGACGAGGGCGGACGGCGCACTTTCCGGACCGCGATCGAGTCGATGACCGAGAGCTGGCTGTGGGAGCTGGCGAACCAGGCGCAGAACCGTATCCCCGATCCGGTGGACTACGTGGAGATGCGGCGGGCGACGTTCGGTTCGGACCTCACGATGAGCCTGTGCCGGCTCGGGCACGGCAGGAAGGTCCCCGACGAGGTCTACCGCAGCGGTCCGATGCGTTCCCTGGAGAACGCGGCGGCGGACTACGCGTGTCTGATGAACGACCTGTTCTCGTACCAGAAGGAGATCGAGTATGAGGGAGAGGTGCACAACGGCGTCCTGGTCGTGCAGAACTTCTTCGGCGTCGACTATCCGACGGGCGTGGCGATCGTGCACGACCTGATGAACTCGCGGCTGCGGCAGTTCCTGCATGTCGCCGAGGTCGAACTCCCGGTGCTGTACGACGACTTCGGCCTGGACGCCGAGGCGCGGGAGATCCTGGCGGGCTATGTGCAGGAGCTCAAGCACTGGATCGCGGGAATCCTGATCTGGCACCGGGGCTGCCGCCGCTACCGCGAGGAGGACCTGCGGCAGGGCCACGCCGCCCCCTGGCATCTGAGCGGTCCCACGGGGCTCGGCACTTCGGCGGCGCAGGTGACCCGGATGATGACCCAACTGGCGGGCAGCCCGGCGTAGTTCAGGGTCCGTGGCCGGCCGCGCGAGGAGCGCGGCGGGCCACGGAGCGCGGGGCACGGAAAAGGCCGCCCGGCATATGCGGGCGGCCTATGGAGATACGTTTCAGCCTTGCTGGAACAGCTCTGCGGGCAGGGGCTTGAGCAGGGTGTAGAGGTCGTCGGTGATCGGCCGGTCCCAGCTGGCGATGGTCACGAGGACACCGTCGCTCCGGTCGAACTGGACGCAGGCGATCCGGCTCTCCGAGAGCTTGATGCGGCGGACGATCAGCAGGTTGTCCCCCTGCATCACCGGAACGTCCTCGGAGCTGACGACCTCGATCGGCTCGTCGTTCTCCAGGGCGAGCAGCAGCTGCGCCACCTCGAAGGGGACCTGCCCCTCCTCGGTCTCCCGGGCGGGCGAACCGGCCGGGAGGTTGCCGATGATCATGGCCGGGCCGCGGCCGCCGTACAGGTCGTACCGGAGGAAGACGCCCTGGCAGCTGCCGTCGGGGGCGGGGAGCAGACCGGCGCCGAGGTTGCCGGGCCAGTCCCCCGGGTCCATGGCCAGGACGTCGAAGTCCGGGCCCGCGGGTGTTGCGGCGCTACGGCGGCGGAGGAAGGACATGCTGCCATGTTACGTGGACCGGCTCACGTCGCGGAGCCGGGCCCGGGCGGATCGCGCCCGGCTCGGCGGTGCCGGCAGCCGGCGGGGTGCCGGTGCCCTCCGGTGCGGCGCGCGCCCTGGGCGCCGCCCCTTGTTCAGCCTGCGGGCGGCTCGGCTCCCACCAGCCACATGGCGAAGAACTGGGCCCCTCCGCCGTAGGCGTGGCCGAGCGCCCTGGCGGCCCCTTCGACCTGGTGGTCCCCGGCCGCGCCCCGGACCTGGAGGGCCGCCTCGGCGAAGCGGATCATGCCGGACGCGCCGATGGGGTTGGTGGAGAGCACCCCGCCCGAGGGGTTCACCGGGAGGTCGCCGTCGATCTCGGTGACGCCCGCCTCGGTGAGCTTCCAGCCCTCGCCCTCGTCGGCGAAGCCGAGGTTCTCCAGCCACATCGGCTCGTACCAGGAGAACGGCACGTACATCTCGACGGCGTCGATCTCCCGGCGCGGGTCAGTGATCCCGGCCTGCCGGTAGACGTCGGCGGCGCAGTCCTTGCCCGCCTGCGGGGAGACGAAGTCCTTCCCCGCGAACAGGGTGGGTTCGCTGCGCATCGCTCCGCCGTGCACCCAGGCGGGCGGATGCGGGGAGCGGGCCGCGCCTGCGCGGTCGGTGAGGATCATCGCGCACGCCCCGTCGGAGGAGGGGCAGGTCTCGGAGTAGCGGACCGGGTCCCAGAGCATGGGCGAGGACTGGACCTTCTCCAGGGTGATGTCGTGGTCGTGGATGTGCGCGTAGGGGTTCTTGAGGGCGTTGCGGCGGTCCTTGTACGCGACGAGGGAGCCGACGGTGGCGGGGGCGCCGGTGCGGCGCATGTACGCGCGCACGTGCGGGGCGAAGAAGCCGCCCGCCCCGGCCAGCAGCGGCTGCTGGAAGGGCACGGGCAGGGAGAGGCCCCACATGGCGTTGGACTCGGACTGCTTCTCGAAGGCGAGGGTGAGGACGGTGCGGTGGACGCGGGCGGCGACGAGGCCCGCGGCGACCAGGGCGGTGGAGCCGCCGACCGAGCCCGCGGTGTGGACCCGGAGCATGGGTTTGCCGACCGCTCCGAGCGCGTCGGCGAGGTAGAGCTCCGGCATCATGACGCCCTCGAAGAAGTCGGGGGCCTTGCCGATCACGACGGCGTCGATGTCGCTCCAGGCCAGCCCGGCGTCCTCCAGGGCCCGGACGGCGGCCTCGCGGACGAGTCCGGCGATGGAGACGTCCTGCCGGGCGGCGACGTGTTTGGTCTGGCCGATGCCGACGACGGCCACGGGCTCCTTAGGCATCAGCGCTCTCCCCTTCCAGGACGGCGACCAGGTTCTGTTGCAGGCAGGGGCCTGAGGTGGCGTGGGCGAGCGCCCGGTCGGACTGGCCCCGGTGGATGCGGGCGGCGGCCTCTCCGAGCCGGATGAGGCCCGCGGCCATGATCGGGTTGGCGGCGAGCGCACCGCCGGACGGGTTGACGGCGACGTCGTCGCCGAGCCCGAGGACGCCTCGCAGGACGACCTCCTGCGAGGTGAACGGGGCGTGCAGCTCGGCCGTGTCGACGGGCCGCTCGAAGGCTCCGGCGTGCTGGGCTGCGAGCCGCGTGGAGGGGCTGTCGGTCAGGTCGCGGACGCCCAGGCTGTGGGCCTCGATGCGGTGGTCGATGCCCCGGATCCAGGCGGGCCGTCCGCACAGGGCGCGGGCGGTGTCGCCGGCGGCGAGGATCACGGCGGCGGCGCCGTCGCCGATGGGCGGGCAGTCGCCGGTGCGCAGGGGCCGCACCAGGTGGTCGCCCGCGGGGACGTCGCCGGTGAGCTGGGCGTACGGGTTGTCGGCGGCGGCGGAGCGGTTGCGGGCGGCGACCTCGGCGAGGGCGGGTTCGTCGGTGGCTCCGGCGTCGATGAGGGCCTGCGCCTGGAGGGCGGCGAGCGCGACGGAGTCCGGCCAGAGCGGGGCCACGTAGTACGGGTCGAGCTGGCGGGTGAGGACGTCGCGGACCTGGCCGGGCGAGGACTTGCCGTAGGCGTAGACGAGGGCCGTGTCCGCCTCGCCGGTCATGATCTTCACCCAGGCCTCGTACAGCGCCCAGGCCCCGTCCATCTCGACATGGGACTCGGAGATGGGCGGGTGGGCGCCGACGCCGTCGAGCGCCATGGTGAAGGAGAAGGCCCGCCCCGCGAGGTAGTCGGCCGAGCCGGAGCAGGTGAATCCGATCTCGTTGGCCTTGAGGTTGGTCGCGCCCAGCACCTCGTGGAGGACGGGCATCAGCAGGTCGACCTCGGAGAGCTCGTCGGTGCGCCGCCGGTGCGCGCTCTGGGCGAAGGCGACGATCGCCACGTCTCGCATCTACACCAGCTCCTTGTACGTCTCGTAGTCGGCGTCGGGCTCGCCGGTGGGCCGGTAGTGGTCGGGGTGGTGGGGCCCCCCACCAGCACCGCTCCAGACGGGCTCGACACGCAGCCCCATGCGCACCTGGTCGTAGGGGATTCCGGCGATGCGTCCGTGCAGGGCGAGGTCGGCGCCGTCGAGGGCGATGTGGGCGTAGACGTAGGGGACTTCGATGTCCAGGTTCTTCGCTTTGATGTTGACGATGCAGAAGGTGGTGACGGTCCCGCGCGGGCCGACCTCGACCTGCTCGGCGGTGGCGACCCCGCAGGTGGGGCAGGCGCCGCGCGGCGGGACGTAGACCTTGCGGCAGGCGGGGCAGCGTTCGCCGACGGTGCGGTGTCCTTCGAGGGCCTTCAGGTAAGCGCTCTGGGCGCGGCCGGGGGTGTGGACGTAGTCGAGGCGGGCAGGGGCGACGATACGGGTGACGGGGTCGGTGAACTCCCCGGTGTGCGGAGCGGGTTCGGCCGGGCCGGGCTCGCCCTCGTACGGTTCGAAGCAGGCGATGTCGGTGATGGCGCCGGTGCGCGTCGCGGCCCAGCGGATACGGACGCGCATGCCGGTGTGCACGGCGTCCGGACCGGGCGCGTCGAGGGCGTGCAGGAGCGCGGTTCCGGCCCCGTCGAGGCGGACGAGCACCCAGGCGAACGGGGTGTCCAGCGGCTGGCCGCGGCGCGGGGACGGGTTCCAGGCCCAGGTGGTGACGGTGCCGGTGGGGGCGACCTCCACGAGCTCGCGCAGTTCGCCCGCGGTGGCGGGGTCGTATTCGACGGGCGGCACGAGGACCGTGCCGCCCTCCGTGCGGACGCCGAGGACGGTACGTTCGCGCAGTCCGGTCAGGAAGGCGCTCTGGACGGGGCCGAGGGAGCGGGTGAAGGGGAATTCGACCACCAGCGGGGCGCTGAGGACATCGGTCATGACTCTCTCCGTAGGCTGGGGGGGGTCAGGCGCGCCGGTAGACGGGCGGGCGCTTCTCCGCGAAGGCCCGGGCGCCCTCCTTGGCGTCCTCGGTGGCGAACACGGGCCATCCGCGCTTGAGTTCGGCGGCCAAGGCCTCGCTCTCGGACAGCTCGGCGCCCTCGTGGACGGAGGCCTTGACGGCCTCGACGGCGAGCGGCCCGCAGGCGTTGACCCGCTCGGCGACGGCGAGGGCCTCGTCCAGGGCGGTGCCCTCGGGGACGACCCTGCCTATGAGCCCGATGGCGGCGGCCTCCTCGGCGGTGTACGAGCGGCCGGTGAGGAGCATTTCGAGGGCGTGGGTGCGGGGGATCTGGCGGGGCAGCCGGACGGTGGAGCCCCCGATGGGGAAGAGGCCGCGGCGGACCTCGAAGAGCCCGAAGGCGGCACCCGCCCCGGCGATGCGGATGTCGGTGCCCTGGAGGATCTCCGTGCCGCCCGCGACACAGGGCCCCTCGACGGCGGCGATCACCGGCTTGCGGGGGCGGTGGTGGCGCAGCATCGCCTTCCAGTGGAGGTCCGGGTCGGCGGTCATCCGCTCCCGGTACTCCCCGCCCTCCATCCCGCCGTCCGCGAGTGCCTTGAGGTCCATGCCCGCGCAGAACGCGCCGCCCGCGCCGGTGAGGACGACGGAGCGGACGCTGTCGTCCTCGTCGGCCTCGATCCAGCCGTCGTACAGGCCGACGAGCATCGGCAGCGAGAGAGCGTTCCTGGCCTGTGGTCTGTTCAAGGTGAGCACCAGCGTGGCGCCTTCGCGCCGCACGGTGAGGTGTTCCGTACCGCCCATGACCGACTCCTGTTCTCCAGACCTGGAACAGGTTGCAGTAGCCGGGGACGCAGTTCAATAGTTTTCTGACAGACAGTCAGATTCTTTCGACGCCACCCCTTCCCACTTGTGCCGTCCGGCGCTCTAATGACGGCCGAGTCGCCAGCCATCCGGGGTCAGGAGGAACGGTGGAGTTCAACCTTGCCGACCTGTTCGAGTCGGTCGTCGACGCGGTCCCCGACCGCGAGGCGCTCCTGTACGTCGACCATCCCGGTACGGGCGCCGAGCGGCGGCTGACCTACGCGGAGCTGGACGCCGGCGCCAACCGGATGGCCCACTACCTCATCGACGCGGGAATCCGCCCGGGCGAGCACCTGGGGCTGCACCTCTACAACGGGGTGGAGTACCTCCAGACGGTCCTGGGCGCGTTGAAGGCCCGGATCGTGCCGGTGAACGTCAACTACCGCTATGTGGAGGAGGAACTGGTCTACCTCTACCGGGACGCGGATCTCACGGCGCTCGTCTTCGACGGCGAATTCGACGAGCGGGTCGCGACGGCCGCCCCGCAGGCCCCGGCGCTGCGCCGGCTGGTCCGGGTGGGGCCCGCCGCCGCACCCGAAGGCCTCGCGACCGTCCCCTTCACCGAGGCCGAGGCCTCCGGATCGCCCCTGCGGGGCTTCGCACCGCGCTCCGCGGACGACCAGTTCATCATCTACACCGGCGGCACGACGGGCATGCCCAAGGGTGTGATGTGGCGTCAGGAGGACCTCTTCTTCTCGGGACTCGGCGGCGGAGCGCCGACCGGTGACCCGGTGAAGAGTCCGCAGGAGCTGGCCGAGCGGGTCGCGGCGGGCGGCGACGGCATCACCTTCTTCCCCACCCCGCCGCTGATGCACGGCACCTCCACCCTGACCGCGTTCATCGGCTTCAACTTCGGCCAACGGGTCGTCATCCACCGCAAGTTCGTCCCCGAAGAGGTACTGCGGACGATCGAGAAGGAGAAGGTCACCAGTGTGTCGCTGGTCGGCGACGCGATGCTGCGTCCGCTGATCGACTGCCTGAACGGGCCGCTCGCCGGGACGGACTGCTCCTCGCTGTTCTCCGTCTCCAGCTCCGGGGCGATCATGTCGGACTCGGTGCGGGCGGAGTTCCAGGCGCTCGTGCCGACGGTGATGCTGCTGAACAACTTCGGCTCCTCCGAGTCCGGCTTCAACGGCACGGCGACCGCCGACTCGGGCCCCGAGAAGGGCTTCCGGGTCCAGGTCAACGCCCGTACGGCCGTGGTCGATCCGGTGACGTACGAGCCGGTGGCGCCCGGCGAGCCGGGCCGCATCGCCCAGCGGGGCCACGTCCCGCTCGGCTACTACAACGACGCGGCCAAGACCGCCGACACCTTCTTCCGCAGAGGTGAGGAGCGGTGGGTGCTGCTGGGCGACATGGCGACCGTGGACGCGGACGGCATCGTCACCGTGCTCGGCCGGGGCTCGCAGTGCATCAACACCGGCGGGGAGAAGGTCTATCCGGAGGAGGTCGAGCAGGCGCTCAAGTCACATCCGGACGTGTACGACGCGCTGGTCGCGGGCGTCCCCGACGAGCGCTGGGGCAGCCGGGTCGCCGCCGTCGTCCAACTGTGCGATGGGGCACAGGCGTTGGACCTCGACGCGCTCCAGTCACACTGCCGGTCCCGGCTCGCCGGATACAAGATCCCGCGCGTGCTGGTCCTCACCGACGAGATCCGGCGCTCCCCCAGCGGCAAGGCGGACTACCGGTGGGCGAAGGCGGTGGCGGCGGCCGGGGGCTGAACCGGGTGCGCCGCCGTTGCCCGCCAGTTGGTCGGGCCGGCGCCCGTCGAGGGCGTTCACCACGAACTCGCACGCCGAGGCGGCCGGCCCGCCGGGGCGGAACAGGACGGTCGGCGTCGGGGCCGGTCTCCGGACGCAGCGGTTCGACCGCGACATCGGGACCCGCTTCCGGCCGCCGGGCATGTGCGACGTGCGGGCGACGCGTACCGCCTGGTGCCGGTGGCACCGGAGCGCTGACGGTCACGCCAGGCCGAACGACCTGATCGCCGCGAGGAAGGCGTCCGGCCGGGTCGTGTGGATCAGGTGGCCCGCATCGATGGTGACGAACGCGGCGCCGGGGATGGCGTCGGCCGTCCGGGCGAGCTGGTCCTGGTCGATGTGGCTGGTGGGGCCTCCGCCGATGACGAGGGTGCGCGCGGTGATCTTCCCGAGCCGTTCGCGGGCCTCGGGGTCGGGGGCGTTCAGCTGGGCGTCGGTGTCCGGGACGACGGGCCAGTCGAAGTCGAGCTCGCCCGCCGGGCGGACGGACGGCGGCCGGGGCGGGTCGAGCGGGAGGAGGGGCGGGGCGTCCTCGATGACCAGCCGCCCGACCAGGGCCGGTTCCCGCTGGGCCAGGAGGCAGGCGGCCACCCCGCCCATGGAGTGCCCGACGACGGTCGCGCCCGCCAGGTTGCGTGCCTCCAGGAACGCGTGGAGGTCGTCGCGGAACAGCTCGAACGCATAGCGGCCGGGCCAGTCGCTGAGCCCGTGGCCCCGGAAGTCGGGGGCGTACACCCGGTGGTCGGCGGCCAGGTCCTCCGCGATCCGGGTCCAGGTCCCGCTGTTCCCGCCCCGGCCGTGGAGCAGGACGACCGGCGGGGCCCCGGGGTCACCCCACACCCGGTACGCGAGCCGGGTCCCGCCCGCCTGGACGCTGTGGACGTCCGGGTCGAGGAAGGCCGCGACCGCACGGGCGAAGCCACCCGGGTCGTCCAGCCAAGGGAAGTGGCCCGCGCCGCGCTGGACGACGAACTCGGCGTGCGGGAAGAGCGCGGCGAGCTCCGTCGCCCGGTCCGGGCTGGGGTGGCCGTCCAGCTCTCCGGCCAGGACCAGCACCGGCACCGCCAGTTCGCGCAGTGCGGCCGCCGTGCGGGCCGGGTCGAAGGTGCCCGTACCCGCGTAACGGTCACGCGCCTCGGGGTTGGTCTGCCCGGCGGAGGCGGCGGCGTGCGCTCGGGCCGCCTCGTCCCAGCGGCCATAGGTGAGCGGCCGGACCGCGGGCCACAGCTCGGCGAACGGCCCTCCGGCGAGCAGCGCCTCCTGGGCGGCCCGCGCCTGCGGGTACCAGGGCTCGTCGCGGCGCAGTTCCGCGGCCTCGCGCAGGTCCTGGTCGCTCACCTCGATGCCCACGGCCCGGGTGCTGGGCGCGACGAGGGTCAGGGAGCGCAGGCGGTCCGGGTGACGAGCGGCGTACAGCAGGGCCAGGTCGGCGCCCGCGGAGTGCGTCAGCACGTCGATCCGGTCGAGGCCCAGGTGCTCGCGCAGCGCCTCCACATCGTCGACGAGACGGTCGCAGCGGTACGTCGAGGGGTCCCCGGGTACGGCGGAATCACCGGTGCCGCGCAGATCCAGCAGGACGAGCTGTCGCCGGTCCGCGAGCCCGCCGAGGTCCCCGAGATAGGCGCTCGCCCGCATCGGCCCGCCGGGCAGGCAGATCAGCGGCTCCCCCTCCCCCACCAGGTGATAGGCGAGCCGGGTCGTGTCGTGCGCGGTGAAGATCGGCATACCCCCCATCCAAACAGGAACCCGTGCACCGCCGCACCGGACTTCGCGGCGGGCTGATTCGCGGGAGCTCCACGCGCCTCTTGCCAGCGCGCCCGGCCTCCTGAATTACTGCTCCCAGGAAGATCGACCGAATGATCGGTCACCCGCTTCGGGAGAGGAAGGGCCCTGATGACGGCCATGCTGGACGCGGCGGAACGGCTCGGCCGGGACGAGCTGGAGGCCCTGCAACTGGAGCGGCTGAGGACCACGCTGCACCACGCGTACACCAACGTCCCCTTCTACCGTGAGGCGTTCGACCGTGCCGGACTGCGGCCCGAGGACTGCCGTACGCTCGCCGACCTGGCGCGCTTCCCGTTCACCGCGAAGGCCGACCTGCGGGACAACTACCCCTTCGGGATGTTCGCCGTGCCGCAGCGCGATGTCCGCCGCATCCACGCCTCCAGCGGCACGACCGGACGCCCGACCGTCGTCGGGTACACCGAACGGGACCTGGACACCTGGGCCGACGTGGTGGCCCGCTCGATCCGGGCGGCGGGCGGACGCCCCGGCCACAAGGTCCATGTGGCGTACGGATACGGACTGTTCACCGGCGGGCTCGGCGCGCACTACGGGGCGGAGCGGCTCGGCTGCACGGTGATCCCGGCATCCGGCGGCATGACCTCGCGTCAGGTGCGGCTGATCCAGGACTTCCGGCCCGAGATCGTCATGATCACGCCGTCCTACATGCTGACGCTGCTGGACGAGTTCGAGCGGCAGGGCGTCGACCCGCGGACGACCTCCCTCAAGGTCGGGATCTTCGGTGCGGAACCGTGGACGGAGGCGATGCGCCGGGAGATCGAGGAGCGGTTCGCCATCGACGCGGTCGACATATACGGGCTCTCGGAGGTGATCGGCCCGGGTGTGGCTCAGGAGTGCGTGGAGACGAAGGACGGCCTGCACATCTGGGAGGACCACTTCTTCCCGGAGGTCGTGGACCCGTTGACCGGGGATGTGCTGCCGGACGGCGAGGAGGGCGAGTTGGTGTTCACCTCCCTGACCAAGGAGGCGATGCCGGTGGTCCGCTACCGCACCCGGGACCTGACGCGGCTGCTGCCGGGGACGGCCCGGACCTTCCGCCGGATGGAGAAGGTGACCGGCCGCAGCGACGACATGGTGATCCTGCGCGGGGTGAACCTGTTCCCCACCCAGATCGAGGAGATCGTGCTGCGTACACCTGCCGTCGCCCCGCACTTCCAGCTCCGGCTGACCCGGCAGGGGCGGCTCGACGCGCTGACCGTGCGGGCCGAGGCGCGGGGCGACGCGACGGCGGCCGAGCGGGAGACGGCGGCCCTGGCGATCGCGGCGGCGGTGAAGGACGGGATCGGGGTGTCGGTCGGCGTCGAGATCGTGGACCCGGAGTCGCTGGAGCGCTCGGTGGGCAAGATCCGGCGGATCGTGGACCTGCGGGAGCCCGGCACCCGGTGAGCACGGCCCCGGGCAGGCGGGGGCCGTGCTCCGGTTCCGCTCGTCGTGACGGGGCTGGTGGCGGGCAGCCTGGGGGTGCCGCTCGGCGTGGTCCTGCACGGCTGGGTCATGCCCGCGGTGGGCGACAGCGTGGGGCTCCGCCTCCCCGGTTCCGTCATCGATGTCTACCGGGCCGCCGCATTGCTCCCGCTGGCACTGGGCGGCCTGCTCGTCGCCGTCGTCGGTGCGCTCCTGCCCGCAGGCTGGGCCGCCGGGGCCCGGACGGCCACGGCGCTGCGTACCGAATCGGCGGCCGGAGAGGCGGCCGGTTCAGGCCAGCTCGTCCCGCAGTCGCCGCTTGAGGATCTTTCCGCTGGCGTTGCGCGGCAGTGCGTCCACGAACACGACCCGCTTGGGCGCCTTGAAGGCGGTGAGTTTCTCGCGGGCGTGGGCGATGAGTTCGGCCTCGTCCGCCTCGCGTCGCAGGACGACGACGGCGGTGACGGCCTCGATCCAGCGGTCGTCCGGCAGGCCGATGACGGCGGTCTCGGCGACGGCCGGGTGGGTGTAGAGGGCGTCCTCGACCTGGCGGGAGGCGACGAGGACGCCGCCGGAGTTGATGACGTCCTTGACCCGGTCGACGACGGTGAGGAAGCCCTCGGCGTCGCGGACGGCGAGGTCGCCGGAGTGGAACCAGCCGTCGCGGAAGGCTGCCGCCGTCTCCTCGGGCTTGTCCCAGTAGCCGGAGCACAGTTGGGGCGAGCGGTAGACGACCTCGCCAGGGGTGCCGTCCGGGACGTCCTCGCCCTTGTCGTCGACGACCCGGGCCTCGACGAAGAGGACGGGCCTGCCGCAGGACTCCATCCGCCCCTCGTGCTCGTCCGGGCCGAGGACCGTGGCCAGCGGCCCGATCTCGCTCTGGCCGAAGCAGTTGTGGAAGGCCAGGCCCGGCAGTCGTTCGCGCAGCCGCTCCAGGACGGGTACGGGCATGATCGAGGCCCCGTAGAACGCCTTGCGGAGGCCGGTGAGGTCGCGGGCGGTGAACTCCGGGTGGTTGGCGAGGCCGATCCAGACGGTGGGCGGGGCGAACAGGCTGTCGGCCAGGCCCGCTTCGACGAGGTCGAAGATCCGGGTGGCGTCCGGCGCGTCGAGGATGGTGTTCTCCGCGCCCACCGCCAGATACGGCAGCAGGAACACGTGCATCTGAGCGGAGTGGTAGAGCGGCAGGGAGTGCAGGGGCCGGTCGGCGGCGGCGAGGCCGAGGGCGGTGATGGCACTGACGTACGCGTGGACCAGGGCTCCGTGCGTCATCATCGCGCCCTTGGGCAGGGCGGTGGTGCCGGAGGTGTAGAGCAGCTGCACCAGGTCGTCGGAGGCGGGGGCGTGCTCCGGGGTGAAGGGCCGCTCGGTGGCCAGGGCCTCCAGCAGCGAGCCGGGCGCGTCGCGCAGGGTACGTACGGGGCGGCCCGCGGGAACGCGTTCCGCGAGATCCGGGTCGGTGAGGACGAGCGCGGATCCTGACTGGTCCAGAAGGTAGGCCAGGTCGTCGCCGGTGAGGTTCTGGTTGACCGGGACGTGCACGAGCCCGGCCCGGGAGCAGGCGAGGAAGGCGATCAGATAGGCGTCGGAGTTGTGGGCGTAGGCGGCCACCCGGTCGCCGGGGGCGAGTGCGTGCTCCTCGGTGAGGACGGCGGCGGCCGTGGAGACTGCGGCGTCCAGGGAGCGGTAGGTCCAGGCCCGGTCGGCGTACCGCACGGCGCTGCGTGCGGGGGTGCGCCGGGCGCTGCGGGTGAGGACGCCGTCGACTGTGCTGCTGCGTACACCGGTCATGGCGCGATCCTGGGCGGCCGGGGACCCGGGGTCAAGAGGCTGGATACCGACCAGACGGTCGCCGGTCGCCGGACCCCCGGGCTGAGTGGCGCGGGGCTGTCCGGACGGCTGCCCGTCAACCACCTTCGCCACGAGCACCGTTAGGAGGAGGACCCTGACTTCGCCCAACCGTCTGAGACTGCTCGGGGTTGCCGGTCTCGCCCTGTTCACCGTGTCGGCGACGCCGCCTCGGGCCGCCGCTTCCGGGACCGCCGAGACGCGGCGTGCGTCCGGCGGCGCTCTCTCCGCCGTCATCCAGTACACGGAGTACGGCATTCCGCAGTTCGTGGCGAGGGACTGCGCTCGGCTCGGAATCGGCAACCTGCCGGGTCGGCACCACCACGTCACCCTCGTCCCGGCCGCTTACGCCTTCCGCGCCCCGCACGCAGAGATTGAGCCGATCACCAAGAGGGACGGCGTCCGCCTGAGCCTCTGCCGCTCGTCCACGAACTGCGGCGCTCCTCGCGATCCGGACCGGCGCCTGCCCGCCTGTCACAGCGGCATTCCAGCCCGTACCGACATGACGAAGCCCTCGGCGAGACCGGGCGCGCGCATATGTTCCGGACATGTTTCACGTGTGAGGACGCGCACAACTCTCGGCCCTTCACCGGAAATTATTCACGCGATGGGCACATCAGGTGCAAGATTTACGCCGAACGCCCCGCACGCCGCACTGCGCCGCAAGATCAACTTTGTTCAACTCTCCACTACGTGTGCCGACATGTCCGCATCGCGGCCAACCACTTCTTACCAACGCGCCGCTCCCTGTAGGCATGGCCGCAGCGGCCCGCCCGACCTGCGGACCGATCATCGAGCACCGTCACACCTGGGGGAACACCCATGTCCAGAATCACCCGCCGACGCGCACTGGGCGCCTCCGCCGGTGCCCTCGCCGGACTCGCCGTCGCCGGCGTGGCCAGCGCCGCCGCTCCTTCCGACACCCCCAAGCCTCGGGCTACGGCCGCGGAACGAGCCGCCTTCGACGAGGTCTTCCAGGGCCGCCGCATACAGGGAGCCCCCTCCCACCACGGCGGACACCACGGCCACGGCAGCGGCTACCAGGTGCACATCGACGGCGAGGAGCTGCATGTGATGCGCAACGCCGATGGCACCTGGATCAGCGTCGTCAACCACTACGAGACCTTCGCGACCCCGCTCGCCGTGGCCCGCGCCGCTGTCGCCGAGCTTCAGGGCGCCGCACTCGTCCCTCTCGCCCTCGCCTGAACCCGGAGCGCCAGCCATGACCGTACGCAAGAACCAGGCGAACCTCACCGCCACCGAGAAGAAGCGTTTCGTCGACGCCCTGCTGGAGCTCAAGCGCAGCGGCCGCTACGACACGTTCGTCACCACGCACAACGCCTTCATCATGAGCGACACGGACAACGGCGAGCGGGTCGGCCACCGTTCGCCGTCGTTCCTGCCGTGGCACCGCAGATTCCTCATACAGTTCGAGCAGGCACTCCAGTCCGTGGACGCGTCCGTGGCGCTGCCGTACTGGGACTGGGCCGCCGACCGCACCGCCGCGTCCTCGCTCTGGGCGGCCGACTTCCTCGGCGGTACCGGGCGGAGCAGAGACGGCCGGGTGATGACCGGACCCTTCGCGTCGGAAGCGGGTAGATGGCCCATCACCGTACGCGTGGACGGCCGCAGCTATCTCCGCCGGGACCTCGGAGCCGGCGGCCGGCAGCTGCCGACCCGGGCCGAGGTCGACTCGGTGCTCGCCATGAGCACCTACGACACCGCGCCGTGGAACAGCGCGTCGGACGGCTTCCGCAACCATCTTGAGGGCTGGCGCGGCGTCAACCTGCACAACCGGGTCCATGTGTGGGTCGGCGGCCAGATGGCCACCGGAGTCTCGCCCAACGACCCGGTGTTCTGGCTGCACCACGCGTACATCGACAAGCTGTGGACCGACTGGCAGGCGCGCCACCCGAACTCGCCCTATCTCCCTGCCGAGGGCACCGCCGACGTGGTGGATCTGCATGACACCATGCGCCCGTGGAACGACGTGACGCCGGCCGACATGCTCGACCACACCCCGCACTACGCCTACGACACGGCGGCCTGAGCACGCGGGCCGGCGCCGAACCGGGAGCACCGGTTGGACATCGAACGGCCATGACACAGAGGGCGGGACAGACCCTCTGAGCCGCCCCGAGGGCAACGGGCGGGGCGGAGAACGAAGCCCGGCGAGGTGAGCGCACGTCTCCTGGCCGGGTACGAGGAGCACATGGAGGCCCTCCGTACCGCAGGGCCGGGGCGCTGCGGGCCCTGCGGTCGGGGGAGCCGGAGGACGGAGATTCCGCCGCCCCGCGTTGGTCGCCGACACCGGCGCCCTGCTGTGGCAGCTCCTGCCCGTCGCAACCGGCTCTGCGGTCGCCGTGGTGGCGGACAACGCGGGCCCGGGAGGAGCGCGGCCTGCCCCTCCCGGGCCCGGTCGGCCCGGTCATGGGCTACAACGGGCGTTCGAACCCCTCCCAGTACGGTTCGCGCAGCCGCCGTTTGTAGAGCTTGCCGTTGGGGTCGCGGGGCATGGCGGCGATGAAGTCGACGCTCCGGGGGCGCTTGTACCCGGCGAGCCGCTCCTCGCAGTGGGCGAGGATCTCGGCGGCGAGCGCCTCGCCCGGCTCGTGCCCCTCGGCCGGTTCTATGACGGCCTTCACCTCCTCGCCCCGGTCGGCGTGCGGGATGCCGAAGGCGGCGGCGTCCGCGACGGCGGGGTGGGTGAGCAGGGCGGACTCGATCTCGGCGGGGTAGATGTTGACGCCACCGGCGATGATCATGTCGATCTTCCGGTCGCGGAGGAAGAGATAGCCCTCCGCGTCCAGCACACCGAGGTCGCCGACGGTGAAGAAGTCGCCGATGCGGTTCCTGCGGGTCTTGGTCTCGTCCTTGTGGTAGCTGAAGCCGCCGGTGCTCATCTTCATGTAGACGGTGCCCAGTTCGCCCGGCGGCAGGCGGTTGCCGTCGTCGTCGAAGACGGCCAGCTCGCTGATCGGCCAGGCCCTGCCGACGGTGCCGGGCTTCTTCAGCCAGTCCTCGGCGGTGGCGAACGCCCCGCCGCCCTCGCTCGCCGCGTAGTACTCCTCGACGCAGCTCCCCCACCACTCGATCATGGCCCGCTTCACATGGTCGGGGCACGGGGCCGCCCCGTGGATCGCGTGCCGCATGGAGGAGACGTCGTAGCGGGCCTTCACCTCCTCGGGCAGTGCGAGCAGCCGGTGGAACTGGGTCGGGACCATATGGGTGTGGGTGCAGCGGTGCGCGTCGATGAGGCGGAGCATCTCCTCGGGCGCCCAGCCGTCCATCAGGACGAGCGGGTGGCCGATGTGGAGTGCGGCGCCCGCGAACTGGAGTACGGCGGTGTGGTAGAGCGGCGAGCAGACCAGGTGGACGTTGTCGTCGAAGGGCCGGATGCCGAAGATGCCGAGGAACCCGCCGAGATGGCTCTCCTCGGGCCGCGTGCCCGGCAGCGGTCGACGGATGCCGCGCGGACGGCCGGTGGTGCCGGAGGTGTAGTTCATGACCCAGCCGAGGGTGCGTCCCTCGGGCGGGGTCGCGGGGTGTCCTTCGAGGAGCTCGGCGTACGGGCGGCTGCCGGGTACCGCGCCGACGCCGTAGCGGTGACCGACCGGCAGCTCCGCCTCGTCGGCGGCGGCGGTCGCGGCGGCTGCGAAGCGTTCGTGGGCGATCAGGGCCCGGGCACCCGAGTCGGCGACGATCCAGGCGATCTCGGGGCCGACGAGGTGGTGGTTGACGGGGACGAGGTAGAAGCCCGCCTGGGATGCGGCGAGGTAGGCGGTGAGGAGTTCGACGCCGTTGGGCAGCACGACGGCGAACGCGTCGCCCTCGCGCAGTCCCGCCGCGCGCAGTCCGTGGACCATGCGGTTGGCGTCGGCGTGCAGCCGGCCCGCGCTCCACTCCTCGCCGCCGGGGGCGATCAGGACCGTGCGGTCGGGGTCGGCGGCGGCCTGGGCCCAGAAGCCGCCTGGCGGCTGGTTCACGTGGCGCTCCTTCCGGCGATGCGGTTGATGCGGGTGACAGCCCGTTCGAAGCCGCGGGTCAGGTCGTCGACGACGGCCCGCACGCTGCGTTCGCTGGTCATCCGGCCGACGATCTGCCCGACGGGGGTGCCGAGCAGCTCCCCCACCTCGTACTTCTGGATCCGGGACACGGCCTCGGCGACCAGCAGGCCCTGGAGCGGCATGGGCAGGGTGCCGGGCCCGGCCGCGTCGTCCCAGGCGTCGGTCCATGCGGTACGGAGCTGGCGTGCGGGCTTGCCGGTGAGGGCGCGGGAGCGGACGGTGTCGCCGGAGCCCGCGGCCAGCAGCTTGGCGGTGAGGGCCTCCGAGTGCAGGTCGGCCTCCTCGGTGGTGAGCCAGAGGGAGCCGAGCCAGACGCCCTGGGCGCCGAGGGCGAGCCCGGCGGCGACCTGTTCGCCGCTGCCGATTCCTCCGGCGGCGAGCACGGGCAACGGGGCGACGGCCTCGACGACTTCGGGGACCAGCACCATGGAGCCGATCTCCCCGGTGTGGCCGCCCGCCTCGTACCCCTGGGCGACGACGACGTCGATGCCCGCCTCCGCGTGCCGCCGGGCGTGCCGGGCGCTTCCGGCCAGGGCGGCGACGAGGACCCCGTGGTCGTGGGCCCGTTCGATGACGTCGGCGGGCGGGGAGCCGAGGGCGTTGGCGAGGAGCTTGATCGGGTAGTCGAAGGCCACGTCGAGCTGGCCCCGGGCGACCTCCTCCATCCAGCCGGTGATGCGCCAGCCGGACGCCTCTCCCTCGGCGAGTTCGGGCACGCCGTGGCGGGTGAGGAGCTCCCGCACGAAGCCCCGGTGCTCCTCGGGGATCATCGCCTCGACGTCGGCCTCGGTGACGCCTTCGACCTTCTTGGCGGGCATGACGACATCGAGGCCGTAGGGCTTGCCGTCGGCGTGCTGGTGCAGCCGGTCGAGGTCGCGCGCGAGCTCGTCGGGCGCGGTGTAGCGGACGGCCCCGAGCACGCCGAAGCCACCCGCTCTGGTGATGGCCGCGGCCACCTCGGGGAACGGCGTGAAGCCGAAGATCGCGTGCTCGATTCCCAGTTGCTGGCTCAGCTCCGTCTCCATGGGCGGCAGGATGCCGCAGCGGCGCGGCCGAGGGAAGAGATTTTCTGATGAAACGTCAGATTCTTTGCGGGCCGGGAGACGTACGGGAGGGCCGGGGGTGACAGTAACCTCTGCGACGGCAGGAACTTTCACTGCTCGTCGGAACTGCGGAAGTTACTTTCGCGCGGGTGGGGCACGCGGGCGCGAGCGCGGCCCGGTGGCCGGGCACCCGGCGCGGGAAGGGATCGCGGATGACCGGGGAAGCGAAGGGCGACGGGCGGGCGGCGGCCGAGAGGCGCGTGCCCGGTGGCGGCATCGGACGGCGCAGGCTGGGCGGCGGGATACTGGCCCTGGGCGGGGCGCTCGCGCTGACGCCGGCTCCGCTCGCGGGAGCGGCCGTCCGGAGCGGGCCGGATGGGCCCCGGTGGCAGGCGGCACCACCGACGGAGCAGTGGGAGCGGACATGGACGCAGGGGCACACCGGCCCACGCTGCGCCGGGGCGGCGCCGCACGCGCCGGGCTGCTCCAGGAGCCGCTGGACCAGCTCGTACGGGATGCCGAGGCGTACCTCGCCGACTCCCCCGAGCGGGGACGGCGAGCGCGTCCACCGCCACGCCGCCCCTGCCCGCCCTGCGTCTGGGCTCCGCCCGGGCCCGGCTGGACTGCGCGCTGTGGCGGGACACCGAACCGGCCGCCGACCGCCTGGTCCTGGAGGCGTCGGAGGCGTCAGCGGGGCAGGACTGGCAGCCCGTTCCGTTCACCACCGTGCGCCCGGGCCCCGGCCGCCGGCCGGACCCGCGGCCGCACCCGGCGGGCTCGGTGTCCGGCTGGTCGGGTCGCGTCTGGCACCGGCTGGAGGCGGACCTGTCGGCGTGGCGCGGGAAGCGTGTCCGGCTGCGGTGGCGCTGCACGACGGACCGGCTGTACGTGGGGCGCGGCGCGTACGTGGACGGCCTGCGGGTCCGCGACGGAGCCCGTACGGTCTTCGACTCCGACCGGCCCCGGGACGCGGGGCGGATCGGGGCGGCGGGCTGGGTGCCGTCGGCGGACTGAGCGGCCCGGACCACGCGGCGGGCCGGGTCGCCCCCCGCTCACCGCCCCAGCGCGGCCATCGCCGCGTTGTGGCCGGGGACCCCGCTGACCCCGCCGCCGCGCACCGCGCCCGCCCCGCAGAGCAGGACGTTGGCGTGGGCGGTCTCCACGCCCCACCGGCCGGTGCCCTCCTCCGCGTACGGGAACGCGAGGTCGCGGTGGAAGATGTGGCCACCGGGCAGCCTCAGGTCGCGCTCCAGGTCGAGCGGGGTCTTGGCCTCGATGCAGGGTTCGCCGTTCTCGTCGAGGGCCAGGCAGTCGGTGACCGGCTCCTCCAGGTGGGCGTCCAGTTCGGCGAGGGTCGCCTTCAGCAGGGCGGCGCGGGCGGCCTCGTTGTCGGCGGCGAACAGCCGGGCCGGGGTGTGCAGGCCGAACAGGGTCAGGGTCTGGTAGCCGCGCGCGGCGAGCTCGGGGCCCAGGATCGAGGGGTCGGTCAGCGAGTGGCAGTAGATCTCGGACGGCGGGGCGGCGGGCAGCCGTCCGGCCGACGCCTCCCGGTAGGCGTCGGCCAACTGCCCGTACCCCTCGGCGATGTGGAACGTCCCGGCGAAGGCCTGCCGCGGGTCGACCGCGCGGTCGCGGAGCCTCGGCAGCCGGGTGAGCAGCATGTTCACCTTGAGCTGGGCGCCCTCGGAGGGCGGCGGCGGGGTGTCCCCGAGGAGCGCGGCCAGTGCCTGCGGGGAGGCGTTGACCAGCACCCGGCGGGCGGCGACGGTGTGTTCGCCGTCCGGGGTGCGGACGGCGACCTCGGCGGCGTGGCCGTCGGTCTCGATCCGGGTCGCCTCGTGCCGTACGCGGATCTCGGCGCCCGCCGCGCGGGCCGCCCCGGCCAGCGCGTCGGTGAGTGCGCCCATGCCGCCGACGGGGACGTCCCAGTCGCCGGTGCCGCCGCCGATGATGTGGTAGAGGAAGCACCGGTTCTGGAGGAGCGATGCGTCGTGGGCATCGGCGAAGGTGCCGATCAGGGCGTCGGTGAGGACGACGCCGCGCACGAGGTCGTCGGTGAAGTTCCCCTCCACGGCCACGCCGAGGGGTTCCTCGAACAGCATCCGCCAGGCGTCGGGGTCGTCGATCCGCTCGCGCAGCGCGTCCCGGCCGGGCAGTGGTTCGGTGAGCGTCGGGAAGACCCGCTCGGCCACGCGCCGCGTTATCCCGTAGAACCGCTGCCAGGCCGCGTACTCGCGCTCGCCGCCGGTGAGCGCTGCGAAGGACTCCCGGGTGCCCTCGCCCGCGACGAGCAGTCCGGTGGGGCGCCCGTCGCGCACGGCGGGGGTGTAGGAGGAGACGGTCCGCTTGCGTACGGCGAAGTCGAGGCCGAGGTCACGGACGATCTTGTCCGGCAGCAGGGACACCAGATACGAGTAGCGCGAGAGCCGGGCGTCCACCCCGGCGAAGGGGCGGGTCGAGATGGCCGCTCCCCCGGTGGTGCCGAGGCGTTCCAGGACCAGGACGGACTGTCCGGCGCGGGCGAGGTAGGCGGCGGCGACCAGACCGTTGTGGCCGCCGCCGACGATCACGGCGTCGTACCGGTCCCGGACGGGCGGCTGACCTGCGGCGGACCGGGGAGAGGGATACTGGGGTGCGGGCATGCACCTTCGTAACACGCGGCGTCCGTCCGGGACCAGAGGCGGCGGGTGACCGGGCCACGCCGCGGCGCCGGGCGTCAGCTGGGCGGTGCCGCGTTCTGTGCGCGGTGGGAGGCGAGGGCGCGGTGGATACCGGCGGCCTCCTGCGACCGTCCGAGCCGCTCCAGGCAGTGCGCCTCGTCGTTGCGGGCGGCCAGCGTCCGCGGGTGCGCGGCGCCCAGCGCCCGGCTGTGCGCTTCGGAGACCTGCCGGTACGCCACGAGTGCGTCGTTCCAGCGGCCGAGCCAGCCGAGGCCCACCGCGACCTCGCGGCGGCTGGTCACGGTGTCGGGGTGATCGGGACCCAGGGTGCGTTCCCGCAGGGCGCAGACGTCGCGTGCCTGGGACAGGGCCTCCTCCCAGCGGCCCATCCGCCCCAGGTTGACCCCGAGGCCGTGGCGGGCGCGCAGGGTCTCGGGGTCGGCCGCCCCCGCCGTCCGCGTACGGTCGGCGACCAGCGACCGGTACAGCTCCAGGGCCTCGGCGTTGCGGCCGAGGCGGCCGAGGCTGATGCCGGTCTCGTAGCGGGCGGCGAAGGTGTCGGGGTGGTCGGCCCCGAGGGCGGTCGCGCGGGCCCGTGCCACGTCCTGGTAGGTCTCCAGCGCCTCCGCGTGACGGCCCAGCCGGCCCAGGACGTACGCCACTTCGTAGCGGGTCGCGAGAGTGTCGGGGTGCAGCGGGCCGAGCAGCCGGGCGCGGGCGTCGGCGACCTCACGGGCCACCTGCCAGGCCTCCTCGGGCCGCCCGAGCCGGCCGAGGTTGAACGCCAGATTGTGGCGGCAGCGCAGGGTGTCGGGGTGGTCGGGGCCCATGGCGCGTTCGCGGGCGGCGAGGACGGTCTCGTACACCTGGTGGGCCTCGGCGTGGCGGCCGAGCTGTCCGAGGACGTACGCGGTCTCCTGGCGGGCGGCGAGCGTCTGCGGGTGGTCGGCGCCCAGGGTGCGTTCGCGGCCCTCGGCGACCCGGCCGAACTCGCGCAGGGCGTCCTCGGCCCGCCCCGTACGGCTGAGGGTGAAGCCGACCTCGTAGCGGCTGGCGAGGGTGTCGGGGTGGTCCGGGCCGAGGACGCGTGCGCGCTGGGCGGCGACCGCGCGGTGCACCTCGCCCGCCTCCTCCCAGCGGCCCAGGCGGCCGAGGTCGATGCCCGCGCTGTGGCGGCCCGAGAGGGCGGCGAGGAGGTCCGGGGCGGGCGGCCCGCTCGGCACGGAGACGAAGGAGTGGGAGTGCGGGGCGGGCGCGGTGGCGGTCGCCGCGGTCCACCGCCCCGTCAGCCCGGCGGCCGGGTGTGACGGTTCGGGTGCGCCGTACAGGGTGCCGACCGCCCTGCGCCCGACGGTCATGCAGCGGGTCCAGGCAGGCAGGGCTGCTTCACGCGGGGCGTCCCCGCTGTACGGGAGGGGGCCGGGGAGGGGTTGTTCGCCGCTGCGGCCGAGGACGATGCGGCGGCGCAGGTCGGCCGCGTCGGCGGGGCGTTCGTCGGGGGCCTTGGCGAGCAGGTCGAGGACGACGCGGTCGAAGAAGCCGGGGAGCTCGGCACGGTGGGTGCGCGGCGGTTCCGGCCGGGTGTCGCGGTGTCCGACCAGGACGGCCCAGGCGTCGTCCTGGTCGAACGGCGGGACGCCGGTGGCGATCTCGTACAGCACACACCCCAGCGAGTAGAGGTCGCTGCGGTGGTCGACCTCCTTGCCGCTGATCTGCTCCGGCGACATGTAGTGCGGGGTGCCCATGGCGATGCCGGTGGTGGTGAGGCGGGAGGTCATACCGATGTCGCGGCCGAGGCGCGCGATGCCGAAGTCGCAGATCTTCACCGTGCCGTCGGTCAGCCGCATGATGTTGGCGGGCTTGAGGTCGCGGTGGACGATGCCCTGGCGATGGGTGTAGCCGAGAGCGTCGGCGACCTGTTCCGCGATGTCGACGACATGGTCGACGGGCAGCGGGTGCTGCTCGTTCTCCTCCAGGAGCTGGCTGAGGTTGTGCCCGTCGAGCAGCTCCATGACGAGATACAGCACGCCCTCGTGCTCGCCGAAGTCGTGGACGACGGTGACGCCCCGGTGCTGGAGGGAGGCGGCCACCCGGGCCTCACGGCGGAAGCGTTCGCGCAGGATGCGGGTGAACGCCTGGTCGTGCTGGGGGCCCATGGGTTTGAGGCATTTGACGGCGACCTGCCGGCCCAGCGACTCGTCGCGGGCGCGCCACACCTCGCCCATGCCACCGCGCCCGATCAGTTCGAGCAGCCGGTACCGGCTCTGGATCAGCCTGGTGTCCGCCATCTGCCGCTTCCCGCCCCCGTAGTCCCGCCGCTCCCCGCCGCTGCGCCCTCCCCGGCCGGTCCAGTATGGCCGCTCGGCGGCGGAGTGTGTACGCGGAGGTGCGGGTACCGGGTCCGTCGGCCGTTGCCTGCCCGCTCCCCAGGCACCGCTCCTCAGGCACCGCCCAACCACGAGCCTCCGGCCGCCGACGCGACGAGCTCCCCGAGGCCGAGGGCGACCGGAACGGGCACCAGCAGGAGGATTCCCGCGCGGACCAGGGACGGGGCGAGGATCGCGATCACCTCATCGGGAGCACGTGTCGTGAGGAGGTCCCGCCAGCGCAGGACCTCCCCTCCGCTGCACGCCCAGAAGAACAGCCCGGTCACGAGGAGGACCGAGCCCGTCAGGAGTCCCAGAAAGGCGGTCGCGTCCAGCAGGTCGACGCGGTCCTCGTGCTCCCTGAGGGCGAACGTCGCGACGGTCACGCAGACGGCCGCCCCCGCGCCGTACGCCGCACCGCGCGCCGCGACCCCGCCGAGCCGCAGACGCGGTTCGAGCACCCCGCTGCCGCCTCTGGCCACCTTGCCCATGCCTGCCCCTCCCCCGCCGTCACCGCCGAACCGTAACAGCGGCCGCGGGCCGCGGGCTTACCGTCTCACCGTTGTGAGCCCCCGTGCTCCCGGCTTCCGCGGTGACCGGCCCGCACCGCCGAGGCGCGGCGGCGGACGGTCACCGCGGATGCGTCAGATGCCCGAGAGGTCCCGGCGGAGGTACTCGGCGGTATGGGAGCCGGTGGCCTTCAGGAGTTCGGCCGGGGTTCCCTCGAACAGGATCCTGCCGCCGCCGCTGCCGCCCTCGGGGCCGAGGTCGATGATCCAGTCCGCGCTCTTGACGATGTCGAGGTTGTGCTCGATGACGATCACGGTGTTGCCCTGGTCGACGAGGCGCTCGACGATCCCGAGGAGGCGGTGCGTGTCGGACATGTGCAGGCCGGTGGTGGGCTCGTCCATCACGTAGACGCTGCCGACCCGGTGCAGGTCGGCGGCGAGCTTGAGGCGCTGGCACTCGCCGCCGGACAGCGTACTGAGCGGCTGGCCGAGACCGACGTAGTCCAGGCCCACCTCGGTCAGTGCGCTCAGCACCTGGCGGAGCTTGGGCTCGGTGAAGAAGTCCGCGGCCTCGGATGCCGTCATTGCCAGTACGTCGCTGATCGACCGGCCGCGCAGTCGGTGGCCGAGGACGTCGTCGGAGAAGCGGCGGCCCTGGCAGACCTCGCAGACGGACTTCAGCGTCTCCAGGAACGCGAGGTCGGTGTAGAGCACGCCGAGCCCTTGGCAGTTGGAGCAGGCGCCCTTGGAGTTCGCGCTGAACAGCGAGGCGCTGACGTTGTTGGCCTTGGCGAACAGCTTGCGGATCGGGTCCAGCAGCCCGGTGTAGGTGGCGGTGCTGGACCGACGGCTGCCCGTCACCGCGGACTGATCGATCACGATCGCGTCCGGATGCCGGCTCAGGAAGTCGTCATGGACCAAGGAGCTCTTCCCCGACCCGGCCACTCCGGTCACCACGGTCAGGACGCCGGTGGGAAAGTCGACCGTGACATCCCTGAGGTTGTGGCTGTTCGCCCCGGTGACGGTGAGCGCGCCGGTCGGGCGGCGGGGCTCGGCCTTCACCGGCAGGCGGTGCCGGAGGTGACGGCCGGTAAGGGTGTCGGCCTCGGCGAGGCCGGTGAAACTTCCCTCGTAGACCACCTCGCCACCCAGCGTCCCGGCCTTCGGGCCCATGTCGACCACATGGTCCGCGATGGCCATGACGTCCGGGTCGTGCTCGACCACGAGAACGGTGTTGCTCTTGTCCCGCAGTTCGAGCAGGAGTTCCTTGAGCCGGTGCACGTCCCGGGCGTGCAGGCCGACGCTCGGTTCGTCGAAGACGTACAGCATCTCGTTCAGGCCGCTGGACAGATGGCGGACCATTTTGATCCGCTGCGACTCGCCGCCCGAGAGCGTGCGGGTCTCCCGGTCCAGACTCAGGTAGCCGAGACCGATCTCGGCCAGATGCCCGAGACGGGAGACCAGGTCGTCCAGGACCGGTTTCACCGCGGGCAGGTCCAGTCCCGCCAGGACCTCGCCCAGCCGTTCGGCCTCCATCGAGGTGAGGTCCGCGATGCGGTGGCCGGCGATCCGGCAGGCACGGGCGGCGGGCGCGAGGCGGGTGCCCGCGCAGTCCGCGCAGGGAGCCGAACGGACGAACCGCTGGAAGACCTGGCGGCTGCGCTCGGACATGTCCTCCTTCTTGATGTAGAGCCTGGTGAACTTGGCGGCCAGCCCCTCGTACTTGACGTTCAGGGTGTTGCCCTGCCAGTCCAGGCGGAGCTTTTGCGGCAGCTCTCCGTGCAGCAGCGACCACCACTCCTGCTCGGTGAAGTCGGCCAACGGCTTGTCGTTGTCGAAGAGGCCGGACTTCACGTAACTCAGCCAGTACCAGCTGTCCGTGGAGAAGTCCGGGTGCAGCAGAGCGCCCTGATTGAGGGATCTGGTGCGGTCGACAAATGCGTCCAGGTCGAGTTCCACGACCCTGCCCAGGCCCTCGCAGGCCGGGCACATGCCTTGGGGGTCGTTGAACGAGAAGGCGCCGGGCGGCAGGCCGACGGGGTCGCCCGCGCGTGAGAACAGCAGCCGCAGCAGCGGGTTGATGTCCGTGATGGTGCCCACGGTGGAGCGCGGGTTGCCGCCCAGGCGTTTCTGGTCGATGACGACGGCGGCGGAGATGTTCTCGATGGCGTCCATGTCCGGACGGCCGTGGTCGGGCAGGAATTTGCGGACGAAGGCGGTGAAGGTCTCGTTGAGCTGGCGCTGGGCCTCGGCGGCGATGGTGTCGAACACCAGGGAGGACTTCCCCGAGCCGGAGACCCCCGTGAAGACCGTCAGGCTCCGCTTCGGGATCTCCACCGAGACGTTCTTGAGGTTGTTCTCCCGCGCACCGGTCACCTTGATGGCGTCGGTACTCACATGTGCTCCTCGGATGGTACGGGTGGGGCTTCCCGGCGAGCCCCGGTCGTGGTCGGGCAGGAAGAGACGGCTCTCAGGCGTTCTCCTTCTGGAACGTCCGCGTGCCCCACAGGAGGGCCAGCGCGGCCATGGCCAACAGGACGAGGGAACCCGTCAGCAGTCCTGTCGAACCCAAGTCCCCACGGAACGCCGCACGTCCGGCGTCGACCACATGGGTCAGAGGGTTGATCCGGGCCAGGTTGTAGAGCCAGCCGGGGGCCAGTTGCTCGGTTACCGGCAGCAGCACGCCGGACAGCAGCAGCAGCGGCAGGAGCACGGCGTTCATCAGTGAGGGGAACGCGGCCTCGCTCTTGAGGATCAGCGCCAGTGCGTAGGACCCCGAGGACAGCGTGATGGCCAGCACCGCGGCGATCGCGAGGCTCAGCAGCATGCCGGACACCGGCGCGTCCAGGTCGAAGACGACCAGCGTCACGAGCACGATCAGCACCGACTGCGCGGTCGCTTGGACGGCCTGGGCCAGGACCTTGCCGAACAGCAGGGCCGACCGGCTGGCCGGGGTGCCGCGGAAACGGTCGACCACGCCCACCCGGTACTCGGTGAGCAGCCCGACCCCGGCGAACGAACCGCTGAACAGTGCCGTCTGCACGATGAGCGCCGGCGTGAGCACGACCCAGGCGTTTCCGGACGGGAAGCCGGGGGTGTGGTCGACGACCGTCACCATGAGCGGCCCGAAGAGGAACAGGTACAACAGCGGCTGCATGATCCCGATGATCAGCCAGGTGGGACTGCGCAGGCACAGTTTCATGTCCCTGAGGAAGATCAGCAAGGTGTCACGCGGCATGGGTGGCCTCCAGAGCCGGGGTCGGCGCCTCGCCGTCGCGCAGGGAGCGCCCCGTCAGGCTGAGGAAGACGTCGTCGAGGGTGGGCCGGTTCACCTTGACCGAGGTCATGGTGATCCCTTGGCTGTCCAGGGCACGCAGCAGCTCCGCCAGCACGGCGTCACCACGGGGAACCCTGAACCGTACGGTGTCGGCGACGACCGTGACCTCATGCGCGTCGGGCAGACGGCGTGCCAATTCGGCGGCCTCGTCAGCCTGGTCGGCGACGTCGACCGTGATCGAGTCACCGGCTACGCGGGCCTTGAGTTCGTCCGGGGTGCCCTCGGCGACGATCGCGCCGTGGTCCGTCACCAGGATCCGGTCGCAGAGGGCATCGGCCTCGTCGAGGTAGTGGGTGGTGAGGAAGACGGTCATGCCCTGCTCGGCGTGCATCCGGCGGACGTGGTCCCACAGGTTGGCCCGGCTCTGCGGGTCCAGGCCGGAGGTGGGCTCGTCCAGGAACACCAGCTCGGGTTCGTGCACCAGTCCCAGCGCGACGTCGAGACGGCGTCGCTGGCCGCCGGAGAGCGTCTTGGCGGGACGCTGGTCCAGGCCGGAGAGGTCGAGCCGCTCCGCCAGCAGCGCCCCGCGCCGCCGGGCCTCGGCCTTCGACAGGCCGTAGAGCCGGGCTTGGAGTTCGATCTCCTCCGCGACTCTGGACTCCGGCCAGGTGGAGCCGCCCTGCGCCACGTAGCCGATCCTGCGGCGCACCCCCTGCGGGTCCGTCAGCAGATCGCAGCCGGCCACCGTGCCCGAGCCGCGGGTGGGCCGCAGCAAGGTCGTCAGCATCCGCAGGGTCGTGGTCTTGCCGGCGCCGTTGGGGCCGAGGAACCCGACCAGTTCCCCTGCCTCGACATCGAGGTCGATGCCCTTCACCGCGTCGACGGTCCGCCCGCGGAGGGTGAACTGCCGGGCGAGGCCTCGCACTGTGATCATAAGAGCCTTCCTTCGCGCGTACCGCTTCTGGGTCGGATCACGGAGGGGCCCGGCCGTGTGCCGGGCCCCTCCGCACGGTTCACTCCGGACGGCCGTCGGCAGCAGCGGCCTGGAACTGCGCGAGCCGCTCCTGCGCTTCGGCCATGTCCTCCGCGGTCGGCGCGTCGTCCTGGGTCAGCTTGAACCGCCAGTACCCGCTGAAGTCGATCGACGCCTTGTCCAGTCCCCGGTCGTTGACCAGGTGGCGGCGGAGCGCCCGGACGGCACCCGACTCGCCCGCCAGCCAGGCGAACGGGCTGCCGGGGAGGAACTCGGCCTTGCGTACGGCGTCGATCAGCACGTCGCTCCGGCCGGGCGGGGTTCCCTGGCGGTACAGCCAGTTGACCGTGGCGTCGCCCGCGGTCTCGAAGTCCTGGCGCTCGGCGGCGTCGGCGACTTCGATGAAGGCCAGGGCAGGAGCTCCCTCGGGCAGGGCCTCCAGCAGGGTGCCGATGGCCGGCAACGCGGTCTCGTCTCCGGCGAGCAGGAGCCAGTCGGAGTTCGCGATCGAGTCCGTCAGGGAGACGGGCGCGGAGTAGACCTCCGACGGGCCGACCATGCCGAGCCGGTCACCGGGACGGGCGGAACCGGCCCAGCTGGTGGCGGGGCCGGTGTCGCCGTGCAGGACGAAGTCGATCTCGACGGTGTTGGCCGGTCCGCGTCGGCGGATGGTGAAACTGCGCATCCACGGCCGCTCGCTCTCCGGAATGGCCAGAAATGCCTGGTACCAGCTCGTCGCGTCGTCGCCCTGCTCCGGCAGAACGGGCAGCTGCTGGCCGGACCGCGGGAAGCAGAGCTTGACCTGCTGGTCCGGCGTCCGGCCCACGGAGTCGTCGAGTCGCTCGGCGTCGAACGTCACTCGGGCCATGCGCGGTGTGACGTGCGTGATGTCGGTGACCTGGATGAATGAAACAGGGAGCTCTGCCATCGAAAACCTTCCAAGAGTGCTGGGCATCCCGGGGCGGGAACGCATCCGCCTGATATCCTTACGCCGTAAGGAGATGCTTGAGCGAGAGTACTTTATGCAGTAAGGAGTTGCAAGGTGGTTATTTTTGCCGGGCAGGGCGACGCCCGCCGCTCGATGGCCCTCCTCTGGCGCTCGGCCGATTCCGGTGCCACCAGAGCCGCCCCCGGGCCGAAGCCGGGACTCGACGTCGACACGATCGCGGCCGCAGGCATCGCGGTCGCCGAGGCGCAGGGGATGGCGGCTCTGTCGATGCGGGCCGTGGGGGCGTGGCTGGGACGGACCGCCATGGCGCTCTACACCTATGTGCCGAGCAAGAGCGAGCTGGTCGACCTCATGCACGACCGGGTACTGGCCGAGCTGCCCACCGAGTACGACACCAGCTCGGGGTGGCGTCCGGCGATCACCGCCTGGGCCGACGACACGTGGGCCTTCTATCTGCGACACCCGTGGGTGCTACAGGTCTCCCAGGCCAGGCCGGTGCTCGGGCCGGGTGAATACGCGCAGCTGGAGACGGTTGTGCGGATCCTGGACGGAACCGGCCTGGAACCGCTGAAGATCCGGCGGGTCATCGCCGTACTGTTCCAGTTCGTCCGGGGCATGGCCCGGGTCGCCGCGGAGCACCGGCAGGCGGCACCGGAGACCGGAGTGTCCGACGAGGAATGGTGGACGGTGCGGACCACCCTGCTCACCGAGGTGGCGCCGGACTTCGCCGAGCGTTTCCCGGCGCTGGCGGCACTGGAGTCGCACGCGGCCGCTGCCGCCGCCGCTGCCGCCCGGGAGGAGTCGGGTGACATCGCACCGCCGGTGGAGCGGGAGGCCGGGGAAGCCTTCCGGGTCGGCCTGGAATTGATCCTTGACGGCATCGACTCGGAAGGCGGACCTGACAGCTCCGAGCCCCGTCGGCCGGGGCACGTACGGGTCGAGGGTTCACCTGACCACCGAGCACCACATCACTTCGCCGAATGAGGTACCTCTAACATCCCCACCGGATCACGACTCGTCCAAAAGTGATCATTGACGATACACCGATCGATAATCTACGGTCTTTTTGGTCTGGTGATCTTTCATGATTCTCAGCCGCCGACGACTGGTGCGAGAAGTGACCATGGCTCAATTCCAGGGGGGAAAGCTCGTGCAGCAGACCGCCAAGTACCACCAGCGTGACAGTCGATTACCAGTTGGCCGCAGACCGGGCGAAGCGGCCGCTCACCCCGGAAGCAACGGCCAGGAGCGCATCCTGACCACGCGGGTCGGCCTGAGGATCCCGGCCGCCCTGCCGTACGACCGGTGGGAGAAGGCCGGACTGCACATCTTCCAGATCGCCGACTCCTCGGCCTGGTGTCTGGGCGACTGGCTCGTGTACGGCCAGGAGCGATACGCCGACCGCTACCGGACCGGAGTCCAGGCTGCCGGGCTCGACTACCAGACGCTGCGCAACTACGCCTGGGTGGCACGGCACTTCGAGATCGGGCGGCGGCGCGAGAACCTGAGCTTCGGCCACCACGCCGAGGTCGTCTCCCTCCCTCCCACGCAGGCGGACACCTGGCTCGACCGCGCGGAGCAGCACAGCTGGTCCAGGAACCTGCTCAGACTCCGGCTGCGGGAGAGCCGTCAGGGCAATCGGTCGGCCCCGCTCGCCCGGGTCAGTCTGCCCAGGATCAGCGTGCCCGTCGATCGTGTGGAGCGCTGGCGCGAGGCCGCTTCGAAGGCCGAAGGGGACTTCGAGGAATGGATACTCGTGACACTCGACCGCGCCGCCGCGCACGAACTCGGTGACTGACGGACCCGGCCCGCCCGACCACCGGAGACGGCCTTTCATGCAGATCCGCATCGACCATCACACATGCATAGGGTCCGGCCAGTGCGTTCTCACGGCGCCCGGCGTGTTCACCCAGGACGACGACGGGTACTCGCAGCTGGTGCCCGGAGGTACTGCGACGGCGGCGCGGCAGCAGGTGCAGGAGGCGGCCCTGTCCTGTCCGGTGCAGGCCATCGCCCTGGGTGACGCGCCGCCCGAGGACTGAGCGTCCTTCCGGTCCGCCGCAGGACGCTCGCGGAAAGGGGCCGCCCGATGCCGGGCGGCCCCTTTCCGCGAGCACGATCAGGGCCGAAGCCGAAGCCGAAGCGAGTTCAGTCGCCAGCTGCCCGGCAGCAGGGCTCGGTCCAGTTCGGCGCCGTCGTCCGCGAGCGCCATGCCCGGGTAGTGCTCCAGCAACCTGGCGAAGGCCGCCTCCCCCTCCTGCCGGGCCAGCGTGGCACCCAGGCAGTAGTGGATGCCGTGACCGAAGCCGACATGGTTCTCGGCCTGGCCGTCCTGCTGCCGCGTGATGTCCAGGCGGTCCGGGTCGGTGTAGTGGCGCGGGTCGAAGTTGGCTGACACCAGCACGAGTTGGACCGCGTCGCCACGGGCGATGGGGGTGCCGGCGAGTTCCAGGTCCTCGGTGGCGTAGCGCAGCCGCGCCACGTGCACCGACCCGCACCAGCGCATCAGCTCGTGCACCGCGCGCGGCACCAGCGCCGGGTCCTCGCGCAGCAACGCCAGCTGGTCGGGGTGGGTGAGCAGCGCGGCGGTGCCGTTGCCGATCAGATGTGCGCTCGTCTCGTGACCGGCCAGCACCAGCGTGAGGATCATGGTGACCATCTCGACGTCGCTGAGCCGTCCCCCGTCGTCGTCCTGGGCCCGGATCAGCTCGCTCAGCAGATCGTCCCTCAGGGCTGCCCGGCGCCGCTCGATCAGTTCGTGGCAGTAATCGATCATCACGGGGAAGGAGTGCTGGAGTCGTTCCGGCCGCATCGAGACCAGGTCGCCGCCCCACTCCCGCCACCGGTCGAGGTCGGCCGCCGGAATCCCGACGAGCTCGCAGATCACCGTGATCGACAGCGGATACGCGAAGTGCTCCAGGAGATCGACCGCCCCCTCCTCCTCCCGGTGCGGCAGCTCGGTCAACAGCCGGTCGGCGATCCGCTCGATGTCCGGCCGCAGATCGAGGATCCGGCGGGCCGCGAACGCCCGGGTCACCAGGCGGCGCAGC
Source organism: Streptomyces sp. NPDC033165 (assembly GCF_055577965.1). Taxonomy (NCBI): domain Bacteria; kingdom Bacillati; phylum Actinomycetota; class Actinomycetes; order Kitasatosporales; family Streptomycetaceae; genus Streptomyces; species Streptomyces sp. NPDC033165. The sequence continues at coordinate 34,008 of NZ_JBVIPK010000025.1, forward strand.
CTGGGGTGGTCCGGCGGGTCGCTGTCCAGGATGGAGCCGAGCAGATAGCGCCGCAGATGCTCGGGGATCTTGAGGAGCTCCATCATCCCCTCGCGCGGGTCCGCGCCCCCCTCCCCCGGCACGTTGGAGGGGGTGTTGACGAGCCGAGGGTCGCGCAGCGCCGCGCGGACATCGTCGTAGCGGGTCACGAACCACACCGGGGTGCCGTCGACGAATCTGCCGTTGACCACCGGGCCCTGTTCGCGCAGTCGGCCGTAGCCGCCGAAGGGGTCCCGGAGCAGATCCGGATCGGTCATGTGCGGACCGGCGGGGCACTGAGCTGCTTCCCCGGTCGGCGAGGCGTCATGGGAAGTGAGGGACATGATTGGTTCCGGCTCTCCCTGGGGCGTCACTTGACCGCGCTGATCACGCCGTGCGGCGTCCATTGACCGCCTGGAAGCCGCTCGGGCTTCACGAAGCCGGCCGCGGCGAACCACTCCTCGTACTGGCCCCACGGGTAGATGGTGCTGCTCGCGGCGGGCAGGGTCGCGAAGTACACGTTGTCGAGGGCGGCGTACAGCGGACCGTCGCCGTCGTCGTCGGACATGGCGTTGAACACCAGCACGCGCCCACCGTCCGGCAGGGCCGTGTGGGCCTTGCGCAGCAGGCGCACGTTCTCCTGCGGCGACCAGATCACCAACTGGTTGGCGAACAGTACGCAGTCGTGTCCCGGCGGATAGTCGTCGGCGAAGATGTCGGCCGCCCGGACGGAGATCCGTTCGGCCAGACCCTGCTCGTCGATCTTGCGGCGAGCGATCTCCACTGTGCCGGGAAGGTCCAGGACGGTGAACTCGACGCCGGGGTTGGCCTGTGCGAGCGCGATGGCGTTGACGCCGTCACCGCCGCCGACGTCGAGCACCCGGCGCACCCCGGTCAAGTCGGCCTGCTCGACCAGTACGGGGTTCGACAGCCGGGACCAGGACCGCATGCAGCGGTAGAACAGCTGCTCAAGGTCGGGGTCCTCGGACAGCCTGTGGTACAGGTCCGGGCCGGTTCCCTTGATCCGCCGCAGGCCTACGTTGGTGTTCTTGCGCAGCGACTCCGTGAAGTCCACCTCGGCGGGGCGGACGATCCGCTCCTCGTACTCGATCAGGTCCTCGATGATCTCCCAGGTCCCGTCTTCGAACTTGCCGTTCAGTACGTCGGCGTTGAGGTATCCGGACCCTTGACGGACCGTCAACCCCAGTGCGGTGGTGCCCAGGAGCAGAATCTGCACCGGGCGTTCGGCCAGGCCGAGTTCGTGTCCGATCTCCTGCGGGGTCAGGCCGGGGCGCCGGTGGAGCAGCGGGAACAAGCCCAGATTGCGGCCCGCGTTGAGCATCTGGAAGGCGGAGGAGCCGAACAGGATCTGTACCAGGCCGTCGGTGGTGAGCGGGGTTGCGTCAGTCATGGGCACTCCGTATCGCGAGGGGTGGTGAGGGTTCGGGCAGGCCATGGGCCGCGCCGGGCCGGCGGTCATGTCACCCGGGCCAGATCCGCGGGACGGGACGCATAGGTCCGCCCGGCGGCGATCCGACGCAGACGGGCCAGCGCGTCCCAGACCTCGGTGAACCGGGTGTAGAGCGGTGACGGGCCGATCCTCAGCCGGTCCGGGACCCGGTAGTCGCAGACCACCTTCGCGTCGGAGGCGAGCGTCTGGCAGATCCGCCAGGCGTCGGGGTGGTGGAGCGACACATGCGAACCGCGCAGTTCGGGCGTCCGCGGTGAGGCCCGGCGGAAGCCCAGAGGGGTGAGCCAGGCGTCGGACAGGTCATCGACGAGCCGTCCCAGCAGCAGCCCCTTGGCCCGGATACGCGCCACTCCGGCCTCTTCGACGAGGGCGAGCGCCGGGTCGATCGCCGCCAGGGACAGCAGCGGCGGGGTGCTCACGAGGAACCGCTCGATTCCCGGCACCGGATCGTAGTCGGGCCCCATCCGGAACTGCTCCCGCTGCCCGAACCAGCCCCACACCGGCTGGCGCAGCTCGGCGTGCAGCTCGGTGCGCACGTAGAGGAAGGCAGGCGAACCCGGGCCGCCGTTGAGGTACTTGTACGTGCACCCCACGGCCAGCTCCGCGCCGGTCGCAGCGAGGTCGACGGGCACGGCTCCGGCCGCGTGCGACAGGTCCCACAGGACCCGGGCGCCGGCCGCGCGGGCCAGTTCGTTCACCTGGGCCATGTCCAGGAGCGCGCCGCTGCGGTACGACACCAACGAGAGAACCACCAGTGCGACGTCCTGGTCCAGGGCGGAGCGCAGCACGTCGAGATCGAGGCCGCCGTCGAGATCGGAAGCGAGTCGCCGCAGGCGCAGCCCGCGCTGCTCGGCGAGGCCCTGGAGCACGTACCGGTTGGTCGGGAAGTCCTCGGCGTCCATGAGGACGGTGCCCCTCCCCGGCGCGGCGTCCAGTGCGGCACCGGCCAGCTTGTACAGATTGACCGAGGTGGAGTCCGAGATCACCACCTCGCCGGGCCGCGCGCCGAGGACGTGCCCGGCAAGACGGTCACCGAGCCGGGCGCCCCAGTCGATCCACCCCTGCCAGGAACGCACCAGCCCGCCGCCCCAGCCCTCCTCGACCACCTCGCGCAGGAGGTCCGAGGTGGCCGCGGGCAGCCGGCCCAGCGAGTTGCCGTCGAGGTAGACCAGCTCCGGATCGGTGATGACGAACCGTTCCCGGAACCCGGCCAGCGGATCGGCCGCGTCCAACTCCTCGGCCGCCGTGCGCGGGATACCGCCCTCCATCGGCGCTCCTCCTCTTTCGTGTCGTCGGCGTCTGCCGTGTCCTGGCGTTCTCCGTCATGCCCTGCGGCCGGTCAGAGCGTCGAGCGCACCGACCAGAGCTCCGGGAAGAAGCGGTGCTGACTGATCCGGGCGAGCCAGGCCACGCCCTCCGTGCCGCCGGTGCCGGGCTTGGCGCCCAGCATCCGCTGCACGGTGACGAGGTGCGTGTAGCGCCAGCGGGCGAACTGCTCCGCGGTGTCCATGAGTGCCTCGGCGAGCAGATGGAGGTCGTGGTGGCGGGCCGGGTCCTGGTAGACCGCCCGCCAGGCCTCCTCGACCTCGGTGCCGGTCCGGTAGGGCAGTGTGGTGTCCGGGGTCGGGGATTCGTCCGGTGTGAGCAGCCCGCGACGGGCCAGCAGGGCGAGCGCCGCGTCGTACAGGCTCGGCTCCCGCAGTTGGTTCACCACCGCGTCATGGCCGACCGTGTCCCGGTGCGGCTCCACCATCGCCGGGTTCTTGTTGCCGAGCAGGAACTCCAGTCGCCGGTAGCCGGCCGACTGGAAGCCGGAGGCCGACCCGAGGACGTCCCGGAACTCGGCGAACTCCGCGGGTGACAGCACGGAGAACGTCTCCCAGGACACCAGCAGCACCTGCTGCACTCGTGCCGACCTGCGCAGTGTCCACAGCGCGTCGCGGAGCCCGTCCTTGTCCAACTGGTTGCGGGCGGTGGTCAGTTCCGTGTGCAGCAGCTTGAAGAGGAGCTCCTTGACCTGGCTCATGATGATGAAGCCCGGCTCGGTGTCCGCCGCGCTGAGCGGATGCTGGAGCGCCAGCAGTTCGTCCATGCGCGCGTAGTGCGCGTACGGGGTGGTGCCCGGCGGGGCGGGGGCGGACAGCGGACATCCGAGGCCCTGTCCTGAGCCCTGGGCGGTCTCCTCGGTGGTCATGTGGTCGTTCCTCCCGGTTCCATCTGTGCGAGGACCGCGTCGCCCAGTCCGGTGCCCCTCGCCCCCAGGTCGTAGGGGAGATCGAAGTGGTCGCGCAGCTCGGCGACGACCTCCGTCACCTTCGCCCGGGGGCGCAGTGCCCTCACCATCCGCTCGTGCTGGCGGACGTACTCCTCGGTCTCGTTGCCGCCGCGGGCGACCACCACCGGGGGCAGCCGCGACGGCAGCCGGCCCAGGGGGCTGTTGCGGCGCGCCCCGGCCTCGTCCAGCCGCAGCGCCTCGTTGACGTACGACAGCCGGACCGGCTCCAGGTCGTACATGCCGCTCAGCAACACCGCCCCGGCGATCCGGCCGGACACGTCCGGGCCGTCCGACGGGCCGGGCAGCAGGGCCATCGCCGCCAGGTGCGCGCCGGCCGAGGTGCCGCACAGATGCAGCCGGTCCGGGGCGAACCCGAGCCGGTCCGCGTGCCGCAGCAGCCAGTCGACGGCCCGCCGCACCATCCCCGCCATGGTGTCCAGCCCGACGTCCGGTGCCAGCCCGTACTCGACCACCGCGACCGACGCTCCGGCGGCCAGCAACGGCGGTGCCGGGAAGGCCGATTCGGCGCGGCCGAGCGCCTGCCAGTTCCCGCCGTGCACGAACACCAGCAGTGGCGTACGGCCCCGGCCCGGGCCGGGAAAGTAGTCGAGCGACTCGGCCGGATGCGGGCCGTAGGCGAGACCGGTCCGCACCGGATGGTCCCGGCGGGCGGCCGTGCTCAGCCGCTCGTACTCACTGAGGTAGGCCCCGAGGCTCGGCACCCGGGAACTCGGCGAGTACTGCAGGTCCAACGTGGCCTGGTCCATTCCCCGGTACACGGCGGCGCCTGTCATCGCGTGCCCCCGGGCTTCGTGCCGCCGCACATCACTCGGCCCCCAGCCGGTGTGCGGCACAGGCCTTTTCGTACATCTCCGTCAGCAGCGGATCGATGCCGTGCGCCGAGTTGCGGTAGCGGGCCCCGAAGCGCCTCGCGTACTCCTCGAACCACTCCCGCCGGTCCGCCAGGAACAGCACGTCGTGGATCGCCATCGAACGCACCGCCATCATCGGCACGGGGGCGTGGCTCACCTCGAACTCCGGGTTGCGGGCGGCCTTCTCCCGGCACTTCTCGTGGAACTGGGCGATCATCAGCCCACGGCGCACGCTCTCGGGCTTGAGCGCGGTGTGCGCCGCGTCCAACAGGTGCAGATGCTCCGGCGGAATGTCCGGCAGTACGAGCAGCAGCGACCGCAGGTTCGGGTTGCCGGCCTTCCAGTCGACCTCGCTGAACTCGTCCAGGCCGCAGCGGACGATCTCGTCGATGAGGGCCTGGCTCGGGGTGGGGCCCACCAGTCTGACCCGGATCTCCAGCGCACCGGCGCGCTGGGCCGGTTCGACGAACGGGCACACCGGGCCGGTGCGTCCGAGTTCGCTGTGCGGTTGGCGGATGTAGTCGCTCAGCCAGCTTTCGGCGGCCTCCAGGGCCTTGGCCAAGTCGACGGAGAGCACGTCGGTCAGCATCGTTGTCAATCCTCAGGTCTCGGTCCTCGCAGAATGCGGACGGGGGGCTGGAAGTCGGCCTGCGAACGTCACTCGTCGCCGGTGAGTTCCTGGAGCTTGGCCGACAGGATCCGGCCGACCCCGGCCAGCGTCTCGGGCCGGGTCAGCATGGTCCCGTGCTCGCCGGGCACCACATGCGCTTCGACCGTGCCACGGACGTAGGGCTCCCAGGCCGCGGCGTCGACCGGCGGGTCCTGCTGCTCCGAGCAGGCGATCAGCAGCAGGTCGCCTTCGATCGCGCCGGGCCGGTAGTCGATGGTCAAGTGGGTGTTGTTCGCCGAGATCTCGGTGATCGCCGCGAGCCTGTCCTCGTCCAGGTTGGCCAGCGCGCTTCCCTGGCGACGCAGGATCTCCCGCGCCCTGGCGAAGGTCATCTCCTCGTCCTCCTGCCGGTGGGTGCCGTCATCGACGAGACCCACGTGGTACAGGAGCATCACCCGGTCGTCGGGCGCGGGTACGTCCGCGTGGGTCAGCCCCTGCCAGTTGGGGATCACGTCGAGCACCGCGACCAGCGCCACCGGTTCGCCGCGCCGCCGGAACTCCGTGGCCAGGGCGTGCGCGCACAGTCCGCCGAAGGACCAGCCGGCCAGGTGGTAGGGCCCGTGCGGCTGCACGCTCTGGATCTGGTCGGCGTAGTCCACCGCCATCTCCTCGATGCTGCCCGGCCGGGGCTCCGGACGGGCCAGGCTGCGGGCCTGGATCCCGTAGAGCGGGTACTGCGGATCGATCTGCTTGATCAGCGCGCTGTACGACCAGCTGATGCCACCGCCCGGGTGGATGAAGAACAGCGGCGGCCGACTGCCTCGGGGGCGCAGCGGCAGCACCACCTCGTAGGAGCCGTCCGAGTCGTCGACTTCGAGCCTGGCCGCGATTCCGCCCGGGGTCGGCGCCTCGAACAGGCTCCGCAGACCCAGCTCGACACCGAATGCGGCCCGCAGCCGGGCCATCAGCCGGGTGGCCAGCAGGGAGTGCCCGCCCAGGTCGAAGAAGTCCTCGTCCACACCCACGACGGGCCGCCCCAGCACCTCCGCGAACAGCTCGCACACGACCTGCTCCTGCGGAGTGGCCGGCGCCCGGCCGATGTCGGCGCGCTCCGGCGCGAACGTGGGGAGCGCGGCGCGGTCGAGCTTGCCGTTGGCGGTGAGCGGCAGTCGGTCGAGGGGGATGATGGCGTCGGGGCGCATGTAGTCGGGCAGCAGGCGGCGGGTGTGCTCGCGCAGGGCGATGAGCAGGGCGCCGGTGTCCCTGCCCGCGGCCGGACTGGTGGTCCAGGAGGACAGCGGCGTTTCGGGACCGGCGGCGCCCGCGGGGGCGTACGCACCGACGGCGACGCGCCCTTCCAGGGTTCCGTGCTGGACATAGGTGACGTCGACGACGGCCGGATCGTGCGTGCTCCAGCTGATCGCGGTCCGGTAGCCGTGCTCCTCCCCCAGCCTGTGCAGATCCTCCGGATCGACACCGGGCACGAGTGGTTCTGTCGGTGCCGTCCCGGCTTCGAGGGCGTGCTGTACGGCCAGGTCGCGGGCGATACGTGCGTTCGGGACGCCGGTCACCCGCAGCTGCTCGGGCCGTCCGGTGCGCAACTGCTCGGCGAGGGCGTCCAGGTCCCGGGGCCAGGGGCGGGTGGGGATGTCGGTGAGCGGGTGGGGGGTGATGCCGGTTTTGTAGAGGGTGGCGTCGTAGCGGTAGCGGGTGAGTTCGTTGTGGGCGGTGCCGCGTTTGAGCTGGATGTCGGTGCCCGCGAGGTCGGGGATGTGGTGGGCGAGCGCGGTGAAGTACTCCGGGTCCACCAGGAGTTCCTTCTCCAGGACGAGGCTCTGCTCGACCGCGCGGCGAACGGCGGTGGTGTCCCCCGGGTCGTCGGCACAGGCCGTCTGGACAGCTGCGGCGAGGGTGCGCAGCAGCCGCGGGTTGCGCACATCGCCGATGAAGAGGGCTCCGCCGGGGGCGAGCAGCCGGAATGCCTGCTCGATGACCTGTTCCAGGTAGCCGGCGTTCGGGAAGTACTGGACGACGGAGTTGAGGATGATCGTGTCGAAGTGGCCCTGCGGCAGCTCGCCGTGCTCATGCGCGGCCTGCACTCGCAGGGTGACACGCCGGGCGAGTCCGGGGTCGGCGTCGACGTGGCGCCGCAGCGCTTCTACGACGGTGGGTGAGAAATCGGTCCCCCAGTACTCCTCGCACTCGGGTGCCAGCCCGGCGAGGAGCAACCCGGTACCGACGCCGATCTCCAGAACGCGTTCGGGCTTGAGCGCCTTGACCCGTTCGATCGTGGCCGCTCGCCACTCGCGCATCTCGGGCAGCGGGATGGGCTGACCGTCGTAACTGCTGTTCCACCCGGAGAAGTCCTCTCCGAGCTCCGACCCCGGCTCCGCGTACAGCGAGTTGTAGAGGTCTTGCCACTCCCCGATCTGGCTCCGCTCCTCCTCTTCGCTGGGGCTGGTGGATTCGGTGTCGGCGACGATGTAGGCGGTGAGGCGGGTGTTGCCGGGGTGGTCCTCGTGGACGAGGACGGCGGCCTGGGCGATGCCGGGATGGCCGGT
>NZ_JBVIPK010000026.1:0-32039 GCF_055577965.1 Streptomyces sp. NPDC033165
CCGAGGAGATCAACACCCGCAAGGGCTGACCCCCCGGGCAGGCACACCCCGCCTCTGGGCCGCACGGTGAACCCACCGCGCGGCCCAGAGCCGTTACAGCGCCTCCCCGGCGGAGCGGCGAGGCGCCCCCGTACGGTCGCGCGAGACGCCCTCCAGGCCAAACGTGGTGAACGCCGTCCTGTCCGGCAGCGGATAGGTCTCCTTGCCCGTGAGGGCGTTGACGATCACGGCGGAGCGCCAGGCGGCCAGGCCCAGATCGGGCGCCCCGACCCCGTGGGTGTGCCGTTCGGCGTTCTGCACGAAGACGGAACCCGCGATCTCCGGGGCGAGGACGAGCCGTTGGGCCTCATCGACCTCGGGGCGGCCTGCCCCGTCCCGGACGAGGTAGGGGTCGAGGGCGGCGAGCAGCGTGTCCACGGGGCGCTCCCGGTAGCCGGTGGCGAGGACGACCGCGTCGGTGGTGAGGCGGCCCCGGGCCCCCTGCTGGCCGTGCTCGACGCTCAGTTCGACGCGCCCGGCGCCGGTGACCGCCGCGCCGGTGACCTCGATGCCGGGGGTGAGGGTGACGTCGGGCCAGTCGCCGCCGAGGCTGCGCCGGTAGAGCTCGTCGCGGATGTCCCCGAGGGTGTCCCCGCTGACGCCCTTGTAGAGCTGCCATTGACGAGGCAGGAGCCGGTCCCGGGTGGCCTGCGGGAGTCCGTGGAAGTAGCGGGTGTAGTCGGGGGTGAACTGCTCCAGGCCGATCTTGCTGTACTCCATGGGCGCGAACGCCGGGGTACGGGCCAGCCAGGTCAGCCCCTCCGCCCCGTCGGGCCGGGAACGCAGCAGGTCCAGCAGGACTTCGGCACCCGACTGCCCGGAGCCGACGACGGTGATGTGCCGGGCGGCCAGCAGCCGGTCCCGCCGGTCCAGGTAGTCCGCCGAGTGGCAGACGAGGGCCGCCGCATCCTGGGCCAGAGCCCGCAGCGGCTCGGGGACGTACGGGGCGGTCCCGACGCCGAGAGCGAGGTTACGGGCATGGGTCGACCCGGAAGCGGACATCTCGCCGTCCGGGCCGAGCCGGGTGAACTCCACGGCGAACGCGCCCTGTCCGGCGTCCCAGGCCACCGTGTCCACGCGGTGCCCGAAGCGGGTGGAGGGGAGTTCCGTGCTCACCCAGCGCAGGTAGTTGTCGAACTCGGAGCGGTGGATGTGGAAGCTCTCGGCGAAGTAGAACGGGAAGAGCCTGCGGCGGACCTTGATGTAATTGAGGTAGGACCAGGGGCTGGTGGGCTCTACGAGGCTCACCAGGTCGGCCAGGAAGGGAACTTGGAGCGTGGCCCCCTCGATGAGCAGCCCGGGGTGCCAGTGGAACGCGGGGCGCTGCTCGTAGAAGGCGCCACGCAGACCGGGTACGCCGTCGGCGAGCGCGGCCAGGGAGAGGTTGAAAGGCCCTGCGCCCACGCCGAGCAGATCGAGCGGCGGCGTTCGCGGTCCGGACGTCATCGGGTTCCTCCCACAGGGTTCGTGCGCTTCGTCAACAACGTCATGGCGACAGTCTTTCCGTCACCGGGGCCCCGCCATCTCCGTCCTCCGTTCCTTCGGCCGCGGCACGCTCCGCCGCGGTCGTCACGGGGTCGAGGATCGGCAGCAGTTCGGCCGTGGTGACGTTCGGGTCGGCAGCGTGGCCTTGAGCCACAGGCGACGGCGCCCGTCGCCGTCTTCCGCGACGGCCCCGCCCAGCACGGCACGCCCTTCGGCGAGCAGGGTGGGCGGGCGGCGGCGGCCACCGCGTCCCCCGCCGGGGAGCGATCCGCCCCGGGCGCGGGCGGCGGTGTCCAGGGCGATCGCGGTCAGGTCCCGCAGACGGCCCGGTCCCCGCACACCGCCCCCGAGGTCCGACGGCGTACCGGCGCTCACGCCCCACGCCCCACGCCCCACGGGAGGTTCACCGGGAAACGGGAGCGGAGCATGCGGCATGGCGAAGCCCTTCGGTCGGAGCGGAGAGATCCACCACCGGGGATTTCCTGGTTAGGCTAACCTGACTTCAGGCGCGCGAAGGGCAGCCTCCCGCGCCGGGCCACGAGGGCTACTTCGCGTACCAGCCGCCCAGGTCGTTGGTGCGGGACTCCGCGGCCCGCCGCATCGCATCGGGGCTCCCCAGCAGATCGGGCGGCAGATAGCCGGAGCGTACGCCGAGCTCCCATCCGTGCGCCTGGACGGCGAGCGCGGCCAGGGCGAGGGCGTCGAGCGGCAGCAGGGTCCGGGGAGCGGGGTGGGCCCCCACGCTCTCCCGGTAGGTGTCGAGCCGGGCCGCCAACGCCTCTTCGAATGCCCGCTGTTCGTCGTCGAGGAGCACGCGCAGCAGGTGCTGATCGGGGGTCGGCGTGCCTGCGGCGTCCAGCGCGGCGGCCGCCTGTTTCCGCTCGTCGGCATCGGGCTTGCACAGCGGCACCGTGGGCCAGTGGCGGGGCTGGTGGCCCTCCGACTGGGTCAGATAGAGGCACAGCGCGTCCATCGCGGCGAGGTCCGCCGGGTCCGATGCCGAGGTGAGCGGGGAGTGGGGCACTTCTTCGTGGATATCGGGCGCGAAGTCGTTCCGCAGCAGCAGTCCGATCACCCGCTGCCAGTCCCATACGAGGCCGCTGGCCAAGCAGACCGCGAAGGTGTCGAGCCAGGTCCGGGCCGAGGGGGCCTGTGCTCCCACGTGGCCGAAGGCTTCGCTGAAGGATATGTCCTCGGTGCTGAGCTTCTCGCCGATCAGTGGGAAGAAGATCTCCTGGTCGCCGTCGGGGTAGCAGCCGACGCTCAACTCTCCCAGGCGGCACTCGGCCGCCGTGCGCAGCGCGGAGCGGGCCACATCGTCGAGCACTACTCCCTGCGCGGTGCGCGCGGCGACGTGGTCGAGCAGTTCGTCGGCCGCTTCGGCCATGCGCCGCGGGGCCGGGTCGTCGTAGCGCATCCGGTGCCACCGCCCCGCGGCGCGCCCGACGATGCCCTCGGACGCCTCGCCCAAGCGCCGGGCATCCACCTCATGACACATGACTTCCCGCACGTCCGCAGCCCTTTCGTGATCTTCGACCTGGAAGCGGCACGCTATCAGCGGGCTCGGACACTCACCGGTCCGCAGGGGAACACCCCGGGGCGGAAGCGGCGGTGGCCGCTGCCGCCCCGGGGCGGATCACGCCGCTTCGGTGGGCAGCTCCGCGCGGATCCGCCGCGCGGCGGCGACCAGGTTCTCCAGGGAGGCCCGGGTCTCGGGCCAGCCGCGGGTCTTCAGGCCGCAGTCGGGGTTCACCCAGAGCCGCTCGGCCGGGATGGCCTCAAGTCCCTTGCGCAGCAGGGCCGCCGCCTCCTCGGTGCTCGGGATGCGCGGGGAGTGGATGTCGTAGACGCCGGGCCCGGCCTCACGGGGGTAGCCGTGGGCCGCGAGTTCGCGGGCGACCTGCATATGGGAGCGGGCGGCCTCCAGGCTGATGACGTCGGCGTCGAGGTCGTCGATGGCCCGGACGATGTCGCCGAACTCCGCGTAGCACATGTGGGTGTGGATCTGGGTGTCCGGCCGCACCCCGGCGGTGGCGAGCCGGAAGGACTCGGTCGCCCACTCCAGGTACGCGGCGTGCTCGGCGGCCCGCAGCGGCAGCGTCTCGCGGAGCGCGGGCTCGTCGACCTGGATGACCGAAGTACCGTTCGCCTCCAAGTCGTTGACCTCGTCGCGCAGGGCGAGGGCCACCTGGCGGGCGGTCTCGCCGAGCGGCTGGTCGTCGCGGACGAAGGACCAGGCGAGCATGGTGACCGGGCCGGTGAGCATGCCCTTGACGGGGCGCTCGGTCAGCGACTGCGCGTAGGCGGTCCAGCGCACGGTCATCGGCTCGGGCCGCGAGACGTCCCCGGCGAGCACCGGCGGGCGGACGTATCGGGTGCCGTAGGACTGGACCCAGCCGTGCTGGGTGGCGAGGTAGCCGGTGAGCTGCTCGGCGAAGTACTGGACCATGTCGTTGCGTTCGGGCTCGCCGTGCACCAGGACGTCGATCCCGGCCTTCTCCTGGAAGGAGAGGACCTCGCGGATCTCGTCCTTGATCCGCTCCTCGTACCCGGCCTCGTCGATCCGGCCCGCCCGCAGGTCCGCGCGGGCGGTGCGCAGTTCGGTGGTCTGCGGGAACGAGCCGATGGTGGTGGTCGGGAGCAGCGGCAGCCCGAGGTGGGCGCGCTGGGCGGCGGCCCGCTCGGTGTACGGCTGGGAGCGGCGGCCGTCGGCGTCGGTGACGGCCGCCGTACGGTCCCGGACGGCCGGGTCATGGGTGAGGGCGGCCCCGGCGCGGGAGGCGAGGTCGGCGCGGTTGGCGGCCAGTTCGGCCGCGATGGCGCCGGTGCCGCCGGCCAGGCCGCGGGCCAGGACCACGATCTCCTCGGTCTTCTGCCGGGCGAAGGCCAGCCAGCGGGCGATCTGCGGGTCGATGTCGCGTTCGGCGTCCGCGTCCAGCGGGACGTGGAGGAGGGAGCAGGAGGCGGAGACGTCGACGCGGTCGGCGAGGCCGAGGAGCGTGCCGAGGGTGGCGAGCGACTTCTCGTAGTCGTTGATCCAGATGTTGCGGCCGTTGACGACGCCCGCGACCAGGCGCTTGCCGGGCAGGCCGCCCGCCGCCGCGAGATCGTCGAGGTTGCCCGCGCCGGACTCGGTGAAGTCGAGCGCCAGTCCGTCGACGGGGGCCTTGGCCAGGATCGGCAGCGCGTCGCCGAGCCGCCCGAAGTAGGAGGCGACCAGCAGCTTGGGCCGGTCGGCGAGGGCGCCCAGCTCGCGGTAGGCGCGGGCGGCGGCGTTCAGTTCGGCGGGGGTACGGTCCTGGACGAGGGCGGGCTCGTCCAGCTGCACCCATGCGGCGCCCGCCGCGCGGAGGCCGGCGAGGACTTCGGCGTACACCGGGAGGAGCCGGTCCAGCAGGGTCAGCGGCTCGAAGCCGGCGGCGACGCCGGGGGCCGCCTTGGCGAGCAGGAGGTAGGTGACGGGGCCGACGAGGACCGGGCGAGGGGTGTGGCCGAGCGCGAGGGCTTCCTTGAACTCGGCGACCTGCTTGGCGGGGTCGGCGGTGAACACGGTGTCGGGCCCGAGCTCGGGCACCAGGTAGTGGTAGTTGGTGTCGAACCACTTCGTCATCTCCAGCGGCGCGACGTCCTGGGTGCCGCGGGCCATGGCGAAGTATCCGTCGAGGGCGTCGGAGCGGACGGCGGCGCGGTGCCGCTCGGGGACAGCGCCGACCATGACGCTGGTGTCCAGAACATGGTCGTAGTACGAGAAATCACCGGTCGGCACCTCGTGGACTCCGGCCTCGGCGAGCTGCCGCCAGGTTCCCCGGCGCAGTTCGGCGGCGGTCCGCCGGAGGGTGTCCGCGTCGACACGGCCCTTCCAGTAGCCCTCGACGGCCTTCTTCAGTTCACGGTTCTGGCCCTGGCGGGGGTAGCCGTACACGGTGGCCCGTGCTGCCGCGGCTGCGGGCTTCGCTGTCACGTGACTCTCCTTCGCGAGCGTGGCTGCTTGCTGATCCCGGGACGGGACGCGGACGCGAAGGGGTGACGCATCGGGCGGAGAGCAGGACACACCGAACCGTGTCCGTCCGCCTGACGGTTGCGCCGACCCGCCCACGAGGTCACCGGGAACTCCGCACGCGAACGGTCGCGTGCGGGCAACGGGCAGGTCTTCGGACTCGCGGGCGCGCCTGCCGGGGCAGACACCTACTGGCCGTCGCTTCCCAGACCCGGCCGGGCCCAGTGCGTATGACGGCGGTCGTTCCCACTCACCGCTGCGGGGCAGTCCCGGATTCCCACCGGGTTCCCTCTTACGACTCCCTGTCCGGCTGACAGGGCGAACCAGCTGCACCGGTCAGCCTAAGGGGACGGCCGCCGAGCGCACACCGCTGTTCACACTTCGAACGGTGACGTGAGACACGGGTGCCCGCATACGACACCTCGGGGTGTGCGGAGGCGGAGACCCAGATGTAACCGAATGGCGTAGGGAAGGCGGAACCACAGGGCGTCAAAAGCCGTTCTTCTTCCCACTACACGGCCCGCCGACCCCCGGCGGAACCGACCGAGGAACGGAAAACGCCATATGAAGAAGACAGTTGGGTGGGCCCAGGACGGCGACGACTGGACGATCACCGTGAACGGCACGCAGTACCGCGCGATCGAGCGGCCGGCGGACGGCCGGGTGCACAACTACCTGGTGCGGGGTGACGACCTGAGCGCCGAGTGCCCGAGCCTCGGCCACGGGCTGGGCGTCATCCGGGAACACGAGTCCCGGCGCTGACGCCGGACGGTCAGCCGAGCGGGCCATCCCCGGAGCCGTCCGCGCCTTCCGCCGGGCGGCCGGTGTCCTCCGCCGGGCGGCCCGCGTCCTCCGCCGGGCGGCCCGCCCCTTCCGCCTCGTCCCGCCCCTGCCGCAGCAGGTAGGTGTCCATGATCCAGCCGTGCCGTTCGCGGGCCTCCGCGCGCAGTCGGCGGATCCGGCCGGCGACCTCGTCGAGCGGGCCGGAGACCAGGATCTCGTCGGGGGTGCCGAGGTACGCACCCCAGTGGATCCACAGGCCCCTGCCCGTCAGATGGGTGAAGGTCTCGTGGCCGTCGAGCATCACCACGATGTCGCCGTCGTCCTCGGGGAAGCCCTGGGCGAGCCGTCTGCCGGGGGTGATGCGGATGGGGCGGCCGACCCGGTTCAGGGTGACGCGGTGCCGGGCGGCGAGGGCGGAGACGCTGCTGATGCCGGGGATCACCTCATGGCCGAAATTCACCGTGCCGCGGCCCCGGATGTCCGCCAGGATCGCGAGCGTGCTGTCGTACAGGGACGGGTCGCCCCACACCAGGAAGGCCCCGCACTCCCCCGGCGCGAGCTCCTCGATGATCAGGCGTTCGCAGATGTCGGCGCGGCGGTGGCGCCAGTCGTGCACGGCCGAGGTGTAGCGCGCACCGTCGTCCTGGGTGCGGTCGCGCCACGGGTCCTCGGCCTCCACCACCCGGTAGGGGCCGGTGAGGTGCTCGTCGAGGATGTCGCGCCGCAGCCGGGTCAGGGACTCCTTCTCGCGCCCCTTGCCGAGGACGAAGAACACATCGGCCCGGCGCATGGCCTTCACCGCGGCCAGGGTCAGATGGTCGGGGTCACCGGCGCCCATGCCGATGACGAGAATGTGCCGTGGTGCCTCGCTGATGTCAGCCATGTCCGCCATGTCTGCCGATCATGCCAGGCGTCACGGACCGGGCCATGATCCACCGGCCGCACGCCGGGCGGGGTGGACTTACTAGGACGTCCAACTATATCTTCGGGGCAGTGGGTGCCCGGCATGCAGCCGGGTGCTCCGAAGGCCCGTGGTGTCAGGGAAGCCGGTGTGATTCCGGCACGGTCCCGCCACTGTGACCGGGGAGTTCGTCCTCGCAGGACACGCCACTGGCGGCGAAGGAGCCGTCGGGAAGGCAAGGGGACGCGCGCTGATCCGGGAGTCAGGATACCGGCCGCGGGATGTTCCGTGTTTCCACGAGGATGGAGCAGACACGCATGGCACCGGTCCGCACCCACGGCCCCGCAGGCCCGTCCCGGCGAGCGGTTCTCCACGCCCCCTGACGGTCCCCGCCCTTCGCGTCCCCCGACGGCGAGCCCTTCCGTCCGCGCGCACCCGACCGGTGCACCGGGTGCGGCGGGCCTGTGCGCCATCCCCGGATCTCACCTGACGATCTCACCGACGAGAGCAGGCTTCCATGGTCCGCGAACTCACCCATTTCATCGGCGGCAAGCACACGTCCGGCACCTCGGGCGCCTACGGCGATGTCCACGACCCCAACACCGGCCGGGTCCAGGCCCGGGTGCCCCTGGCCGGCCGGTCCGAGACCGAGTCGGCGATCGCCGACGCCGTCGGGGCCCAGCGCGAGTGGGGCGAGTGGAACCCGCAGCGCCGCGCCCGCGTGCTGCTGCGCTTCCTCCAGCTCGTCGAGAAGGAGAAGGACTCCCTGGCCCGGCTGCTCTCCTCCGAGCACGGCAAGACCGTCGCCGACGCGCACGGCGACATCGCGCGCGGGCTGGATGTCGTGGAGTTCGCGGCCGGTGTCCCGCACCTGCTGAAGGGCGAGTTCAGCGACAACGCGGGCGCCGGGATCGACGTCCACTCACTGCGCCGCCCGCTCGGCGTGGTGGCGGGCATCACCCCGTTCAACTTCCCGGCGATGATCCCGCTGTGGAAGGCCGCCCCCGCTCTGGCCTGCGGCAACGCCTTCATCCTGAAGCCCTCGGAGCGGGACCCCTCGGTGCCCCTGCGGCTGGCCGAGCTCTTCCTGGAGGCGGGCCTTCCGCCCGGCGTCCTGAACGTCGTCAACGGCGGCAAGGAGGCCGTGGACACCCTGCTGGAGGACCCGCGGGTCAAGGCGCTCGGCTTCGTCGGCTCGACGCCGATCGCCGCGCACGTCTACTCCACCGCCGCCGCTCACGGGAAGCGCGCGCAGTGCTTCGGCGGGGCGAAGAACCACATGATCGTGATGCCGGACGCCGATCTGAACCAGGCGGTGGACGCGCTGATCGGCGCCGGTTACGGCTCGGCGGGCGAGCGGTGCATGGCGATCTCGGTGGCCGTGCCGGTCGGCGAGGCCACCGCCGACGCGCTGGTGGCCAGGCTCACCGAGCGGATCGCCGAGCTGCGGATCGGCCGCTCGGACGACCCGGACGCCGACTTCGGTCCGCTGGTGGGCCGCGACGCGGTGGACCGGGTGCGCGGCTATGTCGACCTGGGCGTCGAGGAGGGCGCCGAACTGGTCGTGGACGGACGCGACTTCACCCTGGAGGGGCACGAGCACGGGTTCTTCGCGGGCGCCTCCCTCTTCGACCGGGTCACCCCGGACATGCGGATCTACCAGGAGGAGATCTTCGGCCCGGTGGTGTCCGTGGTCCGGGCCGCCGATTACGAGGAGGCGCTGCGGCTGCCCTCGGAGCACCCCTACGGCAACGGCGTAGCGCTCTTCACCCGCGACGGCGACACCGCCCGCGACTTCACCCGGCGCGTCGACACGGGCATGGTCGGCGTCAACGTGCCGATCCCGGTGCCGGTGGCGTACCACACGTTCGGCGGCTGGAAGCGGTCCGGATTCGGGGACCTGAACCAGCACGGGCCGGACGCCATCCGCTTCTACACCCGTACGAAGACCGTCACTTCGCGCTGGCCCGCCTCGGGTGTCCGGGACGGCGCGAGCTTCACGATTCCGACCATGGGGTGAGCGCCGTGACCACGCTCCTCACCGACGACCAGCTCGCCGTCGTCGAGACGACCCTGGACTTCGCCCAGGAACATCTGACCCCGCACGCAGTGGCGTGGGACCAGGACAAGCACTTCCCCGTCGACGTGCTGCGCAAGGCGGCCGGGCTCGGCCTCGGCGGCGTCTACGTACGGGAGGACGTCGGCGGGTCGGAGCTGTCCCGCTCCGACGGGGTCCTCGCCTTCGAAGCCCTGGCCACCGGCTGCCCGTCCATCGCGGGCTATCTGTCGATCCACAACATGGTCGGCTGGATGATCGACCGGTACGGCACCGAGGCCCAGCGGGGCCGCCACCTGCCCGCGCTCTGCGCCATGGAGCAGCTGGGCAGTTACTGCCTCACCGAGCCGGGCGCGGGCTCCGACGCCGCCGCGCTGAGCACCCGCTCGGTGCGCGAAGGCGACCACTACGTGCTGACGGGCACGAAGCAGTTCATCTCCGGGGCGGGCGCCTCGCACCTGTACATCGTGCTCGCCCGCACCGGCGAGGCCGGGCCGCGCGGCATCTCCGCCTTCCTCGTCGAACGGGACGACCCCGGGCTGTCGTTCGGGGCCGACGAGAAGAAGATGGGGTGGAACGCGCAGCCCACCCGGCAGGTCCTGATGGACGGGGTGCGCATCCCCGCGGACCGGATGCTCGGCGAGGAGGGCGGCGGCTTCCGCATCGCGATGAACGGGCTCAACGGCGGCCGACTCGGCATCGCCGCCTGCTCGTTGGGCGGCGCGCAGAGCGCCCTGGACCGCAGTGTCTCCCACCTCGCGGACCGGGAGGCGTTCGGCACCAGGCTGCTGGACGCCCAGGCGCTCCAGTTCCGGCTGGCCGAGATGGCGACCGAACTGGCCGCCGCCCGGGCCCTGGTGCGGCAGGCCGCCGAGGCGCTGGACCGGAACGTGGCCGGTGCCCCGCAGCTGTGCGCGATGGCCAAGCACTTCGCGACCGACACCGGCTACTCGGTGGCCGACCGGGCGCTCCAACTCCACGGCGGCTACGGCTATCTGGCCGAGTACGGCATCGAGAAGATCGTCCGGGACCTGCGGGTCCACCAGATCCTGGAAGGGACCAACGAGATCATGCGCGTCGTGGTGGCCAGGAGCCTGACGGGAGGCCTGCGATGACCGAGGAGCAGGTGCGCGTGAGCGTCGAGGGGCGTACGGGGGTGCTCACCCTGAACCGTCCCAAGGCGCTCAACGCCCTCACCCACCCTATGGTGGAGACGATCGCGGCGGCGCTCGACCGCTGGGAGCACGACCCCGAGGTGGCGGCCGTCGTCATCACCGGGGCCGGGGAGGGCGGCCTGTGCGCGGGCGGCGACATCCGGTCCATCTACGAGGACGCCCGGGCGCGCGGCAGGGCTTCGGCCGCGTTCTGGCGCGACGAGTACCGGCTCAACGCCCGGATCGCCCGCTATCCCAAGCCGTATGTGGCGGTCATGGACGGCATCGTGATGGGCGGCGGGGTCGGCGTCTCGGCGCACGGCAGCGTACGCGTCGTCACCGAGCGTTCGAAGGTGGCCATGCCGGAGACCGGGATCGGCTTCGTGCCGGACGTCGGCGGCACGTATCTGCTGGGGCTGGCCCCCGGGGAGCTCGGTACCCATCTCGCCCTGACCGGTGCGGTGGTGGGGGCCCGGGACGCGCTGCTGTGCGGGCTGGCCGACCACTTCGTACCGCGGGAGGGCCTGCCCGCGTTCCTCGCCGAACTGCGGACGGAGGCCCCGGCGGCGGTGCTGCACCGGCACGTCCATGACGCACCGCCCGGCGTGCTGGAGGCCGACCGGTCCTGGATCGACCACTGTTACGCCGCCGACACGGTCGAGGAGATCGTGGAACGGCTGCTCGCGTCCGACGCCCCGGCGGCCGGTGAGGCGGCCGCCACGATCCTGGGCCGTTCGCCGACCGCGCTGAAGGTCACCCTCGCCGCACTGCGCCGGGCGCGCGAACTGGGGCCGCTGGAAAGGGTGCTGGAGCAGGAGTACCGCGTCTCGTACGCGGCCCTGGCCTCGCCGGACCTGGTGGAGGGCATCCGGGCCCAGGTGATCGACAAGGACCGCGACCCCCGCTGGACTCCGGGGACGCTCGTGGAGGTCACGGACGCGGACGTGGCCCGGTACTTCGCACCGGCCGGCGGCGAGGAACTGTCCCTCGCCGCAGACGACTCACCGCAGGAGGTGCCCTGGTGACCACGACTGTCGCCTTTGTCGGGCTGGGCCACATGGGCGGCCCGATGGCCGCCAACCTCGTCCGGGCCGGGCACCGGGTGCTCGGCCACGACCTTGTCGAATCGTGTCTGGCGGCCGCCGTGGAGAGCGGGGTGGAGCGGGCGAAGTCCGCCGCCGAAGCGGCCGCGGTGGCCGACGTGGTGGTGACCATGCTGCCCGCCGGACGCCATGTGCTCTCCCTGTACGGGCAGGAGGGGCTGCTCGAAGCGGCCCGCCCCGGCACGCTGTTCGTCGACTGCTCGACCATCGACGTGGCCGACTCCCGCGCCGCCCACGCGGCGGCCGCGGCGGCCGGTCACCGCTCGCTGGACGCCCCGGTCTCCGGCGGGGTGGTGGGGGCGGAGGCGGGCACCCTCACCTTCATGGCCGGGGGTGCGGAGGCCGCGTTCACGGAGGCCGAGCCGCTGCTGTCGGCGATGGGCAGGAAGGCGGTGCACTGCGGGGCGGCGGGCGCCGGACAGGCGGCGAAGATCTGCAACAACATGATCCTCGGCGTCTCGATGATCGCCGTCAGCGAGGCGTTCGTGCTCGCCGAAAGCCTCGGCCTCTCCGACCAGGCGCTGTACGACGTGGCGTCGGCGGCCTCCGGCCAGTGCTGGGCGCTCACCGTTAACTGCCCGGTCCCCGGCCCCGTCCCCGGCAGCCCGGCCAACCGCGACTACCGCCCCGGATTCGCGGCACCCCTGATGGCGAAGGACCTCGCGCTGGCCGCCAACGCGGTGCGCGCGGGCGGTGTCGACGCCGAACTGGGGCTCAGGGCTGCCGAGTTGTACGCGCGCTTCGCCGAAGGCAGCGGGGCGGACCAGGACTTCTCCGGCATCGTCCGGGCCATCCGGGCCGCTTCCTCGACCACCACCGACACAGAGAAGGGCGCCACCCCGTGAGCGAGAACAACGAGAACGCGTCCGCCCCGGGCCCGTACGAAACCATCCTCGTCGAGCGCCGGGGCCGAACCGCCCTGCTCACCCTGAACCGCCCCGAGGCGCTCAACGCGCTGAGCCTGGACGTCATGCGGGAGACGGTGGAGGCGACCGAGGCACTGGACCGCGACCCGGACGTCGGCTGCATCGTCATCACCGGCAGCGGGAACAAGGCGTTCGCGGCCGGGGCGGACATCAAGGAGATGCAGCCGCGGAGCTACATGGACATGTACCTCAGCGACTGGTTCACCGCCTGGGACCGGCTCGGTCACCTCCGTACGCCCACGGTCGCCGCCGTACGGGGCTACGCCCTGGGCGGGGGCTGCGAGTTGGCCATGCTGTGCGACCTGGTGATCGCCTCGGACACCGCCGTCTTCGGGCAGCCGGAGATCCGCCTCGGCGTGATCCCCGGCATCGGCGGCTCCCAGCGGCTGACCCGAGCGGTCGGCAAGGCCAAGGCGATGGACCTCTGTCTGACCGGCCGGAACATGGACGCCGAGGAGGCCGAGCGGGCCGGTCTGGTCTCCCGGATCGTCCCGGACACGGACCTGCTGGAGGAGGCGCTCGCTGTCGCGGGCACGGTCGCCGGGATGTCGGCGCCCGTCGCGATGATGGCGAAGGAGGCGGTCAACCGGGCCTTCGAGACGACGCTCGCCGAGGGTGTCCGCTTCGAACGCCGCCTGTTCCACGCGGTGTTCGCGACGGCCGACCAGAAGGAGGGCATGAAGGCGTTCACCGAGAAGCGGCCCGCGGAGTTCACCCACCGCTGATCCGTGCGGGCGGTACGGACCGGCCGTCGGCCACCACCGGATACGGAACGTGCGTACGCCGGTCGGGGTCGACGGCCGGCCCCGAGGCCGGAGGCCGGGCGCTTCGGCCACCGGCACGGCCGCGTCGGGCGCGGCCACCGGGAAGCGGGGCGGCGGTCGTGGGTGGCGGCCGACGGGGCGGCCCGGCAGCGGGGCCGCACGCGGCGAGGCCGGTGAAGCGACTGCTGGACGGGCGGGCGGTGGTTCCGCCGAGATGGCGCAGGGCGGCAGGCTGCCCGCCGACGGGCTGCCTCGGGTACTGGCGGCGCTGCCGGGGCCGGTGGCGGAGGGCTGAGGACGCCTGACCGTCGTCCGCGCGGGATGATCCGGGCCCCGATGTGCGTTACATCCGGTTGTGTCCGGCTCATCCGTCGAACCGGGCCCTCGTAGATGAAGCTGGAGGCAGCACGGTGCACGGTGAGTACAAGGTTCCCGGCGGCAAGCTGGTCGTGGTGGACCTGGACGTCGAGGGCGGGGCGATGCGGAACGTCCGCGTCGCCGGGGACTTCTTCCTCGAACCCGACGAGGCGATCCTCGCGATCGACGCGGCCCTGGAGGGGGCCCCGGCCCATACCGACACGGCCGGGCTGGCGGCCCGGATCGAGGCGGCGCTGCCTGAGTCCACGGTGATGCTCGGGCTGAGCGCGGAGGGCGTCGCCATCGCCGTACGACGGGCGCTGGCGCGCGCCACGGAGTGGTCCGACTACGACTGGCAGCTGATCCACGAGGCCCCGCAGTCGCCCGCGCTGCACATGGCGCTCGACGAGGTGATCACCGCGGAGGTGGCGGCGGGCCGCCGTCCGCCGACGCTGCGGGTCTGGGAGTGGGACTCCCCCGCCGTGATCATCGGCAGCTTCCAGTCCCTGCGCAACGAGGTCGACCCGGCGGGCGTGGAGCGGCACGGCGTGAACGTCGTACGCCGGATCTCGGGCGGTGGCGCGATGTTCGCCGAGCCGAGCTCCACCATCACCTACTCGCTTGCCGTGCCGCAGGCGCTGGTGTCGGGCCTCTCGTTCGCCGACAGCTACGCCTATCTGGACGACTGGGTGCTCGAAGCCCTCGCGGACATGGGCATCAAGGCCTGGTACCAGCCTCTCAACGACATCGCCACCGAGGTCGGCAAGATCGCGGGGGCGGCGCAGAAGCGGGTGGTGGGGCCCGACGGCGGTCCGGGGGCGGTGCTGCACCACGTGACGATGGCGTACGACATCGACGCCGACAAGATGCTGGAGGTGCTGCGGATCGGGAAGGAGAAGCTGTCGGACAAGGGCACCCGGTCCGCGAAGAAGCGCGTCGACCCGCTGCGGCGGCAGACGGGGCTTCCCCGCCAGGCGGTGATCGAGCGGATGATCGGCTCCTTCCGCGAGCGGCACGGGCTGACCACGGGCGGCGTGACGGACGCCGAGCTGGCCCGCGCCGAGGAGCTCGTACGGACCAAGTTCGGTTCACCCGAGTGGACGGCCAGGGTGCCGTAGCGAAGGCCCCTCCCCGCGCGGAGGTGGGGAACCCGCTGGTGGACCGGGAGGACAGGGTTGTAGTGCAGGTTCTTCTGGTCGCCCTTCACGGTGAAGGCGTAATGCGCGCGTCTTTCTCCTCGACGAGGAACCGGGCGTGATCACGCTGGCAGTGCGGGGCGTCCGCGGCGACCGTGACGCCGGTCAGGTCGTCAGGCGCCAACAGGGCGCCGAAGCAGGTGATTTCATTCGTCCTGTCCGGCACGCGCAGCTGAGTGGCGGTCAGGCCGGCACCGGTCACCGCGGCCAGCGGATAGGCGGCCGGGATCCCGCCGTGGCGCGAGCCGCGGGCGCTCTTTCCGCCCACCGCGAGGGTCTCGGCCCCGGCCGGATCGGATCCGAGCAGGCCGGCGAGCCCGCCGGGACAGGCGGCGCTCAGCACCCGGCGGATGGCCGCAGCACTCGGCGCGGGTGCACACATCGAAGACCGTCGCGGCGCGGGCGGCGTGATCGGTCACCGGAATCAGCCGGAGCTTCGTTGCGTACGAACCGAGCCGACCACGCATCGTCGTACCGTCGCGACCTGCACACTCACGTGATCACCGGGACTTTGGAACCGCCCTGACCGCGAGGATGCGGTGGGCTGGACCGTCCGGCATGCCGCCGAGGGCGTCCAGGCCGACCGGACGGGCCCGGAGACCTGGTGCTCCGCGAGGCCCAGCTGCTGATCGGCTACCGGGAGAGCCCGCTCGTGACGCCGCT
The DNA here is from genome assembly GCF_055577965.1 of Streptomyces sp. NPDC033165. Lineage (NCBI taxonomy): Bacteria > Bacillati > Actinomycetota > Actinomycetes > Kitasatosporales > Streptomycetaceae > Streptomyces > Streptomyces sp. NPDC033165. The sequence continues at coordinate 15,425 of NZ_JBVIPK010000026.1, forward strand.
GCCCCGGTCGGACGGGGTTTCGACGCGTGAAGGCGAGAGCCTCGCTGCAGAAGGGCCCCGGAGGCCGTCGGCGGCCCTCCCGCAGCGGGGCGGTCTGTCACGGCAGGAGACTGCCGCCCGACTACTTCGGCATCAGCACCGTGTCGATGATGTAGACGGTGGCGTTGGCGGTCGGGACGTTGCCGCAGACCACGCCGGCGCTGTCGTTGACCTGGTACGACTCACCGGAGCCGGACGTGGTCAGGGTGCTCTTCTGCAGCGTGTCGAACGTGCCGCTCTCCAGCTGCTGCGGGGTGAGCTTCTCGCCCACGACGTGGTAGGTGAGGATCTTGGTGAGCATGGCCTTGTCGTTGAGGACCGCGTCCAGGTCGGCCTTCGGGATCTTGGCGAACGCGTCGTTGGTGGGCGCGAACACCGTGATGTTCTCGGCGTTGTTGAGGGTGTCGACGAGGCCGGCCTTCTGCACGGCGGCGACGAGCGTGGAAAGCGCGGGGTTGTTGGAGGCGGCGGTGGCGACCGGGTCCTGCGCCATGCCGTCGAAGCTGCCCGCGCCGTCCTTCGGGACGCCGGCACAGGCCGGGCCGAACGGCTTGTCCGTCGACGTGTCGTCACCGGCGGCCGGCTTCGACTCCTCGGGAGTCGAGCTCGCGGCGGAAGAGCTGTCGGACGCCTTGTCCGAGCTGTCCTCGGCGCAGGCGGTCAGCGACAGGGGCAGCAGGACCGCGGCGACGACGGCGACGGCTGCACGGCGGTGGCGAAGGGCGTTCATGGAATTCTCCTGGATCGTCGGTACGGGGAAACGGGAAACGGGACAGTTCGTATGGGGGGCAGGGGAATGACGTACTGCTGGGAATGAAGCAGTGCAGATGGAAGATCTGTCGGGGTCAGTCGACGGAGACCACCACGGAGTGCCGGCCACTGGCACCGTCCGGGACGGTCTTGGTGCGCTTCTCCGTCTGGACCTCGCCCGTGCCGTCGGTGGCGCGGACGGTGAGGGTGTGGCCGCCGGGGGTGGCCTGCCAGGGGTAGGACCACTGGCGCCAGGTGTCGACGGTGCTCTGCTCGGCCAGTTGGGCCGGGCGCCACGGGCCGTCGTCGACGCGGATCTCGACCTTCGAGATCCCCCGGTGCTGGGCCCAGGCCACTCCGGCCACCATGACCGTGCCGGCCTCGGGGCGGCCGAAGGGCTTGGGGGTGTCGATCCGGGACTGGGTCTTGATCGGGGCCTCGCGGGCCCACTTGCGCTTCACCCAGTACGCGTCGTAGTCGTCGAAGGTGGTGAGCTCGATGTCCTCGATCCACTTGCAGGCCGAGACGTACCCGTAGAGGCCCGGGACCAGCATGCGGACGGGGAACCCGTGGACGAAGGGGAGCGGTTCGCCGTTCATGCCCACGGCGAGCATCGCGTCCCGGCCGTCCATGACGTCCTCGACGGGAGTGCCGAGCGTCATGCCGTCCACCGAGCGGGCGATGATCTGGTCGGCCCTGCCGCCCCGGGACGGCGGCTTGACACCCGCCTCCCTGAGCAGGTCGGCCAGGCGTACGCCGATCCACTTGGCGTGGCCGATGTAGGGGCCGCCGACCTCGTTGGAGACGCAGCAGAGGGTGATCTCCCGCTCGATCAGGGGGCGTTCCAGCAGGTCCTGGTAGGTGAACTCCAGGTCTCGGCGTACGCCCTTGCCGTGGATGCGCAGCCGCCAGGTGTTCGCGTCGACCTTGGGGACCACCAGGGCGGTGTCGACCCGGTAGAACTCGTTGTTGGGGGTGGTGAACGGGGGCAGGCCGGGCACCCGTAGCCGGGCTCCCGCAGGGATCGGCTGCGCGGGTGAAGCCGGGGCGGGCAGCCGGGCGGCCGCGCGGGAGGCGACGGCGTCCTGACTGCTCCGGCCGTTCAGCGTCCGGCCGACCGCTCCGGCGACGGTGGAGGCGGCGGCCGCGGCGGTGGCGGCGATCAGGAAGCCCCGCCGGTCCCAGCCGCTCTCCTCGTGCGCCTCCTGCCCCTCCCCCGGGATCCGGCGCGGCCGGGTGAGCCTGCCGGTGAGGACGTACAGCAGGGTCGCCCCGGCCGCCGCTCCCACCAGCGACGGGAGTCCGTCGACCAGGCCGGTGGAGTCCGGGCGGCTGACGGCGGAGGCGGCGCCGACCACACCGAAGGCGAGGACGGCGGCGGAACCGGCACGGCGGTGGCGCAGGGCCAGCAGGCCGACGGCGAGGGCGAAGAGGGCGAGCGTGACTACGATGCCGAGTTGCAGGACGAATTTGTCGTTCTCGCCGAAGTTCCGGATCGCCCAGTCCTTCACACCGGCGGGCGTCCGGTCGATGGCCGCCCCGCCGACCGCTGTCACGGGGCTCGCCTCGGGCCTGACGGCCGCCGACACGAGCTCGGCGAAGGTCAGTGCGGCGAATCCCGCCAGCAGTCCGCTGAGGGCTGCGAACGTTTCGCGGGCAAGGGTTGTCCGGGTGATCCTCACGGTCGTCATTCGGAGCCGTGGGCCAGGCGGATTGGTCGTTCACCCGATCACATGAAACCGGTGGGTCCGTTGTGCGTCGGGGGCGTATGTGGGCTAAGGGGGCCCGAGAGGCAGGGGGGACACCCGGAGACGCGAACCGCCCCGGCAGGCACAGGGCCTGCCGGGGCGGAACGGTGGGCGGACGCGTCCGCCTCACATCGGGTCAGACGAGGCTTGCGATCGCCTTGTTGAACGTGGCGGACGGCCGCATGACCGAGGCGGCCTTGGCCGGGTCGGGCTGGTAGTAGCCGCCGATCTCGGCCGGGGAGCCCTGCACCGCGATCAGCTCGGCGACGATGGTCTCCTCCTGCTCGGCCAGGGTCTTGGCGAGCGGGGCGAACGCCTCGGCGAGCTTGGCGTCGTCGGTCTGCTGCGCCAGCTCCTGGGCCCAGTAGAGGGCCAGGTAGAAGTGGCTGCCGCGGTTGTCGATGCCGCCGAGGCGACGGCTGGGCGACTTGTCCTCGTTGAGGAAGGTGCCGGTCGCGCGGTCCAGGGTGTCGGCGAGGACCTGGGCCCGCGCGTTGTCCGTGGTGGTGGCCAGGTGCTCGAAGCTGACCGCGAGGGCCAGGAACTCGCCCAGGCTGTCCCAGCGGAGGTAGTCCTCCTTGACGAGCTGCTGGACGTGCTTGGGGGCCGAGCCGCCCGCGCCCGTCTCGAAGAGGCCGCCGCCGTTCATCAGCGGGACGACGGAGAGCATCTTCGCGCTGGTACCGAGCTCCAGGATCGGGAAGAGGTCGGTGAGGTAGTCGCGCAGCACGTTGCCGGTGACGGAGATGGTGTCCTCGCCGCGGCGGATGCGCTCCAGGGAGAAGGCGGTGGCCTCCTCCGGGGTCTTGATGGAGATGTCCAGGCCGTCGGTGTCGTGGTCGGCGAGGTACGTGGTGACCTTGGCGATCAGGTTGGCGTCGTGGGCGCGGCCCTCGTCCAGCCAGAACACCGCCGGGTTGCCGGTGGCGCGGGCACGGGTGACGGCGAGCTTGACCCAGTCCTGGATCGGCGCGTCCTTGGTCTGGCACATCCGGAAGATGTCACCGGCGCCGACGGCCTGCTCCAGCAGGACGTCGCCATTCGTGTCGACGACGCGCACCGTGCCGGTGGCGGGGATCTCGAAGGTCTTGTCGTGGCTGCCGTACTCCTCGGCCTTCTGCGCCATCAGACCGACGTTGGGCACCGAGCCCATGGTCGACGGGTCGAAGGCGCCGTTGGCGCGGCAGTCGTCGATGACGACCTGGTAGACACCGGCGTAGCTGCTGTCCGGGAGGACGGCGATGGTGTCGGCCTCGTTGCCGTCCGGGCCCCACATGTGGCCGGAGGTGCGGATCATGGCGGGCATGGAGGCGTCGACGATGACGTCGCTGGGGACGTGCAGGTTGGTGATGCCCTTGTCGGAGTCGACCATCGCGAGGGCGGGGCCCTCGGCGAGCTCGGCCTCGAAGGACGCCTGGATCTCGGCGCCCACGTTCGGCAGGGAGTCCAGGCCCTTGAGGATGCCGCCCAGACCGTCGTTCGGGGTGAGACCGGCGGCGGCGAGCTGGTCGCCGTACTTGGCGAAGGTGTTGGGGAAGAAGGCGCGGACCGCGTGGCCGAAGATGATCGGGTCGGAGACCTTCATCATGGTGGCCTTGAGGTGCACGGAGAACAGCACGCCCTCGGCCTTGGCGCGGGCGACCTGCGCGGTGAAGAACTCGCGCAGCGCGGCGACGCGCATGACGGCCGCGTCGACGACCTCGCCCTTGAGGACGGGTACCGACTCGCGGAGCACGGTGGTGGTGCCGTCGTCGCCGTGCAGCTCGATGCGGAGCGAGCCGTCCTCGGCGATGACCGCGGACTTCTCGGTGGAGCGGAAGTCGTCGACGCCCATGGTCGCGACGTTCGTCTTCGAGTCGGCCGACCAGGCGCCCATGCGGTGCGGGTGGGCCTTGGCGTAGTTCTTGACGGACGCGGGGGCGCGGCGGTCGGAGTTACCCTCGCGCAGCACCGGGTTCACCGCGCTGCCCTTGACCTTGTCGTAGCGGGCGCGGACGTCCTTGTCCTCATCGGTCTGCGGGTCGTCCGGGTAGTCCGGAAGCGCGTAGCCCTGCTCCTGGAGCTCGGCGATGGCCGCCTTGAGCTGCGGGATCGACGCCGAGATGTTGGGCAGCTTGATGATGTTCGCGCCGGGCGTCCTGGCCAGCTCGCCGAGCTCGGCGAGTGCGTCATCGATACGCTGCTCGGCCTTCAGCCGCTCCGGGAAACTGGCGATGATCCGGCCCGCGAGGGAGATGTCACGGCGCTCCACCGTGACTCCTGCGGTCGAGGCGTAGGCCTCGATCACGGGCAGGAGCGAATAGGTCGCCAGGGCAGGGGCCTCGTCGGTGTGCGTATAGATGATGGTCGAGTCAGTCACCGGGTGCTCCGCTCCACGTCTGCAACATTGCTTGACATCAAGATATCTCCTCGACGCGCGGGGCTCCACAAGGCCCCCGCACGGCCTTGCGGCACTCCGGGGGTTCCACGGGCCCGGAGCCCGGTCCTCCGCCGCCCGTGACCGGGGCTCGACCGGCCCGGGCTCGCAGGCGGACACCACGAGCCGTGCCCGGCCGCGGGTGCCGGGCTTGATCATCGCCCGGCTCACGTGCGTCTCGGCGGGGTACGGGCGGATCACCGTGCGGGCGGCTATCTCCTCGTTGCCGAGACCCCGGGCAGCCTGCGCGGTGTCCTCACGGTCGCGGCGGGTGAGGGGTCTCCAGGCCGGGGGGGGCAGTGGTGCGGTCCGGGGCTGAGCGTGGTGTGTCAGGCGGGCGGCCGGTGCTCGTACCAGCGCCGGTCGTCCTCCAGCTGGGCGGCCAGGGCGATCAGCCGCGCCTCGCTGCGGGAGGGGCCGAGAAGCTGGGCGCCGACGGGAAGGCCGGTGCGGGTGAAGCCGGCCGGGACGTTCACGCCGGGCCAGCCGAGGACGTTCCAGGGCCAGGCGTACGGGCACGCGGCCGCCATCGCGAGGTCGGTGCGCCAGGCGCTGAGGTCGTCGAACCGGCCGATACGCGGCGGCGGGGCGGCCGTGGTCGGGGTGAGGAGCACATCGAACCCGGAGGCGTCGAAGAGCGCCCCGATCCGGCGATGCTGGCGCACTTCGCGGGCGCGGGCGGCCCGCACCGCCCGTCCCCCGAGGCGTGTCCCGGTCCGCTGGGCACTGCGGGTGCGCGGGTCGAGCAGGGCCGGCTGGGGGTGGCGGGCGGCGAATTCGGCGATGCCCGCCGTGGCGCGGGGCACGAAGGCGAGGCCGATCAGCCCGTACCGGGGGCGGGCCTCCTCGACGTGGTGGCCGAGCCGGGCGAGGGCCTCGGCCAGCTCGGTGACGGCCCGGCGCACCTCGGGGTCCGGGGCCGCACGGGTGAGGGTGAGCGGGGGCCGCCAGGCGAGGGCGATACGCAGGCGGCCCGGGTCCCGGCGGGCGGCATCGGCGGCGCGGACGGCGGGCGGGCGGTGCAGGTCCTCCGGGTGCGCGCCCGCGGCCGCGTCCAGCAGGAGCGCCGCGTCGGCGACCGTACGGGCGAGGGGGCCGTTGACGGTGAGGCCCTGGAAGGCGTCGTGGTGCGGGTGGACCGAGATGCGGCCGCGCTGGGGCTTGATTCCGACGAGATGGGTCCAGGCGGCGGGGATGCGGACGGACCCGGCCCCGTCCGAGCCGAGGGCGGCGGGGACGAGCCCGGCGGCGACGGCGGCCGCCGATCCGCCGGAGGAGCCGCCCGGGGTGTGGGCGGGGTTCCAGGGGTTGCGGGTGGCGCCGAACGCGGGGCCCTCGGTGAACGGCCACTGGCCCAGCTCGCAGGAGTTGGCCTTGCCGACGACGATCGCCCCGGCCGCGCGCAGCCGGCGCACCGCCTCGCTGTCGGCGGGGGCAGGGGGCCGTTCGCCGTCGCAGCCGAAGTGGGTGGGCAGGCCCGCGACATCGGTGTCGTCCTTGACGGCGACGGGGACGCCGAGGAGCGGCAGCCGCTCCCCCGCAGCGAGTCTGCGGTCGGCTTCGGCGGCCTCCGCCAGGGCGGCTTCGGCCCGCACATGGCGGAAGGCGTTGAGGGTGGGTTGCGTCGCCTCGATCCGGGCGAGCGCGTCGGCGACGAGGGCGGTGGAGGTGGTGGCTCCGTCGGCGATCCGGCCCGCGCTCTCCGCGAGGCCGGGCATCGGCGCCGGGGCGGGGTCCGGACGGGGGGTCCGGCCGGGGTGCGGCCGCGGGGCCGGTCCGGCCTGCTCGGTGGGCTCCGCTGAGGACATGGGCGTGCCGCCTCCCTCGTAACCGTGGGGCCGACCGGTCGTCCCGGCTGCACCCACCCGTACTTACTGGAGGGTAACGAGAGGAGGCGGCCCGCTCAAGCAGTGCGGCCGCACAGGCCGTTCCCGTCTCTACCGCCAGGGCGTCAGGGGCGGACGTGGATCTCGCCGATGCCGGTGCCGAACTTCCCGCAGTGGGCGGTGGACTGGCCGGACTCGCCGGGCCTCAGGGTGACGTGGTTGCCGTCGACGTCCGGGGACCAGCCGCACACCAGGTGCACCCAGAAGGTCTGCGTCCGGCTGCCGTTGTTGCGACAGAGCGCGAAGCCCGTGTAGTCGTCGATGGCGTGCTTGCCGGTGTCGCACGAGAGGCCGGGCGGAATCGCGGCCGGGGCGGCGGTGGCGGTCACGGCGGTGACCGGGACGGCCAGCGCGGCCGCCACGGAGGCGGCGGCGACGGTCCGCCGGGCCGACCGGAGCCGCTTGTTCCCCGTGAACAGCTTCATGGTTCTCCTTACATGGTTCACGTGGTCTACGTGGTGTGCGTGGTCTACGTGGTGTGCGCTTACCGTGATCCCTGGCGGGACCACCGCAGCTCTGCCCACCCTCCGTAGCCAGAAACGTCTTTACTCCTGACGCTCCGTATGCGCGCCGGGCGGCGCCCCCACGGTCGGCGTACGCTCGAATGTGCCGGTTCTCATGGAGCGCACCCCCCTGACCGGCGCGTTTTCGAGGAGGCGACGTGAGCGGACACCGCTGGGCCGCACGTGCGGCGGCAGGAACGGCGGCCGTAGCCCTCATCCTGACGAGTGGTGCGGTCGCGCAGGCCGATGACGACATCGACTCGCTCAGCGCCGAGGAGATCGTCGACCGCTCGCGCGACGCCCTGCTCGGCGTCTCGTCCCTGCATCTGAGCGCACGCGGCACCCTCGACGGCAGCGGCTCGGATGTGAGCCTCGACCTCACGCTCGACCGCGAGGGCAACTGTGCGGGCGGGGTCGACATGGGCGACGAGGGGTCGGTGGAGATCGTCAAGCGCGGCAACGACGTCTGGCTGAAACCGGACGCCGCCTTCTGGAAGACCCATGTGCCCATCGGCGGCTCAGCCTTCGACGCGATCCTCGACGGCCGCTACATGAAGGCCGAGGCCGACCATCCGCGACTGCTCACGGTGACCGAGGTCTGCGATCTCGACACCTTCCGCGGACTGATCGAGGACAACGCCGATGCGGCGGACCGGGGCACGCTGACGAAGGGCGAGAAGACCGAGGTGAACGGCGCGCCCGCGGTTCCGGTGACCCGGACCGAGGGCCGCGAGCGGGTGACGGCCTACGTGTCAGCCGAGGGCGAGCCGTACCCGGTGCGGATCACCGTGCGGGACGCCTCCGAGGAGGGGACCGTGAACTTCTCCGGCTTCAACAGGCCAGTGCCCACGGCCACTCCGTCGGCGGACGAGACGGTGGATGTCACGGCGCTGCTGGGCCGCAGCATCAAACCGGTGTGAGCGTCAAGTCGAGTTCGGTGCATGCCCGGTGAGAGCCGACCCGGTGAACGCCTGCCGACCCGGTGAGCGCTGAGGGGCACACGTCCGCCGGTCCGGCGAGCGCCGACCGAGCAACTGCCCACCGGTCCGGCCGACATGCCGGGTGCCCGGATCCGGTTGCCCTGCTCCCCGTTGCTGGGACAGGATCGTCCGGGGGGCCATCACGGGGGGGGTGCACGTGTCGGGCAGGGAAGTGATCGGCGGGCGCTATCGCCTGCGGCGGCTGATCGGCGCGGGAGGCATGGGTGTGGTCCACGAGGCCAAGGACCTGGTGCTCGACCGCAGGGTCGCCGTGAAGATCCTCTCCGTGGCGGCCTCGTCGACGGACACCGAGCGGCTGTCCGAGCGGTTCCACCGGGAGGCCCGGGCCCTGGCACGGATCGCCGGCGACGGCACACCGGCGCTGTACGACATCGGCATACTCGACGGCTCTCCGTACCTCGTGATGGAGTATCTCGACGGCGTCGACCTGCAGACACTGGTGGCCCAGCGGGCGCGATTGCCGGACGCGGCCGCCGTCGGCATCGGGATCGGGGTCTGTGCCTGTCTGGCGGCCGCCCACGAAGCGGGTGTGCTGCATCGAGATGTCAAGCCGTCGAATGTACGGATCACTTCCCAGGGACGGGTCGTCCTGCAGGACTTCGGACTGGTCCGCCTGACCGAGGACTCAGTGATCACCAAGGTGGGCGCGCTGGTCGGCACCCCCCGGTACATGGCTCCGGAGATCATGCGGGGCGAGCGGCCCGGACCGACGAGCGACCTCTACGGCCTGGGCATGTGCATGTATCTGATGCTCACGGGTGAGCCCCCGCTCGCGGAGGTCGACGACGTCGGGGCCGTCGTGGAACGTGCTGTCGACGAGGGCGCGCCCCGGCTGGCCCGGAGCCGTCACCGTATTCCGCCGCAGCTGGCGGAGTTCGTTGATTCACTCTCCGCCCGGGAACCGTTCGAGCGGCCGCAGAGTGCTGCCGCGGCGCTCACCGACCTGCTCGCGCTGCGGACGGAGCCGGACACCGCCCGGCTCCTCGGTGAGCTGGTGCGGCGGTCCGTCCGCGAGGACGCCGTCCGACAGGTTCACCGCCCTCCCGAGGCCGAGACCTCGTATCCGGAGTATCTGGACGCCGCCCTCCCCCAGGGCCCCGTGGTGGAACTACGGCCCGATCGCGTACTGCCGCTGTCCCTCAGCGAGGTGACCCGTCAGACCGTCCTGGGCAGCATGACGGCGGAGAACGCGCTGTCGCGCCAGCGGGAGGCCGTCAATCTCGTTCTGCGGGGAGAGCTGCAGGAAGCCGCTCACATGCTCGCCTCCGTGGTGCAGGTCTGCACGAGGACACTCGGCGCCTCCCACCCCACGACGCTCACCTCCCAGTACTGGCAGGCCGTGTGCCTGGCGAGACTCGGTGCCCGCGAGGTGGCGCTCGCACTGTTCTCGGGGGTCGGGGCCCGGGCGGAACGGAGAAAGGACCCATCAAATGACCAAGGTTGAGGTACGCGTCGTCGGGAACGACCACGCCGAGGGCGGCGAGGCGGATCTCCGCTCGCTGCTGCGCTGGGTGGATGCCGAGGACTCGCTGCGGCACGAGGTGAGAGGCAGGCTCGCGAGCGGCACGACGGCACCGCCCGGCTCCATGGGTACGGGGTTCGATGTCCTGGAACTCCTCATCGGCTCGGGGCTGTCCACCGGAGCCCTGGTCGTGTCTGTGGCCCAGTGGCGCGAATCGCGACGCAACCGGCCCGCGATCACCCTGCGGAGGGGAGCGGTCGAGGTGGAGATCCCGGCGAACGGTGTTTCGGCCGACATGGTGGAGCGCATCGTCACGCTGCTCGACCGGGAAGCGGACGGCAACTCCGACGATGACCAGGCTTCCTGACCCGGCCGCGTCCCGGGCCGTGCTCATCGGCACGCACTCCTACCGGAGCCTCGAACAACTGCCTGCGGTCCAGGCCAACTTGCGCGACCTGTCCGAAGCGTTGCGGGACGCGATGCTCTGGGGTCTCCCCGAACCGCACTGCACGGTCGTGCTGGATCCCGAGGACGGTTCGGCCATGCTCGATCCGGTGCACAGCGCGGCGGAGGAGGCCACCGACACCCTCTTCGTGTACTACGCGGGGCACGGGTTGCGCGACGCGGACACCGCGGACCTCTATCTGGCCCTGACGGGGTCGCGCGAGAACACCGGTTACACGGCGGTGGCCTTCGAGCATCTGCGGGCCGCCATCCGTTCGTCCAGGGCCAGGCGCCGGGTGATCGTGCTGGACTGCTGCTTCAGCGGGCGGGCCGCCCGCACCCTCGCGGGCGACGCGGACACGCTGGCCGGCCGGGTGGCGGTCGACGGGGCCTACGTACTGACGGCCTCCCCGAAGGACAGACTCGCCCTGGCCCCGGAGGGCGAGGTCCACACCGCTTTCACGGGCGAGCTGCTCCATCTGATGCGGACGGGGGTGGCCGACGGGCAGGAACTCATCGATCTCAACACCATCTACCGGGTGCTGGACGAGCGGTTGCGGGCGAAGAACCGGCCGAAACCGCAGCGTTCGCAGGAGAACGACATCGGGCGCCTCCCCCTGATCCGCAACCGCGCACGCGCCGAGCGCCATGTCCCGGCGGGCCCGGTCGTGGACGCCGACGTCCGCGCGGCGCTGGTCGCCGCCGGACTGAACCTGGCGCGTCTGCTGCGCACCGAGGGACGCAACCGCGACGCCCTGCCCATCCTCCGGCTGGCCCTGGGCGAACAGTCCCCGGGCGGGGAGAGCCACGCCTTCGCCGTACAGCTCGAACTGGCCGAGGCCCTGGCCGACGCGGGTCAGCTCAGGGAGGCGATCGAGGTCCTGGAACAGGCGTTCCACCAGACGCACAAGACACGCGGCCCGGAAGCCGTGCTGGTCTGCCGCAGGCTCGCCGGTCTGCTCCAGGAGTCCGGCAACCACCTCCAGGCGTGCGAGGTGCTCGAACACGCCCTGGACCTCGCCCAGGGCTGACGCCTCCGCCCGCCCGGCTCCGGCAGGCTCTCCTCCGGGGGCGTCAGCCGGTCAGGGCGGGGATGATCGCGGAGCCGTACGCGTCGATCGTCGCCTCCCGGGCATCGTGCATGCTGTAGACGGCGAACTGGTCGACGCCCAGGTCCCTCAGGTGGCGCAGCTTCTCGATGTGCGCCTCGGCGGGACCCAGCAGGCAGAACCGGTCCACGATCTCGTCAGGCACGAAGGCGGTGTCCGGGTTGCCGGAGCGCCCGTGGTGGCTGTAGTCGTAACCGTGCCGGTCCTTGATGTACGCGGTCAGCGCCTCGGGCACAAGACCCGAGTGCTCGCCGTAGCGGGCGACCAGGTCCGCGACGTGGTTGCCGACCATCCCGCCGAACCACCGGCACTGCTCCCGGGCGTGGGCGAGGTCGTCGCCGACGTACGCGGGCGCGGCGACGCAGATGGTGACGGCGTCGGGGTCCCGTCCGGCGTCGGCCGCCGCGTCCCGTACCGCCTTGATCATCCACTCGGTGAGGAAGGGGTCCGCGAGCTGGAGGATGAAGCCGTCGGCCTTCTGCCCGGCCAGGGCGAGGGCCCTGGGGCCCGTACGCCGCCTCCCCGCGGGCCCTCACGCCGCCTCCCCGCCGACGCGGGGGTGTTCCGTACCCGAACGGCGGGTTCGACACGCATCCGGCGACGGCACAAACTCCGGCTGAAGGCCGCCCTCCTCGGACGCTCCAGGGGCGGGCAGACCAGCAAGATCCATGTCGCCGGCGACCGGAAGAAGAAGGGCAGTGGGGACGGCCGGCCCGTCGGCCACGACGCCGACCCCTACAAGGAGCGGAACACCGTCGAGCCGCTGATCAACAAACTCAAGGCATGGCGAGGCATCGCCACCCGATACGACAAGACCCCCGACAGCTACCTCGCCGGCCTCCACCTGCGCGCCTCGGTAATCTGGCTCAGGGACCTCACCCGGACCGCCCATTGATCACAATCGACGCGCCCTAGCCGTGAGGGTTGAGCGCCCAGAAGCGGACAGTGTCGCTGCGACGGTCAAACCACAGTTGGGTGAAGTAGCCGCTGCCGTCGCGCTCGAGCTCGTGCGACCGGACCCACTGGGGGTTCTCCGGCCCCTCGCCCTTGAGCGGCTCCTCGAACCACGAGAAGTCATCGGGCGGCCCCTCGGAGACGAAGGCGTGGGCCGCCGTCAGCTCGGCAAGTTTCCCCGGTGTCAGCCGCGCGAAGCCCGAGATCACCAGCTCCGGCGACGGTATGTCCCGATCGTTGTCCCGGCTGCTCACCCACTTGGCGTCGGTGAGCGGGCCCAGCAGCGGGAACGCCCGCTGCAGCGGTGTGGTGTCGGTGTGCCAGTCCCCCTTGGCCCTGTTCGCCACCTGACGCAGGGTCCACCAGGCGGGTAGGACCGCCAGCCCTGCCCCGATCCCGATCAGCTTCCGTCGCTCCAACGAGATTCCCCCATGCCTGACTTCGGGGGCACCCTATCTGGCTCAAGCACCTCACCCGGACCACCTATTGATCACAACCAGATACGCGCCCCAACCGCGAACCGACCAACTGGCAGATCCGCCAATCAATTTTGGCCATGATCGCGCCTGTTACCGAGAGATCACGCCACCGGGCGAGTGGTGTCCGTTCGCGGTGCCAATGCGGACACACCACCCGCCCTGGCTGCCTCATATGTTTCAGCCATCTTTCAAACACTGATTGATGCCTCAAATTTTCTCCCCGTTGGCCCGATTCACCTCACGTTTGATTGGGCCTGATCGTTCCTCCCTCACATCTGACATGGCCACGTAATCTCGCCGCGGCGGTGAGGAAATCCCTCCCCGACCGCATCCGTGAGGAGTCACCATGCGCCACCTTGCCCGTATATCTCCACGTCTGGGTAGACGCTTGTTCGGCACGGCAATCATGGCTGGAACCCTGGCACTTGCCGCCCCGCTGTCCGCCCCCACGGGACACGCGAGCGCCGCACCCGCCAGCAGCGCCGTCCACGCCGATGACGAGTGTGACGACGAGGGTGTCTCCTCCGCCCGTAAGGCCAGGCCCGGTCACGACGACCACGTTGACCACGCGAACGAGCCCAACGACATCACCGCGGCCAAGGCCGAGGCGATGAACGCCGATCTCAAGAAGAAGCTCGACAAGGCGCGTTCGAGCAACCGAGGGTTCGATGTCTCCGCCGCCACGACCGTCACGATCCCCGTCTACTTCCATGTGATCCACGACGGCACCAAGGGCAAGCTCACCGCGACGGACATCAGCAAGCAGATAGCCGTTCTGAACGAGGGCTTCGGCGGACAGGGCGAGGGCAACGCCGACTCCGGCTTCCAGTTCACGCTGCAGGAGACCACCTACACGGACAACGCCTCCTGGTACAACGGCCTCTCGCACGGCTCCACCGCCGAGAAGCAGATGAAGTCCACGCTCCGCCAGGGCGGCCCGGACGCGCTCAACTTCTACACCGCCGACCTCGGCGGCGGCCTGCTCGGCTGGGCCACCTTCCCCACCTCGTACAAGTCCAGCCCGGAGATGGACGGCGTGGTCGTCCTGGACACCTCGCTGCCCGGCGGCACCGCGGGCAACTACAACGAGGGCGACACCGCCACCCACGAGGTGGGCCACTGGATGGGCCTGTACCACACCTTCCAGGGCGGCTGTAACGGCAAGGGCGACTACGTCGACGACACGGCGGCCGAGAAGAGCCCCGCGTACGAGTGCCCCGAGGGCCGCGACAGCTGCACCCGCAAGGCGGGCGTCGACCCGATCCACAACTTCATGGACTACACGTACGACGCGTGCATGTACCAGTTCACCGCGGGCCAGGCCCAGCGGATGCAGGACCACTGGACGGCCTACCGCGCGAGCTGACGCGCGGCCCCCGGCCATGGCCCTCTACCCTGCCTGGAGTACACGGCAGGGTAGAGGGATTCGGGGGATCGGGGAACGCGAGCACACCCGGCGAGATCATCGACGGGCGGTTCGAGTTGCTGCGGCGGCTCGGCAGCGGTGGCATGGGCACGGTGTGGCGGGCTCGCGACACCGTGCTGCACCACGAGGTGGCCCTGAAGGAAGTCCGGCCCCCTGAACCGGCGTTGACGGCCGACGCGCGCGCCCAACTCGGGGAGCGGGTGCTGCGCGAGGCCAGATCGCTGGCCCGACTGAACCATCCCCATGTGGTGACGATCCATCACATCGTCGAAGCGGGCGAGGAGGTTGAGCACCCGTGGCTGGTGATGGAGCTCCTGCCCGGCCACAACCTCCAGGACCGGCTCGGCCAAGGTCCGCTGCCTCCAGCGGAGGCGGCCAAGATGGGCCGCCAGGTGCTGGCCGCGCTCCGCGCCGCGCACGCGGCGGGCATCCACCACCGCGACGTCAAGCCCGCCAACATCATGCTCCGCGAAGACGGTTCGGCCGTCCTCACCGACTTCGGCATCGCTGCCCTCCAGGGCGCCACCTCGCTCACCGCGACCGGCGATCTGATCGGCTCGCCCGAGTACATCGCCCCTGAGCGCATCCGTGGCGTCGACACCGACCCGGCCTCCGACCTCTGGTCGCTCGGCCTCGTGCTGTACGTGGCCGTGGAGGGCGTCAGCCCGCTGCGCCGCGCCACCACGCTCGCCACGCTCGCGGCGGTCCTGGATGACCCGGTGCCGCCGCCGGTACGTTCCGGGCCGCTGGCCCCCGTGTTGAGTGCCCTGCTGGTACGGGACCCGGCGGCGCGGCCCGACGCCGAGCGCCTGGACGCGATGCTGGCGGAGGTCGAGTCGGGTAGGCAGGCGCCGTGGGCGCAGCCGACCCAGACCGCGTACGTTCCCCCGCTGCCACCGCCCCCGACCCAGCTGGACAGCCCGCGCCCCACCGCCTCCGGGGCCCCGACGCCCCGGCCGACCGCGCCCCGTCCGCACCCCGGGACCCGTAGCCGTAGCCGTACGCCCGTGATCGTCTCGGTGATCGCGGCGGCCGTCGCCGTGGTGGCCGCCACGGCGGTGGTGTTCGCACTGCGCGGGGACACCGATGACCAGGCGGGGGGCGACAAGGGTGGCAACCGGACCAGCTCACCCACGACCCCGACAAGGGAGCCCACCACCCCCACACCGACGGCCACTCAGGAGCCCACCCCGGAACCCACCAAGGCCCCGGACCCAGACCCAGACCCGGGCCCGGACCCGGACCCGACCACCCAAGCACCCCCACCCGCCGACGAGGTGGCCGACACCTGGGTCGCCCAACTCGCCTCGGTTGACCAGAGCAAGGGCCCCAGCGCCCGCGAAAAGGCCATCACGGCACTGCGGGCCAAGGGCATCAACGACGTGCGGTATATCGACAGCGGCGACTACGCCTCACTGCGGCCGGGCTACTGGATGATCTACCGCCCCGGTTTCCGCGATGGGAACGCCGCGATCGACTGGTGCCGCGGCCAGGGCCTCGGCACCAACAACCAGTGCGTCGGCCGGTACGTCAGCCACAGCGCCGCCGACCGCCAGTACGTCTGCGCCCCCGCATCCCCGGTAGCCAGGGGCTGCACCCGCACATAGCGCCTGAGCCCCTAGCCAGCTAGGGGGTATCGAGTCGTGATCAATCTGCGGAATGTGCCTGCGTGGCACGGTCTGGTCCGGTAGACCTTCGTACGTGACGCGAGTGCAACTGAGCGTCTTGGAGTGGGAGTTCATCGAGCCGTACCTGCCGATCGGCGAGTACGGCCCGTACCCCGAGCGGCTGAGACAGCAGTTCGAGGGCGTGATGTGGCGGTTCAAGACGGGCGGCCAGTGGCGGGAGATGCCGACCGAGTTCGGTGCATGGCCGACCGTCCACAACCGCTTCCGGCAGTGGCGCGACGCCGGGGTCTTCGAGGCCTGCTGGAGGGCCTGATCGCGGAAGCCGCGAAGCGCGGTGAGGTGGACCTGTCCCTGGTCAGCATCGACTCCCCCACCGCCCGTGCCCACCATGACGCGGCCGGGATGCACCTCGACGAGGAGGTCGTCATCGCCCTGGAGAAAGCCGCCGCTGAGGGGGAGAAGGCCAGGTCAAAGGGGGCGGCCTCGAAGAACAAAGAGGGCATGAGGCCGAAAGCGATCCCGCGCGGGAAGAACGACGACGCGTCCGGCGTCGGCACAAACTCCGGCTGAAGGCCGCCCTCCTTGGACGTTCCAGGGGCGGGCAGACCGGCAAGGTCCACCCCCGGCCCGACGCAGTCGCCGGGGACAAGGCGTACTCGTCCTGCGGCAACCGTGCCGCCGAGTAGCCGGGGGGAATCTCACCCCCCGGCCCTCACAGAACCGTGCGTAACAGTCTCCCGTTACACGGCTCTTGTCGTCCTGGTCATCAG
>NZ_JBVIPK010000027.1:0-3330 GCF_055577965.1 Streptomyces sp. NPDC033165
AACCACAACCCCCCCATGAAGAACAACGGACTCTCCACCGCAACAACCCAACGTGCGCTCCCCCCCCCCCCCCCCCCCCCTCTCCCTTCTCCCCCCCCCCCCCCCCCCCCCCCCGCCCCCACCTCGTGGCAAACGGGCCACCTCGATGTCACCGGTCTCACGTAGTCTCGGAAGAGACGGCAGAAGACGCCGGCCGGAATGAACGACCGCGTCACCGCGGACACCACCGGGGGAGGGACCCACCGTGCTCATCGACACCTACGATCGGGTCGCCACCGACCTGCGCGTGTCACTGACCGACAAGTGCAATCTGCGCTGCACCTACTGCATGCCCGAAGAGGGTCTCCAGTGGCTCGGCAAGAGCGAGCTGCTCTCCGACGACGAGATCGTGCGCCTGATCCGTATCGCCGTGACCTCGCTCGGCATCACCGAAGTCCGATTCACCGGCGGCGAGCCCCTGCTCCGCCCCGGCCTCGTCTCCATCGTCGAGCAGTGCGCCGCGCTCACCCCCCGCCCCCGCATGTCGCTCACGACCAACGGCATCGGCCTCAAGCGGACCGCCACCGCCCTCAAGGCCGCGGGCCTCGACCGGGTCAACGTCTCGCTGGACACCCTGCGCCCCGACGTCTTCAAGACCCTCACCCGCCGGGACCGCCACAAGGACGTGCTGGAGGGCCTGGAAGCCGCCCGCGAGGCCGGACTGACCCCGGTGAAGGTCAACTCCGTCCTGATGCCGGGACTCAACGACGACGAGGCCCCCGAGCTGCTCGCCTGGGCGATCGCCCACGACTACGAGCTCCGCTTCATCGAGCAGATGCCCCTGGACGCCCAGCACGGCTGGAAGCGCGACGGCATGATCACCGCCGGGGACATCCTCGCCTCGCTGCGCACCCGCTTCACCCTGACCGCCGAGGACGACGAGGCCCGCGGATCCGCCCCCGCCGAGCGCTGGACCGTCGACGGCGGACCCCACCGCGTCGGCGTGATCGCCTCGGTCACCCGCCCCTTCTGCCGCGCCTGCGACCGCACCCGGCTCACCGCCGACGGCCAGGTCCGCACCTGCCTCTTCGCCCGCGAGGAGACCGACCTGCGCGGGGCCCTGCGCTCGGACGCCCCGGACGAGGAGATCGCCCGGCTCTGGAAGCTGGCCATGTGGGGGAAGAAGGCGGGCTCCGGACTGGACGACCCGTCCTTCCTCCAGCCCGACCGCCCGATGTCGGCGATCGGCGGCTGAGGCTCAGCCGCCCTGGGCGCCGTCCCCGGACTCCCAGTCCTCCAGCGCCACGACGTCCTTGAGGAACCCGCGTACGCCCAGGAACTGCGACAGGTGCTCCCGGTGCTCGTCGCAGGCCAGCCAGGTCTTGCGCCGCTCGGGCGTGTGCAGCTTGGGGTTGTTCCAGGCGAGCACCCACACGGCGGCGGCCCGGCAGGCCTTGGCGGAACAGATCGGGGCACCGGTGGGACTCTCGGCGGACGTCTCGGGAAAGATCACGCCGTCCAGCCTAAGTCAGGAAGTCACGTGCTCCACGAGCTTTCTGACGCATCCCCGGCCGGAGAAAGGGCGACGCCGAGCAGCCACGGGGGGAGCTGCCCGGCGTCGGTCCGTCGCTCCGACGGGGGATGCGGAGCGCACTCGCAGTATGTCACGGGGACCGGGGTGCGGTGCACCGGAACGTCATGATTGATCTGAGCTTTTCCTGAGCTTCCCGGGACATACGGGCTCAGCTGTGCTCCTCGGGCGGCGGGACCCGCCCGTTCATGCCATCCGGACCTGCGGACTCCGCCCGGCCGGCCGCCGGAGCCGCCTCCACGGCGGGCCGCATCGGCATCGGGACGAACGTCGTCGGCAGCGAAGGCGCGTTCTCCCGGCCCGCGTTGGCGATGACCACCGCCACGTACGGCAGCAGCACGCCCAGCACCAGCGCCACGATCGCCACATGCCGCTCGACGTTCCACAGAACCGCAGCCAGCACCACCGACACCGTGCGCACCGACATCGAGATCACATAGCGCCGCTGCCTGCCGCGGACGTCGTCCGCCAGCCCCTGACGTGCGCCGGTGATCCGGAAGACCTCGGCATCGTCGTTCTTCCGCAGCATCGCTCCACCACCAGATCTCGTCGCCGGACGCCCCCGGACCGGCCCGCATCCACGGTACGCCGGGCCCCGGCGGGGGGAGCGACCGGGGCGGGACCCCGCTGCCGCGGACGGGGCCCCGGATGGGGGGCACCCCCCCGTACGGCCCTGCCCCGCATGCGCCCGGCCGGAGGTGCCCCAAGACTGGGCGGACGCGCACACCGCGCCGCACGAGGAGGCGAAATGAGCTGGTTGTGGGCAATCATCGTGGGATTGGTGCTCGGCGTCATCGCCAGAGCCATCCTGCCGGGCAAGCAGGACATCCCGCTCTGGCTGACGGCCGTGTTCGGCATCATCGGCAGCATCCTCGGCAACGCCGTGGCCGGCTGGATCGGTGTCGAGGACACCAGGGGCATCGACTGGATCCGCCACCTGCTTCAGCTGGCGGGCGCCGTGGCGGTCGTGGCCGTCGGAGACATGCTCTGGCAGAAGGTCCGGGGCGGTCGCAGCCAGAGAACCTGACCCGCAGAGGTCATCGCAAACGCCGCGGCCGGACACGCGAGAAGGCGTGTCCGGCCGCGGCGCTGTCATGCGCGCGCTCTGCCGCCGTCTCAGGGCCGGGTACCGGGCTCGCCGTGTGCCGCTGCCGGGCCCAGACTGGAGGGAGGAAGTTCTTGCTGTCTCCTCAACAGGTGAGCAAGGAGGAGCCATGACAGCGACGACACGAAAGGACGCTCCTGTCGTCATCGAAGGTGACGGAGTGGAGTTGCGCGTTCAGGATGTCGGTGGAGACCTGTCCGTCGCCTTTGTGAGGCTTCCCGAGGGCACCGACATGGGTCCCGCTCTCAAGGGACTGGCCGACGACCTCTGCCCGTGCCCGCACTGGGGCTATCTCTTCAAGGGCCGGCTGAAGATGCGGACGCCCCACGGCGACGATCTCTACGAGGCGGGTGAGGCGTTCTACTGGCCGCCCGGACACGCCCCGGTGGCGCTCGAAGACTGCGAGTACATCGACTTCTCGCCGACCAAGGACTTCAACGAGGTCCTCGACCACATCAAGGCGCAGGGAGGATGACGGACGTCCCGTGAGGGCCGGCCGGCGACCCACGAGCCGGAGACCGCCCCGCACGACGGCGCAGCCGGGCTCCGATGCCACAGCGGGGGGGGGGGGGGGGGGGGGGGGGGGGGGGGGGGGGGGGGGGGGGGGGGGGGGGGGGGGGGGGGGGGGGGGGGGGGGGGGGGGGGGGGGGGTACG
>NZ_JBVIPK010000027.1:3335-29792 GCF_055577965.1 Streptomyces sp. NPDC033165
ACGTACTGAGCCACTGAGCACCTCGGCGGGAAGGGGGGAAGACCGCCCCCACCAACCCCCCCCCCCCCCCCCCCCCCCCCCCCCCAACCCCCCCACCCCCCCCCCCCCCCCCGGCGCTGTGTGCATGGTGCCCGGAGGGTCAGCCCGCCGGTCGGACCTCCACCGCCGCCAGGTTCTTCTTGCCCCGGCGCAGCACCAGCCAGCGTCCGTGCAGCAGCTCCCCGGCGTCCGGCGCGACCTCGCCGTCGGCGACCTTCACATTGTTCACGTAGGCACCGCCCTCCTTGACCGTCCGGCGGGCCCCCGACTTGCTCGGCGCGAGACCGACCTCCACCAGGAGATCCACCAGCGGGCCCAGCTCGGGGACCTTGGCGTGCGGCACCTCGGACAGGGCCGCGCTCAGCGTCGCCTCGTCCAGCTCGGCCA
The DNA here is from genome assembly GCF_055577965.1 of Streptomyces sp. NPDC033165. NCBI lineage: Bacteria > Bacillati > Actinomycetota > Actinomycetes > Kitasatosporales > Streptomycetaceae > Streptomyces > Streptomyces sp. NPDC033165. The sequence continues at coordinate 3,762 of NZ_JBVIPK010000027.1, forward strand.
GGTCGCCCTGCCCGAACAGCGCCTTCGACGCCGCGATCACGGCCGCGCACTGCGCACCGCCGTGCACCAGCGTCGTCAGCTCCTCGGCCAGCGCGCGCTGCGCCGAGCGGGCCTGCGGCCGATCCTCGGTCAGCTGCTCCAGCTCCTCCAGCTCCGCACGGCTCTTGAAGCTGAGGATGCGCAGGTAGCGCGAGACGTCCCGGTCGTCCACGTTCAGCCAGAACTGGTAGAACGCGTACGGAGTGGTCATCTCCGGGTCGAGCCAGACCGCGCCGCTCTCGGACTTGCCGAACTTCGTCCCGTCCGCCTTCGTCATCAGCGGCGTCGCCAGCGCGTGCACGGTGGCGCCCGGCTCAAGCCGGTGGATCAGGTCGATGCCCGCGGTGAGGTTGCCCCACTGGTCGCTGCCGCCCTGCTGGAGGGTGCAGCCGTACCGGCGGTACAGCTCCAGGAAGTCCATGCCCTGGAGCAGCTGGTAGCTGAACTCGGTGTAGCTGATGCCCTCCTGCGACTCCAGCCGCCGGGCGACCGAGTCCTTGGTGAGCATCTTGTTGACCCGGAAGTGCTTCCCGATGTCCCGCAGGAACTCGATCGCGGACATGCCCGCGGTCCAGTCCAGGTTGTTGACCATCGTCGCCGCGTTCGGGCCCTCGAAGGTGAGGAAGGGCTCGATCTGCCCCCGCAGCCGCTGCACCCAGGCGGCGATGGTCTCCGGGTCGTTCAGCGTGCGCTCGGCGGTGGGCCGCGGGTCACCGATCTGCCCCGTGGCCCCGCCGACCAGCGCGAGGGGCTTCAGCCCGGCCTGCTGGAGCCGCCGCATGGTGAGCACCTGCACCAGGTGCCCCACGTGGAGACTCGCCGCGGTCGGGTCGAAGCCGCAATAGAAGGTGACGGGACCGTCCGCGAGAGCCTTGCGCAATGCGTCCTCGTCAGTGGACTGGGCGAACAGCCCGCGCCACTTCAGCTCGTCGACGATGTCCGTCACGGTTCCGGTGCTCCTTACGAAGGGTAGAAATCCAGGGGCCAGTCTAGGCGGGTCACACGCCCGGGCTGACCGAGCTCATGTTGAAGTCCGGGATGCGCAGCGCGGGCATCGCGGCCCGGGTGAACCAGTCGCCCCACTCGCGCGGCAGCGTCCTCTCCGTACGCCCCGCCTCCGACGCCCGCGACAGCAGGTCCACCGGCGACTCGTTGAACCGGAAGTTGTTCACCTCGCCGACCACCTCGCCGTCCTCCACCAGATAGACGCCGTCCCGGGTCAGCCCGGTGAGCAGCAGTGTCGCGGGGTCCACCTCGCGGATGTACCAGAGACAGGTCAGCAGCAGCGCCCGCCCGGTCGTCGCGGCCACCATCTCCTCCAGCGACCGCTCACCGCCCCCCTCCAGCACCAGGTTGTCGATGGCCGGGTTGACCGGCAGCCCGGTGAGGCCCGCCGTGTGCCGGGTCGTCGTGAGCCGCTCCAGCTTCCCTTCCCGCACCCACTCCGTCGGGGCCAGCGGCAGCCCGTTGTCGAAGACGGAACCGCTGTCGCCGGAGGAGTGGGCGATCACGAAGGGGGCCGATTCCAGGCCCGGCGCGTACGGGTCGCTGCGCAGGGTGAGGGGGAGCGGGGCGAGCGTCTCGCCCAGCCGCGTACCGCCGCCCGGCGTGGAGAACACCGTCCGGCCCTCCACCGCGTCCCGCGCGGTCGAGGACCACAGCTGGTAGATCAGCAGGTCCGCGACGGCCGTCGGCGGCAGCAGCGTCTCGTACCGCCCGGCGGGCAGGTCGATGCGCCGCTCCGCCCAGCGCAGCCGCTGCGCCAGCTCCGCGTCCATCGCCGCCGGATCGACGTCCTTGAAGTCCCGGGTCGCCCGGCCCGCCCACGCGGAACGCGCCCGGTCCGGCGACTTCGCGTTCAGCTCCAGCGTCCCGTTCGGCTGGTCGTGGCGCAGCCGCAGCCCCGTCGACGTACCGACGTAGGTGGAGGTCAGCTCATGGTTCGCGAACCCGTACAGCTCGCGGCCGCCCGAGCGGGCCCGGGCGAAGGCGTCGCCGAGCGCCGGGGCGAAGTCCGCGAAGACCTCCGAGCCGGTCTCGGCGGGCGCGTCCGTGAAGTCGGGGGAGGCGGGCACCCCGCTGACCAGCGGCTGCGCGTCCTCCGCCGGACCCGCACCCCGCGCGGCGGCCTCGGCGGCCCGTACCAGCGGCTCCAGGTCGTCGGCGGTCACGGCGGACCGGGAGACGACACCGGACGCCGTGCCCTCGGCCCCGTCGACGGTCGCGATGACGGTCAGGGTGCGCCCCCGGGTCACCCCGTTCGTGGTGAGTGCGTTGCCCGCCCAGCGCAGATTGGCGGAGGAGTGCTCGTCGGCGATGACCACCAGGCCGTCCGTGGTGGACAGCTCAAGGGCCCGCTCGACGATCTCGTAGGGCTTGCTGACGCGGCTCATCGTCCGGCCTCCTGCGTCGTGTTGGGACTGTGCTGACCCGGGGGACGACCCCCGGACCCCCAGCCGGTTCCGTGGTCGCCGCTCATCGTCCGGCCTCCTGCGTCGTGTTGAGGATGCTGACGCCCCGGAAGAGGGCGGAGGGGCAGCCGTGCGAGACCGCCGCGACCTGGCCCGGCTGGGCCTTGCCGCAGTTGAACGCGCCGCCCAGGACGTATGTCTGGGGGCCGCCGACCTTCTCCATCGAGCCCCAGAAGTCCGTGGTCGTCGCCTGGTACGCCACATCGCGCAGCTGCCCGGCGAGGCGGCCGTTCTCGATCCGGAAGAACCGCTGCCCGGTGAACTGGAAGTTGTAGCGCTGCATGTCGATCGACCAGGACCGGTCGCCGACCACGTAGATCCCGCGCTCCACCCCGCCGATCAGGTCCTCCGTGGACAGCCCGCCCGGGTCCGGCTGGAGCGACACGTTCGCCATGCGCTGTACGGGGACATGGCCCGGCGAGTCCGCGTACGCGCAGCCGTTGGAGCGGCCGAGCCCGGTGAGCTTCGCGATCCGGCGGTCCAGTTGGTAGCCGACCAGGGTGCCGTCCTTGACCAGGTCCCAGGACTGCGCCTCGACGCCCTCGTCGTCGTAGCCGATGGTCGCGAGCCCGTGCTCGGCCGTGCGGTCGCCCGTCACGTTCATCACGGGGGAGCCGTACGCCAGCTTGCCCAGCTGGTCGAAGGTGGCGAACGAGGTCCCGGCGTACGCCGCCTCGTACCCCAGCGCCCGGTCCAGTTCGGTGGCGTGGCCGATCGACTCGTGGATGGTCAGCCAGAGGTTCGACGGGTCGACGACCAGGTCGTAGTCGCCCGCCTCGACGCTCGGTGCGCGCATCTTCTCGGCCAGCAGCCCGGGGATCTGCTCCAGCTCGGCGTTCCAGTCCCAGCCGGTGCCGGTCAGATACTCCCAGCCGCGCCCGGCCGGCGGGGCGATGGTCCGCATCGAGTCGAACTCACCGGTCGTGCCGTCCACCGCGACGGCGGTGAACTGCGGGTGGATGCGCACCCGTTGCTGCGTGGTGACGGTGCCCGCCGTGTCCGCGTAGAACTTGTTCTCGTGCACGGTCATCAGGGACGCGTCCGCATGCGCGACGCCCTTTGCGCCCAGCAGCCGCCCACTCCACTCCGCGAGCAGCGCCGCCTTCTCCTCGTCCGGTACGGAGAAGGGGTCGACGTCGTACGCGGAGACCCAGGTCCGCTCGCCGTGCACCGGCTCGTCAGCCAGTTCCACGCGCTCGTCGGAGCCCGCGGCGGCGATCACCTTCGCCGACAGCTTGGCCATCGCCACGGCCTGCGAGGCCACCTTCGCGGCCGCGTCCATCGTCAGGTCGACGCCCGAGGCGAACCCCCAGGCCCCGCCGTGCACCACCCGCACCGCGTACCCGAGATCCGTGCTGTCCGACGCGCCGGCCGGCCGGGCGTCCCGCAGCCGCCAGGAGGCGCTGCGCACCCGCTCCAGGCGGAAGTCGGCATGGGTGGCGCCGAGCGCCCGCGCCCGGGCGAGCGCCGCATCGGCGAGGGCGCGCGACGGGAGGGCCAGGAATGACTGATCTACCTCGTGGGGCACAGGGAGTTCCCTTCTCGATACACCACGGCAGTGAACCATGCCGGAGGGTGACCGCACCGGGGGATATCGCGACTGCGTGGTCCCAGCACGCAACAGTGCGGACTGTAGGAACCCCACAGCCCCCCGGACAAGCCACTGTCGGGGCCCGATTCCCCGATCGGCACACGGTACCGATAGGTTTTCGACGTACCAGACCGCCAAGGAAAGGGTGATCCGTTGAGCCGCTCGGTTCTCGTCACCGGAGGAAACCGGGGCATCGGCCTCGCCATCGCCCGCGCCTTCGCCGACAACGGCGACCAGGTCGCGATCACCTACCGCTCCGGAGAGCCTCCACAAGCCCTCACCGAGGCCGGTGTCCTCGCGGTCCGCTGCGACATCACCGACGCCGAACAGGTGGAGCAGGCCTACAAGGAGATCGAGGACAAGCACGGTCCCGTGGAAGTGCTGGTCGCCAACGCCGGTATCACCAAGGACCAGTTGCTGATGCGGATGTCGGAGGAGGACTTCACCTCCGTCCTCGACACCAACCTCACCGGCACCTTCCGCGTCGTCAAGCGCGCCAACCGTGCGATGCTGCGCGCCAAGAAGGGCCGCGTCGTCCTCATCTCCTCCGTCGTCGGCCTCCTCGGCTCGGCCGGTCAGGCCAACTACGCCGCCTCCAAGGCCGGGCTCGTCGGCTTCGCCCGGTCGCTGGCCCGTGAACTCGGTTCGCGGAACATCACCTTCAACGTCGTCGCCCCCGGTTTTGTCGACACCGACATGACCCAGGCGCTCACCGAGGAGCAGCGCAAGGGCATCGTGTCCCAGGTGCCGCTCGGCCGCTACGCGCAGCCCGAGGAGATCGCCGCCGCGGTGCGCTTCCTCGCCTCCGACGACGCGTCGTACATCACTGGAGCCGTCATTCCCGTTGACGGCGGATTGGGCATGGGTCACTGATCACCATGAGCGGAATTCTCGACGGCAAGCGCATCCTGATCACCGGGGTGCTGATGGAGTCGTCCATCGCGTTCCACGCCGCGAAGGTGGCCCAGGAGCAGGGTGCCGAGGTCATCCTCACGGCCTTCCCCCGCCCCACCCTGACCGAGCGCATCGCCAAGAAGCTGCCGAAGCCGGCCAAGGTCATCGAGCTGGACGTCACCAACCAGGAGCACCTGGACCGGCTGGCCGGTCTGGTGCGCGAGGAGCTCGGCTCCCTGGACGGCGTCGTCCACTCCATCGGCTTCGCGCCGCAGGACGCGCTCGGCGGCAACTTCCTCAACACGCCGTTCGAGTCGGTCGCCACCGCGATGCACGTCTCGGCGTTCTCGCTGAAGTCGCTGGCCATGGCCTGCAAGCCGCTGATGAGCGAGGGCGGCTCGATCGTCGGCCTCACCTTCGACGCCCAGTACGCCTGGCCGCAGTACGACTGGATGGGCCCGGCCAAGGCCGCCCTGGAGGCCACCTCCCGCTACCTCGCCCGTGACCTGGGCAAGGACGGGCTGCGCTGCAACCTGATCTCCGCCGGACCGATCGGTTCCATGGCCGCCAAGTCCATCCCGGGCTTCTCCGAGCTGGCCGACGTCTGGAACACCCGCGCTCCGCTGGCCTGGGACATGAACGACCCGGAGCCGGCCGGCCGCAGCATCGTCGCCCTGCTCTCCGACTTCTTCCCGCGCACGACGGGCGAGATCATCCACGTCGACAGCGGCGTGCACATGATGGGCGCCTGACCCGTACGGAACCGCTGGTCACCCAGCCCGTACGGAACCCCGGTCCTCGGCCTCCGGCCGCGTACCCTCCCCGGCTTTCCCGGGCGGTACGCGGCCGGAGGCCGTTACGGTGCGTGGCCCCGCCGCCGCTCAGGTCGAAAAGCCGACCGATCCACCGCAGAATGTGGAGGAACCGGACTTCTTGTCAGGCTGCGGGAGGGAGACCGTTGTGCGCCCCACGCGTCGCCGAACCCGTCTCCTGCTGGCCGCATCGGTCGCGGTCGCGGCCCTCGCCGTACCGCTGGGAGTCCACGCCGCCCGCGGCGCCGACTCCGGTACGGCCGACTCCGGTACGGGAGAGGCGCCCCCGAAACCCGAACCGGCAGGCTCCGAGTGCCGTACGTCCATCGAGGGCTCCCGGGTCGTCGCGTACTGCCACAACCCCTACCCGTCCACCGACCTGGTGCAGCTGCACGCCGAGTGCGAGCGCTGGTGGGACGTGGACGCGGACGGCGCGGCGGTCGCGGTGGAGCCCGGTCGGACCGTACGGCTGGAGGACCGCTGCTGGAAGGAGGTCGCGGCGGCCTGGGTCAGCCACCGCCCGGCCCCGCTGTGAGGGCCCGGGCGGGCTACACCCGGTCCGCGAGGCAGTTCAGCGCGTGGCCCGCCGCCTCGGCCGCCGCCGTCTCCGCGTCCCCGGCCCGGATCGCCTCGACCAGCCGGGCGTGGTCCATGTGGTTCTCCGGCCGCAGCTCAGGACCCACGTCGCCGCGCAGATAGTCGCGCAGCAGATCCCCCAGGTCGGCGTAGAGCTCCGTCAGTACGTCGTTGTGCGAGGCGGCGACGACCGCCAGGTGCAGCGTCGCGTCGGCCGCCACGAACGCCTCCGCGTCGCCCGAGGCCCAGGCCTCCTCGCGCCGCGCCATCAGCGTGTCCAGCTGCCGCAGATCCCGCTCGGTGCGCCGGGCGGCCGCCAGCCGGGCCGCCGACGACTCAAGCGTCGAGCGGAGCTCCGCGATGTGACGGGGGTCGGCGGCCGCGAAGCGGCGGTGCATCACCCCGGCCAGCTCGCTCGTGGCGATCACATAGGTGCCCGACCCCTGCCGGATGTCGAGCAGCCCGTTGTGCGCGAGGGCCCGTACGGCCTCGCGCACGGTGTTGCGAGCCACCCCCAGCTGCTCGACCAGCTCGGGCTCGGTCGGGATCCGCGAGCCGACCGGCCACTCGCCCGAGGTGATCTGGTTCCGCAACTGGGCGATCACCTGGTCGGAGAGTGCCGAACGCCGTGGAGACGTGAGCGCCATGGTGCTCCTTGCTCGTGAGCTGTCAGGTCCGGGCCGAATTCTCTCAGGGGAGCCGAGGGACCCGGAGGATCGGCGGGATTGGACAATCAATCATCCCATGATTCTATGATGACTCCATGCCGGACGAGACACAGACCCCGACCCTGAACCGCGGCCCCGCCGCACGCACACCCCACGACCCCCGCGCCCCGCGGCTCCCCGGTACGGGCGAGGCCCCCGCGCCCTGGCTGCTGCGCCTGATCGCCGTGGGACTCGTCCTGGCCGCCCTGAACCTCCGCCCCGCGATCACCAGCCTCGGCGCCCTCCTCGAAGAGGTCCGCGAGGGGCTGCACATGAGCGGCAGCGTGGCCGGTGTCCTCACCTCCGTGCCGCCGCTCTGCTTCGCGGTCTTCGGGGTCATGGCACCGCGCCTCGCCCGCCGCTTCGGCGCGGGCACCGTCGTCTGCGCGGGCATGGCGGCCATCGCGGCCGGTCTGGTGATCCGCCCGTACGCCGGCTCCACCGCCGGATTCCTGGCCGCCAGCGCGCTGGCCCTCATGGGCATCGCCGTCAGCAACATCCTGATGCCGGTGATCGTCAAGCGCTGGTTCCCCGACCGCGTCGGCACCATGACCGGCCTGTACTCCATGGCCCTGGCCCTCGGCACCGCCCTGGCCGCCGCCGTCACCGTCCCGCTCACCGGCGCACTCGGCGGCAACTGGCAGTCCGGCCTGGCGATCTGGGCCGTGCTCGCCGCCCTCGCGGTCCTGCCCTGGATCGTCCTCGTGCGCGACCGCACCCCCGCCCCCGACCAGCCCGGAAGCCGTCCGGCGGGGGCACCCGGGGCGGCCGGGGACCGTCCGGCGGGGGCGTCCGGCATCCGCCGCGCCGACCAGCCCGCCACCGTCCCCACCGGGGCATCCGGCATCGGTCCCGCCGAAGCGCCCCCGCTTCGGATCGCCCGCAGCCGGACCGCCTGGGGCCTCGCCTTCTTCTTCGGGCTCCAGGCCACCGCCGCGTACATCACCATGGGCTGGATGCCGCAGATCTTCCGCGACGCCGGGGTCTCCGCGGGCACGGCGGGCGTCCTGCTCGCGGTCACCATGGCGATGGGCGTCCCGCTCGCCTTCGTCATCCCCCGCGTCGCCTCCCGGCTCAAGCAGCAGGGCCCCATCGTCGTTGTCCTCGGCCTGTGCGGCCTGATCGGTTACGGGGGCCTCTACCTCGCCCCGGCCGCCGGGGCCTGGGCCTGGGCGCTGCTCCTCGGCGTGGCCAACTGCGCCTTCCCGCTGGCCCTCACGATGATCGGCATGCGGGCGCGGACCGGCGCGGGCGTGGTCCGGCTGTCCGCCTTCGCCCAGTCCACCGGCTATCTGCTCTCGATTCCGGGCCCGCTGCTCGTTGGCGTGCTCTACCAGCACAGCGGCGGCTGGGGGCTGCCGATCGCCCTGATGGCGGGCCTGATGATTCCCCAGATGGTGGCCGGAATCCTGGCCGGCCGGGACCGGACGATCGAGGACGAGTGCTGAGATGCGAGACTGGCCCCATGCCAGTGCTCGATCCGAATCCTCAGAACGGCCAGAAGAAGCTTCTCCTCGTGTTCGGGGCGATGATTCTCGTGACCGTGGTCATCGGTGTGATCGCCGCGATCGCCTCCCCCTGACGTCCCTCGGTCCCCGGGGGTGGGGCTGGCCCCAGCATCCCCTAGGGGGCCAGGGTCAGGGGGAAGTGGGTGGGTCACCGGATGGGACCGGCTGCCTCCGAACCGTAGGTTCTTCGGTAACGACCGACGACCCGAAGCCCCACGGAGGCGGACATGGCGACACCGACGCACCCAAGGTCCCCCCGGCCCGCCGCGGACGGCGTCGAGGTCCGGCTGCCCTGGTGGGCCGTGGCCCTGCCCGCCGTCGCGTTCGCCGCTCTCCTTCTGATGATCATCAACCCCGGGCAGGCCCACGCCGCCACGAGCGATCCTGCGGTCGGACGGCTGATCGAGCACACGTTCCACTTGCTCGCCCGCTGAGGCAAAGGCACCCCCCGGACCCCCGGACCAGCGCGTCAACTCCCCGGACGAGCACGTCAACACCCTGCGCCACAGGCCGCATTTCATGCGAAGCTGAGGTGTATGAGCGTCGAGACACCTCGCAGGATCGTCCTTCTCCGGCATGCCAAGGCGGAATGGTCACAGGCTTCCGATCATGAGCGTCCGCTGGCCGAGCGCGGCCGCAAGGACGCGCCCGTGGCCGGCCGCAGGCTCGCCGACTCCGGCATCGATTTCGATCTGGCCCTCTGCTCCAGCGCCGTCAGGACGCGGGAGACCTGGAAGCTGGCGGTCCATGAATTCGCCCAGCGCCCCCGGACCGTCTACGAGGAGAGGCTGTACGAGGCCTCCCTCGGCGACCTGATCGCCCTGTTCAACGAGACCCCGGACGACGTCCGCAACCTGCTGGTCATCGGCCACAACCCCGGGATGCACGGAGCCGCCGACGCCCTCTCCGGATCGGCCGAGGGTGACACCCTGGCCAGGATGACCCGGGACGGATTCCCGACGGCGGCCTACGCCGTGGTGGAGTTCCCCGGCTCCTGGAAGAGCGTGGAGCACGGGGCGGGCAAGCTCACGGAGTACTGGACGCCGAACGACTGAACAGCACGCACCGGTCACGACCGCGCACAGGGCCCCGGCACCTTCTCGGTGCCGGGGCCTCTTCCCGTAAGCCTGCATGCCTGAGCCGGTGAGCCCGCACGCCCGTGGAGCCCGCAGACCCGCGGGTGTCAGTCGACGAGGCCGTCCGCCGCCTCGACCTCTTCGCGGGTGATGCCGAGCAGATAGAGCACGGTGTCCAGGAACGGCACGTTCACCGCGGTGTGCGCCGCCTCTCGGACCACCGGCTTGGCGTTGAACGCCACGCCGAGCCCGGCGGTGTTCAGCATGTCGAGGTCGTTCGCCCCGTCCCCGATGGCCACCGTCTGCGCCAGCGGAACCCCCGCCTGCTCGGCGAAGCTGCGCAGCAGCCGGGCTTTGCCCGCCCGGTCCACGACATCGCCGACGACCCGCCCGGTGAGCTTGCCGTCCACCACCTCCAGGGTGTTGGCCGAGGCGAAGTCGAGGCCGAGTCGTTCCTTCAGGTCATCCGTGACCTGGGTGAACCCTCCGGAGACGACGCCCACTTGGTACCCGAGCCGCTTCAGCGTACGGATCAGGGTGCGGGCGCCGGGGGTGAGCCGTACCTCGGCGCGGACCTTGTCCACCACCGAGACGTCCAGGCCCGCCAGCAGCGCGACCCGGGCGTGCAGCGACTGCTCGAAGTCCAGCTCGCCGCGCATCGCCTGCTCGGTCACCTCGGCGACCTTGTCCTCGCAGCCCGCGTGCGCCGCGAAGAGCTCGATCACCTCGTCCTGGATCAGCGTGGAGTCGACGTCCATGACCACCAGGCGCTGGGCCCGGCGGCTCAGCCCGGCCGAGACCACCGCGACGTCCACACCGATCTCCGCGGCCTCGGTCGCCAGCGCGGTCCGCAGCTCCTCGGTCCCGGTCCCCGACACCGCGAACTCGACGGCGGTGACCGGGTACTTCGCCAGCCGGAAGATACGGTCGATGTTCCCGCCGGTCGAGGTGATGGTGGCCGCTATGGCGGCGGTCGACTCGGCGGTGAGCGGGTGCCCCAGCACGGTCACATGGGAACGGCCGTCCCCGCGGGGGCGGTTGTCGCCGATGCCCGAGATGATCTCGGCCTGGAGCTTCAGGGAGTCGGCCCAGCTGTGCACGGTCGCCCGCAGGTCGCCCTCGGTCGTCCCGCCCGCGGCGGGCGCGGTGACCAGGGCGCACAGCACGATGCGGCCACGGGTGACGACCTGCTCGATGTCCACGACGTCGACCGCGTACGCGGCGAGGGTGTCGAAGAGCCCGGCGGTGATCCCGGGCCGGTCCTTGCCGAAGATCTTGACCAGCAGGGTGGGTGCGTCGCTGCCCGGGAGGGGCTGAGGCGACGCGGGTGACTGAGGTGGCTGAGATGCGCTCATGGTGGTTCCCACCGTATCGGTCCGGCCGCCCGCCCCGACTGCCCGTCCCGAGTGCCGGACGGAAAACCGTGAGGCTCCGCGTGCGGCAGTCGGGAGCGATCCGCGCCCAAAAACACGGGGATCCGTGCCCGGGAACACGGAGATCCGCGCCCAAGGGCTGGGGATTCGCGCCCGGGGACACAGGGATACGCGCCCGGGGACGCGCGGACCCCGCAGATCTGGCCGGTACAAGTCTTGCGCTCGGCCGCTCCGGGTGTCCCGTATAGCCCGTTATGAAATCACTGAAGCTTCACCAGGCGGTAAGAGCACCTTCATTCGTTCTTCTCCCGTTCCGGGGTGGTTTTCCTGCCGGGGCCGGAGCCTCTGAGCAGCTCTCCGCGCGGTCTTCACCCTCCCGACTTTCGGATCGGGGGCCGACCCTGGAATAGTTCCCCACGATGTTCAGCATCCCTAGACTCCCTGCGACGGGGGTAACACGGGGGACAACTAGTGGGGCGCGGAGTGCCGGAACTCGTACTGGAATTGAATGGCAGCACCTGGACGCTCGATCCGTCCAGGCCGTACACCCTCGGACGTGATCCGCAGGGCGACCTGACGATCGACGACGCCAGGGTGTCGTGGCGGCACGCCACGATCAGCTGGAACGGCCGCAGTTGGTCCATCGAGGACCACGGCAGCACCAACGGCACCTATATGCAGGGCCAGCGGATTCAACAGGTGGAAATCGGCCCCGGCTCCGTGCTGCACCTGGGCAACGCCACCGACGGCCCCCGGGTGAGCCTCACGGCCGCCGCGGGCGCGGGTGTCGGCGGCGGCCAGGGGGCCGGCGCCCAGCAGGCTCCGCACCAGCAGCCCCAGGGCGGCGGCGCGGGCTGGCCCGGACACCAGCAGCCCCCGGCCCACCAGGCTCCGGCCCACCAGGCCCCGCCCCAGCAGCAGGCCTGGCAGCAGCCGCAGGCGCCTCAGCAGCAGGTGCCGCACCAGCAGCCCCCGGCCCACCAGGCCCAGCACCAGCAGGTGCCGCACCAGCAGAACCCGGCGCATCCGGGCGGACCGGGACAGGGCGCCGCCGCGGGCGCGCCGCCGGTCTACGGTGACCGCAGCCCGACCACGTTCCACCAGCTGGCCCTCGGCCGGGTCATGCGCATCGGTCGTGCGCTGGAGAACGAGCTGGTCGTCTCCGACCTCCAGGTCTCCCGCAACCACGCCGAGTTCCACGCGACGCCCGACGGCCGCTTCGAGATCCGCGACCTCGGCTCGCACAACGGCACGTACGTCAACGGTCTGCCGCTCCAGAAGTCCGGCTCGGCGCTCATCGGCCCGAACGACATCGTCGGCGTCGGTCACTCGACGTTCCGGCTGGTCGGGGACCGGCTGGAAGAGTTCGTCGACACCGGTGAGGTCTCCTTCTCCGCCCGCCACCTCACGGTGACGGTCGACGGCGGGAAGCAGATCCTCAAGGACGTCTCCTTCGGCGTCCCGGAGAAGTCGCTGATCGCGGTCATCGGCCCCTCCGGCTCCGGAAAGTCCACCCTGCTCAAGGCGCTCACCGGCTACCGGCCCGCCAACCAGGGTGACGTCCTCTACGACAACCGGAACCTGTACAAGCAGTTCGCCGAGCTGCGCCAGCGCATCGGTCTGGTCCCGCAGGACGACATCCTGCACAAGGAACTGACCGTCACCAAGGCCCTCAAGTACGCGGCCAAGCTCCGCTTCCCCGCGGACACCACCGAGGCCGAGCGCCAGTCCCGGATCACCGAGGTCCTCGCCGAGCTCAAGCTCGACATCCACAAGGACAAGAAGATCACCTCGCTCTCCGGCGGCCAGCGCAAGCGAGTCTCGGTCGCCCTGGAGCTGCTCACCAAGCCCTCGCTGATCTTCCTGGACGAGCCGACCTCCGGCCTCGACCCGGGCATGGACCGCGACGTCATGCAGCTGCTGCGCGGCCTCGCCGACGACGGCCGCACGGTACTGGTGGTCACGCACTCGGTCGCCGAGCTGGCGATCTGCGACAAGCTCCTCGTGATGGCGCCCGGCGGTTCCGTCGCCTACTTCGGTCCGCCGGAGGAAGCACTGAACTTCTTCGGCTACACCACCTGGGCCGACGTCTTCTCCGCCTTCGAGAACTACCGCGACTACGACTGGGCGGGCCGCTGGCGCGGTTCGCAGCACTACCAGATGTACGCCGCCGACATCGACGCGGTCGCGGCCCAGCCGGTCAACATGCCGCCCCCGCAGCAGATGCGCCCGCCGAAGCCGCAGGGCTGGATGGCTCAGCTGTGGACGCTGATCCGGAGGTACTCCTCCGTCATCGCGTCCGACAAGGGCTTCATGGGTCTGATGCTGATCCTGCCCGCCGTGCTGGGCGTGGTCAGCGTGGTCATCCCGGCGGAGTTCGGTCTCGCCGAGCCCGACCCGCCGTCCCGGTTCAACGGCAAGGCCGGAACGATCATGCTGATCCTCGCGGTCGGCATGTGCTTCTCCGGCGCCGCCAACTCCGTACGAGAGCTGATCAAGGAACGGGTCATCTACGAACGGGAACGGGCCACCGGCCTGTCCCGATCCGCGTACCTGATGTCCAAGGTGATCGTCCTCGGCGTGATCACCGCCTTCCAGGGCGTGATCATCTGCGGCATCGGCTTCGCCACCCGCGATCTGCCGGCGGAGGGCCTGATCATGCCCCCGGCCGTCGAGATCTGCCTCTCGATCATCGTGCTGGGCTTCACCTCGATGATGTTCGGCCTGGTCATCTCCTCGCTGGTGAAGACCGCCGAGAAGACCATGCCGCTGCTGGTCATGTTCGCGATCGTCCAGGTCGTCTTCACCGGCGTGCTCTTCCAGGTGTACGGATCGCCTGGCCTGGAGCAGTTCGCCTGGCTGATGCCGTCCCGCTGGGCGATGGCCGCGGCCGGCACCACCCTGGACCTGGCGCACCTGATGCCGCCGTGGGACCCGAAGAACCCCACCGATCTCGACCCGCTGTGGGAGCACACCGCGAGCCAGTGGGGCATCAACATCACCGTCCTGCTCGCGCTCGGCGTGATCTGCGGCATCGCGGTGGCGCGCCTCCTGCGCCGCCACGAGCCCGAGGTCATGCGCAAGTAGTACCGGTCGCGACATGCCGGAGGGCGGCACCCCGCGGGGTGCCGCCCTCCGGCATGTGTACTGCGGCCCGAGTACTGCTGGGATCAGTACGCGCCGTTCACGTTGTCCATGGAGCCGTAGCGGTCGGCCGCGTAGTTGCAGGCGGCGACGATGTTGGCGACCGGGTCGTACAGGTCCTTCTTGGTGCCCGCCACGTGGTAGCGGTCGAAGGTGGGCTGGATCACCTGGAGCAGGCCCTTGGAGGGGACGCCGTTGCGGGCGTTGATGTCCCAGTTGTTGATGGCCCAGCGGTTACCGCTGGACTCCCGCATGATGTTGCGGTGGATCCCGTCGTAGGAGCCCGGGATGCCTTCCTTCTTCATGATCGCCATGGCCTCGCGGATCCAGCCGTCGAGGTTGTTGGCGTAGACGGGCTTGCGCGCGGTGGAGCGGCTGGCGGCCTCGGACTCGCGCTTCTTCGCGTCGGCCTTGGCCTGGGCGGCCTTGGCCTTGGCGGCGGCAGCGGCCTTGGCCTTCGCCTCGGACGCGGCCTTGGCCTTCGCAGCGGCGGCCTTGGTCTTGGCGGCGGCCTTCGCCTTGGCGGCGTCGGCGGCCTTCACCAGCTGCTCAGCGGTGGAGTGCTGCTCGATCATGCTGTTCTGCACGGTCTTGGCCTGTGCGGATCCTGCGGCGGCGGTGAGAGCCACGGGCGCAGCGGCGGCTGCTGCCTGCGGAGCAATCTCGGCCTCGGCGTTCGACGGGACGAGCGAGAAGGTCAGGGCGGCGACGCCCAGGGCCGACACACCGGCCACGGAGATCTTCTGGACCTTGTTCAGACGACGAAGACGACTGGGAATGCGGTTCGCGGACATGCAGGGATACCTCTTCGAATGCTCAGGTGTCCTCACGGAGGACGAGACCGGAGGTGGTGGCGCGTACCTCCGTCGGGGACGAGGGCAATTCTTAGCGGCCGCAAAATGCTGTGGCAAAGGTGTGACGTACGAAGGCAGGTAGTGGAGCGGGTGCGGGGAGGGGGTCCCGTTCGCCCGAAATAACCCCCGCTCGCGCTGGCCTTAAAACGCCTTTATGTGTCAACTAGGGACGTTCGTAAGTGACGTGGGCCCTATGCCCGGGCTCACATCGGCGGGGTAACAGTCTCACCACTCGTTGCTGAAGCAATCCGGAGCGTTACGTTCCTCATTCGGTGGGACGGGATGGACGTCCCCGAACTCGTGCCAGAGGCGCCGCTCCCGGAGTGCCGCCCCGTACGTGCGGCGCAGCGCCGCGCGCCCGGTCACCGCCTCCGGCGTCAGCAGGTGCCAGGGCCGTCGGCCTGCCCGCCCGTCCACCACCCGTCCCCCCCGCCCCCCTCTGCGGCGTCGCCACCAGATCCGGCGCTCAGCCCTGTGGGCGTTCGGTACCCCAGCTTCCGCGCCGCCGGCGCCCCGGCCGGCGTGTGCCCCAGCCCCTTCGAACCGCCCGTGATCACCGCCGCCGGCATCGTGACGGTCCCCTCCGTTCGCTCCTCGGCGTCCGCCGGGAGGACCCCGGCGGCTTCACCGTAGGAAGCGCGCTGCCCGCCGCGCCTCGCCCGCGAGCTGCACCCGTACCCGTACCCGGCACGTAGACAGGCCCCGGGCAGCCCCGGCCCATGGGGTCCTCAAGTCCTAGGACCTTCGCCCGAGGAGACCGGTGGCCCGGGCCCTAGGCCTCCCGCCCGTCCGCCACCGTCCCCCGCCCGATACGGCCGCGCGGCCCCCGCCGGTACGGTGATCCCATGAGTCATCGCCCACCGTCGGGCCTCGCCGCGGTGAGTGCCGCGCTGCTCGCCATGAGCCGGCACCTCGAAGTGGGCGACGTCCTCAAGACGATCGTCGCCTCCGCCCGCGAGCTGCTGGACGCCCAGTACGCGGCCCTCGGCGTCCCGGACGACCACGGGGGCTTCGCCCAGTTCGTGGTCGACGGGGTCAGCGACGAGCAGTGGAAGGCCATCGGCCCCCTGCCCCGGCAGCACGGCATCCTCGCCGCGATGCTGCACCAGGCGAAGCCCGAACGCCTGGCCGACGTCCGCGAGGACCCCCGCTTCGAGGGCTGGCCCGACGCCCACCCCGACATGTCCGACTTCCTCGGCCTGCCCATCATGGACGGCGACGAGATCATCGGCGCCCTGTTCCTCGCCAACAAGCAGTGCCCCAGGCCCGACGGCGGCTGCGGATTCACCGCCGAGGACGAGGAACTCCTCTCGACCCTCGCCCAGCACGCGGCCATCGCCCTGACCAACGCCCGCCTCTACGAGCGCAGCCGTGAGCTGACCATTGCCGAGGAGCGCTCTCGCCTCGCCCACGAGCTGCACGACGCGGTCAGCCAGAAGCTGTTCTCGCTCCGCCTCACCGCCCAGGCCGCCACCGCCCTCGTCGACCGCGACCCGGCCCGCGCCAAGGGCGAGCTCCAGCAGGTCGCCGCCCTCGCCGCCGAAGCGGTCGACGAGCTACGGGCCGCCGTCGTGGAGCTGCGCCCCGCCGCGCTCGACGAGGACGGGCTCATCGCCACGCTCCGCACCCAGATCCAGGTCCTGGACCGGGCGCACACCGCCGAGGTCGCCTTCGAGAGCCGCGGGGTGCGCGCGCTGCCCGCCGCCCAGGAGGAAGCGCTGCTCCGGGTCGCCCAGGAGGCCCTGCACAACGCCCTGCGCCACTCCGGCGCGGAACGCGTGAGCGTCACCCTGGCCCGGCACGGCCCCGCGACCGTCCTGCGCGTCACCGACGACGGCCGGGGCTTTGACCCCACCGCTGTCCGGCGGGCCGGCCGCCACCTCGGCCTCGTCTCCATGCGCCACCGGGCGAGCAGCGTCGGCGGCCGACTCACCGTTGCCTCGGAGCCCGGCAAGGGCGCCACGATCGAGATGGAGGTCCCCGGTGGCTGACAAGATCATCAGGGTGCTGCTGGTCGATGACCACCAGGTGGTCCGCCGTGGTCTGCGTACGTTCCTGGAGATCCAGGACGACATAGAGGTCGTCGGCGAGGCGTCCGACGGCGCGGAGGGAGTCGCCCGGACCGAGGAGCTCCGTCCCGACGTGGTCCTGATGGACATCAAGATGCCGGGCACCGACGGCATCGAGGCCCTGCGTCGGCTGCGCGAGCTCGACAACCCGGCCAAGGTCCTCATCGTCACGAGCTTCACCGAACAGCGCACGGTGGTCCCCGCACTGCGCGCCGGAGCCTCCGGTTACGTCTACAAGGACGTCGACCCGGACGCACTGGCCGGGGCGATCCGCTCGGTCCACGCGGGGCACGTCCTTCTCCAGCCGGAGGTCGCCGGCGCGCTCCTCGCCGACGACAACACGGGCACCGGGACGGGCCGGGGGAGCACCCTGACCGAACGGGAACGCGAAGTCCTCAGCCTCATTGCGGACGGACGTTCGAACCGTGAGATCGCCCGTGCTCTCGTCCTCTCCGAGAAGACGGTCAAGACCCACGTCTCGAACATCCTGATGAAGCTCGATCTGGCGGACCGGACCCAGGCCGCGCTGTGGGCGGTACGCCACGGAGCCGCGGGCTGAGGCGTGCCGGGCGGCCGACGGTCCGACAGGGTTCCCCACCGGACCGAGATTCATACTGTCGGGTGTATGTCACCCGTACGGCGCATCCTTCCGGGCTGCAAGGCGTTCTCCAGGGCGTGCTGCGGCGGCTTGCCGCAGCCTCTCTAGGAGGAACCTGAAGTGAAGAACCTGAAGAAGGCCGCTGCCGTCACGATGATCGCCGGCGGGCTCATCGCCGCCGGTGCCGGTGCTGCCTCCGCCACGGGCCACAGCGGCGCCGACGCCCACGGCCTGGCCACCCACTCCCCGGGTGTCGCCAGCGGCAACCTGGCCCAGGTCCCGGTCGCCATCCCGGTCAACGCGGTCGGCAACACCGTCAACGTGGTCGGCCTGCTCAACCCGGCCTTCGGCAACCTCGGCCTGAACCACTGACCCAAGCTCCACCCCGAAAGCCGGACACCCTTCCATCCCCAAGGGCCCGTCCGGCTTTCGCCGTACCGCCCCCGCGCCCCACCCCCACTGTCCCGGGCCCGCTCCACCTGGTGCAACAGGTCTGCCACCTCACTCCAGCCCGTCCGGCGACCCCACCCCAACTGGTCCGGCTCCCCCTTCCAGGCCGTCCGGCGTTTGAGGACGGAGCCCTGGCTCCGGGGCCCGCCCGCCCACCGGCACCCCCGCCCTGGGCCCTATCCCGTCCCGCCCGGGCCACCCACCCCAGCCCGTCCGGCGTTTGAGGACGGAGCCCCGCACTCGGCCCCCGAGCGCAACGGGCGGCCAGCCCAACCGCGCCCCAGCCCAACCGCGCCCCCAGCCCGTCCGGCGTACGAGGACAGAGGGCGCAGAGGGCAAACGCCCGCGGGCCTACCGCCGAACCTCCCCGCCCTCCACATACGCGTTGTACGCCGCCACCTGAGCCCGCCGAGCCACCCGCTCCACCGGCCGCAACGCCTCCCCCCGCGCCGCGATCTCCGACGCGCTCACCGCACCGCCGTGCCCGTTCTCGTACGCCACCGAGACCAGCAGCCCCACCCGCTGCGCCATCTCCAGCACCCGCGCCGCCCGCGGCGGATACCCGGGCGCCAGCACATCGCGCACCCGCCCCCGCTCCGTTCGCGCCCGGTACGCGTCCACCGCCGCCTCCGCAACCGGCCCGGACCCGGCCACGTCCAGCCGGGAGAGCACCGCCGTCGCATCCCGCAACGCCTCGGCCAGCTCCCGCTCCGCCTCGCCCAGCGACGGGACATCCGCCGGCGGCGCCTCCCGTACCGGCAGCACCCGCCACACCACCTCGACGTGCAGATCCCCCTCCGGACCCACTTCGCTCACCTCCGGCACCAGCCCGTACGGCACCCCGTACGCGACCACCGCCTCCTCCGCCTCCAGCGCACGCGCGTTGAAGTCGGGCGGACCGCTCAGCCCCAGCGGATGCCCCGGCACCGGCAGTGCCACCCGGAAACCGGACGCCCCCAGCCCCCGCAACCGGCCGAGCGCCAGCGTGAGCCCGACCGGCCCCGCCTCACCCGGCAGCCCCTCGACGCGGTGCACCGCGTCCTCCCCGACAATCGCGAGGGCCGCTTCGTCCGGCGAGACAAGTCCCGCGAGAAGCGCGTTTCCCCAGGCGGCCAACAACCCTGAACGTGGTTCGACAAGCATGGCGACAGCCTAGGGAACGCCCGGCCGATGCACGGGGTACGGACCTCACGCCCGGACCGCTCGCGCGGTGGCGTAGGTTTTCCCTGGGAGCCGTGCCCACCGGCACGCGACGATCGACGAGACTGCATGGGGAGACAACGCGCTCATGAGCGATGTACTGGAGCTGGTGGACGTATCCGTGGTCCGCGACGGACGCGCTCTGGTGGACGACGTCTCCTGGTCGGTCAAGGAGGGGGAGCGCTGGGTCATCCTGGGCCCCAACGGGGCCGGCAAGACGACCCTCCTCAACCTCGCGTCCAGCTACCTCTTCCCCAGCAGGGGAACGGCCACCGTCCTCGGTGAGCAGCTGGGCGGCGTCGGCACCGACGTCTTCGAGCTGCGCCCCCGGATCGGCATGGCGGGCATCGCGATGGCCGACAAGCTGCCCAAGCGCCAGACCGTGCTGCAGACGGTCCTCACCGCCGCGTACGGCATGACCGCCACCTGGCACGAGAACTACGAGGCCGTCGACGAGGAGCGCGCCCGCGCCTTCCTGGACCGCCTCGGCATGACCGAGTACCTGGACCGCAAGTTCGGCACGCTCTCCGAAGGAGAGCGCAAGCGCACGCTCATCGCCCGCGCCATGATGACCGACCCCGAGCTGCTGCTCCTCGACGAGCCCGCCGCCGGACTCGACCTCGGCGGCCGCGAGGACCTCGTCCGCCGCCTCGGCCGCCTCGCCCGCGACCCGTTCGCGCCCTCCATGATCATGGTGACCCACCATGTCGAGGAGATCGCACCCGGGTTCACCCACGTCCTGATGATCCGCCAGGGCAAGATCCTCGCGGCGGGTCCGATGGAGACCGAGCTCAGCTCCCGCAACCTCTCGCGCTGCTTCGGCCTGCCGCTCGTCGTCGAGCACACCGGCGACCGCTACACCGCCCACGGCCTCCCCCTGACCTGAGTACCTGATCACCCCGTAACCCGCTTCACCCACCTTGCCCAGCCCACCCGGCCACCGTCTCACCGCAGTTGGCCACCCGTGCGCCCTGTCGGTGACGGTCCGACAGTCCTACGATGACCAGGTGGACATCGACGCATGGGTGTGGTGGCTGATCGGCGCGGTGGGACTGGGTATTCCCCTCGTCCTGACCGCGATGCCCGAATTCGGCATGTTCGCCGTCGGAGCGTTGGCCTCATCGGTCATCGCCGCCCTCGGGGGTGCGGTCGTCGCCCAAGTGCTGGTCTTCGTCGTGGTGTCGGTCGCACTGATCGCCGTCGTGCGCCCGATCGCCGCGAGACACCGGGCCGGACAGGCCGGTCAGGCCAGCGGTATCGACGCCCTGAAGGGGCGTCAGGCAGTCGTGCTGGAACGGGTATCCGGCTCCGGCGGCCGCATCAAGCTCGCCGGTGAGGTCTGGTCGGCCCGCTCGCTCGACGACGGACAGGTCTTCGAACCCGGCAGTCAGGTCGATGTCGTCGACATCGACGGAGCGACGGCCGTCGTCATGTGACCGAGCTGCCATGTGACCGAACGGCCCACGAGGCGGACCGAGTTCTGCGAGACTCGAAGTCGATCATGTTGATCAACCGAAGGACACGAGAGACACGATGCAACCGATCATCATCGTCCTGATCATTCTGGTGGTGCTCGTCTTCATCGCCCTGATCAAGACGATCCAGGTCATCCCCCAGGCCAGTGCCGCCATCGTGGAGCGCTTCGGCCGCTACACCCGCACCCTGAACGCGGGCCTGAACATCGTCGTCCCGTTCATCGACTCGATCCGCAACCGGATCGACCTCCGTGAACAGGTCGTGCCCTTCCCGCCGCAGCCGGTGATCACCCAGGACAACCTGGTCGTCAACATCGACACCGTCATCTACTACCAGGTGACCGACGCACGAGCCGCCACCTACGAAGTCGCCAGCTACATCCAGGCGATCGAGCAGCTCACCGTCACCACCCTCCGCAACATCATCGGCGGCATGGACCTGGAGCGCACCCTCACCTCCCGCGAGGAGATCAACGCCGCCCTGCGCGGCGTCCTCGACGAGGCGACCGGCAAGTGGGGCATCCGCGTCAACCGCGTCGAGCTCAAGGCGATCGAGCCGCCGACCTCCATCCAGGACTCGATGGAGAAGCAGATGCGCGCCGACCGCGACAAGCGCGCCGCGATCCTCACCGCCGAGGGCATCCGGCAGTCCCAGATCCTCACCGCCGAAGGCGAGAAGCAGTCCGCGATCCTGCGCGCCGAAGGTGAGGCCAAGGCCGCAGCCCTGCGCGCCGAGGGTGAAGCCCAGGCCATCCGGACGGTGTTCGAGTCCATCCACGCCGGAGACCCGGACCAGAAGCTGCTCTCGTACCAGTACCTCCAGATGCTTCCGAAGATCGCCGAGGGCGACGCCAACAAGCTCTGGATCGTGCCCAGCGAGATCGGCGACGCCCTCAAGGGCCTCAGCGGAGCCTTCGGGAACCTCGGAGGCGGCATGCCCGGCTTCAACACCGGCGGCAACGGCAACGGCGGCAACTCCGGTGCCCCCGCGGTGGAACGACGCGAAGACCCCCCGGTCCACTGACACCCAACGCCTTCGTGCATGATCAGTGAGGCCCCTCGACCTTTATGGCGGGGAGGCGTCACTGACCATCGAAGGAGATGGCCTTGTCCATCTGGGAAATACTCGCGGTCTTCGCGGCCGGAGTCGGTGCGGGCACGATCAACACGATCGTTGGCTCGGGCACCCTGATCACCTTCCCCGTCCTGCTCGCCACCGGCCTCCCGCCGGTCACCGCGACCGTGTCCAACGCACTCGGCCTCATCCCCGGCTCCATCAGCGGAGCCATCGGCTACCGCAAGGAACTGGCCGGGCAACGCCGACGCGTCCTCAAACTGAGCGTCGGCGCGGCCGTCGGCGGCCTCACCGGGGCGACCCTCCTGCTCGCCCTGCCCTCGACGGCCTTCGAGACGATCGTCCCGGTCCTGGTCGCGCTCGCCCTGGTCCTGGTGATCCTGCAACCCCGCATCAGCAAAGCCGTACAGCGCAGCCGCGAACACACCGGCACCACCGCTCGCCCCGACGGCGGCCCGCTCCTCTTCGTCGGACTGATGCTCGCCAGCGTCTACGGCGGCTACTTCACCGCCGCCCAGGGGATCATCTACCTCTCCCTGATGGGCATGCTGCTCGACGACACCATGCAGCGCCTCAACGCCGTGAAGAACGTCCTGGCCGCCGTCGTCAACAGCATCGCCGCGCTGTTCTTCCTCTTCGTCGCACACTTCGACTGGACGGCCGTCCTCCTGATCGCCGTCGGCTCGGCCATCGGCGGCCAGATAGGCGCCAAGGTCGGCCGCCGCCTCAGCCCCACCGTCCTGCGCGCCCTCATCGTCGCCGTCGGCACGGTGGCCATCGTCCAGCTGCTGCTCCGCTGACATACGTGGGCCCGCCCCCTCACAGGGACGGGCCCACACCAACCACACACGGCGTACGTCGAGTACGCCACGGCCCCACGCAGCCGCGCGCGACCTCCGTGCGCTACGCCACCGCTGCTCCGTCCAGCCACTCGGGAAGTGCCGCCCGGTCACCTGCGCCCATCGCCAGCAGCATCGCCTCGGCGGGGGAGGGGACGAACGGCTGCTTCAGCAGCGGCATCCCCGCCTGCTGCGGCGTCCGGGCCGCCTTGCGGTGGTTGTCCTCGGCGCAGGAGGCCACCGTGTTCAGCCAGGTGTCCTGCCCGCCCTGGGCACGCGGCACCACATGGTCGACGGTGGACGCCCGCCGCCCGCAGTACGCGCACCGGTACTGGTCCCGTACGAGCACGCCCCTCCTGGACCACGGGGCCTGTCTTCGGAACGGCACCCGTACATACCGGCAGAGCCTGATCACCCGGGGCGCCGGGATGTCCACGGCGGCACCACGCATACGGAGCTCGGGATGCGACTGCTCGACGACGGCCTTGTCCGTCAGGATCAGGACCACCGCACGGTTGAGCGTCACTGTCGACAGCGGCTCGAAGCTCGCATTGAGAACCAGCGTGTCACGCATCCTGCCCACCTCCCGTGTGCCGCCCGCCCCCTGGCAGGCCCGGATCAACTCTGGCTGGGCAGGCCGCGATGGACAACGCAATAAAAAATGCCCTGCTCTGGTCTCTCCAAGACCAGAGCAGGGCAAACAGCAAACGAACTAATCGCCGACAGGAGCCTCGTACTCACCGATCAGCTGAGCACGCCCCAGCGTGTGGAACCGGAGGTTGAACCCGACCACGGCGGGCGACGCGTCACTGTCGACCCCGAGCTTCTCGGTGTCCACCGCGTACACGGTGAACACATAGCGGTGGTTCTCCCCGGCCGGCGGCGCGGCACCGCCGAAGTCCTTCGACCCGTAGTCGTTACGGGCCTGCACGGCCCCCTCCGGCAGCCCCGCGAACGCCCCGCTGCCCGCACCGGCCGGCAACTCGGTCACCGACGCCGGGATGTCGAAGAGCACCCAGTGCCAGAATCCGCTCCCCGTCGGCGCGTCCGGGTCGAAACACGTCACGGCGAAGCTCTTGGTGCCCTCCGGGAACCCGTCCCACCGCAGCTGCGGCGAAGTGTTCCCGGCCGCAAGCACCTGAGCGTCGCCCAGCACGGCCCCCGGCGCGAGATCGTCGCTCACCAACGTGAACGCCGGAACCTCCGGATGGAAATCGTGCGGCAGCGGGGCCCTCTTCGGCTCGGTCACGTCTCGTACCTCTCCTGATCGGCTCGTCTGCCGGAGAGCGGCTCCCCAGCCGCCCGCCGCGCAGGTCTTCGGCAGGTTTCCCCACCCGACCCTAGGGCCTGTCGCCCTAGAGCCAGTTGCGCTGACCGCCGACCTGGGCCAGCCACTGGTTGAGGTACGCCGCCCAGTCCGTCCGGTGGTAGTCGTGCAGCCCCACCTGGAACGCCCGGTAGGAGTCGCTGCCCTGGCTGAACAGCCCCGGCTTCTTGTCCATCTCCAGGACGACGTCCATCTCGCGGTCGTCGGCGACGAACGTCAGCTCCACCTGGTTCAGCCCGCGGTACTGCGTCGGCGGAACGAACTCGATCTCCTGGTAGAACGGCAGCCGCTGACGCGTACCGCGGATGTGACCCCGCTCCATGTCCGCGCTGCGGAAGCCGAAGCCCAGCTGGCCGAAGGCGTTGAGGATGGCCTCCTGCGCCGGCAGCGGGTGCACGTTGATCGGGTCCAGGTCACCGGAGTCCAGCGCGCGGGCGATCTCCAGCTCGGTGGTCACCCCGATGTTCATTCCGCGCAGCTGCTGGCCGCCGAACATCGTGACCGGCGTCTCCCAGGGAATCTCCAGGCCGAACGGCACCACATGCACCGCGCCCGCCTGGACCTCGAAGGCCCCGCCGAGCTGAAGCTTGGTGAACTCGATGTCCTGCTTGGTCTCCTGGTCCCCGCTCTCGACCTCGACCCGCGCCTGGAGCCCGACATTGAGCCCCTCGATCTGCTGCGGCACCGATCCGCCCTGAATGCGAACCTCGCCCTGGACGACCCCACCGGGGACGACGTTCACCTCGGTGAGCTCGGTCTCCACCGACGCGCCACCGGCACCCATGCTCGCGAGCAGCCGCTTGAAGCCCATAGTCACTCCTTCTAGGTCCTGACCCCTACATACGCGCCACGACCGTAGCCGGTTCCCGTGCGGGCGACCCCAGTACCCTCGGACCCCATGACCACGAGCCCCGACCGCGCACCCCTCACGCGCGACTTCTTCGACCGCTGCGTCCTGGAGGTCGCCCCCGACCTCCTGGGCCGAACCCTGGTCCGGCACAGCGCGGCGGGCACGATCGAGCTGCGCCTGACCGAGGTAGAGGCGTACGCCGGTGAGGTCGACCCGGGCTCGCACGCCTTCCGCGGCCGGACCCCCCGCAACAGCGTGATGTTCGGCCCGCCCGGTCACACGTACGTCTACTTCACGTACGGGATGTGGCACTGCCTCAACCTGGTCTGCGGCCCGGAAGGCCGGGCGAGCGGGGTCCTGCTCCGGGCTGGCGAGGTCAAGGTCGGCGCCGGCCTCGCCCGCGAGCGGCGCATCTCGGCCCGCAGCGACAAGGAACTGGCCAAAGGCCCAGCCCGCCTGGCCACCGCCCTCGACGTCGACCGAGAGCTGAACGGCAGCGACCTCTTCGACGGCCCCGCCCCCGCCCTGTCCGTACTGCACGGCACCCCGCCACCCCGTGCCCTGGTACGCAGCGGCCCCCGCACGGGCGTGGGCGGCGACGGGGCCCACCAGCCCTGGCGCTTCTGGATCGACGGGGACCCCACGGTGAGCCCGTACCGCGCCCACACGCCACGCCGTCGGGCGAGCCGCAGGACAACTTGACGCACCCTCGGCGGACGCCTAATGTAGTCCGAGCCGCTTGACACGGGTACAGCTGTCGGCACGGTCCCTCGGACCGGACCGAGCCACTCGGAGCGGCCACACCACTACCTACGACTCACCCTGGCGGGTGCGAATTCGGCGTGCCCGTAATTCGCTCGACAGGCTCGATTATGAGCTGCCAAGGGAATCGGCTAACGTAGTGAACACGCCGAAAGGCAAAGGCCCTCCACAGGCCGCCGGAAATCGAATTCGGACCGGAAACGGAACGAAAAAGAGTCTGGTAAAGTTGGAACCGCCGGAAAGGGGAAACGCGAAAGCGAAGAACCTCGAAAGCACCCCGCTTCGACCGGGAATCGGACACGAAAGAGTCTGATAGAGTCGGAAACGCAAGAACGAAGGGA
>NZ_JBVIPK010000028.1:0-24402 GCF_055577965.1 Streptomyces sp. NPDC033165
GCGCGCGTCCTCCTCCGGAGGAACGACGCACGATCCTACGGATCGTAAAGACGATAAAGCCCTACGGGCTTTATACAATTCCTCCGGAATTGTATTGTGAATTCCTCCGGAATTCACGGGGCCGCATCCGCGGCCCCGTGTGCTCTCCGCTCCGCTCCGGCACACCCGACCCTGACCGTCGGTCAGTCTGTCAGGCTTGACTGTGGCTTGGGTGGCCCCGCTGTCGCGGGCGGGCTACAGGGGCTGGGGCTGGGGTGATCCGGCGGGCCGGTGGACTGGCCCGCCGGACGGTGCATCAGATGTGCACCCCATGTAGAGATCGGGATTTTCTCCTGCCTCCTCTCTTAGGAGGGACACAGGCGCTGCATCGTGATGCAGCGCCTGTGTAGGGATTGGGTTTCTGCTCTACCCCCGGCCCGTGCATCCGGGGTGCTGGAACAGGGAGGGCGGATTTCCCTTGCGGCCGCGAAGGTGGGACCAGCATTTCACGCCGAGCTATTCTCCGAGATAGCAGGAGAGTAAAGCAGCCACGGGTTATCCCCACCACTTACCTGAGGAATAACGAAATTGAGAATTCGTGGACCCTAACCACAGAACGGTACCTCAGATATCGCAAAGCTCGAATTCCGGCGTGCGGAGGTACCGGAGCCGAGCGGCCCCCCGGGCCGGGCGGTGGAACCGTTCACCGGCATCGGCCACGCTTCCGTGGTTCTGATCGTCGCTGCCGTTACTACCCGGGGCTGAGAGCCGTGCCTCCTGCCTGCGTCCGCGCGGGGACGAGGCCGCATGCGAAGCCGCACGCGTCACAAAGGGGTCCGGTCAGAGGTTTTGAGGTTGCTGCTGATGGGTGGATCCACGGCGTGGCGGTGCTTGATCATGGTGGGACAGTCCGGTATCACGCGCGCGCTCTAGAGGTAAGACCGGTGCGTTTCTGCAGGTCAGAGTGTCGCGTTGCAAGAGTTATGTCAGCCCAGGGCTGACATAACTCGGTCGTGACGTCAGTTTCTGACTCAACGACATCGTTTGGTGGCATTAGTGCCACCAAACGCGAGGTGAAGCGTCAGTCGCCGGTCGGCATCCGTCGTGGAGGCGAAGGTCAGTCCAGGGCTGACGTCTGGGTGACTTTCGTGTCGGCGCTGCTGCGTTTTGGTGGCACTACTGCCACGGTTCTCGGTTATGGTGCTGACGTCACGACGATCAAGGGAGGCAGCAACCCCATGAGTTCAGGGGCCCCTGGACGGCAGCGCAGCGCCGGAGTTGCCCGTTGCGCCGTCCCGTCGCCGACGGCGCCCGAAGCCGCCGCCCACCGCGTACAACCGGTCTTCCGGCTCCACCATCGAGCTCCCCCTCGGCCATGCCGCCCAGGTCTTCCCGGTCGGTTCCAGCACCGGGTTCGTCGGTGAGGCGTTCTCGATGGACAGCCTGGAGTTCATGCGCTGGGCTGCCCTCCGGTACGACGACGACCGGTTCGTCCTGGTGGTGCTGCTCACCCTCATGGGATCGCAGAAGCCCGGCGGTCTGATCGAGGCCAAGCACGAGGATGTTGCCAAGGCCCTCGGGTACAGCCGGCCCCACATCGGCCGCGTCTTCAAGGTCCTGGAGGCTGATGGGGCGCTTCGGAAGGTTCAGCGGGGCCTGTATCAGCTGAACCCGGCTGCGTCGCTCAGGGGTGGGCTCAGGGAGCCGCGCAAGGGCGAGAAGAGGAGCTCCAAGGTGGGTACGAGCGACAGGGTGGTGCAGCTGGACCTGTTGCGCGAGATCATGCAGGACCCGGATGCGCCCGACGCGTTCCGGGCGATGGCCGCTCCCGGCGCGAAACTGGAAGTGCACACGGAGTCGGATGGGGAAGGGAAGGCCACGTCATGACGTCCGCTATCGCAGAGGAATGGGTGCCGCGCCGCAACGTGCTGTGGGGCAGCTTCAACGGTCTCGCGTACGTACCGCGCCTTCCCCCGACCGCCTACACCCTGCTGCTGCACATGATGACCGAGCAGGAGCAGGGCGGCCTGGTCGTCGCGACGCACGACGAACTCGCCACTGGACTCGCCATGGAGCGCGGCATGATCAGCCGGGCCATGCCGCACCTGGTCGCCGCCCGGCTCGTCACCGTGGTCCGCCGCGGGCGCTTCCAGCTCCACCCGATGATCGCCGCCTTCAACGACCCCCGCGAGCAGCAGCGCGCCATCAAGGCCCTGCCGAAGGACATGCGGCTGGACGGCGGCGATTTTGAGGACGAGTACGAACGCCGCTTCCAGCTCCACCTGGACGAGAAGGCCCGCAAGGCCGAAGCGAAAGCCAAGGGCAACGTCACGCCCATCACCAAGCCGACCCGCCTTAAGCGCGTGCACTGACCACCGCTGGCAACGGCGAAACGGCGCTGCACTCTGGTGCGGCGCCGTTCTCGTGCCTGGAGCGGTACACAGTTGCCCTCCAGAGGAAGGTGCAGGTCAGCGGTACGCGGCTCGGTGAGCGGTAGCACCAGGTAAACCGGTTTGTTCTGGATCTCCAGAACAAACGACGGTTGGCTCATTACTGCGCGCCAGAAACCGGACCGGCCGACCCGCTGATCAATTCCCCGATGGTCTCCAAGGTGCTGGAAATGCTCACGGAATGGAATCCGGGACAGAAATATCGGTCGAACTCATGGTGACGGAGGGGCGGTTTGCCTCGCTGGGAACGACTGAACGGTCAGAAGGAGGCTGCTCCTTCGTGAACCTTCCGCCCGCGCGAGCGGGCCGATCTCGCGCAGGAACCGCCGCGCGGGATGACCGGGCTGCTCACCGGATACCGCTCGACGGTCACCTCCCCCAGCGACACGACACGGCTTCGGCTGCTGAGCCTCGGCGACACCGACCCGGGACGCCTCGCCGCCGCCGATGCCGCCCTCGCCGCCGTTCGGCTCCAGAGCGCGGGCGTGAGCCCGTCGGTTCTCTTGATTCCCGGTCCGAGTGGTCGGCGCCGGGACCACTCATGGTCGGCCTGGGCGCGGCCGGCGTTCCTCCAGTCCGTGGTCCTCCACGACGGACCGGGCGCAGCGCGCGAAGGCGTCCCTGCCCGCTTCGAACGCGGTGCGGGCGTCATGGAAGGCCAGGCTGCGGTCTTCATCGTCTTCTGCCGCTCGACCGCGCCACGGCGTGCGACGGACGCTTTCGACCTGTAGGCGGAACTCGTCGTTGAGGATGCGGCCGCAGATGTAGACCTCCTTCGCTGCGGCGGCTGCGGAGTCCGGGCCGTTGAGCTGGATCTCGGTCAGCAGCTTCCTCAGTTCCTGGACTGCTTCGCTGATCTGCTGCTCGGAGAGCCGCAGGTTGCGGCTGGTGAGCAGGAATGAGCTGGTTGGGCCGTCGACTGCTCCCCACCCGATTCGGTGTAGCGCGTCGTCGATCGGCTCGGTTGCCTGCTGGAACAGTCGGTAGGCCGCGCGCCGTTCCTCTCTGAGTTTCTGAGCGTGTTCTATGCGCTCGCGTTCGCGGGCCTGCCGCCCGGCGGCAAGGTAGGCGATTCCCGCCGTTCCCAACGATCCGACGACACCGATTCCTGCGCCCGCTAAGGCGGCGATTCCCTGGTCCATGAGCGGCATCATGACGCACGCGCACGGCCGGCATCAGCAGAATTCGCAGCCCTGGTCTCGCCGTTGGTCAGTGGAGTGAACGCCGGTACCGGGCGGCCGGGGGTTTCCCGATGCGGACAGTACCGGCATGATCACAGGAATGAGCGAGAGGGTCTGGGACCGCAAGACGCAGCAGCTGATCGAGAGCCTGCACGAAACGGCCGGTCTGGAGACGGGACTGGCCCGCGGACCCTACGGCGTCGCGGGCGAACTCTGCGGCCGCTACGTCTGCCGGGCCTGCGGCCAGGACCTGATCGCGCGGGCCCTGAGTCCGACGGCGAAGCAGCAGCCCCACTTCAGCCACACCTCCAGCGCCACGTGCCCGGCCTCCCGCGCGCAGCGCGACAAGGTGTCCCTGGACGACCAGGTCGTCATCGAACTGCGGGACGTCCTGGTCCGGGTCTGGCCCGGTGTACCCGTCGACCTCGTCCTGGTCCACGCTCCCGAGCCCGGCGACGGCGGGACGCGGACGGCCGCCGGGCAGCCGCCTGCCATCGTGGTGCGCGGCCCGGAGGGGATCGTGGTCGTCGAACGGGTCCGGGCGCTGCCGGGCTCGGACCGGGTGCGGGCCCGGTCCCGGGCGGTGCGTGCCCAGTTCGGGCCCGGGGCGGCGCACGTGTGGTTCCTGGCCAAGGACCCGTTGCAGTTCGCCCGCTGCGGGACGCTCCAGGTCCGGCCGCGCGGCCTGGACAAGGCCGCGCACGCTACCGTCGCGCCGACCGAGGAGCAACTCGCCGTCGTCGCTGCGGGCGGCGGGGTCTACTGGCTCGACGGGCAGCAGGTCCTCGTCCCGTACGGGGTCCACGACTTCGTCCACACGCCCCGGGAGGGTGAGGCGTGGGACTTCCCCGACTGGCGGCGGAAGGTCTGGCCGAACGACTGGCACATCAGCCACCCCACGCCCGGCCCGGACGCCGCCCGGTGGGGGCTGGTGCCGCTGTCGCTGCACCAGATGACCGGCACGAAGGCCGCCTTCAGCCTCCGTGAGGCCCGGGAGGTCATGCAGCGGCTGGAAGACGTCCAGCGTGCCCGCTGGCGCAGGCGCCGCGCCGACGCGCAGGAACTCCACGCCTCCCGCCAGGCTCCCCCCGTCCCACCCGGGCCCGTACGCGTGCCTGCACCGCAGCAGCCCACCATCCCGCACGGCCGCAGCGACGTCCCCGAAACCGTCCGGCCGTCACAGGGACCGTCGCTTCCCCAACCCCAGGCCGGAGCCGGGCCGGATCTCCCCGCTCCGGGCACCCGGCACGGCGACCTCCGGACGGCCACCGCCCCCGCCGTCGGCCATGACGGGCAGCAGGACAGCCCGGCCCCCGCGATCCCGCCCCTCCCCCGGCACCCGCCGCTCATCCCACCGCCCCCGCACAGCGCCCCCCAGAGGCCGGGACCGGGGAAGCGGACAGGGCTGCGGGGTGTACTTCGGCAACTCCTGCGCGGCAAGAAGCGCTGATCGCACGGCTCGTGCGATCGCGGGGGCTTACCGGCTCTTGCGGGGCGGCGGGATCTTCGGCAGGAGCTCCCACAACGGGCGGCCGCCGCTCGCCCAGGTCGCGAGGGTGCGCCGGTCGGCGAGGTGCATGTGCAGCTGGGCGGCCAGCGGTGCGCAGCGGGTGGAGAAGCGGCCGTTGGTGACGACGAGGACGACGTCGGCACCGTAGAGCTGGCGGGCGGTGCCGTTGACGCGCTGGAGATCGGGGGTGCCGACCGGGGAGCCGCGGTCGCCGTCGCGGCGGTGCTTCACCTGGATGACCCAGGCGCGGCCCAGCGGGTCGGTGGCCAGGACGTCGGCGCCGTTGTCGCCGGCCCCGCCGATCTGCCGGGCGTCCGTACACCCGTCGCGGCGCATCAGGTCACGGACCGCGTACTCGAAGTCCCGGTGGTGCAGGGCGTCCAGCTGCGGGAGCCCGTAGCGCAGGGCCTGCTGACGGGCCCGGTCCCAGGCCTTCCGCTGCTGATACCGGTGAACCCACCCGGCCCCGGCGACCGCACCGACCGCCGCGAGGACGATCAGGACCCACCAGTTCGCCAGCAGCCAGGACACCAGCGACCACACGGCGGCCACCGCCAGGACCACCGCGCCGAACACCAGGATCTGGCCGTCGGACTTCCGCCCGCGCCGACGCGCCCAGCCCCCGCCCCGGGACCCGGGCCGAGGGCGGTAGGGAGCGCGACGGCGCGGCGCGGTCCGGCGGGCGGTGGGCCGGCGGGTCGTCCGGCGGCGGGGGTAGCGGCGGCGGGTGGGCATCGAGGCGGCTCCAGGGGGCGGGGTGGTCAGCGTGAGGAGTCGGTGATGCCGTTGGCGAGCTGCCCGATGAAGTCGAGGACTCCTTGGCCGAACGGGGTGGGGGCGATGACGATGCCCAGGGCGAGCACGATGACCACGGTCAGCTTCTCGTCGTTCCGGCTCCGGGAATGCGTCCGACGGCGCAGCCGGAGCACCACGATCACGGCCAGGAGCACACCCACGTTGATCGTCAGCACCCTTGCCCCGCCCCCGCCTCACCCTCGGTCCCGTTCCGACCTTCCTGTGTATCCGCATCCGTACGACCGCGCCTCAAGGTCATCGAACGATGACGCAAAGTCATTGATTGGCCGGATCGGTGCACTGAACCGCAGGTGAGGCAGCCGCGGGACGCGGACGGGGCGGCCGCCCATGGGTTATTCGCTCCGTCATCTTCAGCCGGTCGGCACGCCTGGGGCTCAGGTGTTGGGCGGGTCGACGGACCGGTGGTACTCGGGCTCTAACCGGACGGTCGCGCTGCCGGTGATCCGGACCACGGCCCCGGTCCGATGGCGTTGGTGACCACCGTCTCCACCGGGATCACCCGAAGGTGTCGCAGAAGTACACGGCCCGGGCCGGGCCGGTCCGCCGCGCCGGTCACTCACCACGTCCGGCTGCCCGGTGGTGGGTGAGCATGGCGAGTCGGCCGGCCCGGCCGGGCGGCCGGGTGTCAGTTGAGGACCTGAACCTCACCGACCCGGGCGGTCCACGCGGTCTGGCAGGTCTCGTTGAACTCTCCGGCGTCTCCGAGGGCGGGGGCAGTCCAGGTGATGGTCCAGGTCGCGGTCGCGGTACCCCGGTAGCGGCCGCCCGGCTTGTCCGAGGCGGACCGCTGGTAGCGGTGGCCGCAGTCCGGGGACATGCCTTTGCCCTGTTCAGGGGTGTACTTGGTGCCGGAGCCGTGGCAGGTGACGGTGGTGCCGTCGCCCATGTCCCACCGAACCGTGGTGACCTTCGCGGTGGCGCTCACAGTGACGCCGCCCGCCGTCGCGGACGCTTCCGCCGGTCCGAACGTCGTCGGGGACGGCTCCACGTGCATCCACATCGGCATCCCCACCACGTACTTGCCCGCCTCCCGGGGACTTCCCACCGCCGGACCCGCCAGCTTCATGGAGTCGACCGCGCGGCGCGCCACGGCTTCCGGGTCGATGACCGGGGCTGCTTCCGGAGCCTCACCGTCCGGGAGCCACACGGTCCGCGCTCCCTGCGAGTTCGGGCAGTTCACCCCGTAGACCGCGCCCTTCTCGCTGCGGTCGTGGCCCTTCCAGAACATGTTCTCCGGCGGCGGCTGCGGATCGAGCCGGGTGTACGTGCACGACGGCTTCGAGCTCCCGCCGCCGGAAGCACCTGCGGGCGTAGCGGTCCCGCCGCTGCCCGGGGCGCCGGGGGCGGTGCCGCCGTCGGAGGGCGCAGACCTTGACGAACATCGTCGCGCCCTTGCAGATCCCGCCGCTTCGGCCGTCGTCCGCGTGCGCGGCCGGGGCGAGGATGCCCGCCAGGACCACCGCGGCTACTGCTTGCTGCTGCTCGCCTCAGCACGTCGCTCCTCCGCCGCCCTGGGGGTTCAGGTCGGTCACCATCCACCGGCCGTCCCAACGCTGGGCCGTGGCCGTCATGACGTACCGGAGCGGCTGCTCCGTGGGGAGCGGGATGACCTTCTGCGCCTTGACGTCGTACGTCTCGTAGGCGGAGAGGTCCACGCAGTCCGAGAGCGTCGCGGTCGGCGTCTGCGCCTCCATGTCCAGCTCGGTCACCTCCGGGTCATGCCCCAGCTCACCGCGCACCACGGTCCCGGCCGCCTTCATGTTGGCGAGGTCGTTGCGGATCTGCCCGAGCGCCTCCGTAGTGGCGTACTTCTCCAGGTCGGTGCCCTTGGCGTCGGCCTTGCGGTATGCCTTCATCTGCTCCCGGGCCATCGAGGCGTACGAGGCGAGCACCGCCGCCTTCTCCGCCGCGTCCGGATCCGCCGGGGACGCCGACGCGGCCGGAGCGGGCGAGGAAGCCGCTGGAGGGGCCGCAGACGGCCTCTCGCTGTCGTTGCCACCGCCGCATGCGGTCAGAGCGAGAGCGAGCGGCGCAGCCGCGCACAGCGCCGCCCACCGTGTCAGCCGAGCCGTCATCATCCAGGCCACCCCCGTACAGTCACGATCAGTCCGCGATCACCGTAACCCCCAGCACAGGACCGGTTACAGCAGAATCCCGGCCGCGCCCCGGCCTACGCTCCGAAGAGGAGAACGCCCTCTCCGCCCTGGCGGCCGGGAGGGGAGACCGCGGCGAGAGATCGGCGCTCAGAACGGCGCGGAGACCGGCTGCTGGCCCTCCTGGGCTTCCTTGATCGATCCGGAAACGGCGGCGAGGTCCGGGTACTGGGCGGCTAGCTCGGCGCGGATGCGGGCGGTCTCCTCGTCCTCGCCTGCTTACGGGCGGCGCGGTCGAGGTCGTACTGCTGCTCGGCGCGCTCGGCGGCCTCCTGGTAGGCGTCCTCCTCCGGAGGAACAACGCTTGTAGGTGGCTTGGGTAGCCCGCTGTCGCGGGCGGGCTGGCTACAGAGGTGGGGTGGGGGCCGGGGTGATCCGACGGGCCGGTGGACTGGCCCGATCGGACGGTGCGTCACATCCGTGTCTCGTGCAGAGGTTGGGGATCTCCCCTACCTCCCCCATCGCAACCCCTACGAATTGCATCAGAATAATTCATCCGTGCACAGATTGACATTTTGGGGCACCCGCGACTGCTCGGTAGAATGTTCACGTGGAGTCAGACTTTACGGCCATTCGGCGAATTACGGATGCAGAAATATCGCGAAAGGAAATTCGATATTTGGCGCTAGTTCAGGTTGACCTCATGGCACTTTACCGACGTTGGGGGCGGCCTGATATCGGGGTGGATTCATTGGCCGAATGGCTGTGTTTCGCTTTCGCGTTGCCCAGCGGGGAAAAGTTCACCTTGCAGCGAGAGGCCTATAATCCGCCTACGTCCGGCTTTCTCCTCAGTGTGACCGGTACACTGTTCTCCGCAGAGGCAGCGGGGCACGTGATTGAAGCGCTTGATATCCCCGAGGCATGCGCAATCGAGTTGAGTTCTGAGGTGGCAAGCTAAACGGAACTCCGGTACGTCCCTCCGCCGCCGGTGGCCGCTGCGCTCCCACGGCCAGCGCAGCATCCGGCCGGCCGGTTTCTGGGTCGGCCGTGCGGCGCGGGCCATCTCCGCGTGCAGGCCCTCGCCGAGAATCCCCACGAGGGATCACCTTCCTGGTGCTGATGATCGTCTGTACGGGCCGCTGGGTGCCGATCCACGCCACGGGTGACGAGAGGCCCGCCCCGGGGCGGGGAGATCGGCGCTCAGAACGGCGCGGGAGCAGCTTCCGGGGCCTCTTGTGCCTTGGCGGCGGCCACGGCCGCGTCCCGGACGGCTTCCCATTCCCGGATGACGCGGTCACGGTCGCGCTGGGCAGCAACGCGACAGCGCCAGCAGAGCGGGTCTCCAGGGAAGGCTGCCCGGCCGCAGGGGCCGTCATGGCCAGGGCAGGTGCCGTCGTCGGTCGGGGTCACGGGCAGCTCGGCGTCGAGTCGGGCGTAGCAGGCCTCGTCCTGGCAGGTGGCGCACTGGTCGCCGGTCCGGGTGCGGATGGTGCAGGTGTGGCCGTCGTGGCCGGGGCAGAGCGGCCATCCGAGATGCTCGGGGCACCAGGTCTCGCCGACGACGGCGAGGGTCGGGCAGCGGCCGTCGTCGGCCTCGCAGACGGGGTGCCGGTCGATGCCGCGCCGAAGCTGCTCCTGCTGCTGTTCCCGGTCGGCCCACGCGGGCGGGGTGGGCGTCGGACCGTCCTCCCAGCGGCGCCCCTCCCCCGGCGCGGTGCGGTCCGGGCCGGGGGCCTGGTGGGGTACCGCGGCGGTGCCGGCTGTGGAACCGGGGACGGGCATTGCAGCGGCGGCCTTGAGGCGGCCGGAGATCACCGCGCCGACCGTACGGTGCAGCGGGTCGGGCAGCGGGGGCGGGCGATCACCTCCCACAGCAGCGGCACCGGCCACCCCGCCGCCAGGAGCCCGGTGGCCATGAGGCCCTGGTCCCGGAGCGTGGCTCCAACCCCGTTGCTAGAGTGAACCGTTGTTTTCGATCAGGGGCGGGGGACCCATGACATTCAACGACGAGTGGGCGGCACTCAAGTCCGACGCGCGAGAGAGGCAGTCGGCGCAGATGAGCCTCAACACGGCTGGGGCCCGGCCCGGTGTTCCGGCGTCCGGTGCTGATCGCGACCTCGTGGTGCACCGGGACGAGCTGGGCGCGGTCGGTAACGAGGCCTTCCGGGTCCACGGCGAGCTGCGGAAGCGTGCTGACGTGGCGGGTGCCGGTGCCGACAAGGCCGGCGCGGGAACCACGGCCCGGGCTGCGGCGGAGTTGCAGGGCCGGAACTTCAGCGCGGGTGGCGAGTTGTACACCACGCTCGAAGTCTGGACTTCGCAGGTGAAGACGGTCCTGCAGATGTTCGCGCATATCTCCAACCACCTGGACTACTCGAAGAAGTCGCACGCCAACGACGAGGTGGAGATCGCCGCCACGCTCCGGGGGCGGGACGGATCCGCCGTGCCGGTGTCGGAGTTGCAGAAGTACGTGAAGTGATCAGGGGGAGCGGGACAGCATGGGGGCGTTCTCGTACACGGATCTGATCGAAGCCGACCTGGGCAAGCTGAGCTCGGCGGCCGACGACTGGTCCTCAACGGCGGCCGGTCTGAAAAGGCTGAGGGCCGAGGTCTACAGCGGTCTCCTGCAGTTGTCCGACGGAGCCGACTGGGCTGGGCTGAATGCGAGCGTCACCAAGGAGTTCGTCCGCAAGGCGGTCAAGGAGGTCGCGGATCTCCAGGTGGAGGCGCAGAGCATTGCGTCAGTCCTGCGGGACGGTCACGCCGAACTGACGCGCGTGCAGAAGCGTGCGCGCGAGCTTTCCGCGGAAGCCCGCAAGGGCGATCCTGACCGGTCGGCGGGCCCTGATCCGGGGCTGGTGGTGTCGGACGGTCCCAACGGGACCGTGAAAGGTCATGGAGGCCTTCTGCGGTGTGGAAGGCACGTCCCAGCGGACCAAGGACCTGATGCAGTGGTACGCCGATACCCTCACGGGTCTGGTGGCGCACGCGGCGGAGATCGACGCCGCCGTGACCCGCGCGCTGAAGCGAAGCCACGGCGGTGACCCGCACAACGCGGGGCACGCGACGTACACCTCGCTCGACGAGGACCAACTCGCCCGCGCCACCAAGCTCGCCTCTCTCGAGGGCGATGCGAACACGGCGCAGCGGGCCGAGCTGCGGCGGCTGTGGACATCGCTGAGCCCCGAGGCTCGTGCGGA
Source organism: Streptomyces sp. NPDC033165 (assembly GCF_055577965.1). Classification (NCBI taxonomy): domain Bacteria; kingdom Bacillati; phylum Actinomycetota; class Actinomycetes; order Kitasatosporales; family Streptomycetaceae; genus Streptomyces; species Streptomyces sp. NPDC033165. The sequence continues at coordinate 11,230 of NZ_JBVIPK010000028.1, forward strand.
GTTGTGGACCGGGCACAAGGACGGCCTTCTCGCGGCGGGACTGCTCACTCCGACCATCAAGAAGGCCTCCCCCGACCGGGGCTCCGGCCCCCACGGTGTCGAAGATCCGGGAGCCGAGGAGCGCAGGACCCGGGAGAAGATGAACCTGATCGCCGAGGCCGCCGACTGGAAGGGCGACAACGACGCCGCGCGGCACATGGCGCACTACCTCGGGAATAGCGGGACGGACATGGATCTGCCCGTCGACAAGATGATGTCGGACGTGCCCAGCTTCAACGCGCACATCGAGGACGGCATCAGGGAACATCAGGCGGCTTGGCGCGACGACGCTCTCGCGGAGTTCCGGCGCAATGGCGGCCAACCCGTCTCGATGCCGGTGGAGACCGGAAACCGGGACTTCGCCTTCACGCCGGATGTCGACAACAACTGGTTCTACGCAGTGAGCCCTTTCCAACCTGGTTCGGGCGTAAGGCTGTTGGGCTGACGACGTGATGAAGCCCCTGGTAGATGGGTTTTCGACCAAGAGAACCGTCTCCGCCAGAGGCTTCACATGCTTGTCTACCCGCCGGGCGTCGAGGTGTCCAGCTCCGCCCTCCGCTTCCTCACACAGCAGCTGCGGTGCCACCGCCGCGCCATCGGCTCCCGGTGGCGGCGCCTGAGTGGCGGCCGCCAGGCCCTGCTCACCCTCGCCCATCTGCGGGTGGGCCACACCTACGCCCAGCTCGCGACCGGGTCCGGCGTCGGAACCACGACCGCGTACCGCTACGTCACCGAAGCCGTCGATCTGCTGGCCGCTCTTGCACCCAGCCTCGCCGACGCGGTGCGGACCGCGTCGATGAAGGCGTACCTGATCCTGGACGGCACGCTCCTGCCGATCGACCGTATCGCCGCGGACCGGCCGTTCTACTCCGGCAAACACAGGAAGCACGGGATGAACGTGCAGGTCCTCGCCGACCCCTTCGGCCGACTGCTGTGGGCCTCACCGGCCCTGCCAGGCGCCGTCCACGACATCGGCGCGGCCCGCGAACACGGCATCATCGACGCTCTCGCCGAGGCCAGCATGCGGTGCTGGGCCGACAAGGGCTACCGGGGCGCCGGCGGCACGGTCCGAATCCCGTGCTGGGGACGATGGGCGACCCTCTCCGCAGGCCAGCAGGCGGTGAACCGGTCCCACGCCAAGATCCGGGCCCTTGTCGAGCAGGCCGTCGCCACCCTCAAGTCCTGGCGCCTCCTCCGCAAACTGCGGTGCTCGACCACCCGGATCACCAGCATCGTCCAGGCCGTCCTCACCCTTCATCTGACCAGCTCAGAACGATGATGGAAAAGGCTCAGTGGGGTCCACCCGGTCGAACGTGACCGGGGTGGTCACCGTCGTGCCGGACGAGAACGGACAGCCCAAGGTCGGTCTCGACTACCAGGCCAACGCCTGGGACCGCTACAACTGGGACGAGAGTAAAGGCGTGACCATCGATCTCCCGTGGGGCAGCGACATGAGCATTCCGGATGGTCAGATGGCCCGCCTCCACACCACGGGCATCGCCCGGGAGTTCGACATGGCGGGCAGCAGCTCCGTCAAGCACTACGATCTGGGCGGACCCGCCCCGAACCAGGGTTCTCTACCGCAGCCGGACCAGCCGGGCCGCGAGGGCGACCGGACGGATCCGGGTCGTGAGCAGCAGGAAGCGCGATAGAGGATCACTGATGGACGCCTCCCCCCAGACCTCTGCCGACACGCAGCCCGTGCGCCGCCGTCGTGTGCCGGTCGCAGTCGTCGTCGTTGCGGTGTTCCTCGCCTGCGTCGCCACCGCGATCGGTGTGGTGTCCTGGGTCGCCGATGACGTGTCGTCGGACCTGACGGACCAGGAAATGACGTGTTGCTGGGAAGAAGGAGCCACGCCCGCCTGGATGAGCGACCAGCTCGGTATCCGCATTCCGGAGGCAGCCTCGGACCGGCGGTCGGGCTACAAGACCGGCCAGCGTTACGACACCGGTCTGCTCGCCTTCGTTCTGCCGAGCGAGGACGCGGAGCGGTACACCGGCCGGCTCATCCGGAGCGGCACCGAGATGATCGGGAACTCTCACCCCGAGGAGAAGGGCTACCGGCCCGCCGCTGCCTTCGGTCACCTCGGACTGCCCGAACCGGAGACGTTCGTCCAGGGCCTGCGGAAGGCCAGCCTGTGCCCGGACGACCTGGCGTCCCCGGAGGGCAAATACCTCGAACGCTGTGTCGACCTCTTCGCCCACGAGTTCACACCCGGTACCACGCGGATCTACGTCCGGTCGACGATCGAACCGTCCATCACGCCTCCACCCGCGAGCAAGGCTCCGTAGCCGGCTGCGAAGGCATCGCAGAAAGGGCAGCGGAACCTCTGCTTTGTACCGCTGTCACCACCAGGAGCACGGGCACGGCCGTCAGTGCGCTGCGGGCGAGTTGGAGCAGGTGCGGCACGAGCATGCCTTGGTGGTGGCTGAGGCGGAGGACGGGCGTCTGCTGGCCGAGGCCGGAGGGCTTGCCTCCGAGCGCAGCTCGGCATCCGGGCGGAGCAGCTCGCTGCGCAGGCCGGGCACATTGCGGACGTACAGCGGACGGTGTGGGCGCTGATGCCCGCACTGGAGCGGGCCAGGTGGTGCCGTCCGTTGCCGGGCAGGCGGGCAGCGGGCGTCCGGCCGGGCAGGAGCCGGAGCGGCCGGCGAGGAGCGGCGGTGGCGGCCCCGGCGCGAGCGGCCTGCTCGCGCAGTTGGGCTGCCTCCAGCGCGGCTGCGACCTTCTCGTCCTGCGCTTCCCGGGCTGCCGTCTTCCGTGCGGTCGGCAGCTATCCGCTCTGCCTCGACGAGGATGCGAACGTTCTCGTTCCCTAGGAGTTGTCGTCAAAGTGTCAGGCCCACATCAGGATCGATGCGAGGGTGATGGCTGCGGTGTAGGACTGGGCGGTCTTGTCGTAGCGGGTGGCGATGCCTCGCCACTACTTGAGGCGATTGAAGCACCGTTCCACGACGTTGCGGTGCTTGTAGACCTTCGTGTCGAAGGCCGGAGGGCGGCCGCCGAGGCTGCCCTTGCGGGCCCGGTTGCAGACCTGGTCGGACCGCTCCGGGATGGTGTGCCTGATGCCGCGGCGCCGCAGCCAGGCGCGGATCGTCTTGGAGCTGTAGCTCTTGTCGCCGATGACGTGATCGGGCCTCACCCGGGGCCCGCCCGGACCGATCCTGGGCACCCGTATCGCCTCCATCACGGCGGTAAACTGGGTGCAGTCATTGGTGTTCCCGCCGGTCAGAATGAATGCGAGCGGGCGGCGATAGCGTCGCAGGCGAGATGGATCTTGCTGGTCAGTCCGCCTCTGGACCGGCCGAGGGCCGGGCTTTGGCACCCCCTTTTCGGGCCCCGGCGGCGTGGTGATGGGCGCGGACGATGGTGGAGTCGACCGACACCAGCCAGTCGATGTCACCCGCCGCGTCCGCCTTCGCCTGCACGGCCCGCAGCATCCGTTCGAACGTGCCGTCCGCAGTCCAGCGGCGGAAGCGGGTGTGGAGACTCGTCCACGGGCCGTACCGTTCGGGCACATCCCGCCAGGGGACACCGGTGCGGAACTTCCACACGATCCCGTTGAGGACCATCCGGTCGTCCAGCCGGGGCCGCCCCAGCGCGGGCCGGGGCAGCAACGGGCGTATGAGGTCCCACTCGGCATCGGACAGTTCATGGCGGCGTATCACCACTCCATGGTCCACAATCCAAGATCACTTTGACGACAGGCCCTAGCCGGAGAGCTGTCTCCTCTGGCCGCTCCGCCTCCAGGAGGTCATCGGCCGCGTGCCGCTTCGCACCCGCCGACTGCATTACCGGGTCGGACCTTGTCCGGGACTGCGGTCAGGCGGCCCAGCCGATCGAGGACACGTAGCTGTAGCCGTCGTAGTCCGAGCCGATGAGGTCGAGGACTTCGTCCCAGACCGCGTCCAGCTCGTCCTGGTCGTCGTCCATCCACGCGTCCACGGCCCGGTCCCACACTCCACGGACGTTGACGCTGCGCGGGGCGAGGTCGCGCCGGTACTTCTGCTCCACCCCGCCCTGGTTGACCGGGTTGATCTCCACTCGGGTCCCCCGCCCGTTGTTGTTCAGCCGGTGCTTGAGGTCGGCGGCGACGTTGCGGCGGCGCAGGTCCCAGTACGCCGCGTCCAGGCGGGCGAGGTTGGCCTTGTTCGGGGTGCGTTCCTCGGCGAGCCAGGCCATCAGGGTGCGGGGGGAGACGTGGACCCCGGCCCGGTCCATCGCCTCGTACCCGGCATCCGACTTGGTGAGGTAGTTGAGGCGGGCGGCGAGACCGCGCTCACTGTCCACGGGCGAGCTGATGCCGTGCACCATGCTCTCCATGGCGATGCCGAGCGCCTCGCCGCCAGGTGCGCCAGCCGCGCCGTACTTCCCGAAGTCCATCCACCGTCCGGCCATCAGCCGCCCACCTTCCCGACCATGTACTCACCGGCCGCCTTGCCGTCACCCTGCTTGATCTTCAGCTCGGACACGCCCCGGCCCTCGGTGAACACCTGCCGCCAGTCCCCGATGACGTGCAGTTCGTCGGTGTGCTTCAGCGCGACGACGTCCAGCCCGGCCTGGTGGGCTTTGTACGCCCGGCCGCAGTGCAGCGCGAACGCCTGGGAGTGGATCAAGTGCATCCAGTCCGGGCGGACCATCTCCCGGTTGTGGACCGACTCCCCCATCGTGGACACGAACTTGCTGTACATGGCCTTGACGTACTCCAGCGTCAACGCGTCCCCGGCGGCGATCGCCTCCGACCGCGCCGCCACCAGGAGCTTGCGTAGGGCGTCGAGGAAGTTCTCCGTGGCGCCGGACGTCCAGCTTTCGTGAACGGTCGGGGCCTGGGTGAGACCCCACTTGGGGCCGGACAGGCGCAGCAGGAGGCGCAGGGTGGCGTCGGTGGTCCAGAGGGCGCCGGGGGTGTCGCGGTCGCCGAGCGGGTCGGGGAGGTGGGGGTGGGTCCAGGGGGCGGGGGTGATCAGGTGGACCCCGCTGCGCTTGGGGCCGACGCCGTCCGGTCCGGTGGTGTGCTCCAGCTTCCCGATCGGCAGCCACACCTTGAGCGCGGACAGGTAGGCGGCGTTGACGTCGAGGGCGGTGACCTTGATGTCCCGCTCGGGGGCGCGGAGGGAGTAGGCGGGGTTGTTGTAGGCGGGGCGGGCCTCCCAGATCTGATCCGGCTCACGCTTCGAGGGCTTGTGCAGGACGTCCGGGAGCGCCGGGTAGGCGGTGTATTCGTAGCGGGCCGTGGCGCGGGTTTCGTTGAACAGGTGCATCACGTCGGGGATCGCCCGGCCGATCAGGGCTTTGAGCGCGGCGTCCTCGTCCCCGCCGGCTCGCTCGGCTTCCTGCTCGACCGCGCCCCGGATCAGGCCCATGAGGTCCGCTTCGGCGCGCTCGGCGCTCTTGGACCGGCGCTGCGGGCGGGTCGGTACCCGGGCCGGGACCGGCGACACCGCAGCCGCCGGAACCGGGGCAGCCGGGACGGCGGTCGGGGCAGGAGTGGACGGTACAGCTGCGGGCGCGGCCGGGGGCTGTGCGGTGGTGGTGGGCTGGCACATCGCCCCGGAGTGGAGCGGACGGCCGTCGGTCGACTGGTAGGTCGTCTCGACACCGCAGCGGACGCACGGGCCCGGGTCGCCCTCGATCGCGCGGCCGTCCGGACCGCGCAGCGTCTCCAGCCCGGTCAGCGCGGCAGGCGCCGCGACGGCGGGCGTCTCGGCGGCGGCCTGCGTGGGAGCGGGTCCGTACGGCTGGTCGGTGAACAGGGCGGCGACCGGCTCCCCGGGGGTGGCGGGGGGCGGGTAGATCTCCGCGAGGCCCTTCAGGATCCGCAGGTACGGCAGGCGGGCGGGCGGGGTCGGGGCGGAGACACCGGTCTCCCAGTTCGCAATCGTCGACCGGCCCACACCGACCGTCGCAGCGATGTGCGCCCGGGAGAACCCGGCAGCCTCGCGCAGCCGGAACCGCTCCTCGGGGGGCGGCATCGCGGCGGCGAGACGGGCCTCTTCCAGCAGTGCTTCCACGCTGTTCTCTTCACTCATAACGATAACTGTACCGCAATTGGACGTCACATGGTGATACATTGGACGCTCATTGGACAGTTGGTGACAGCCGGGAGGATGGGCGCAGTGATCCGGACTCCGGAGGACATCGCACGTGACCAGGTACGAGACGCCAGACGGCGGGCATGACCGCGCAGGGACGAGCTGCGCGCCGAACTCTGGGTGAGCGCGCCTGCCGGGCGGCGCATCCGTGCGGCGGCGTCGCGGGCCGGTCTGCCCCCCCCAACGAGGTACTGGCCCAGCTCGCCGAGCGGGTGACCGTCGATGATGACGGGGCGGTGTCCGTCGCCCCGTTCACCCGGGCCGGATGCCCATGCCGATTGAGGAGCGATGAACGTGCAGCAGACACCGCAGGCGGACAGGTCCGGGATCACCCTCCGGCCGCACCAGGTCGAGGCCGTCGACCGGATCGTGTCGGGCCTGTCCCTGCCGGCCGACGGGACCATGCCCGTGGGCGGGCTGCGCGGACAGGTCCACATGGCCACCGGAACCGGCAAGACCATCACCGCCGCAATCGCCGCACTCCGGCTGTGCCCGAACAGGATGATCGGCGTGCTGGTCCCCACGCTGGACCTGCTGACGCAGACGATCGAGGCGTGGCGCCGGGCCGGGCACAACGGCCCGGCCGTCGCAGTGTGCTCGCTGGGCGCGGACCCGCTGCTGGAGGCGCTCGGGGTGCGGTGCACGACGAACCCGACGCAGCTTGCCCTGTGGGCCAACTCGGGGCCGTTGCTGGTCTTCGCGACGTACGCGAGTCTGGCCGGGCAGGGCCTTGCCGACGACCAGGGCGACACCCCGGACGCCACCGCGCCGGGCGTGCTGGAACGGGCGCTGCGCGGCTCCTACGGGCAGAAAATGGCCCCGCTCGACCTGGTGGTGGTCGACGAGGCGCACCGCACGTCGGGTGACGGCTCGAAGGCGTGGGCGTCCGTCCACCACCAGGACCGCATCCCTGCAGCACGGCGGCTCTACATGACCGCGACCCCCCGCCTGTGGGAAGCAGCCCCCCGCACGACGGACGGCGCGGAGGCCGACGGCGACCAGCTCGGCGCGGCCGATACCCCGGGCGGCGGTGAGGTGCTGGGCGGGCGGCTCGTCGCCTCGATGGACGACGTCGACCTGTACGGGCCGGTCCTCCACGAAACCGGGCTCATGGAGAGTGTGGAGAGGGAAGTCCTTGCCCGGTTCGAGGTGGACGTACTGGAGATCCGCGACCCCTCACCGCTCAGCGAGGACGCGTCGATGGAGGAGCGGCGGGGCCGCCGGCTCGCCGCGCTCCAGGCCGCGCTCCTCAAGCACGCCGACGAGTCCGGCGTGCGCTCGTACATGACGTTCCACTCCCGGACGCTGGACGCGATGAGTTTCGCGCGGGCGATGCCGCAGACCGCGGCCCGCCTCCACGCTGCCGACCCCGCCGCCTACCCGGCCCGGGTCGGTGCGGAGTGGCTCTCCGGCGAACACCCCGCCACCCACCGCCGTAACGTCCTCGCCCGATACGCCGACGGACTCGACGCCGAGGGGTGGGTGTGCGAGCTGTCCTTCCTGGCCAGTTGCCGGGTCCTCGGGGAAGGAGTCGACATCTGCGGCAAGCGCGGAGTGCAGGCAGTCGTCTTCGCCGATACCCGCTCCTCGCCGGTGGAAGTGGTGCAGATCATCGGGAGGGCCCTGCGCCAGGAACCCGGCGACGGCAAGATCAGCCGCATCATCGTGCCGGTGTTTCTGGAGCCCGGCGAGGACCCCGGCGACATGATGGCGTCCCCCAGTTACCGCGGCTTGGTCGCGATCCTCCAAGGCCTCCGTGCACACGATGACCGAATCATCCAGCGCATGGCGCTGCCCACCACCACCACGCGCGGGCAGACCACGTCCGTACTCGCCCTCGACCCGCAGCAGGAGACTGCGGCCGACGAGAACGACGACCAGGACAACGAGGACGACGGCCAGGGCGACGAGCGGGAGTCCGCGGCGGCCAGCACCGAGGACGACAGCGACCATGAACAGGGTGGTGCAGAAGAAAGCGAGGACGACGAAGGCCAGGGCGACGGCGGACCCGACGCCGCGCCGGGCATCGCGCCCGTCACAACACCCCTGCTGCGATTCTCCCTCTCCCGCGACCCGCAGGCGATCGCACTGTTCCTGCGCACCCGCGTCCTGCGCCCCGACAGCGAGGTCTGGCTCACCGGGTACAACGCGCTGCGCACCTGGGTGCGGGAGCAAGGGCACGCGCAGGTCCCCAGCGAAACCACCGTCGAGCTGGGCAGCGACGGCGCCACCTACGGGCTGGGCACCTGGGTCAGCGAGCAGCGCCGGGCGTTCAAGGCCGGGACGCTCAAGGCGTGGCGCACCGACCTCCTGAACGAAGTGGGCATGGTCTGGTCGGTCGGCGACGCCGCGTTCTGGAAGAACCTGAACGCGGCCTGCGCCTACCACGCCGTCCACGGCAGCCTGGCCTGCCCCAGGAACACCGTCTGGGACGGAATCGCGGTAGGCCAGTGGCTCAGCAACCTCCGCCGCCCGGGAGGCATGGGCACCGACCCCCAACGCGCCGAGGAACGCCGCCGGGCGCTGGAGGCCATCGACCCGGAATGGAACCCGGCGGAATGGCCGGTCGAGTGGCAGCGCCACTACGCCGCCGCCCGCCGCCTCCTCGGTGAGGAACAGGGCCGCCCGGCCGAACTGCTGCCCGGCGTCACCGTCAACGGCATCGACGTCGGCACCTGGACCACCAAGCAGACCGACCCCCACGTCTGGGACACCCTCCTGCCCAAGCAGCGCACGCGCCTGGAGGCACTCGGGCTCAAGCGCCGGACCGACACCACCCCGGCCACCCCGGCCGGGAAGAGCGGGAAGGGCTCGGCGTTCGAGCGGGGAATCACCGCTCTGACCCAGTACGCCGCCCGGGAAGGGCGGGTCGTCGTACCAAGGGCCCACATCGAACAGACACCCCACGGACCCGTCCGGCTGGGCACCTGGATCAGCAACACCCGCAGCAGGCGGGAGAAGCTCAGCGCCGAGCAGCGCGAACAGCTCGCCGCACTCGGCATCGACTGGGCCACCACCACCTGACATCCCACCCATGAGTCCATCGTCCCGCGCCCCCTGGCCCACCGCCCGGGGGCGCGGGACGTTTTGCAGGCGACACCCCGGCGGCAACACGGAGCGGAATCCGACCGGCCGTCGGGCGAGCCGCTGCTCGGCGGGAGTACGCACGGACGTACGCGACTGCGGACACGGTGCAGGCCGCGTACCGGGAACACGCCGCGGCCACCGGTGTGTCGCGCCTGGACCTGGAACATGATGAAAGGCCCCACCGCCATAGCAGTGGGGCCCCGGGGCAGCTGACAAACCGTCCATCACCTCACCGTCCCGCGCCCCCCGACGCCGCCGCCAGGGGAAACCGAGAGCGGGGCAAGGCACCGGCAGCAGGAAACCTCAGCAGACGAGCGGGATCAGGCGGCCGGTGTGTAGCGGACGATGGTGTCCTCGCACGGACCCTCGGCATAGACCTTCAGCGCTTCGAGTTCACGGTCGTCCGCGGTGAGCTGCCAGCGCAGTGGCTCTGTTCGTGAGACGGGCAACGGATGTACACCGGTTGGGGAGGCTGGCGTCGCCCGAGAGAGAATCGAAATGTTCATGGGTCTCGACAGCAGCACGGGCGCGAAAAGGTTGCTGGAGGGGTGCGATGGATAAATGGATGGCCTGGGGCGAGCGTGACGCGGCAGGATGCTCGGCATGCCGTTGCCCACACCTGAGCTGCACACCGCCCGCCTGCGACTGCGGCCGTTCACCGACGGCGACGCGGCGCCACTCTACGCGCTGCACAGCAGCGCTTATGTGCTGCGCTACTGGGACTCCCCGCCTTGGACCGAACCGGCCCGCGCCCAGCGCTTCATCGCGACCTGCCGGACGATCGAGGAGGAAGGGACGGGAGCGCGGGTAGCCGTCGACCGCGTCTCCGACGGCGCGTTCATCGGGTGGTGCGGCCTGACCAGCTGGAACCCGGACTTCCGCAGCGCGTCCCTGGGCTACGCCTTTGACGCCGCCGCGTGGGGCCACAGCTACGCCACGGAGACCGCGCACGCCGTTCTGCAGTGGGCGTTCGACACCCTGGACCTGAACCGCGTCCAGGCCGAGACGGACACCCGCAACGTGGCGTCCGCCCGGGTCCTGGGGAAGCTCGGCTTCGTGCGCGAAGGCACACTCCGCGAGGACTGCATCGTCAACGGCGACGTCTCCGACTCCTGGGTCTTCGGCCTCCCGCGCCGCGAGTGGCACCCGACAGGCACGCCGACGGCAGGCCGCTAGGAGTTGTCGTCAAAGTGTCAGGCCCACATCAGGATCGATGCGAGGGTGATGGCTGCCTTGCAGGACTGGGCAGTCTTGTCAGAGGGCAGTTCGTGAGGTTACGGGCGGCTCTGCCGTCGCCTGATGGTGTGAGTGCGGGGCCGAATCCGCCGGTCCTCAGCCCAGGGCTTCGGCGCAGTCGTGTGATGCCCGGTTCGTGGCGGACTGCCAGCTCAGCGGCGGTGTTCTCGGAACGTGACAGGCACGGCTTCCAAGATCATGGAGTTCTCCACGCCCCGTGATCCAAGTGGAAGACCGTGCCTGCCGACGCATCATCTCTGATCCCGCCCGCCCTTGACCAACTGCGCGAGAATCCGCGGGTCGGACCGAGGAGCTCCCGGGCCTGCTGGAACGGCTGGCCGAGGTGCCGGGCCCCCGTGACCCACGCGGGGTGCGCCACCGCCTGGCCGTCGTGCTCGCTCTCACCGCGTGCGCGGTGCCGGCCGGAGCGACCTCGCTGCTGACGGTCGGCGAACGAATCGCCGATGCCCCTGGGCATGTGCTGGAACAGGTCGGTGCGAACCCCGATCCGCTCCTGCCCATGCGGGTGCCGCCCGCCGAGAGCATGGTCCGCCGGCTGCTGGCCCGCGTTCACGGCGACGCCCTGGACCGGGCAGTCGGACGTTGGCTCGCCGACCGTCTCCCGAAGGCGACCGGGCCGCGTGGCCTCGCAGTGGACGGCAAGAGCCTGCACAGCGCGGCAAAAACGAACGGCCGCAAGATCCACCTGCTCGCCGCACTGGAACACGCCACCGGCCTCGTCCTGGCCCAGATGGACGTCGGCGAGAAGACAAACGAGATCACCTGCTTCCAGCCACTGCTGGACACCCTCGCCGACCTGGCAGGAGCCATCGTGACCAGCGACGCCATGCACACCCAGCGCGAGCACGCCGACTACCTCCTCGACCGGGCCGCCCACTACATCGTGATCGTCAAGGGCAACCAGAAGAAGCTGCGCCGACAGCTCAAGTCCCTTCCCTGGAAGGACACCCCGCTTCAGGGCCGCACCCGGGGAACCGGCCACGGCCGCTCCGAGATCCGCCGGATCAAGGTCGCCACCGTGAACAGCCTCCCCTTCCCCGGAGCCCGCCAGGCCGCCCAGATCAAGCGCCGGCGCACCGACCGCAAGACCGGCAAGACCGGCAAGACCGGCAAGACCGGCAAGACCGGCAAGACCACCGTCACGACGGTCCACGCCGTCACCAGCCTGACCGCCGAGCAGGCCACTCCGGCCCAGCTCGCCCGACTCGTCCGCGACCACTGGACGATCGAAGCCCTGCACCACGTCCGCGACACCACCTTCGCCGAGGACGCCTCCCAACTGCGGACCGGCAACGCACCCCGCGCGATAGCCACCACCTGGCGCAACCTCGCTATCGGGGCACTCCGGGCAGCCGGAACGAAGAACACCGCGGCAGGTCTCCGCCGCAACGCCCGTGACCCTCGCCGCCCGCTCGCACTCCTCGGCCTCGCATGAACACAAAACGGACGTCACACAACTACGCCGAAGCCCTGGCCCTCAGCCGCTCATCTGCTGGTGTGGTGATACGAGTGAACGCAAGCCGTATCCGAGCGACATATCGGACGAGCAGTGGTCGTTGATCGAGCCGGTGATCGCCGCATGGAAGGACCGGCATCGCTCGGTCAGCGGCCACCGGGGCGCCTATGCGATGCGGGAGATCGTCAACGCGATCCTCTACCAGGGCCGGACCGGCTGCCAGTGGGCCTACCTCCCGCACGACCTGCCGCCCTTGCCTGTCCAAGCCCCTCTCTCAACTGCCCTTGAGCCGCAGGGAAATATGGTGCAGCCGAGGAGATTGCGTCTACCGTTATGATCAGGAAAAATTCTACGGCTTTCTACAACCACACAGACTGAGCGATGATGGGCCCGGGGCACCCCCCAACAAGGGCCCCCCTCCGACAAAATTCACCATTATCCCACCCTTCCAGCCCATACCGAATTACCCACACAGAACAGATACCCCCCTTAACCCCCTCCTTCAGCTCGTGACCCACCGCGAAAGAATTCAACTAGCGGCAGCCACCACTTCGTGGTCCGAGTCCAGAGCAAGAACTTCGAAGGACCGCCTGTGGGCCAGCACAACCGCTTTAGCTGAGGCTTCCCATGCCACCTTCTCACTCAAGTTCAAACGATATCTCGGATCGGCTGCGACTGAGGCCTCTTCCCACTGTGTGGTTTCGTAAATCGAAGCAATCAGTTCAAGCACTTCCACTTGACACTGCACCTCGGGATGGTCTGCCAACTCCACAAGAAATGGGACTACGACCGGCGCGGCCTCAGATACCACTAATCCGAGCGAACAGACCTTGTCCGACAATTCATCTATCGCCGCTCGCGCATTCACCTCATCACCCCAAGCCACCCGCGACAGCAGAGCAGGAATATCACCCGCTGAACCGTTGGCATGCGACAAGTCACCCCAACGAACTGCCGTCAACTGCTTAAGAATTCTACCCATTAAGGTGCCCCTTTGCCTGGGTACAGATCAGTGAGCCTTTTCCAACCTCACTCTGAGCTGGTCAGATGAAGGGTGAGGACGGCCTGGACGAGGCTGGTGATCCGGGTGGTCGAGCACCGTAGTTTGCGCAGGAGCCGCCAGGACTTGAGGGTGGCGACGGCCTTCTCGACCAGGGCCCGGATCTTCGCGTGGGACCGGTTGACCGCCTGCTGGCCTGTGGAGAAGGTCTCCCACCGTCCCCGGCACGGGATGCGGACGG
>NZ_JBVIPK010000029.1:0-19120 GCF_055577965.1 Streptomyces sp. NPDC033165
GGGTGCTTTCGAGGTTCTTCGCTTTCGCGTTTTCCCTTTCCGGCGGTTCCAACTTTACCAGACTCTCTTTCGTTCCGTTTCCGGTCCGAATTCGACTTCCGGTGGCCTGTGGAGGGCCTTTGCCTTTCGGCGGACCCGACTTTATCAGAGATTCTGAGTCGGAATTTCCGCCCCGTTCGGGTGCCCCGGGCGCACGAGTGCGCGCGGTGCTTCCCGTTCAGGCGGAGACGTAAACGTACTGGAGCGGGGCGCCCCGATGCAAATCGGGGGCCCCGCTCCAGGTCGGGCGGCGTGGAAGGGTCAGACCTCGACGACGACCGGAAGGATCATCGGGCGCCGACGGTAGGTGTCGGACACCCACTTACCGACGACTCGGCGGACCATCTGCTGGAGCTGGTGAGGCTCCATGACGCCGTCCTGGGCCGACTTGTCCAGGGCTTCCTGAATCTTCGGGGTGACCGCGCCGAAGGCGCCGTCGTCGATGCCGGAGCCCCGGGCCTGGATGTGGGGGCCGCCCACGAGCTTGCCGGAGGAGCTGTCCACGACGATGAAGACCGAGATGATGCCCTCGTCGCCGAGGATGCGGCGGTCCTTGAGGGAAGTCTCGGTGACATCGCCGACGGAGAGGCCGTCGACGTAGACGTAACCGGCCTGGACCTTGCCGACGATCTTGGCCTTGCCGTCGATGAGGTCGACGACCACGCCGTCCTCGGCGATGACGATGTGGTCCTTGGGGACGCCCGTAAGGGCACCCAGTTCGGCGTTGGCCCGCAGGTGGCGCCATTCGCCGTGGACCGGCATCAGGTTCTTCGGCTTGCAGATGTTGTAGAAGTACAGCAGCTCGCCGGCCGAGGCGTGGCCCGAGACGTGGACCTTGGCATTGCCCTTGTGGACGACGTTGGCGCCCCAGCGGGTCAGGCCGTTGATCACGCGGTAGACCGCGTTCTCGTTGCCCGGGATCAGGGACGACGCCAGGATCACCGTGTCGCCGGGGACGATCCGGATCTGGTGGTCGCGGTTGGCCATCCGGGAGAGGGCCGCCATCGGCTCGCCCTGCGAGCCCGTGCAGACCAGCACGACCTCGTCGTCCGGGAGGTCGTCGAGGGTCTTGACGTCGACGACCAGGCCCCCGGGGACCTTGAGGTAGCCGAGGTCGCGGGCGATGCCCATGTTGCGGACCATCGAGCGGCCGACGAAGGCGACCCTGCGGCCGTACTCGTGGGCGGCGTCCAGGATCTGCTGGATGCGGTGCACATGGCTGGCGAAGCTCGCCACGATGATGCGCTTCTGGGCGTTCGCGAAGACCGTGCGCAGGACGTTGGAGATGTCCCGCTCCGGCGGCACGAAGCCGGGGACCTCGGCGTTCGTGGAGTCGGACAGAAGGAGGTCGATGCCCTCCTCGCTGAGCCGCGCGAACGCGTGCAGGTCGGTGAGACGACCGTCCAGCGGGAGCTGGTCCATCTTGAAGTCACCAGTGGCGACGGCCAGGCCCGCAGGGGTGCGGATGGCGACGGCCAGGGCGTCCGGGATGGAGTGGTTGACCGCGATGAACTCGCAGTCGAAGGCTCCGATGCGCTCGCGCTGCCCCTCCTGCACCTCAAGGGTGTAGGGGCGGATGCGGTGCTCCTGGAGCTTCGCCTCGATCAGCGCGAGGGTGAGCTTGGAACCGATGAGGGGGATGTCCGGCTTGAGGCGCAGCAGGTAGGGGACGCCACCGATGTGGTCCTCGTGGCCGTGTGTGAGGACGATGCCCTCGATGTCGTCCAGGCGGTCCCGGATCGTGGTGAAGTCCGGGAGGATCAGGTCGATGCCCGGCTGCTCCTCCTCGGGGAAGAGCACGCCGCAGTCGACGATGAGCAGGCGGCCGCCGTACTCGAAGACCGTCATATTGCGGCCGATCTCGCCCAGGCCGCCGAGCGGGGTGACCCGCAGGGCGCCCTTCGGAAGCTTCGGCGGCGTACCGAGTTCAGGGTGCGGATGACTCAAAAGACTCTCCTTACCACGCACGCCACGTACCGCTGAGGCACGTGGCGCGCATGTCATTCGTGCACTTGCTGTTGTCTTGGGTGGTGCTCGGGCGAGTCGCCTCGCCTGTTCGGCTGTTCAGTTGTGAAGTCCGTGGTTACAGCTGTACCCCGCCGGCGGCGAGGTCGATCTTGAGCTGACCCGTCTCCTGGGCGGTGAGTTCGACAAGGGGCAGGCGCAGGGGGCCCGCCGGGAGGCCCTGGAGGGTGAGGGCCGCCTTCGTGGTGATCACGCCCTGGGTGCGGAACATGCCCGTGAAGACCGGGAGCAGCTTCTGGTGGATCTCGGTCGCCTTCTGGACGTCGCCGCTCAGGTGGGCCTCGATCAGGGCCCGCAGGTCCGGGGTGACCACGTGGCCGACCACGGAGACGAAGCCGACGGCGCCGACCGAGAGGAGCGGCAGGTTGAGCATGTCGTCGCCCGAGTACCAGGCGAGCCCGGACTCGGCGATGGCCCAGCTGGCGCGGCCCAGGTCGCCCTTGGCGTCCTTGTTCGCGACGATCCGGGGGTGCTCGGCGAGCCGTACGAGGGTCTCCGTGTCGATCGGGACGCCGCTGCGGCCGGGGATGTCGTACAGCATCACGGGCAGGCCGGTGGAGTCGGCGATCGCCGTGAAGTGCCGCAGCAGGCCCTCCTGCGGGGGCTTGTTGTAGTACGGCGTGACCGCGAGGAGGCCGTGGGCGCCGGTGCGCTCGGCTGTCCGGGCGAGCTCGACGCTGTGGCGGGTGTCGTTGGTCCCGATGCCCGCGACGACATGGGCTCGGTCGCCGACGGCTTCGAGCACCGCCCGTACGAGCTGGTCCTTCTCCGCATCACTGGTGGTCGGGGACTCACCGGTGGTGCCGTTGATGATCAGGCCGTCGTTGCCTGCGTCCACCAGGTGGGCGGCGAGCCGCTGGGCGCCGTCGAGATCGAGAGCGCCGTCCGCCGTGAAGGGCGTGACCATAGCGGTGAGGACCCGCCCGAAGGGGGTCTGCGGAGTGGAGATCGGAGCCATGGGTAACACGCTACTCGCTGCTCAGCGCGCGGGGTCCCCTCGGGGGGGACGGGGAAGAGGAGCCCGGCACTGCCTGCTCGGGGGTTCAAGCAGTGCCGGGTCCGTTTGATCAGCCTAGATGAACTTCTCGAAACGCCGCAATACGGACACCGCTTATGGGGCGACGCGTCCATTTTTGTTGAAGGCCGCATGAGTGAGCGGCATGAGCTGCGCCCAGTGGGCTTCCATCTGCTCGCCGACCATCTCGATCTCGCGCTGGGGGAAGGACGGGACCTTCGCCAGCTCGTGCTGGGTGCGCAGGCCGAGGAAGTGCATCAGGGAGCGCGCGTTGCACGTGGCGTACATCGAGGAGAAGAGGCCGACCGGGAGCACCGCGCGGGCGACCTCACGGGCCACGCCCTCCGCCAGCATCTTCTGGTACGCCTCGTAGGAGGCCCGGTAGGACTCCTCCATGGCGCGGGTGGTGAGGTCGTACTGCCCCTGGGTGCCCTCGACGAACTCGTACTTGCCGGGGCGGCCCTGCTGGACCAGCTTGCGGGAGGTTCCGGGGACGTAGAAGACCGGATCCAGCTCCCTGTAGCGGCCCGATTCCTCGTTGTAGGACCAGCCGACGCGGTGCCGCATGAACTCGCGGAAGACGAAGATCGGGGCGCTGACGAAGAAGGTCATCGAGTTGTGCTCGAACGGGCTGCCGTGTCGGTCCCGCATGAGGTAGTTGATGAGCCCCTTGGAGCGCTCGGGATCCTTGGTGACCTCTTCCAGCGACTGCTCACCGGCGGTGGAGACCCGGGCGGCGAACAGCACGTCCGCGTCGTGCGCGTCGCTCTTCACCAGCTCGACGGTGACATCGCTGCGGAAGTGGGGCTTTGCGGGTTCGGGGGTGTCGGTCACCGACAGGGGTCCTTCCAGGGGCGGTGCGGGAGGCCCGACGGCGTCGCTCGGGCGGCGACCACTTTACGGGTCTTGATGGGCCGGGTGCGCCGGGGCGTGCACCCGGCCGCCTCGGGCAGCCGTTCGTGGATTTCCCCCAACAAGTACGGCGATTCGGGCACCGATTCGGCCCGTCGTACGTCTGACTCAATAGCAGCACCCGTCACTCAGAGCAAGGAGAGCTTCCTCATGTTCCGCCGGCGTGAATCCGTCCCGTTCTCGTTCGTCGCCGAGGCCGACCGGTTCCGCAGCAATGTCACTCCTCCGCCCGCCCCCCGCGCCACCGTTCCCGAGCTGCTGGGGCGGTCCCTCATCGGGCTGACCGTGGTCGCCGGTCTGGTGGGGTCACTGCTGCTGGGGCTCCCGGCGCTCGACTCCGGCCAGGCCCCGGCCCACGGCAAGCAGTCCGAAGCGTCCCAGGGCCGCTGACTCGTACGGACCCCCTGGGGTGGTCGGGCCGGTGGCACGCTCGGTAGCCTCACCGGGCACAGCAATCGAGCGTGCTTGTGAGTGAGGATGAGTCGTGCCCCTGCCCTTTCTGACGGCCGACCGCGCATTCGATGCGAGCGCGGAGGACGTGGCGCTGCCGTTCGACGACCACGTCAGCTGGCGCCGGCCCTACCGCCCCGGCCCCTGGCGGGTCGCGGCGGCGGCCACCCTCCTGCTGCTGGCCTCGTTCGTGCTGCTCGCGGCCCTGATCACCGGTGCGGCCGGAGCGCTTTCGGGAGCCGCCGTCTGTCTGGCGCTGGCCGGTGCGGTGATCGCCGCCGCGCTGCGTCTGCTGCGTGTCGGCGCGTGGGTCAGCCGTCACGGTGTCCGGCGCGTCGGGTTCTTCCGGACCTCCACGGTGGCCTGGAGCAGCACGTCGACGGTGCGTACGGTCCAGCAGCCCGTGAAGTGGATGGGGCTTCCCCGTACGGTCCAGGGTCAGGCGCTCGTCGTGGTCAGGCAGAACGGTGAAGCTCTGCCGCCGCTGGTCACCGATCACAACGCGGACTTCCTCGGGCGCGAGGAGGCGTTCGAGCGGGCGACCGATGCGGTCGAGGCTTGGGCGGATGAGTACCGGCTCGCGTGAGCGATCGGTCAGTTGTACGCAGGTGAGCCCGGGGCCCGTGTGGGTCCCGGGCTCACCTGCGTACGGCTGAGAGATCTCCTCAGTCGCCGGACGGGCTGGAGACCGCGGGCGGGCTTGCGGGTGCGGCCTCGCTGGAGGCGCGCAGCGCGATGGCCCGCTGCATGGCCTTGCGGGCCCTGGGGGTGTCCCTCGCGTCCTGGTAGGCGACCGCCAGCCGGAACCAGGCACGCCAGTCGTCCGGGGCGTCCTCGGTCTCCTCGCGGCGCTTGGTGAAGACCGCGTCTGCGGCGTCCCGGTCGATGCGGCCGGACGGGGTGCGGGCCAGGTCGTCGACCGGGAGGCCGCCCTCCGCGTCCAGTTCGGCGGCGAGCACGTTGGCCCGGCGGACGAACTGGGTGTTCTTCCAGAGGAACCAGACGCCGATCACCGGCAGGATCAGGACGGCGACGCCGAACGTGATCGTGAGCAGCGTGCCGTGCCGGATGAGCATCAGGCCACGGCTGCCGACCAGGAAGAAGTAGAAGACCAGGACGGCTGCCGTGGCGATGTAGGTGATCTTTGCGCGCATGGTGGGCTCAGTCAGTTCAGGTCGAGGAAGTGTTCCAGGCCGAACGTGAGGCCGGGAGTGGTCACCACGCGGCGGGCGCCGAGCAGGATGCCCGGCATGAAGCTGCTGTGGTGGAGGGAGTCGTGGCGGATGGTGAGGGTCTCGCCCTCGCCTCCGAGGAGCACCTCCTGGTGGGCGAGCAGTCCGCGGAGCCGGATCGCGTGGACCGGGACGCCGTCGACGTCCGCGCCGCGGGCGCCGTCCAGGGCGGTGGTGGTGGCGTCCGGCTGGGGGGCGCTGCCCGCCTTGGCGCGGGCCGCCGCGATGAGCTGGGCGGTGCGGGTGGCGGTGCCGGAGGGGGCGTCGACCTTGTTCGGGTGGTGCAGTTCGACGACCTCGACGGACTCGAAGTAGCGGGCGGCCTGCTCCGCGAACTTCATGGTCAGGACCGCGCCGATGGAGAAGTTCGGGGCGATCAGGACGCCCGTCCCGGGGGAGTTCTCCAGCCAGTTGGTCAGCTGCGCGAGCCGTTCGTCGGTCCAGCCCGTGGTGCCGACGACGGCGTGGATACCGTGCCGGACGCAGAAGTCGAGGTTGTCCATCACCGATGCGGGGGTGGTCAGCTCGACGGCGACCTGGGCGCCCGCGTCGGTGAGGGTCTCCAGCTTGTCGCCCCGGCCCAGGGCCGCCACCAGCTCCAGATCGTCGGCGGCCTCGACGGCCCGTACGGCCTCGGCGCCGATGCGGCCCCGAGCACCGAGAACGGCTACGCGCAGCTTGCTCATCTTGTCTTCCTTAAGGGGTTAGGAGACCGCTTCGTGGAGGCGGTCCGCCTGCTTGTCCTTGAGCGGGCCGATGACCGAGAGCGAGGGGCGCCGGGTGAGGAGCTCGCCCGCCACCTCCCGTACGTCGTCGGGGGTGACCTCCGCGATGCGCGCGAGCATGTCGTCGACGGACATCTGCTCGCCCCAGCACAGCTCGCTCTTGCCGATACGGTTCATCAGCGCGCCGGTGTCCTCCAGGCCGAGGACGGTGGAGCCGGAGAGCTGGCCGATGGCGCGGGCGATCTCGTCGTCGTCCAGGCCGTGGGTGGCGACCCGGTCCAGTTCGTCGCGGCAGATCTTCAGGACGTCGTGGACCTGGCTGGGCCGGCACCCCGCGTAGACGCCGAAGAGGCCGCAGTCGGCGAAGCCGGAGGTGTACGAGTACACGCTGTAGGCCAGGCCGCGCTTCTCCCGGACCTCCTGGAAGAGGCGCGAGCTCATACCGCCGCCGAGGGCGGTGTTGAGGACGCCGAGTGCCCAGCGGCGGTCGTCGGTGCGGGCGAGGCCGGGCATCCCGAGGACCACGTGGGCCTGCTCGGTCTTGCGGTTCAGCAGCTCCACCTTGCCCGCGGTGCGCAGGGTGCGGGAGCCCTCGCGGGGCGCCATCGGGACGGCATCCGTACGGGAGAGGGCCCCGGCGCGCTCGAAGGCGCGGCGGACCTGGCGTACGACCGTGGCGTGGTCGACGTTGCCGGCGGCGGCGACGACCAGGTGCGTGGGGTCGTAGTGCTTCTTGTAGAAGCGGGCGATCTGGCCGCGGCTGAGCGCGTTGATCGTGTCGACGGTGCCGAGGACCGGGCGGCCGAGGGGGGTGTCGCCGAGCATGGTGTGCGCGAACAGGTCGTGCACGCAGTCGCCCGGGTCGTCCTCGGTCATCGCGATCTCTTCGAGGATGACGCCGCGCTCGGCGTCGACGTCCTCGGAGGCGATCAGCGAGCCGGTCAGCATGTCGCAGACGACGTCGATGGCCAGCGGCAGGTCGGTGTCCAGGACCCGCGCGTAGTAGCAGGTGTACTCCTTCGCCGTGAAGGCGTTCATCTCGCCGCCGACCGCGTCGATCGCGGAGGAGATGTCCAGGGCGGTGCGCTTGGCGGTGCCCTTGAAGAGGAGGTGTTCGAGGTAGTGGGTCGCGCCGTTCAGGGTGGGCGTCTCGTCGCGTGATCCGACGTTGGCCCAGATGCCGAAGGTGGCGGACCGGACGGAGGGCAGGGTCTCGGTGACGATCCGCAGACCGCCGGGGAGGACGGTGCGGCGGACGGTGCCGATGCCGTCCTTGCCCTTGAGAAGCGTTTGGGTACGGGCGACGGCCCGCCCCTCCGAAGAGGGGCGGGCCGTCGTCGCGGAACTACGGGACGTCACTTGTCGGTGTCGTCCTTCTTCTCGTCGGCCTCTTCGCCCTCGACGACCGGGATGAGGGAGAGCTTGCCGCGGGAGTCGATCTCGGCGATCTCGACCTGGACCTTGGCGCCGACGCCGAGCACGTCCTCGACGTTCTCCACGCGCTTGCCGCCGGCGAGCTTGCGGATCTGCGAGATGTGCAGCAGACCGTCCTTGCCCGGCATGAGCGAGACGAACGCACCGAAGGTGGTCGTCTTGACGACCGTGCCCAGGTAGCGCTCGCCGACCTCCGGCATGGTCGGGTTGGCGATCGCGTTGATCGTGGCGCGGGCGGCCTCGGCCTGCGAGCCCTGCTGGGCACCGATGTAGATGGTGCCGTCGTCCTCGATCGTGATGTCGGCGCCGGTGTCCTCCTGGATCTGGTTGATCATCTTGCCCTTGGGGCCGATGACCTCACCGATCTTGTCCACCGGGATCTTGACGGTGATGATCCGGGGGGCGTTCGGGGACATCTCGTCCGGAACGTCGATGGCCTCGTTCATGACGTCCAGGATGTGCAGACGCGCGTCACGGGCCTGCTTCAGCGCGGCGGCCAGGACCGAGGCGGGGATGCCGTCGAGCTTGGTGTCGAGCTGGAGCGCGGTCACGAACTGCTTGGTACCGGCGACCTTGAAGTCCATGTCGCCGAAGGCGTCCTCCGCACCGAGGATGTCGGTGAGGGCGACGTAGTGGGTCTTGCCGTCGATCTCCTGCGAGATCAGGCCCATGGCGATACCGGCGACGGCGGCCTTGAGGGGCACACCGGCGTTCAGCAGCGACATGGTGGAGGCACAGACCGAGCCCATGGACGTCGAGCCGTTGGAGCCCAGCGCCTCGGAGACCTGGCGGATCGCGTAGGGGAACTCCTCGCGCGTCGGGAGGACCGGCACGATGGCGCGCTCGGCGAGCGCTCCGTGGCCGATCTCGCGGCGCTTGGGCGAGCCCACGCGGCCGGTCTCGCCGACGGAGTACGGCGGGAAGTTGTAGTTGTGCATGTAGCGCTTGCGGGTCACCGGCGAAAGGGTGTCCAGCTGCTGCTCCATCCGGAGCATGTTGAGGGTGGTGACGCCCAGGATCTGGGTCTCGCCACGCTCGAACAGCGCCGAGCCGTGCACGCGCGGGATGGCCTCGACCTCGGCGGCGAGCGTACGGATGTCCGTGACGCCACGGCCGTCGATGCGGACCTTGTCCTTGATGACGCGCTCGCGGACCAGCTTCTTGGTCAGCGCGCGGTACGCGGCGGAGATCTCCTTCTCGCGGCCCTCGAAGGCCGGGAGCAGCTTCTCCGCGGCGATCTCCTTGACGCGGTCCAGCTCGGCCTCGCGCTCCTGCTTGCCCGCGATGGTGAGCGCCTGGGCCAGCTCGGAGGTGACGGCGGTGGCGAGCGCCTCGAAGACCTCGTCCTGGTAGTCCAGGAAGACCGGGAACTCGCCGACCGGCTTGGCGGCCTTGGAGGCCAGGTCGGACTGGGCCTTGCAGAGCGCCTTGATGAAGGGCTTCGCGGCGTCCAGACCGGCGGCGACGATCTCCTCGGTGGGAGCCTCGGCGCCGTCCTTGACGAGCTGGATGGTCTTCTCGGTGGCCTCGGCCTCGACCATCATGATCGCGACGTCGCCGTCCTCCAGGACGCGACCGGCGACGACCATGTCGAAGACGGCGTCCTCAAGCTCGGTGTGCGTCGGGAACGCGACCCACTGGCCCTTGATCAGGGCGACGCGGGTGGCGCCGATCGGACCGGAGAAGGGCAGGCCCGCGAGCTGCGTGGAGCAGGAGGCGGCGTTGATCGCGACCACGTCGTAGAGGTGGTCGGGGTTGAGCGCCATGATCGTCTCGACGATCTGGATCTCGTTGCGCAGGCCCTTCTTGAAGGAGGGGCGCAGCGGCCGGTCGATCAGACGGCAGGTGAGGATCGCGTCCTCGGAGGGGCGGCCCTCGCGGCGGAAGAAGGATCCGGGGATCTTTCCGGCCGCGTACTGCCGCTCCTCGACGTCCACCGTGAGGGGGAAGAAGTCGAGGTTGTCCTTGGGCCGCTTGGAAGCGGTGGTGGCCGACAGCACCATGGTGTCGTCGTCCAGGTACGCGACGGCGGAGCCTGCGGCCTGCTTGGCCAGGCGGCCCGTCTCGAAGCGGATGGTGCGGGTGCCGAAGGTTCCGTTGTCGATAACGGCCTCGGCGTAGTGGGTCTCGTTCTCCACTAGTGATTTCTCCATACTCGTCGTCTTTCGTCCTGCCGCCCGTGTGGCGGAGGACGGTGCGGGAGAAGCGCACCGTGGATGCGGGCCGGTCTTCGATCGAAGCTCCCGGGCGTTTTCCCGGGGGCCACTACCGAGGACCGGCGGCGGCGTCGCTGCGCCTCTCCCTACTTGCTCTGGTGTCGTACGCCCAGGTTACTGAGCTTGACACCGGTCGTGCACGTACGGCAAAGGGAGCGGTCCCCTGAACCGCGGGAACCGCTCCCTCTCCACAGCGTCCTTACTTGGCGCCGCCGGCCGCACCGCGGCGGATGCCGAGGCGGTCGACCAGCGCACGGAAGCGCTGGATGTCCTTCTTGGCCAGGTACTGCAGGAGGCGGCGACGCTGGCCGACCAGGATCAGCAGACCACGACGGGAGTGGTGGTCGTGCTTGTGCGTCTTGAGGTGCTCCGTCAGGTCCGAGATCCGGCGGGAGAGCATGGCGACCTGGACCTCGGGGGATCCGGTGTCACCCTCCTTCTGGGCGAACTCGGACATGATCTGCTTCTTCGTAGCGGCGTCGAGCGGCACGCGTACTCCTCTTGATGTTCGAAGCGCCCACGAGTGCCCCTGGTCTTGATCTCAGGGGAGCTTCCGTGACTCGGAGGCGAAGGTCCGATGAGCGCAGTCCCCAGGATGATCCGAGGACGCGTACACAAACGGCCACTGGTCAGAGTACCAGCCGTTCGGGTCACACCCCGCCGCTGATCAGCTGGTGAGGGCCCGGATCGAGTGGTAGACGTCGAAGACCGCGAGGCAGAGCGGGAGCAGGGTCAGCAGAACGACCGCCTCGGCGATCTCCAGGAAGCGGCCCCAGAAGGGGGTCACTCCCTTGCGCGGCACGATCAGGCCGATGGCGGTGATCAGGGCGGCGACGCCCGCGACGGCGGCGGCGAGCCACACCGTACGGATGTCGAGGGCGGCGCCGTCCCCCTTCAGCGCGTCGTGCATCAGGGCGGTGGGCGGGTTGAGGGACAGCCCCAGGCCGAGGAGGACGAGGGCGCCGAGGCCCGCGGCGAGCGCGCAGCCGACCTGGGCCGTGTAGCGGAACAGGTGGGCGCGCATCAGCATGGCGACCCCCGTGGCCAGGGCGAGCAGCTGGCCCCAGACGTTGTCCGAGAATCCCAGCACCGCGGCGGCCGCCACGGCGACAAGGGCGCATCCGCCGACCAGGCCGAGGAGCAGTTCGTGGCCGCGCCGCGCCTGGGCGGCGATGCGCACGGCGTCCACCGGGCCCTGGGGCGCCGGTTCGGAGGTCCCGTAGTCGCCGACCGTGGTGCGGGGCGGCTCGAATCCGATGGGGAGGCGGGCGAAGCGGGTCGAGAGCCCGGGCAGGAAGGCCAGGACGCCCACGGCGAGCGGGGAGCACACGGCGGCGGCCTCGATCGGCTCGATGCCGGTCAGGATCGCGGTGAACGTCACCAGGAGGCCGATGGTGCTCGCGAAGACGAACGCGACGAACGGGGCGTCGCCGCCGGGCGCGACGATCATCAGGATCACGGCGACCACCAGGACCGCGGCGCAGCCGAGCAGGAACTGCAGCCGCCCGACCCCCTGCCCGGTACTCAGGGGCAGCAGACCGGACCCGGCCACCGCCGCGTTCACCAGGGCGCCGGTGCCCAGCGCGATGGCCGAGCCCCGGTCGTCGTACACCCGGGCGCGGACGCAGGCGAAGGCGAGGAGGAACAGGGCGACGACCGTCGCGAGGATGCCCGGCAGACCGTGCATGTCGTGGCGCGGGTCGGCAGTCCACAGCACGAAGGCGAGCAGGACGAGCAGGACGGAGCCGCCGAAGAGGCCGGCGCCGCGCATGAGCGCGTCGCCCCAGAGCGTGCGGTCCTTGGCCACGGCGGTGGCGACGGCGTCGGAGACGTCGTCGAAGACCGCGGGGGGCAGCGATTCGGAGAACGGCCGCATCGAGAGCAGCTCGCCGTCGAGGATGCGGTGGCCCGCCAGCGTACGGGCGCTGTCGAGGACAGTGCCGTCGCGGCGCACCAGGTGGTAGCCGACCGGGGCGCCGGGGGTGGGGCTCTGTCCGGACAGCCGGAGGATCTCGGGGTACAGATCGGCCACGGGGATGTCCTCGGGCAGGGCCACGTCGACGCGGCTGTCCGGTGCGACGACCGTGACCCGGCAGAATCCGGTTCCGCTGCCGGACGGCGTCCCGTGACTCTGCCGGCCGGGTCCGGTGGCTGCCGCTTGGGCCGTCATCGTCACCTGCTGCTCCCCCTGCTCAACTTTTCCCTGCTGCTTCTGCTGCCTTGCTTCTGCCGCGCCCGCACGTGCCCGAGCCTGCTCCGCCGCGCGCGGGCGCCTGAGCCCGCCGCGCGCGCTTCCGCCGGTCCCGAATGACCGTGTTCACGCGACAGTTAGCGGATGCGTACACGCATCGCGACACCCTACCGCCATGGGGTGCTCGCCACGCCAGTAGGATCCATCCCGCGGATGGGACCCGTCGCCACGGGGGCGCCGATAGGAACACTTCCGTCCGGCAAGGGAATTGGTGAGCTGTGAGCCAGATCGTCGTCAAGCGCCCACCGCGGGCCCTGCCCTCCGAAGTGCCGGTCGAACAGGTGCAGTTGCAACCTCCGCCGGAGCTCCCCCGAGGCCAGCAGGAGGGCGCTCTGATGCAGCTCCTGCCGATGCTGGGCATGGGCGGTTCGGTCGTCTTCTTCTTCATGACGCCGAACCCGATCATGCGCATCATGGGCATGATCATGATCGCGTCGACGGTCGCCATGGCCATCGCGATGCTCGTACGGTACCGGCGGGGCACCCAGGGGCAGCTCGCCGATCTGCGCCGCGACTATCTGAAGTACCTGACGCAGACCAGGCGCACCGTGCTCAGGACCGCGCGCAAGCAGCGCGACGCGCAGTTCTACCTCCACCCTTCTCCCGAGCAGCTGTGGGCGCTCGTGGCCGAGGGCAGCCGGGTGTGGGAACGGCGGGCCGGTGACGCGGACTTCGCGCAGGTGCGTATCGGTCTGGGCGGTCAGGAACTGGCCACGCCGCTCATCGCCCCCGAGACGGCGCCCGTCGACGAGCTGGAACCGCTGGCCGCCGGAGCGATGCAGCAGTTCCTGGCGACGCACTCCACGGTGGACGGCCTGCCGATGGCCGTCTCGTTGCGGGCGTTCTACCACCTGACGATCAGCGGTCACGCGGATTCCGCGCGCTCGGCGGCGCGTGCCGTGGTCGGCGGGCTGGCCTCCCTGCACTCCCCCGAGGACCTGGTGATCGCGGTCGCGACGGGCACGGAGGAGGCACCGCAGTGGGAGTGGGCGAAGTGGCTCCCGCACGCGCAGGCCTCCGGGCCGGGGGACGGTGCCGGGAGCCGGCGGCTCATCACGACGAGTTCCCTGGCCCTGGAGGAGCTGCTGGCGGGCCGCCTGGAGGGCAGGCCCCGCT
Organism: Streptomyces sp. NPDC033165; assembly: GCF_055577965.1. Lineage (NCBI taxonomy): Bacteria > Bacillati > Actinomycetota > Actinomycetes > Kitasatosporales > Streptomycetaceae > Streptomyces > Streptomyces sp. NPDC033165. The sequence goes on from NZ_JBVIPK010000029.1 coordinate 13,416, forward strand.
TCCAGCCCGGCGGACAGCCGCTCGTGGACCAGCCGCACATCGTGGTGGTCCTGGACGGGGAGTCGGTGCCGCCCATGTCGGTGCTCGCCTCGGCCGAGGGCCTTCAGGGTGTGACGGTCATCGAGGTCGTACCGGGCGAGGTCACCGGGGCCCGCGGGGGCCTGTCCATCGTGGTGCAGCCGAAGTCGTTGCGGCTGGAGTCGGGGCAGGGGCTGGTCTACGACGGGGTTCCCGACCTGCTGAGTTACGAGGCCGCCGAGGCACTGGCCCGGCAGCTGGCCCCGCTGCACATGGCGACGGGCGGGGACGACGACGAGCCCCTGCTGGCCAACCTGGAGTTCACCGATCTGCTGAACCTGGGGGACGCGGCCTCCATCGACGTCGGCCGGACCTGGCGTCCGCGCTCCCAGGCCGAACGGCTGCGGGTGCCGATCGGCGTGGGCGAGGGCGGCGCCCCGGTGATGCTGGACCTGAAGGAGGCGGCGCAGGAAGGCATGGGCCCGCACGGTCTGTGCGTGGGCGCCACCGGCTCCGGCAAGTCCGAGCTGCTGCGCACGCTCGTGCTCGGCCTCGCCGTCACCCACACGTCGGAGACGCTCAACTTCGTCCTCGCCGACTTCAAGGGTGGTGCCACCTTCGCCGGTATGGCGCAGATGCCCCACGTCGCGGCCGTGATCACCAACCTCGCGGACGACCTGACCCTGGTCGACCGTATGGGTGACTCCATCCGCGGTGAGCTCAACCGGCGCCAGGAGATGCTGCGCGACGCGGGCAACTACGCCAACATCCACGACTACGAGAAGGCACGCGCGGCGGGTGCGCCGTTGCAGCCGATTCCCTCGCTCGTTCTGGTCATCGACGAGTTCAGCGAACTCCTCACCGCCAAACCCGACTTCATCGAGATGTTCGTCCAGATCGGCCGTATCGGCCGTTCCCTGGGCGTACATCTGCTGCTGGCCTCGCAGCGCCTGGAGGAGGGGCGGCTGCGCGGTCTGGAAACGTATCTCTCCTACCGGGTCGGCCTGCGGACGTTCTCGGCCGCCGAGTCCCGGGCGGCGCTGGGCGTGCCCGACGCGTACCACCTTCCGAATGTTCCCGGCTCCGGGCTGCTGAAGTTCGGTACGGAGGAGATGGTCCGGTTCAAGGCCGCGTACGTCTCCGGGGTGTACCGCTCGGGCGCCAACCGGGCCGCTACGCCGGGCGCTCCGCTTCCGGTGGACCGCAGGCCCGTTCCGTTCACGGCCGCCCCGGTGCCGGTCCAGTACGTTCAGCCCGCGCCGCAGCCCGGTGGCGTACCGGAGCAGCGTGCGGCGGAGGACGACGCGCTGGCGGACACGGTGCTCGATGTGATCGTGCGCCGGCTGGAGGGGCGCGGCGCCTCGGCCCATCAGGTGTGGCTGCCGCCGCTGGACAATCCGCCGTCGCTGGACGAACTGCTGCCGGGGCTCTCTCCGGTACGGGGCCGGGGGCTGACGCAGCCCGGTTTCGAGGGCTCGGGCCGGCTGGTCGTCCCCCTGGGTGTGATCGACAAGCCGTTCGAGCAGCGGCGCGACACCCTCTACCGGGACTTCTCCGGCGCCGCCGGTCACATGCAGATCACCGGAGGGCCGCAGTCCGGCAAGTCGACGCTGCTGCGGACACTCATCGCCGGTTTCGCCCTGACCCACACCCCGGAGGAAGTCCAGTTCTACGGACTCGACTTCGGTGGTGGCGGTATGTCCTCGATCGCGGGTCTGCCGCATGTCGGCGGCGTCGCGTCCCGCCTGGACCCCGAGCGGGTGCGCCGTACGGTCGCCGAGGTGTACGGCATCATGGCGCGACGCGAGGAGTACTTCCGCAGCGCCGGGATCGACTCCATCGCCACCTTCCGGCGGATGCGGGCGCGCGGTGAGATCTCGGTGACCGACCAGCCCTGGGGTGATGTCTTCCTGGTCATCGACGGGTGGGGCAGCTTCCGGACGGACTACGAGGGGCTGGAGACGGCGGCCACCGACATCGCGGCCCGCGGACTCGGTTACGGCATCCACCTGATCGTCACGGCGTCACGTTCCATGGAGGTCCGGGCCAGCCTGAAGGACCACCTCATGAACCGCCTGGAGCTGCGGCTCGGGGATGTGATGGACTCCGAACTGGACCGCAAGGTGGCGGCGAACGTACCCGCCGGGGTGCCGGGCCGCGGCCTGACCCCGGAGAAGCTGCACTTCATGGCGGCGGTACCGCGGATCGACGGCATCAACTCCGACAGCGACCTCTCCGAGGCCACCGCGGCGATGAACCAGGAGGTCACCCGGCACTGGACGGCGGCGCCCGCACCTGCGGTGCGTCTGCTGCCGCGTTCGCTCCCGGCGAGCGAGCTTCCGGCGGGGTACGCGGTTCCGGAGCGGGGTATCGCCTTCGGCATCGACGAGAACAACCTGGAGCCGGTCTTCCTCAACTTCGAGCAGGACCCGTTCTTCCTGGCGTTCGGCGAGAGCGAGTCCGGCAAGTCCAACCTGCTGCGGCTGATCATCAAGCAGCTGACCGAGCGCTACGACGGGGACTCCTGCAAGCTCTTCGTCATCGACAACCGGCGTTCGCTGCTGGACGTGACCCCGCCCTCGCACCTGGCGGAGTACATCCCGATGTCCAACGACATGGACCATCACATGGTGGCCCTGCACGACCTGATGAAGCGCCGCACGCCCTCCGCCGATGTCACGGCACAGGAACTGCGTGACCAGAGCTGGTGGCAGGGCCCCAAGGTGTACGTCGTGATCGACGACTTCGACCTGGTCTCCACGTCGAGCGGCAACCCGCTGGCACCGATCACGGAGATGCTGCCGTTCGCCCGCGATGTGGGTGTCCGCTTCATCATCGCCCGCAGCACGGCGGGCGCGAGCCGCGCGCTGTACGAGCCCTTCCTCCAGCGCATGATCGAGCTGGGTGCGCAGGGCGTGGTGCTGTCGGGCGACCCGAACGAGGGCGACCTCATGGGCAACGTACGGGCGCGGCCGATGCCTACGGGCCGGGGCATCTTCGTGACACGGCGGCGGGGGAACCCGTTGGTGCAGACGGGGTTTGTCGGCGGGGAGGGGTAGGACCGAGGGCGGCGGGGCGGCAGGGGTGGCGGGGGGGGGCGGATGCGCTTTCCCGTTTCGGTACCTGTCTACGTTCCCGTACCCGTTCGCGCACCTGTACCCGTACCCGTTCGCGCTTCCGTACCTGCTTGCGCTTCCGCCCCCGTACTTGCATCCACATCCGCATCCTCATCCGCGCATACGACACACGTCAGGGTGGGCACCTCCCGCGCGTGCCCACCCTGACGTGTGTATGTGCTGTTTGTTGACCTCTGCCGGCGATCAGAAGTTCGCTGCGGAGCGCTTGTCGCCGCTGCGGTACAGAGGAGCCGCCTCACGGACCTTCTGCGCGATGTCCTTGAGGTTGTCCCGGATGAACCCCGCGTCCTCGTTCCACTTCACCTGGGACAAGCGGTACGCCTCCTTGGCCTCGCCCTCCCACAGCTCCGAGACCGACGCGACCATGGTCTTGATCTCGTCCAGGTCCTGGGTGAGCTGCTTGCTCTGCCGCTCGATCTCACCGGCCGCGAGATCCAGGCTCGCATAAGTGACAACCGTCGTACCGTCGTTGTTGTTCGCCATGTGGTCCTCCGCTGTGTTCGTTCGAGAAGTGAGGGTCAGAAGCTGTTCAGGCTGGACGCCCTTTCGGTCTCCTTGCTGGAGTAGCCATCGACGACGTCCACGCCCTGGAGGGCCTGTCGAATCTCGTCCTCGGTGTTGCCCGAGATCGTACGCGCGGCCTTGATGGCCTCCTGGAACCGGAGAAGCTGCTTGGCCAGGCTGACCATGCGCTGGTTGATCTGCTCCTGCTTGGCGTTGAACTGGTTGGCGCCGATGCCCTTCCACTTGCCTTCGAGGCTGTCGATGGTCCCGTGGAGCTGCTTGAGCTGCCCCTTCACCGAGTTGAACTTCAGGGTGAGGTCGCCCTCCAGCTTCAGGAGTGTGGCATCGGAGATCTTCTGATCCGCCATGATTCTCTTTCCTTTTCGGTTGGTTCTGTACGGTCCCGGCGGGGTTGGCCCACCGGGGGCACACGGAACGTACGGTCAAGCGGCGCGACGCCTGCACATCACGGCGTAGGCCACACCTGCGAGCACAGCCGCCCCTGCGGCCACGCCGATGATCAGGCCCAACTGGCTTTCGCCGCCCGAGGAGCCGGAGGACTCGTTCTCCTCTGCCGCTGCGGCCTGCTCATCGCTCTTGCCGTCGTTATTGGCGGGCTGCGGTGTGGCGGAGGCGTCGGGCGTGGACGAATCACCGGGAGTGGACGAGTCGGCAGGGCCGGTCGTCTTCTCCTTGGTGAGCGGGCTGATGTCCGGGGCGCCGGGGTCTCCCTTGCCCTTGAGGATGTTCATCGAGGGGCGGATCAGACCGTGACCGAGGTACTTGCTGCGCTCGCCCTTCTTCCAGTCCCGGCTGGCGGTGTCGAAGAGGACGTTGAGCACCTGGTTGGCGGTCCAGTCGGGGTTGGCGGACCAGACGAGGGCTGCGGAGGCGGAGGCGATGGCGGTGGCTGCGCTGGTGCCGCCGTCGCCGTCGCAGTAGCGCTGGAAGGAGTTGTCGCACCAGTAGGGGACGTCGTTCCCGGGAGCAGCGATATCCGTGGTATTCACATGTTGCGAATAATCGGAAACTCTGCCATTTCGGTCCGCCGAGGCAATTCCCACCACCTGAGGAAAAGCTGCTGGGTAAATCTTCTCATTGGTCGATTCCCCCTCGTTCCCCACCGCAGCGAAGAACAGCTTCCCCTTGCTTTCGGCATACCGGACGGCCTCACGCTCCCGCTCCATATAGAACGGCCCACCAAAGGACATGCTGATGATTCGCGCGTCGCTTTCAGCGGCGGCCCGAATAGCGTCCGATGTATCGCGCGCATTGGAGGAGTGCTTCTTCTGGAACTCAGTATTGGCGATGCGCATGGGAATGATCTTGACTCCCGGAGCAAGGCCCTTCAGGCCTCCATTTTTACCGGTACCGGCGATCAACTCAGCCATTGTTGTTCCATGACCGTCATAGTCGTCCGTTTCGTCACCGGGAGCCCCGGTTGCATCAAAACCTTTTAGAATTTGCCCTTGCAGTGAGGGAGTGGACGAATTCACGCCAGAATCGATGACCGCGACTTTGATGCCTTCGCCCGTCGTGACCTTCCACATTTCCTCAGCCTGCATCGCACCGAGGTACCACTGCTTCGACTGCACGTCCGCAGCCGCGGCAGGCTGGACCAGGCAGACGACGAGCACACCCAACGAGGCAGCGAGAGCCAGTGCGCCACGTACACGCAACCGGGCCCGGCCCATTCTTGCTGTCATCCCGACTTCCGAACCTTCCCTGGGCACTGCTACTCGACCACCGGCGGCACCACTCCGCGCCGCCCGGCGTTCCATGTCTCTTCGTCTTCTGTCAGGTAGTCAGGGCGGGACGAGCCCTTTGGCTCTCTGTCGTCCCGGTCGTGCTTTCGCCCATCCGGACCACGAACGAGCCCTGCGCCACCCATCGTGAAGCCCTTTGAGTTCGAGCCCGGCCCGGCAGCCTTGCGAGCAGCACCGACGACTCCGTTACTGAGGTTGAACTGGTGATGTCGTAGGGGCTGACGACTTCTCGCCGGTGCGGTATCACCGGGGTATGCGGTATCCACAAGGGGGCGGGCTG
>NZ_JBVIPK010000030.1:0-15309 GCF_055577965.1 Streptomyces sp. NPDC033165
GCTGGAACAAGTCCCACAACTCGTCTGGCACCAACCGCTCAACGATCCCCACCATGACTCACAGACTACCGAGCCACCCAAATGAGATGACCTCTAAGGCACCGCCCAGTTCGCTGCCCTGGCACGGCGGCTCGTCGCCGAGTCGCCGGTGCGGCTGACGGTGATGGATTTGTCCGGCACTCGCAGCACGCAACGGGTCGGCGGCTCGACCCCAGCCCCGAGCGGCACGGCGACGAGCTCGATGCCCTGCCCGGGCTGAGCATGGCCTGCGACCGCGAGGACCGCGTCCGCTACCGCACCTCCTGGCCGGCGCACACTTCGCCATCGCCCCATTCTGTGCGGGCTGCCTCTGGTCGATGTCCGTTTTCGACTGCCAGGGCATAGGCCTGCCCGCGACCGCCCAGCGCACCGGATGGCTCGCCGAGCACATCAACGACGGCCTCCTCTTCGACACCGCCAACCAGGCCGTGCAGATCGCCCGGAGGCTTGCCACAGACCCGGCGTTCTACAGGGTGCACGCCAAGCGCACGCACGCCTTCACCGCCGAGTTCACCCCAGCCGTCGCCGCGGCCCGCTACCTGGAGGCGATTGCGTGACCAGCCGGTTCGACGCGGTGCTGCTGTCGTACGACGAGCTGATGGCGAACACCCTGCACTCCCGGCTGAGCCGGGTGTTGGGTGGCACCGTCAAACGCCTTCACGGAGTACGTGGGATGCGCCGCGCCTTCCGGATCACTGCCGAACGGGCCGTCAGCGAGCAGGTCTTCCTCGCTGACGGGGACTTCTCCATCGACTCCATCGACTCAGCGCTTCCCACCGCCGCGGTCGAGCCGTTGGCCGATGGCGTTTCGATGTGGGTGTGGCAGGTGGCCAGCCCAGTCAACGGCCCGACCTTCAGCTGCGGCGGCCTCAAACTGATCCGCGCGAGCGCACTGCGACAGATGGGCGACGCCGTTGACGTGCTGGCCGCGCCACCTGGCAGGGTGGAGTTCTGCGCCCTCAACGATCCGGCCCGGCTGAAGAAGCACTTCACTGCCCTGCACGGCGAGCAGGCGGTCGCCGGATGACCGCGGGCCCGTTGGTGCTGATCGAGCCGTACACGCACCACGCGGGCGATCACCACCAGTGAACCCTGGCCGCGCTCGCCACATCGTGGCCGGGCAGCCTCGTGATCGTCCAGTACAGCGCCGCCGCCGACCTCGCTTCACTCCGTCAGGCCGAGGCGCGGCTGATCACCGGTACGTCCGGAAGTCTCGCGGCGGTGCTGCTGGCCACCGCACGAGCCGCACCGCGATGGTCTCGGCCGTGGGGCGGAAGACGTTCGCCGCCCGCCGCTGGCCACGCGGTCTACGACGGGTTCCGCACCAGGCCCCCCTGATCGCGTGGTGCCGGACCGAGGCGGCGTGCCTGCGCACCGGGCCGCGTCTCGTACGCGAGCCCGCCGCAGGGATGGTGCTCAGCGCGAGCGAGGGATTGCACGGCGCCGCCGCGCTCTGGGTGGGTTACGACGTGATTTCCGTGAACGGCCCCAGGTACCGGCTCAGGAACCCGGCTCGCTGCGATCGAGTGGGACCAGGAGAGCGCAGCGTAGCCGTTCGGGTGATCGACAATGAGTGCATGGATGTCCTTGAGTTGCTCGAATCAGCTTCTCTGCTGGTTCCGGAAGAGACCGCTTCGGAGAACGACATCACGGCGCGGGACATCTGGGACTACCTTGTCCACGACGAGTGGGAGATTGCCCTGGGACTGCTGGAGGAGCTCGGGGACGGTCGCACGCTCCCGCTGGTGTTCTGGGAGAAGCTGGCCGACGCGGCTGAGCAGCTCAGGCTAGAGCGGAGCGCGGCCTGGTGTCGTTGGCGCTGCTCGGAGATTCGGCACGGCGTGATCCGGGCGGATCTGACGCTCCGTCCTGCCGCTGAGGCGCGACGCACCACGGCAATTTCCGGCGCCGGTGTTCTGCGGCCCAAGTGGGACATCGGGCATCTCTCGCCCACCGGTGGACGTGCGGTCAGCATCGCCTTGCTCTGGGTTGAGAACATGCCCGTTCTGGAGCCCGGCGGCCGAGCCACGGTTCGCCTCGTGCCCCTCACTCCCTCCCACTGGACGCTCCTCCAGCCCGGCCAGCAGATCGCCATGCACGAGGACCGAACCGTGGCCGGCACCGCAGTCATCCTGGAGGTTCATCGCCCTGCCACCGTGATGCCCGCCGGTTGACGGGACCGGCTCACGGCCTTGCTGCTGGTGCACGTATCTCCGTACTTGCCTCCGTACTTGGCGGAGCGCACACAGGAGTACGCCGACAGCTGCGGATGTTCATCGGGAATGACGTCACTCGACGATCGAGATCGTTTCACCGGGACCGGATACGGGGTTTGAGTCTCGGCCGATGATCCGCGCTGGTTCGTGGTCCGTTGGCCGAGCTGTTCGAGGAATTCCTGCGGGCTGGCTGGCCGTGGCGATGCAGAGAAGAGGCGACGACGCCAGCACCGGTTCGAGCGCATCTCCGATCACGGCGGTTCGGGCCGACGGCAGCTTCTAGGATCTGAGGCATGGCAACAAGACTCGTGCAGATCAATATGAAGGCCCAGGATGACTCCATGCTCGGCCGGTTTTGGGCGGAGGCACTGGGTTGGGGTGTCGACAGCGAGGGGCCCGGGGTGACCAACCTCGAACCCGTGGGCTTCGTCTACCCCGACCCCGTGGCCGTCTGCATCGACATCATTGCCCGCCCGGAACCCAAAACGGTGAAGAACCGGGTGCACCTTGATCTGGCCACTACCTCGACAGCCCATCAGGCGGAATTGGTGGCGCGCCTGAAGGATCTCGGCGCGACGCTCGCTGACGTGGGTCAGGGTGACGTCCCCTGGACGGTCATGGCCGACCCGGAGGGCAACGAGTTCTGCGTCCTGGAGCCTCGTCCGATCTACCGGGGCGCCGGGCCGATCGGCGCAGTGGTGGTCGACTGCACCGACCCACGGGGCATGGCCCGGTTCTGGGGCGAGGCGATGGACTGGACGCTGCATGAGGTCACCGACGACCGCGCGGCCATGCGTTCCGCCAAAGGCGTCGGCCCCTACCTGGAGTTCCTCCGCACCCCCGACACCAAGAGCGTGTGGAACCGCGTTCACCTCGACGTTTGCCCCTACCCCGGGGAGGACCTGGGTGCAGAGGAAGCACGACTGCGCGCTCTGGGCGCCACCGACCCTGGTATCGACCAGTTCGCAATCTCCTGGACGGTTCTGGCCGATCCGGAAGGCAACGAGTTCTGCCTCCTCACCCCTCGCTGACCTTGAGTAACGGCTCCGGCCGTTTTCGGGCCAGCGGCGAAGAGCGCGTGGCGGCAGCGCCTGCTGCCGGAGAGAGGATCGTGCCTCCGGGTGATCCAGAGCGCGTCATCGACGCAAGGAAGGCCACGAGTGGGCCGTCGTAGGCGCCGTGCTTGCGACGGAACCGTCGTCGAGACCGGCATCGACTCCTACCGCTACGCCAATACCCGAGCCGGAGCCGAGGAGCCCGCCAAGGTCGGCTGATCTCTGCCGCTACCTCCCTCGATGGTCCGCCGCTCGCACGGGCGGCGGACCATCCTTCGGTCAGCTCGCCAAGGTCGCCTGGTGAAAGTACATACGCCAGCCCGTTCCCGTCAGACGCCACAAGGAGCTCCGCCATGCTCGGCGCCCGCTGTTGTCGGCGAAGTACGTCAAGTGAACGATCCCCGGAGCGAGTACGACCCCGGACATCTCGCTGACCTTGACCGGAGACTCCGGGGCCACTGAACCGGCACTCGTCACGGTGAGAATCGACGTCGCATCCCAGCGCCTGCCAGACACTCCGAACTCGATGAACTCCGGGTCCAGAAGCTCCGAGACCAGGACCGGGGAAGCGCGTACGGCAGGGTCGAGAAGCCGCATCTCCGCCGCGATTGCCGCCTGAACAGCCCGTTCACCTTCGTCTGCCATGCATGAAGCCTACGGGCGGACCCCATCCCACCAAAACGAATAGCTGACGGGACGGTGAGCGGCCAGGAGCGCCGTCCCTCCTCGTCAACAGTCCCGAGCGAGCCGATCCCCGAACACAGTCGGAACCCGTGCACAAGTGCTGTCACCTGACAGGTTCTGGCTCAACTCCCTGTGGGAGCAGTCCCCAGCTCGACGATCGGCCCACCCCCGAGTCGTGCACGCCGTTGCCGCCGATGCTGATGATCCGGCCGACGCGGACACGTCGCTTGGCAGGTAGGGAGGCGGCGGCCTCGGCACGTCGAGCACCTTCGACGGCCTGATCGGAATCCTTCTGGGCCAGACGGCGAGCAGGGCTGGCACGGGCCCGGGCCCTACCCGCCCCTACTCGCCCACCGAATCCCCCCTGACCGTGGCCAGGTTCACCAAGAGCCAGTGTCGGCCCCCTGCCCGTCCCGCTCCCGGTGCGCTACCACCGCAGACAGCGCCCGCACCGTGGGCTTCCCCCACGAGAACTCCGACCTGTAACTCCGCGTCCGCGCCGAGCAACAGATGCCCCAGTGGAAGTCCCGCTACGCGGTCCGCTCCGGAGTGGAGGGCACGGTCAACGAGTTCGCCCATGGACACGGCATACAACGCTGCCGCTACCGCGGATAGGGAACGCTCACATCCAACGAGTCCTGATTGGCCATCGCCGTCCACATCGAGCACCTCAACGGACTACCACCGGTCGAGGGAGCACCTACACCCCGCCGACCGACCGCCTTCCAGACCACCTCGACCAGCGTGAGCTGCCCCGACCGAAATCCTGGTGAACTCCGCGCACCCGATCTGGACAACTCCAAGAGCCCCGACAGAGTCAAGCCAAGTGTGGTTGGACCCGAATCATCAAGGTGTGGATGCGGGCCCAGCTCTGGCGCAGAGAGTCAGCGCCTGTCGTCCATCTCGTCCTGGACGTCATCGAAGCTGCGCTGACCGCTCTGGCGGGCTTCATCCGCACGTTCGCGCAGACGGTCCTGCTCGGTCCGGCCGCGGCCGCGAGCCTCGTTCTGCTTGCTCTGCAACTCTTTTTGGTCTTGTTCGCCATGTTCTGCATCTCATCCTTGATGCCCATGAGGGAATGCTCCGCTCGCTGTGGGGTGGTTGATCCTTGGCGAGCCTGGCGTGCAGATCGCCGCGGTACCTCTCGTGCTGCGCCGGCCGAGTGCGGTCTGACGTCGCGGTTGGCAGAGGAATTTGCTCAGGGTCGGAACACCGACTCTTCACCAGCAGACCAGGCCACCAACGGAGGGTTCGCGCCCCTCCCCGCCATCACTGCCCTCCGTTCCCCGGAGCCCTGAAGGCCCGGCCGCTACCAGACCATCTCCGTCAGGGTCGGTCCGTTCATCGAACGCGCCCACACCCGGCCCGGCGACGACCACGGTCCTGACCTCCTCGCCGTCACCCTGGAGCACCCCGCGGGCCCGTACGCGACCTACGGAGCCCGCGACCGGAAGCTGGGCCGGCTGAGCTGCGAGACAACCAAGATCCTCGGAGCCTGGAACCCGCCTACGCACCACTCACCCACGCCGCCGCAGGCCTGCACCTCCACAGCGACATCGGCATGGAACCCGCGAAAGACGCCATCTACATCGAAGCCCGTGAACGCGACGACACCACCGACGGCTACACCCGGCTGCCCCTTGGCCCGTACACCCGGGCCCGGCACGCCTCCAGGACGTCGATCGGCTCGCGATGCCGTGCTGGAGGGGCGGAAGACCACCACCGTGCCGGGTTCGGGTTCTCCGCGTGCCCGGCTTCACCTGACGTCAGAAGTTGTTGTCTTTCCGGACTTGAGGGCGGTGTTTTCTCTGGTGAGGAGTAGGGGCGGTGATTCTGTGGGCGTCGTGACCTGTCGTGTCGTTGCTCCCCGGGAGGTTGCGGATGCCGTCGGTTGTCGGACTGCTGGAACAGCACGAGCTCGCAGCTCGCTGTCGGGTCGGCGGGCTGCGTGAGGAGGCCGACCGTATCCAGGCCGAGCTGGCCGTGGCCGAGCTGGAGTGGCAGGAGTGGGTGATCGCCCGCAGGCGGGTCGATGCGGTGCTGGCTCCGGACGGCGGTAGCACTGCCGACACGGGGGATGTCCCGGATCCGGGGGCTGCGGGCGGGCAGGCGGCGCCCCGGGATGCGGCGAAGCCGAAGTCGCAGGTGCCGGTGTGGCGTGAGGGGCTGGCCTGGTCGGTGCTGTCGGTGGACTACCAGCGCATCCTCACCGCGCTCGCGGACCGGGACCGGCTCCATCAAGGGCCGCTGACCTGCCAGGAGATGGCCGCCATGTTCGGCATGGACGCGGTGCCGGCCTAGGTGGAGGCACTGAGGTCGAAGGCGAAACGCCTGGTCGCGCGGGGCTGGCTGACTGAGCCCGCGCCGGGCCGCTTCATGGTCGCGCAGGGTGTGGCCGGGCGAGGCGGCGGGTCATGAGCAGGGTCATCGACCAGTAGTTCATCGTCTCGGCGCTGGTGGTGCGGCGCTCGTAGTCGCGTGCCAGGCGGCGGGTGCGCATCAGGTGGGCGAAGAGCCGCTCGACGATCCACCGCTTGGGCAGGACCACGAAGCCGCGCATGTCGTCGCTGCGTTTGACGATCGCGAGGACCAGGGTGAGCGTGGCCAGGCAGTGCTCGACGAGGGGGCCGGTGTAGCAGTCGTCGGCCCAGACCAGTTCCAGCCGGTGGTGCGCGTCGGCGGCCTGCCCGAGCAGGACCTGGGCGACGGCGCGGTCGCCGGTGTCCGCGGCGGTGACCATCACGCCCAGCAGCAGGCCGAGGGTGTCGGCCACGACGTGCCGTTTGCGTCCGTTGATCAGCTTGCCGCCGTCGAAGCCACGGCTGTCGGAGCCGACGACGGCATCCGCCTTGACGGACTGCGAGTCGATCACGCCGGCCGTCGGCTCCGTGTCGCGCCCCTCCATCTCGCGGATCCCCGATCGCAGCCGGTTGTGGAACTCCTGGACCAGGCCGTGGTCGCACCAGCGGCGGAAGAATGCGTATGCCCGGTCCGATGGCGGGAAGTCCGCGGGCATGGCCCGCCACTTGATCCCGTTGTCGACGAGCTAGCGGATCGCGTCCAGTATCGCCCGGTGGCAGTACGCCTCCGGCTGCCCGCCCCGGCCGCGCAGCCAGCCGGGCACCGGCAGCAGCGGCCGGACCACGGCCCACTCCGCGTCCGTCATGTCCGAGGGGATACCGCCGAACACGTTCCGGGCGATCGGCCGCGTTTGCGAACCGGTGAGCGACACAACCACACGTCGGTGCGGCCGAGTTGAACTCCACCGGCGCGAGCACGTACAACTGCGGCAACAGGGTCTCCTGGATCACGGTTGGCTTCGCAACCCCGAGCTACCAAGAGGCCCTGCCTTCATGCCCGCGACCAGCTGCGATCACCCGACCGAGACTCCCGTTCGACACACCCCTCAAGATCGCAACGACAACAGCTACTCAGCGACCATCAGCTGTTCTCCGGCCCGTACGAGGCCCGACATCGCGCTCCTGACCGCCGCCGCCAAGGGGGGACCGGGACCGCTTGACCACGCCCCTGTACGCGATGGAGACCAGCGAGAGCGACGACGGCAGTGCCCTCCCTACCGAATGCATCTGGCCCCCGGCGCGGACGCGGTGGAGAATCGCTTCGTCATCCACCGCGGCCTGCACGTCGCCGGGAGCGACGACAAACCGACGACGACTCCTACCCCGGTCGGCTTCCTGCCCCTTGGCAAGTCAGCGCGTTGAGTAAAATGTTCTTGGACGACACGGGGGCATCCATGAGCCAGACGCCTACGATGAGCGGCATGTCGCCCGATGCCTCCCTGTCCTCTGTATGGCCGGTCCTGCACTACGACGACACGAAGGCGGCGCTGCGCTTCCTGGTCCATGTGCTGGGGTTCGAGCAGGCGGTCGCCGTGTCGGACGAGCACGGCGGAATCGGGCACGCGGAGCTGCGCTGGCCTGGCGGTGGTGCGTTGGTGTTCGGTTCGACCCGGCACACGGACAGCGTGCACGGGCGGATGCGGGCGGGAACCAGCGCGGTCTACGTGGTGAGCGATGACGTGGATGCGGTGCACCGGCGAGTGGTCGGCGCCGGCGGCGAGGTCCTCGAAGCGCCGCATGAGACCCGGTTCGGGTCAGGCGCGGCGGCGTACGTATGCACGGTGCGGGACCCGGAGGGCAACCTGTGGACCTTCGGCACCTACCGCGGTCCTTGACCGGAGTAGGACGCAGCAACCGAGACGCGCAGGACCTTGGCCTACGGGCACCTTGGTGCTCGGAACGTGTCGGCACTGATCTGCCCTTCTCCTTCGAGCACATCTCGTCCTCGGGAAGGTCCATGCATCCGGGGTGTCGATGAACGTGTGCTTGACCTTGCGGGACTCTTCAGATGGGAGAAGAGCTCCGGGGCGTCCCTGGAGACCACACCGGCATCGACGTTCAGGTGCTCACAGTCGACGCCCTGCTCCGCGAGCTCGGAGCCCGCGGCCTCGCCCAGCTCCACTCCGACCTCTGCGGCGGCGCGCCCCTTGACTATCGTTCCTCCCGGTGCCCGTACTGCTCCGGCATCCGCGAGGACCCCACCCTGCCGACCTGCCGGTACGTTGGCTGCCCACCGCAGCACGAATGCGCCGCCCCGGCCCCAAACAGGTCGGGGGCTTCGTGCTGGGTGGCCAGGGCGTGGATGGCGGGGGTGCGGATGGTGACAAACGCGGAGTGGTAGGCCAGGCGTTCCTCTGTGCTGCGGGGCGGGTCGCCGGGCCGGGGAGGGACGACGGGGCAGGTGGTCGCGAAGCGGAGCCAGCCCTGCCAGGTGGTCAGCGGCCAGGACAGCTCAGCTCTGCCGCTTGACCACGGGTGACGGCAGTCATCCCCTGCGCGTGAAGGTCATGGCTCTGGTGGCGGCGCCGTCATGACGGGCTGATAACACAGGAGGCCGGTGCCGGTGCCGTCGCCCCTGTTGCTACCGACGACACCGGCACCGGCCGCACGCAGCCTGCGCGATGCCACGTCAACGTCCTCTGAGCACTCCACTCCTCCGCGACGGATGATGCCGCGAACGCCCACCGCTCTCAGAGCTTGACAGACCGCATCAGCCTCGGGCTTTCACGAGCGGGCTTGTGCGGATCTTGATCAGGCCAAGCGGAGAGTGCTGCTGAGCTGCGTCGGTGGGGCTTGCCAGGGGTTCTGTCGGCTGAGAGGAAGCAAGCACTTTCCAGGTGAACGAGCGCATCGTGCCGCAGCCGCCTGCCCGAGCCTATGTCGGCGGTGCCGCGGGGGCGCGGAGGTGCCCGCAAAACGGCTGGTCACGAGAGAGGTCTCTGCAGGACCCTGTGGGTATGCCTCAACGTCTCATGTTCGTGCAGTTGAAGACTGGATACAACACCGACCGCGGACCCTCGTGGATCGGGTGGGTGGACTTCTCGAAGACCTGGAGTACTGCGTACTTTCACGGGAGGACACTGCGCCGGGCAGGGGGAATGTTCGATGCGAACTTCTACGACGTGCAGACCGACGAGGAGTTCTGGATCTCCGGGCCGAAGCGGGACCGCACGGACACCCGCTACGGCCTCTCCAACCCTGAAATCCAGCCGGAAGCCGCCGATACCTATCGCGCCTTCCTGGAGGGCGCACCTCTACCGGGCCGGGAAAACGGCTGACCTCGCGCCCCTGCGAGCGGGGTTGTCCGGATGATGCCTGCCCCGTACGCCTCCGAAACAAGCGCCATCCCCCGACTCCGCCGCAACCTGGGGGGGCTCACCTCCGGGTGAGCGGAGACTACGCCTTTCCAGGAACCATCGAAGCCCAACACCACGGCTCGACTCCGCTCGCGCGGAGACCACGACTGGCTTTGCCCACGAGAACGGGTTCTGGCTCAACTTCTGTGACAGGCCACTCTGAGTAGTGGGTGGACGTCTCCGGGTGGTACGCGAAGTCGCCCGAAAATGAGCTGTGCCCGGGGCGGTTGGGCCGACAGTTCGGTGCTGTGGAAGAGGTCGCGCTCCAGCTGGAGGAGCTGTTGGTCCCGTCGATCGCGGATGTCGCGGTGCTGTCGGTGGACGTGGACATCGCGTTAGTACGCCTCGAAGCGCGCTGCATCACGGATGGCGCTGAGTGTCCGGGGTGCGGGGTCTGGTCGAATCGGGTCCATGGCTCCTACCTGCGGTTTCCCGCTGATGTGGCGAGCGCCGGACGAAGCAATGTTCTCCGGCTGAGGGTCCGCCGGTTCGTCTGCGAAAACTCGGGCTGCGCACGCCGCACCTTCATCGAGCAGATACCCGGCCTGACCCGCCGACACGGTGGACCGAGCGGCTGCGTTCGAACCTGGCCGCGATCGGCCTCGCCCTGGCTGGCCGAGCCGGCGCCCGCCTGGCCGCCGTCCTCGGGGTGTCTGTCAGCCGCAGCACAGTCCTGCGGCTGGTCGACGCCCTCCCCCGAGCCCGAGGTGCCCGCCCCGCGTGTGGTCGGCGTCGACGAGTACTCCACGCGCAAGGGCCGCCACTACGGCACCGTCCTTGTCGACATCGGAACCCGCCGTCCCGTGGATCTGCTGCCCGACAGGGAGGCATCCAGCCTGGCAGCCTGGCTCACCGAACGGCCCGGCGTCGAGGTCGTATGCCGGGGTCGGGCGCCGTTCTTCACCGAAGGTGCCACCGTCGGTGCCCCGCAGGCCATCCAGGTCGCGGACCGGTGGCACCTCTGGCACAACCTGAGCGAAGCCGCCGAGCGGAGCGTCGCCCAGCACCGCAGTTGCCTCCGATCCTTGGTTCCCGCGGTCCCTCAACCCGCGCCCGCCCCTGTCGAGGACCCGGACGGGTCGCCCTGGCCGCGAGGACACCGGTTCGCCGACCGCACCCGTGCCCGGCACGCTGCCGTCCACGCACTGCTGGAGGCCGGCCACAGCCGCCGCTCGATCCAGCGCCAGCTCGGCATGACCTACCGCACCGTCAAGCAGCTCGCCAACGCTGCGACGCCGGAGGAACTCTTCACCGGCCAGTGGCAGAACCGGCCCTCCGTCCTCGACGACTACAAGCCATACCTCGACGACCGATGGAACGAGGGCTGCGCCAATGCCTGGAAACTGTGGGAGGAGATCGTGCCGCTCGGCTACAAGGGCAGCTACCAGCGCGTCCGCGCCTACCTCCACGACAAGCGCACTTCGCCACGGTCGGCGACCGCCCGGCCGCCCTCGCCCCGGACGGTCGCCGGATGGATCCTCCGGCGTCCGGAAACGCTCACCGAGCCCGAAGAGCTCCAGCTCAAGACCGTCCGCGCTCACTGCCCCGAACTCGACGCGCTCACCCGGCACGTCCGCTTCTTCGCGACCATGCTCACCGAACGCCAGGGTGAGCGCCTGCCG
This sequence comes from Streptomyces sp. NPDC033165, assembly GCF_055577965.1. Taxonomy (NCBI): domain Bacteria; kingdom Bacillati; phylum Actinomycetota; class Actinomycetes; order Kitasatosporales; family Streptomycetaceae; genus Streptomyces; species Streptomyces sp. NPDC033165. The sequence goes on from NZ_JBVIPK010000030.1 coordinate 11,333, forward strand.
GACTGGCTCGATGCCGTCCGGCGGGACGAGCTGCCGAGCCTTCACACCCTCGCCGCCGGCATCCACCGCGACCTCAACGCCGTCACCGTCGGCCTGACCCTGCCCTGGAGCTCGGGCACTGTCGAGGGCCATGTCAACCGGATCAAGATGCTCAAGCGTCAGATGTTCGGCCGTGCTGGGTTCGCACTTCTACGCAAAGGAGTGCTGCTCGCGTGATGTCGCCCATCAAGGCATCCAGATCAGATCGCGGGGCTACGCAGCACGTCAGTGGGCTCCCACCCGCTCTTCCAGAAGGCTTCAAGCCCGTGCTCGTTGATGAACTGCCGCTCCACCTCGTGGATGGGGTACATCCCCTGGATGTTGATCACGTCGTGACCCTCGTGTCCTGGAACGCCAACGTCGATGCCCAGGTAGTCGGCTCTGTCGAGGACCAGCGGCGCGAACACGCAGAATGCCGTCATCTCCGACTCGGGCACGATTCGCTCACCGAAGTTGATGGTGCTGCCATAGCTGAATGGGCAGGTGCCACGGAGCTGCTCGGCAAGGAAGCCCACCGCGTGGGCCCAGATCACGTTGGTCGAGTTCACGCTGAGGCAGAGTTCCGGCGAGCCGTGCTGCCATTCCGGATGTTCTGCCAGCGACAAGCCGTAGGTGAGCGTGGTGAGAAGCCCGTCCGGCAGGTCGTCGTAAACGATCTCCGTCAGGCCCCGCAGCCCCTGCTTGGTCGACTCGACAGGGAAGAAACGGGGCTCCCTTCCTCCGGAAAGTCGATCAAGGTGGGCGAGGTACTTCTCAACGCGACTGGCCATGTGTCCAGCCTGCACGATCGTTCTCCGGTGCACGCCACCGGGGCCGTCACCAGTAACGCTCCGCAACAGGTCCACAGAAGTTGAGCCAGAACCCGTTCTCGTGGGTAAAGCCAGTCCCTCAATGCGAGGCCCCTGGGTGCTGCCGGTAGTGGGGGGGGCTGGCCCCACCCTCGATCAACCGGACAGCCGGATGGCCGGGAGAACGCCGTGTCGGCGACCGTGGGTCTGTCCCGAGCAAGCCGCCTACAGAGAAGGCAAGATCGTGCGCGTTGTCACGGCGACCGCCGTCGCACTGGCCCTCGCCGGCGGAGCTGCGCCGGTCGCCGCTGCCCACCAGTCGACCACGGACGGAATCTGGTGCATGGACGGCTACGGCACAGTGCTATCCATCCGGAACGGAACCCTCCAGGAGTACCAGACCACCGCCGTCAGCTGCCTCAAGGGCCACTCCGCGCAGCGGACCGGCCCCGGCACCAACACCACGCCCGACGGCACTGTCCTCACTGTGCGCCCCCAAGGAGGCCGCGACCGCGGGTCCATGCGGGTGGACGGCTCCGTCGGCGACCGGAACCTGCGCCGGATCCAGGAGTTGCCCGACGCCTGCACGCGTCCGGCCCCCAAGGGGCCGCTCGATGCCTTTGACGTCTTCTGGCCGTCCTTCGAGGAGAACTACTCCTTCCTTTCCGCCAAGGGCATCGACTGGCACGCTGTACGCGACCAATACCGGCCCAAGGCGCACGCGAAGCCGACCAAGGACGAGCTCTTCGCCGTCTTCAGTGAGATGGTCGAGCCGCTCTACGATTCCCATGTTGCCGTTCAGGACGGCGATCGCGTCTTCGCGCAGGTTCGCCCCGGCACCGTCCTGCCCACCGAGGAGTTGGACACCAAGGTCAAGAAGTTCATCGTGGCGCACGACCTCAAGGACGCCCGGAACCTCCAGGACTTCGCCACCGGGCGGATCGCCTACGCCGACCTCCCCAGCGGGCAGGGCTATTTGCGGATCTCCGGCTTCGGCGGATACGCGGGCGATGGAGCCCCCTACACTGCCCTGCTGGCCAAGCTCGACAGAGCGCTGGATACGGTCCCCAGCCAGGAGCGCACCCAGCGTCTGAAGGGCTTGATCAGCGACCTGCGGATCTTACCCCCGCGACCCGCGCGACGGCCCGGACACCTCCATGCCCCAGCAGCCTCGCCTCGGCTACCAGCAGCAGACGTCGCTGCCGCTCGTCCAGATGCGGCAGCAATATCGCGAACGGCACGGTGAGTTGGCCGTGCTCCCCCTCCGAGAACGCCATACCAGGTCAACGTGGCACGCTGCCGGAAGCGACACCTTGTTTCCGTTCGGCTTCACCTGCTGCGGAACTCCTTCCGCTATGCAGCCCGCCAGGACTGGGACAAGATTGCCAAGCTCCTCAAGCCCCTCTGCACCGCGGCGACCGAGGAGGCCGTACTCGAACGGTTCGCGGAGTCTGCCGACGCGTGGGGCAAGAAGTATCCGGCGATCGTCCGGCTCTGGGAGAATGCGTGGGAGGAGTTCGCCCCGTTCCTCCGCTTCGACACCGAGATCCGCCGCATCTTCTGCACCACGAACGCTACCGAGTCCGTCAACGCCAGGATCCCCCGGGCGGTGAAGGCCTGCGGCCACTTCCCGAATGAGCAGGCCGCCCTGAAGTGCCTCTACATGGCGATCATGTCCCTGGACCCGACCGGCAAGGGCCAGGCCCGCTGGACCATGCGCTGGAAGACCGCCCTGAACGCCTTCGACGTCACCTCCGACGGCCGGCTCGCCGCAGCACGTCAGTAGCCCTCAACAACCCGAGATGCACCACTCGTTTGACAGACCCTCATCAGGCGAGGCTACGGCGCTCGTCCACTACACCGGAGGGAAGGGTTCCTGCAGATCGTTCGGTCCGTCCGATCTAGTGTCCTGAGGCGGTAGTTTGCTTGCGGTTATAGGGTGGGGCGATGCCTGGTCCGAAGCCGTTGCCGCTGGAGTTGCCCGATCGCGAACGCCGGTTGCTGCGTGGCTGGTTGCGCAAGCAGACCGCGTCGCAGGCACTGGTGCTGCGATCGAGAATCGTGCTGGCGTGTGCGGAAGGCTTGCCGAACGCGCGGGTCGCGGATGACCTGGGTATCTCGCGGGAGGACAGTGCGCAAGTGGCGGTCCCGGTTCGCCGCGGACCGGCTGGAGGGCCTGGTGGACCGGCCGCGCTCGGGGGCACCGCGGAGGATCACGGACGAGCAGGTCGAAGCCTTGGTCGCCAGGACGCTTGGCCAGACGCCGCCGACCGGTGATTCGCACTGGTCGACGCGTTCGATGGCCGAGGCGGAGGACATGTCGCAGTCGGCCGTCTCGCGGATCTGGCGGGCGTTCGGCCTCAAACCCCACATCGTTCAGACGTGGAAGCTGTCGACCGACCCGCAGTTCGTGACCAAGGTCCGCGACGTGGTCGGCATTTACCTGTCCCCGCCGGAGAACGCCCTGGTTTTGGCGGTGGATGAGAAGTCGCAGATACAGGCCCTGGACCGAACCCAGCCGGTGCTGCCGATGGAACCGACCACGCCGGCGAAGATGACCCATGACTACGTCCGGCACGGCACGACCAGCCTGTTCGCCGCCCTGGACATCGCCTTCGGCTCGGTCATCGCCCAGCACTACCGCCGCCGCCACCAGGAGTTCCTCCGCTTCCTGAAGGTCATCGACGCCGCAGTCCCCAAGCACCTCGAACTCCACCTGGTCCTGGACAACTACGCCACCCACAAGACCGAGCCGGTCAAGAAGTGGCTGCTGCGTCACTCCCGCTTCCACCTGCACTTCACCCCCACCTCAGCGTCCTGGCTCAACCTCGTCGAGCGCTGGTTCGCCGAGCTGACCTCCCGCAAACTCCGCCGCTCGGCCCACCGCAGCGTCGTCGAACTCGAACGAGACATCCGCCGCTGGATCAACGAGTGGGACAAGAACCCCAAGCCGTTCATCTGGACCAAGACCGCCGACGGCATCCTCGAAACCCTCACCGCATACTGCACACGAATTAACGACTCAGGACACTAGTGACCTGAGTCAGAGGTTCGGCGTTACTGAGGTTGAACTGGTGATGTCGTAGGGGCTGACGACTTCTCGCCGGTGCGGTATCACCGGGGTATGCGGTATCCACAAGGGGGCGGGCT
>NZ_JBVIPK010000031.1:0-10034 GCF_055577965.1 Streptomyces sp. NPDC033165
CGCACCATGTCCTGGCTCGCCGGCTGCCAACGACTCCACCGCCGCTACGAACGCAAAGCCAACCACTTCCTCGCCTTCACCAGCATCGCCTGCACCCTCATCTGCTACCGCAGACTCACCAAATGAGATGACTTCTAAGCACACGTCCAACATCTTCACCAAGCTCGACCTGCCGCCCTCGGAGGCCGACAACCGGCGGGTGCTCGCGGTCCTCGCCTACCTCAAGTGAGGACACCCCGCCCGTGACAGGCAGGTCCGTCCCCCCGGCAGAGCGGCCGGACCGCCCTCCCGCACGGGTCCGGCCAGCCCTCCGCGCGCTAGCCGGTTTCGGCGCTGGTGCAGCCTGCCCCAGCAGTCATAGTGCTGGATGATCACGCCCGGGTTGGTCGAGCCGCCGCGGAGGTGTAGTGCAGGCAGAGCAGAATAGTGATCATGAGCTACAACATTTCCTCTTCCACCGCCGACCAGAAGGATGTCATGGCCTTCCTGGGCAGCAACGGCACGCTGACCGCAGATCAGGAGCGGCGTCTTGGGAACATGCGCAGGTTCGCGCAGTTGAGTCAGGACGGTCTCGACCACGAGGGCATCGACTGGGGCCTGTCCGTACCCGAGGCTCTCGATCACCTCCTCGCGGGACACACCTCTTCGGAGGCGGAATGCGCGGGCAACGCCTACACCACAGCCTTGCAGATCATCATCGACCGCAACGCCTCCGACCCGTCGCACCTGGGCACCTACTCGAAGCCGTCGACCTTCTTCAGCCTCGTCGACGAGGAGATGCGGGGCCTGGGCGTACCGCTGGACCTGCTGCCCCACAGCTACCTCTACGGCGGTCTGCCGGATCGCTTCCCTCATATCCCGCACTCGCTGTACGGGTACCCGGCCATCGGCCACCTGCCGCTGGACAGGACCAAGCCCGCCGCCGACGCCTATCGTGCCGTCCTTGACCGCATGGACCAAGGCTTCCGCTACGACGTCCAAGTGCTCATAGACAAGCTCGACTTCGAGCACGACGAGTGGGAGACGGCGACGAAGCACGTCGACTGGTACACGCAGGACACTCTCTTCTTCAGCCTCACCTGACCGCTACGCGGCGGGCTCGTACGTGACGACGGAGGCGGCGCACGGCTCGGCCAGCTTGAGGAGCGCGGCCCGCTCGGTCTCGTTAGCACTCAGGCCCCAGCGCAGCTTCGTCGCGGTCCAGTCGACGAGGTACGTGCAGGTCGCCGATCCGGCCGGCGGCATCCACTGGACTGGGCCTTTGTCGGCCTTGGACCGGTTGGTCCTCGCGGTCACCGCGACCAGGGACCGGTCCGACCCCAGGTCGTTGGTGTAGGCCTCGCGACGCTCGGGGGGGCCAGTCGTAGGCACCGACTGGCGGGGAGCGTCATACCCAACTTGCCATACTCCTCTGCCGGTGCGAGCCGAGGTAGCCGCATACCTGCCTACGGATCGAGTCCCTTCAGCCCGGCGGCCACCTCCAGGGCCTGTTGTAGAGAGGGTCCGAAGAGGTCGGGGTTGGTCTCGGCGAGCATGCGGTAGTGGCCGGTGAGCGTGTGGGAGAGGTGGGCCGCGGTGGTGGCGAGGCGGTGGCTGGTAGGGGGGAAATGATCGTAGAGCGTCTTGAGGGTGTCGAGCGGGATCCCGGGGTCGGCGGCAAGAGTGTCGAGGGCGGCGGTGAGAGGGGTCGGGTGGTCGGTGCGGATGGCGGTGGTGATGATGTGCGCGGCCAGCTTGCGGTGGTGGCGGATGCAGAGGTCGGTGAGGTGGCTATCGAGGCGGCCCTGGAAGACGGGGTGGGCGGCGGCGCGGTTGTAGACGGTGAGGAACTGTTCGGTCTGGGTGCCCTCCGCGCCGTCGAGGAGTTGGTCGGCGAGGCAGGGGGCGGCTTCGAGTGCGCGGCCGGTGTGGCGTTCGGCGAGTCGGTCGGGCTGTAGCGCACCCCACGGTGGTCCGCCGGGAGCGGCCAGGGTCGGGGGGTAAAGGGTGCTGAGCCAGGCGGTAACGGTGTTGCGGCGGTCGCGGGGCTGGTCGGCGAGTGCGGGCAGGCGTCGCCACAGCAGGTCGGCCTGGTCGCGGTCGGCGGCGCCTGCCAGGTGGGCGGCTGCGAGCGCGGTCTCCAAGGTGGTGATGCTGAGGACGGGGGTGAGTCCGTGGGCGGTGGCGCTGCCCTTCCAGTAGCGGCTCTCGTGGCCGAGGAGACGGTCCTCGACGTCCTGCGCGTCCTCGTCCTCGTCCTTGTCCTCGTCGTCGGTGCGGTTCGTGGGGTCGGGTCGTGCGGTGTCGAGGAGGTCAGCGAGGGCGGTCATATGGAGGGTGAGCGCGTTACTGTATGCGCCTTGGCGGAGCCACCGGGGTGGCTGCAGGTCCGCGGCGGCCGCGCTCCAGTCGCGGCCTGCCAGGCTGGGGACGGCCGGGAGCGCGAGGGCGAGGGCGAGGGTGGCATCGCGGTAGTGGCCGGCGCGCCGGCTGGGGTCGTCCTCCAGCGGGGTGAGATGGCGGGTGCGGGCGGTGGCGAGGCATTCCTCGGCCTGCCGGCTTGCCGCGCGGGCCTGCTGCCACCAGTCGCCGGCGGTGCGGGCCAGCAGCAGGAGTTTGAGCGGGCTGGTGCCGGAGTGCTCGGCGGCGGCGTCGATGAGCACGGCGAGCTGAGCGGGGCGGGTCTCGGCGTAGTCGAGGACGACCAACAGCGGCTTCGCCGCCCGCCGGACCTCCAGCAACTGGGATGCCTCGGCGTTCGATTGCGGCCACAGCACGGTCCAGCCGACGGCGGTGAGCCGGTGGCCGAGGTGGTGGGCGAGGCGGGTCTTGCCCTGACCGCCGGGTCCGTGCAGCAGCCATGCCCCGAAGCCGCCCCGACCGCACCACGCCTGCAGGTCGGCGAGCAGGTCCTCGCGGCCGTGGAAGGGAACGGTCTGCCGTCCGGCTTCCAGCAGTGCCGTCGGCGTCACCGGGGCGCGCCGGACGGCGGTGTGGATGGTGGGGTCGGCGATGTCCTGGAACTCCACTGCCCCCAGCCCGCCCGCCGGGCCGGCACCGTGGTCCGCGAGGGCGGTGCGGAAGGCGTCGTCGTGGTGCAGGACGTAGGCGGGCACGACGTTCAGGCGGCCGTGGGCGGAGTTCGCCCGGTCCGAGGCGACGACACCGGTCAGGTACCGGTCGCAGAACACCGCCGCGCCCGACAATCCGCCCCACGGCGACGTCCCGGCACCCGGCCACCCCATTCCGGGGGTGCGCAGGTCCATGACGTACTGGTTGCCGACGAAACCGCTGCCTGGATTCACCTCCCCGCCCAGTTGGACGGCCTCCACCGGCTGGCCCCTGCGCTGGGCCTCGTCCGGGACGCCCCAGGTCTCGCACGGTGTGCCAGGGCGCTTCGTGTCAGGGCGTCCCCACACGACCGGCACGGTCGGCGGCCGCCAGTGCGGCGAGTCGTCGACGAGGACGAGCGCGGCGTCGCCCCCGCCCGCCCGGCGTCCCCGCCCACACCACCGTTCCGCCCGCTTCCCCGCCAGCACCCGGATGGAACACCGTCACCCGTGTCCTGGCCGCCCCGGTGACATGCGCGGACGACAGCACCAGACGCCCACCGACCGCATACCCCGAACCGGCCCTCCGAGCGCGATTGCGCCCCCGAACCAGGCTTCGAGCCTTTCGGCCTGGTCACCCCCGCCACCCGCAACTGCTCCATACCCGCCCCCTCCCCGGTTTTCCTGCTGCGGCAGCGTCAGTCCGGGATGCGCCCCGACACGTCACCGGGGCCGTCCGGGCGCTCCCGCGCGGAGTGGACGAGCAGGTCCGTGCCGTCGGGGCGCTTGGGAGTGAGGGTGAAGGAGACCCGGTGGGTGCGGCCACGAGAGATCCCTGCCCCCACCTCGGCGCCGACCGCCCACAGCTTGAACTTGCCCTTCGCCGTCGCGTCCGCGCGCAGCTCGACCTCGAACTCCATCTCCACAGGACCTACCGCGAACACCACTTCCGGGTCCTCGCCCGCCCTCGCAGCGGCTTCGAGCAGTTCGTCGCGCACCGCCGCGACCGCGTCGGCCAGCGGAACATCCATCGGGTCTACCACCCGTCGAGTACCTGATCTGCAGTCAGGTCGATGTGAACACCGTAGAGGCCGCGCGGGGGCCTCCGCAGGTAAAGCCGACTTCGGCCGACTTGCCCGGTCGCCCCCTTCGAGAACAACTTCGAACTTCTGGCGGTTCGCGCATGCGCAGCCCATCAGGCTGCTCCTTCCAGGATGGTGGTCTTGCCGGTGATGAGGCCGGTGCGGGCGGATGCGATCACGGACGCGGCGAGACCTGCCGCCTCTTCGCGGGCCTGTGTGTCGCGTTGCTCCTGGCGGTGGTCCATGGCCGTCAGGAGGCCGCCGATGAACCGCTCACTCGATACGAGCGCCACGGCGATTGCGTCGGCCGGCTGGTTCGCCTCGGCGGGCTTCGAGGTAGGCGGTCCAGTCGGTGGCGGCGCGTCGGCGCCATTGCTGGGCTGTGATGACGTGGAGGCCGAGCATCGGGGCAAGGATCGCGGGCGGCAGGTCCTGGGCGAGTTGAACCAGTGCAGTGGTCCGAGCCTTCCGGACGGGGATGTGATGAGCGGTCAGGTCCCGGGCGAGGACAGTCGAGGAGATGTGCAGGCCGGGCCGGGTTCCGGGGAAGAGCCAACGGCGCGGGGAGTTCGCGGCCCAGCCGCCGGGTGGCTCCTGCCGGGTGAGCTCGGTGAGGAGGAGGGCGAGGGATTCGGGCAGCCGGATGGGGGTGCGGTCCAGGACGAGGACGGTGTGGCCGTCGACGGTGGCCAGCGCGTCGGTGGGCAGGGCTGCGATGCGGGTGGCCTGTTGGCCGAACAGGAGCAGGACGGCTCCGGCGGCGCGGACCTCCAGGGGAAGCACGGTGTCGGTGAGGCACTGCTGGAGGAGTTCCCAGTGGGAGTCCTCGTCGAGGCCCTCGGGCTCGGCTTTGGGGCGGTGGGGGACGAGCAAGGGGCGGCTGTGGCCGCGGTGGGCGGCCCAGACCACGAAGTCGCGGACCTCGTAGTGGGTGCTTGGGTTGCCGGCGACCCAAGCGTCGACCTCCTGCTGAGTGACGTCGGCGAGCGCGAGGCCGCGCTCGTTCATGGCGGTGAGGAACGCGACGGCCATGTTGATCCGGGTGTAGGCCCAGCGGACGCGGTGCTTGAAGCCGGCCCGGCGTTGCGCGGCCCTGCGCGCCCGAGGCAACAGTGACCAGCGGACGTAGGAACGAAGGAGCAGGGCGTGTTCGGGATGGCGCTCCACGACCCGGGCCAGGTGGCGCTCGATTCGGGCGAGGAGCTCGTCGCGTTCGGGCAGGGCCTGGTAGGCGACGAGGATGTCGCGCAGGTAGTCGGTGGTCTGCGCGTCGCCGCGATTCCCGCTGCGGGCCAGCGTCTCCAGGTCCTCGTGCGTCAGCGGCCGGCCGGTGCCGTTGAGGCCAGCCAGGAGCCGGGCGGAGTGGGAGTTGCGGATCCAGTTCAGCGCCATCCGCGGCTGATCGCAGCTGGCGAGCGCCGCCCGCATGCGTGCGCACTGGTCGTCTGATGTTTCGGCCGCAGGGCCGAGGAGGCCCTCGAGTTCGTCGTGGAGGGCGCAGCGGTCGCACAGCCCGCGGATCAGGTAGGAGCGCGGGCTCGCGCACCACGGGCACGCGTACGGGTCGCCGTTGCCCGTGCACGGGCCGCAGACCCGGCGGCCGTCCGTGAAGGCGATCAGCACCCGCTCGTTCCGGCAGACCGGGCATGTGCCGGGGTGGGTGCGGGCCAAGCGGTAGCAGGGCTTGCAGACCGGGCCGAGCGGCCAGCGGGCGCAGACGGGAGCACTCCTCGCGCACAACGCGCACCGGGCGGGTGGGCGCGGTCGGCAACTCGTACACGGGTCCAGGGCCGCTGGCTTGCCGCACGTCGAGCACGACCTGGTGGCGGAGATGTGGGCGCGCCGGCAGCTCGCGCATCGCTGGTTGGAGGGCCGGGGCCGGGTCTCTCCACACACGCAGCAGGGACCGGTGTTACCGCGGGCGGCGAGCACGCCCTCGCACCCAAGGCAGACCCGCCCGCCCGGCACCGCCCGTCGCAGCGGCCGCACACGTCCACAGCGCAGGCAGGACGGCGCCTTCACCCCGGTGATTCCGGCACCCGCAAGGGACGTGATCAGTGCCTGGATCGAACGCGGCGCGTCGGAGGCCCCGCTGACCAGGGCATCGGGATGCAGGCGAAGGTGGTCGCGGATCCGGGTCCGGGCGGCCGGTGTCATGCCGGCGACGATCCGGGCCGCTTCCGGGCCCGGTAGCTCGGGGAGGAACGCGGTGATGCGGCCGGCGAGTTCCGTCCACTCCCGTGGCGGGGCCGACCGGCCGGTCACAGGCCGTCCGGGCGCCGGACGTGCACCCGCCTCGCTGGCGGGGCGACGGCCGGACCGTCCGTGTCGCCCGACGCTGTAGGTTTCGCGACCTGCCGCCGGACCTCCCGGATCCGGACCTCCCGGATCTGCATGAGATCCGCTGGCGAGCAGTCCAGGATCCCGCGCAGCGCGGCTAGCGTGTCCATCGACAGCCGCTGCGGTGGCTGCGTGACCAGCCGGAACACCTGCTCGCGCGACAGGTGAACTCCGTACTCCGCGAGCAGCGGCACCAGGTCCGTCGTCTGGTACATGTCCCGCCCGGCCATCAGCCGGCGCAGGTTCCACTCGAATCCCATCCTCTTCATCACCGCGACCCCAGTCCCTTTCCACCCGTGCGCTCCGCCCGACGCCGCAGCGACTCCTCCAACAGCCGGTTGCGGTACTCGTCCGACACCCACGTGTACAACGCCGTTGTCGACGCATAGGCGTGGCCGACCTGCTCCTGGACGAACCGCTCCGGGTACCCGAACTCGATCAGGTGCGTGATGTACGTGTGCCGCAGGCAGTGCAGGTCCAGCTCCGGCGGCAGGGCAGCGTGCTCGCGGACGATCGTGAACACCTCGTCCAGGCGCCGGACTCCGAGCCGCCCACACCGTTCGGTCACCCACAGCGCTGGGTGCCCGCCCGGTGAGAAGCCGGACCGGACTTCGTCCACCCACTCCTCAAGCACCGGGACGATCCAGTCGGCCTCCGGCATGGTGAGTACTGTCCGGCGCTTGGGCGGGCTGCCGCGAGAGGCCTTGCCGAACCGCACCTCCAGTGCGCCGAACCGGCCGTAGTCCTTCGCCCGCGGGTTGAGCCGCAGATCTGACAGGTCCAGCATTGACGTCTCACGGCGCCTGGTGCCGTACGCGTAGACCTGCTTGAGCATCACCGCGTCGCGCCACGCGGCCAGCACGCCCTTGCGGCGCCGCTTGCGCGTTTGCTCGACCCGGTCGTCGGCGGCGTCGAGGAGCGCCTGCAACTCGTCGTAGGTCAACGCCCGCCGGCCGGGCCGGCCCTCGAACTCGGCGACGTGGTCGGCGGTGTTCCAGCCGTGGCAGACCTGTACCGGGAACTGCCCGAACGCCTCCTCGCAGGCCTTGGCCCAGCAGTAGCGGCCGTCAGTGACGAACGCGCAGAACATCTGCAGGTCGCCCTGCTGCCCGCGAACCGTGGAGTGCGCCAACGGCGGGTCCAGCGAGAGTTGGTGCGAGAAGTAGGCCTCCACGTCCTCCGGCGTCCACTCCCACGGATACGTCGCGGTGAACAGTGCGAACCGGCGCACCAGGCTCAGCCGGTCGTCGATCGTCTTCCTGGCCAGCAGCCGGCTCTGTTGCTGTTGCTCCCAGCCCCGCAGCATCGCCCCGAACATCGCCGGGCCCGGGTCCAACGCCCGCACATTTCCTGGCACGACCAGCTGAATCGCACCCGGCACATCGATAGTCCGCACGGTCACCGCCACGCTTGCACTCGATGCAACATCGTGGCGTTTACTGTCCATCACACGAGGCCAGAGGCCTCGGCGTCACCTGAACGAGCTACTGCCCGCAGGTCTTCGACCAGGTCAGGACCGTGCCCAGCCAGCCCCACATTGATGTACCCGAAGCAACTCCGCCTACTTGCTGTCCCAGGCCTCGGCGAGCGGGACCATGTGGTCGATGTCCAACTTCTTCGCGTCGGTGACCTCGACCTCGTCGTAGTAGGAGAGCCAGCTACCCCCGGTCAGCGCGCACCGGGCCCCTGCTCCGGCGCGGTCACCGCCTCGGCGAGCAGGACTTCGGCCCGGGTGGTGCAGGAGTCGCCGTCCTCGTCGATCCAGTGCTTGAAGTTGTCCCGCTCATACCCGGCCCGCTTCTCCTCGGCATCGGGAAGCGTCCCGATGGCGTCGGCCAGGGACAGGCCCCCCGCTCCGTCCGGTGCGCCGCCGGGTGCACCGGACGGAGCAGTGCCGGTGGGCTTCGAGTCGTCGGTCTTTGCCATGTCGGCGGAGCAGGCGGTCAGGGCGGCGGCGGTGAGCAGGGCAGCGCGCAGAGGGCCCAGGCGGCGCAGCTTCACGCAGTACTGCAGCAGATCGAGGCTGATGAGCACTCATGATTGCAGCCTCGACGGCAGGGTGACGCCTGGCCACCACCGCCGGGGGCCTGCATCTGGCCGGACAGCTCGGCATCCGCATACGGCCGCCCACGCTCCAGGACCGGTGTGGCTCCTCTTCGTCCACACAAGGCACGGCCGAGATGAGAACCCCGATCCGTTCCTGCCGCCCGAACTGCCCTTGCCCGTAACCAGCAGTCTCCCGCCGGGAGCCCACCCACTGGCATGGTATGCACATGACGAACCAGCGCCGATGCCAGATCTGCTACGGGCCCAACCACTCGCAGGGAGTCAGATCCCAGGATCACCTCTGCGCCGATTGCCGAGCCAAGAGAAGGCACAAGTCACCAGACGAGATCCGCCGGGAAAAGGGCGTTCATCCTGACGACATCTTCAGGGGCCTCCCTAACACTGCCCCGCCCCGGACAGGCGGGCTGGGCAAAGTAGCACCACGGGGAGGGCTGTACGCCCGCCTGCGCGCCGCTCTCCGTCGCAACGGCTGGGGCGGGTGACGGGGAGAGTGCCGCACGGGGCCGCACAGAGCCACCCCGCCGGGCCGTGACCGTAGGATGCGAAACGCCTGGCCCCCTGAATCCAGACCGGTCTGGAGCGTACCGGCCGTCGGTCCCGGAGCAGCCACGGTCATGCTGCAGCTGAGTGAAGGCGCCGGGTCGGGTACCGCATCTCCCGGCCGTTCAGCGGATGCCCTGGAACCCCGGGCCCAGGCCGCGCGCCGCCGGGCCCGTCCTGCGGTACGCGGTCCGGGAGCCCCGGAAGCCGTCGCGGCCGGGACTGTCTCCGCCCCGGTGTCGACGGGCAGCCTCAGACGCCTGCCGCCGTCACCGCGACTAGTAGTGCTTGGTCAGGTTGATTCGCCGGTGGCGTGTCCGTTTGATCGGGTGTGTCGTTGATCGTGTGTGCTGAGTGGGGAGTTGGCTGCGGTCCGGTGTGATCTGGAGGACTTCGCGGCGGAGATGTTCGAGCCGTTCGCGCGGGCGGATCAACGCCGGTGGGGCGGGGTCTATCTGCGGGGCCTGCTGCTGGACGGCCGACGCAAGTCGGTGGAGCCGATGGCCGCCCGGCTGGGCAAGGACGGCAACCGGCAGGCCCTGGCGAACTCCGTCACCTCCAGCCCGTGGGACGCGGCGTATGTCCGCGCTCGCCTCGCCTGGCGGATGCAGCACGTGATCAAGCCGACCGCGCTGATCGTCGATGACACCGGCTTCCTCAAGGACGGGGACGCCTCGGCCTGCGTGGCCCGGCAGTACACCGGCACCGCGGGCAAGGTCACCAACGGCCAGGCCGGGGTCTCGCTGCACCTGGCTTCCGACGCGGCGTCGGCGGCCGCCGACTGGCGCCTGTTCCTGCCCGAGAGTTGGGACCCCGCCTCACCGAAGGCCGATCCGGCCAAGGTGGCCCGCCACACGAAGTGCGGCGTCCCCGAAGAGATCGGTCATGTCGAGAAGTGGCAGCTGGCCCTGGACATGATCGACGAGACGAGGTCGTGGGGCATCGAGGTGCCCCTCGTCGTCGCCGACGGAGGCTA
>NZ_JBVIPK010000032.1:0-8518 GCF_055577965.1 Streptomyces sp. NPDC033165
CCCCCCCCCCCTCCCCCCCCCCCCCCCCCCCCCCCCCCCCCCCCCCCCCCCCCCCCCCCCCCCCCCCCCCCCCCCCCCCCCCCCCCCCCCCCCCCGCTTCCTCTTCACAGTGGCTTGAGCACCGTGGTCTTCGCCGGGCGAACGCCAGCCCGCCCTTGTTGGTGTACGGCCCCGCGCGGCCGCCCCGCGCCGAGGATCCGGCGCGGGGCGGCGGCTGTCGCGCCGGGAGTCAGCGCGTGCCGACCGCCGCCCGTACGGCCCGCCGCGCCATCGCGCAGTCGTCGTGCAGCCTGCGCAGCAGCAGCCGCTGCTCCTCACCGGAGGAGAGGGCGCCGGGGCGGTCCTGCCCCGCACCCACCGGGGGCGCCTCGCGCATGGTCCGCTGCACCGCGGTCTCGTAATTGCGGATCTCGCGGGTCAGCACCAGCATCAGGTTCACCAGGAACGCGTCCCGCGCGGCCGGGCCCCTGGCCTGTGCCAGCTGGCTGATCTGGCGCCGCGCCACCGGGGCGTCGCCCAGTACCGCCCACAGGGTCGCCAGGTCGTACCCCGGGAGATACCAGCCCGCGTGCTCCCAGTCGACCAGCACCGGCCCGGTCGGCGACAGCAGGATGTTGGAGAGCAGCGCGTCACCGTGACAGAACTGCCCCATCCCCTGCCTGCCGCCCGCGTGCGCCAGACCGTGCAGCAGCTTCTGCAGATCGCCGAGGTCGCGGTCGGTGAACAGACCGAGCTCGTGGTAGCGCGCGATCCGCGAGGCGTAGTCGAGCGGCGCCTCGAAAAGACCGGGCGGCGGCCGCCAGGCGTTCACCCGGCTGATCGCGCCCAGCGCGGCGCGGATGTCCGCCCGCGGCGGCGCCTCGGCGGGGTGCCGGGTCAGGGCGGCGACCCGGCCGGGCATGCGCTCGATCACCAGCGTGCAGTTCTCCGGATCCGCCGCGATCAGCCGGGGCACCCGTACCGGGGGACGGTGCCGGACGAACGTGCGGTATGCCGCTATTTCGTGCCGGAACCGTTCCGTCCACGCCGGGGAGTGGTCCAGTAAACACTTCGCCACGGCGGTCGCCCGCCCGGTCGTTCCGACGATCAGGACCGAGCGGCCGCTGCGGCGGAGTACCTGGACCGGGTTGAACTCGGGGCAGATGCGCTGCACGGAGGCGATGGCCATCCGCACCTGCGCGCCCTGCGGCCCGGACAGGTCGATTCTCCCGCTGAGCGGCCCGGTGCCCGGTCCCGAGGCCCGTCGGGGCCGGCCCAGACCCTGCACCGGTGCACCGGTGGGAGGGGCGAGATAGGGCCCGCCGCCCGCTCCCATCGGGCGGAGCGGACGGGGCGGGGCGGACACGGAGGACGATGCTGTGTACATGGGCGAGACAGATCCCTTCGTGCGCCGACAAGGTACGCGCGCCAACCCGGCCGACGACCGTTCGGCACCCTGGGGAGTACCTAGGGCTGCCGGGCGGGGTGGCGCTTTCCTACCTGACAACGAGTCACGGGTGGCAGACCATCTGGCGGACCCTGGCGAACCCTGGCGAATAGTCACAGCGCATCTGACCGGGGGTTAGTGTCAAGTCAGCCGAGAACCTGGGGGCTTGACGTGACCGGAGAACCCAACACCCGCCTTTCTGACCTGTTCGGCCTGGCCGGCTGGTCCAAGGGCGAACTCGCGAGAATGGTGAACCGGCAGGCGGCGGCCATGGGCCACCCGCAGCTGGCCACCGACACCTCGCGTGTCAGGCGCTGGATCGATATGGGGGAGTCCCCCCGTGATCCCGTGCCCGAAGTGCTGGCGGCCCTGTTCACCGAGCGGCTCGGCCGTGTCGTGACCATCGAGGACCTCGGGTTCGGCCGACGCGGGCGTGTGGGGAAACGGCGTGACTCCGGGACGGAACACAATCCGGATCAACTGCCGTGGGCGCCCGAACGGACGGCAGCGGTCCTCACCGAATTCACGGGAATGGACCTCATGCTCAACCGTCGCGGCCTGGTGGGTGCGGGCGCCGCGCTCGCCGCCGGCTCAACCATCGCAAGGCCCATGTACGACTGGCTGCACAGCGACCCCGCTCTGGCGGCCGACGCGCCACGCACCAACGACCCCCTGCATGCCGACCCTGCCGGATTCGACCGGTACGAGGCCGCACCCGTCGGCTCGGACGAGATCGAGGCCCTGGAGCACTCGGTCGAGGTGTTCCGCGCCTGGGACGCCTCCCGTGGCGGCGGACTCCAGCGCAAGGCCGTCGTGGGCCAGCTCAATGAGGTGGGAGGCATGCTCGCCTACCGTCACCCCGACCATCTCCAGCGCCGGTTGTGGGGCGTCGCCGCCAACCTCGCCGTCCTGGCGGGCTGGATGTCCCACGACGTGGGCCTCGAACCCACCGCCCAGAAGTACTTCGTCATCGCCGCCCACGCGGCCCGTGAGGGCGGCGACCGGCCGCGCGCCGGTGAGGCGCTCTCCCGGGCGGCCCGCCAGATGGTGCACCTGGGCCGCCCCGACGACGCCCTCGACCTGATGAAGCTCGCCAAGTCCGGCTCCGGCGACGAGACGCTGCCGCGCACCCGGGCGATGCTGCACACCATCGAAGCCTGGGCACAGGCATCGATGGGCCGTGGCCAGGCGATGCGGCGCACCCTCGGCGAGGCTGAGGAGCTCTTCGTGTCGGACAAGGGCGATGTGCCGCCGCCCAGTTGGATGCAGATGTTCGACGAGGCCGATATGCACGGCATGCAGGCACTCGCCTTCCGCACCCTGGCCGAGCACGACCCGGGGGCCGCGATCATCGCCCAGCGCCACGCGAAGCAGGCGCTGGAGCTGCGGATCAACGGGCGCCAACGGTCCAAGATCTTCGACTACATCTCGCTGGCCTCGGCGTGCTTCATCGCCAACGACCCCGAACAGGCCGACCGTTACGCCCGGCTCGCGCTGGTGTCGATGGGGGAGACCTCCTCGCACCGCACCTGGGACCGGCTCCGCGAGATGTACCGGCTCACCGGTCAGTTCTCGGGGTACGCCGGGATCCAGGACCTGCGCGAGGAGATCGAGCTGTCGATGCCGCCGAGCCAGAAGAAGGCCAAGGGCACACAGATCTGAAGCGGGCACGGTCGCACCGGTCCTGAACCGGACGGACCGCCCGGGGCAGGTGAACCGAACGGACCGGAAACCGTAACGCCGTCGTACGGCGCTCCCTCACGCCCCGATCCGGGCGACCAGCACACACGCATCGTCCAGGCGCTCGGCCCCGCCGAACTCCTCGACGACGCTCCGCACGCACTCCTGGGCCGTACGGGCCCGGGCGAACCGGGGAGCGAGGGCGAGCAGTGCCTCCGGGCCCGCACCCCGGTCGCCGCGGCGCGTCAGACCGTCGGTGTGCAGAACGAGCACGTCGCCGGGGAACAGGCATACCTCGTTCTGTTCGAAGGCGACCTTGGAGGAGGCGCCGAGCAGCACCCCGTCCGGCGGGGGCAGCGGCCGTCCCGATCCCCTGCGGAAGAGCAGCGGAGCGGGGTGTCCGGCCTGCGCCCAGGACAGGATCGAGCCGTCGGGGTCGAAACGGCAGCACAGGGCGCTGCCCAGCGCGGGCTGCATCGACGATTCGAGCAGCTGGTTGAGGTGTCCCATCAGCGCGCCCGGCTCGATGCCGGCGACCGCCATGCCGCGCAGCGCGCCCAGCATCATCGCCATCGCCGAGGTGGCGGGGATGCCGTGCCCGGTGAGATCGCCGACGGTCAGCAGTGTCCGTCCGTCGGGGAGCTCCATCGCGTCGTACCAGTCGCCGCCGATGAGTCCGCTCGACGTGGAGGGGAGGTAGTGCGCGGCGATGTCCAGGGCTCCGGGCCCCCGCTGCGGGAGGCGCAGCGATCCGCGCCACGGCGGCAGGACGGTCTCCTGGAGTTCGACCGCCATCCGGTGCTCGGCCCGCTCGATGTGCTCCTCGCGCCGCACGGAGGCGCGGCTGCTGCTGACCGCCTGCTCGCTGCGCCGCAGTTCGCTGACGTCCCGCAGGACCGCCCACATCGAGGCGGTGCAGCCCTGGGCGTCGAGGACCGGCTCGCCCGTCATATGGAGGGTGCGCGTCCGGCCGTCGGGGCGGACGATGCGGAACT
Organism: Streptomyces sp. NPDC033165; assembly: GCF_055577965.1. Lineage (NCBI taxonomy): Bacteria > Bacillati > Actinomycetota > Actinomycetes > Kitasatosporales > Streptomycetaceae > Streptomyces > Streptomyces sp. NPDC033165. The sequence continues at coordinate 4,102 of NZ_JBVIPK010000032.1, forward strand.
CCCCGTCCATCGGACGCCCGTCGACGAGGCAGCCCGTGACCATGGCGGTCAGCAGTGGCTGATCGTCGGCCAGCAGTACGGACGGCATGTCGTCCAGGGAGAGGGGCGCGGACCCGGGCGGCCTGCCGAAGATCCCGTACAGCTCGTCGGACCAGCTGACCTCGTCGGTGAGGAGATTCCACTCGGCGCTGCCCACCCGGTTGAGCAGGGAGCCGGACCGGGGGTCCTCCGGTGTTGCCCCGCTCTCCGGGGCGTCGGGCTCGGCCCGCTGTGTCGGCAGACCCGCCTTGAGCTGTCCCAGATGCTCGTCGAGATTGTCCAGGTGGTGGACGGCCAGCTCGTACAGGGCGCGCTGCCAGCGCAGCTGGGGGTCGTCCTCGTCGATCACGACGGCGTCCCGCCGCACGGCGTCCACGTCTCCGCGCAGCCGGCGCGTCCGGTCGATCAGGGCGTCGACGGCATCGTGCGCGGGGGGGTGTGGTGCGGGGCGGTCCGCGAAGTGGGGGGACGGCATCTCGTACTCCGATACAGGCGCGGCGTAGCCGGTTCTGATGGGTGGACCGCTACCGACTGTGGCACAGGCCGCGGCGGCCCGTAAGGGATTTGGCAACACTCGATGCGTTGTTGCTTCTGGCATATGCCAGCGGCTGGCCAGAGTGGTGACCCGTCCGAACAGGCTTGCGCTTGGGGTGAGTTGGCCGGCCTGTGCGGGGTCGTCGCGACCGGGGGTGCAGACCCTGCACGGAGTCGCGCTCCTCGTGCCGTGGATCACATCGCGGGGGCGGGTTCCTGGGGGCGGTCCTGGATGGTTTATCGTTCACCTATACGTGGGTGTGAGGGGGCCGCGCCCCAGGGCCTCGTCTCCGGCTCATGGGGAAGACCGCGCAGCCGAATCCCCTGGCGTTCGCCGCCGAGAGGCGACCAATCCTCGCGCACGCACTCAAGCTGCCCCGGCTGGATTCCCCCGATCCGGCCGGGGCTTCCCCCCTTCCCGGCCGCGGTCCGTCGCCCGGGCGCGGCGCCGCTTGGAGGATCAGCGCTCCGGCCGCCGCCACCAGGGCGAGCGGCCCGAGCCTTCCGCCGTAGGACCCGACCCGGCCGAGCCCCCACAGCACGGCCGCCGCACCGAGCAGCACCGCATCCCCGGTCATCGCCCCGTCGAAGACCTGCCCCACACCGAGTGGAGAGAAGGTGAGACAGGGGAGCCCGACCGGGGCACGGGCCGTCAGACCGTCTCGTGGAGATCCTTCGCGTAGTGCTCGATGGCCCGCCGGTAGCGCTGTACGTTCGGGTCGTCGCTGGTCGCGGCCGTCAGTTCCAGTAGCAGCCGCATCGCCTCGTGATGCTCACCGGTGTTGAACAGGGCCATCGCCAGGAACGTCCGCAGCGCCCCGTCCTCCGGGAACTCCTCGACGCCCCGGCGCAGGATCTCCACCGACTGCCCGTACCGGCCCAGGACCCGGTACGTACTGCCCAGCCCCAGCAGCGCGCCGTGCCGGTCCTCCGTGCTGAGCTCCGGCTTCGCCAGGCAGCGTTCGTAGTACGGCACCGCCTCCGCCTCCAGGCCGAGCACGTCATGGATCCACGCCGTCCGGTAGGCCACCTCCGCGTCGTCGGGGTACTCGGCGGTCAGCGCGAGGAGCCGTTCCCGTGCTTCCTCGGGGCGGCCCTCCGTGCGCAGCCGCTCGGCCTCGTCCAGCAGGTCCTTCTTTTTCTGTGCACTCATGGGCTCATCGTCGCAGGCGGCCGTGGACAGTCGAGTGAGTTTTCGCCGCCGGTCGGTCGGCGCGGGCTGGTGGCCTTCTCCGCCCTTGCGGCCAAGGTCGGGCTCACGCCCGCACCGGTCTCCGTCATGGCGGTCGTCCAACTCACCCGGGGGTCCTGGACGCGGGGCGAGCGCCGATCCGCGGTCCGGGCCGCGATCCCGCTCAGGGAAGGCCGACGGCCGCTCGCTCGCCGGCCGACTGCGCAGGCGCTGATCCGCGCGCCCGCAGCCGTGGCCCGGGCACCCGTTCGGGCCCGGTCGTTTGCGGGCGCCCCGGGCCCGACGCACGGTGGGGACACGTCCTGCGCGCGGATGCCGCACGGATTTCCTGCCGAGGAGGAGCGACATGGCCGAAGGTCAGTGGAGCCCGGGCCGCACGGAGATGGACGCGAACGAGTTCCGGCCCGTCCTGGACGTCGTCGAACCCCCGGGCCAGCGGCGGCTGACCGTTCTGCTGCGACTCCTGCTGCTGATCCCGCACTTCATCGTGCTGTTCTTCCTGCACATCGCGGCGTTCTTCACGGTCATCATCGGATGGTTCGCGGCCCTCGTGCTGGGACGGCTGCCCGACCCCGTGTTCCGGTTCCTCAGCGGGGTCCTCGGATACGACATGCGGGTCTCCGCGAGCGACATGCTGCTGGTGGACCGCTACCCGCCGTTCGCCCTGACCCCGCCCCCCGACTACCCGGTGCAGATCGAGGTGCGGCCCACCCCGCTCAACCGGCTCGCGGTCCTGTTCCGCATCTTCCTGATGATCCCGGCGGCGATCGTGCAGAGTCTCGCGGTGTACGGCTGGTGGGCACTGGGCTTCGTCTGGTGGCTGATCACGCTGGTCCTGGGCCGTATGCCGAGGCCGCTGTTCGAGGCGACGGCGGCCACCCTGCGCTACCGGATGCGGTTCTCCGCGTATTCCATGATGCTCACCCCGGCCTACCCCAAGGGCCTCTTCGGGGACGACGACCTCACCGTGGCGCAGGGGGCGCGGCGCTCCTCGACCCGTCCGCTGGTCATGAGCAGCGCGGCGAAGTGGCTCGTGGTGCTGTTCCTGGTGCTCGGCCTGGCGGGCCATGTCACCTCCTCCGTGACCGCCACGTGGACGGATGAGCCGGCGGACGACACCCGCCTGGTGGGCCCCTAGCTTGATCTTTAACCTCGGAGCCCGAACGAGTCCTCGTACTTGATCACTCGGTCTGGTAACTGCTTTACGTGCGGGTGGCCTTCGGCTGAGCATGTGGTCCGGCCAAGGAACACACAACGCTCAGCACGAAGGCCGTGGGGATGAGTCTGTCGCATCATGTTGTCCGGCAGGATCCGTTTGCGGGACTGTCACGCTTCCGGGGTGAGTTCTACTCCTGTCTGGCCCGGCGTGCGGACGCGCTGTTCGAACTCGCGGACGCGGTGTTGTGCGCCGATGGGCCGGTCCGGTCGCTGGTGGAACTCTCGCTGGTCGGCGAACACCGTCGCGGGCACGGCGGCCTCTACGACGCCCTGTCCGCGGGAAGGGTCGATGTGGCCCGGCTGCGACGGGCCCTGACGACAGTGCCCCTGCCGCGGGCAGCGGACGGACGGCTGGTCCTAGCCGCCGACCTCGCCTGCTGGCTGCGGCCTAGCGCGCACACCTCACCGCAGCGGATCCTGTGCCACACCTACGGGCGGGGCAAGGACCAGCACATTCCCGTTCCCGGCTGGCCGTACTCGGTGATCTGCGCACTGGAATCAGGGCGAAGCTCCTGGACCGCACCGCTGGACGCGCTGCGTCTGGCACCGGGTGACGATGCCGCCACCGTCATGGCCCGGCAGATGCGCGAGCTCATCGAGCGGCTGATCGAGGCCGGGCAGTGGAAGGACGGAGATCCAGAGATCCTGATCGTGGTGGACGCCGGCTACGACGTTCCCCGCCTGGCCTTCCTGCTGAAGGACCTGCCGGTGCAGGTACTGGGACGGATGCGCTCGGACCGGATCCTGCGCCGCGCGGCACCGCCCCGGGAGTCCGGGGTTCGAGGCTGGCCACCCCGCCACGGAGGGGAGTTCGTCTTCGGTGACCCGGCCACCTGGAACACTCCCGACGCGCAAACGGTGACCGCAACCCGTCTCTACGGCACCGCCACCGCCCGCTCCTGGGACCGGCTCCATCCAAGGCTGACCCACCGCTCGGCCTGGACCGCCCAGCTGGGCGCCCTGCCGGTCATCGAAGGCACCGTGATCCGCCTGCAAGTGGAGCAGCTGCCCAGCGGCGCCACACCGAAGCCGGTCTGGCTGTGGTGGTCGGGCACCGACGCCACCGCAGACGACGTCGACCGTCTGTGGCAGGCGTCCCTGCGGCGCTTCGACATCGAGCACACCTTCCGCCTGTTCAAGCAGACGTTCGGCTGGACCTGCCCGAAGATCCGCAGCCCCGAGGCCGCCGACCGCTGGACCTGGCTGATCGTCGTCGTCTTCACGCAGCTCCGGCTCGCCCGCCCTCTGGCGGCAGACCTCCGGCGGCCGTGGGAGAAACCGCCCCCGCCCCACAGACTCACCCCCGCACGAGTCCGCCGCGACTTTCGGCACCTCCGGCCGAAGTGGTGGCTGCCGCTAGTTGAATTCTTTCGCGGTGGGTCACGAGCTGAAGGAGGGGGTTAAGGGGGGTATCTGTTCTGTGTGGGTAATTCG
>NZ_JBVIPK010000033.1:0-5675 GCF_055577965.1 Streptomyces sp. NPDC033165
GGCCGCGTCCAGACCGTCCTGTCCGGCCGCTCCCTCATCGGCCTGCTCATCAAGCTGTGGGACACCCGCCACGGCGCCACCGCGCTGGAAGCCGACTGGGCGCTGGCCGCGACCGCCTACAACCGCATCGCCGCCGAACTCACCGCCGTCGACGGCGAAGGCCAGACCGTCCGCATCGTCCTGGACGACGGACTCCCCCACACCGACAACGACTGAACCGCTGCCCGCCGGCCGGTAACCGTTCGTACCGGCCTCGGCGGTCCCCAGCTGGCCGCGACACGCCATGGGGCCCTCACCGATCGGTGATCGGTGAGGGCCCCATGGCGTTCAGAGTGCGGGGACGAAGCCCCAGCCGGGATCCGGCCGGTCCTCGGCCTGGCCCAGGACCTCGGGGCCTGGCTGCGGGCGATCCGCTCCCCCTCCCACAGCCTTCCGCCCTTCAGATCCGAGAAGTACAGATGAACTGTGCCCTCACGCGCCGAAGGATCAACGCGCCGGGATCTCAGAGAGCGCTCAGGACGAAGGGGTTGCACGGGGCGCAGTCGGCTGGGCCCCGTAATCAGGAGGGAGTGACCCCCACGTGCTTGACGGTTGCGTTCCGATCGCACCAGGTGGTCGATGTCCCTCCAGATTCCGCGCGGTTGCCAAAGTGGCGGTAGGTGCCGTACCCAGGCTTGTAGCAGTCGATGAACTCGGTGAACGCCGAACCCGTACACCTGATGGAGGCGCCATGGTGTCCTTCGCCTCCGACCAGGTAACTGGGTGAGCCGCAGGAAAGCGCCGACGGGGACGCCATGGCCTGCGAGGCCAGTCCCAACAGTCCTCCGCCCGCCAGGGCGAAGGATGCCGCGACAGCACCAACACGGTAATGAACGCGCATGTGTTTCTCCTTAGGGATCAAGCGGAAGCCATCGGTCGTTGATTCTGCGACGGCACGCGCGGATCCCCCGCCCGCGCGTGCCGTTGCTTCGGATCGTGCGACACAAACGACTATCGGGCGGCAGACAGGACGTCGGCGATCCTTTCGTCAGGGGCCGAAACCATGGGTGGTGGCGGCCAGCAGCGTGGCGCCCAAGCGTGTGGTCGTGTGCAGTACGGCCTTGCCGTCGCGGCGGGTCGTGATCAGAGCGGCCCGGCGCAGTACGCTCGCATGCTGGCTGGCCGTCGCGGGCGAGATGCCCAGGCGGCGGGCCAGCTCTGTCGTGCTGCACCCGTCGGCCACGGTCGCGAGTACGGCGGCTCTGGTCCGCCCGACCAGGTCCTCGAGCGCCCCCTCGGCAGATTCTCCGACAAGCCACTGTGTGGAGTCGTTCATCTCCCCACCGACCGTGGGCAGCGCCAGGACGGGCGGCTGCTCCGGATGCGCCAGGTTCTGCAGTACCTCCACCTGGCGGGAGGAGAACACCGTCGGAGCGATGACGAGCCCTCGCCCCCGCAGCTGGATGTCCGCGTCGTGGGGATGATGCACTTCCAGGACGGGAGGCCGCCAACGGACCAGCGGAGCACATACCGTCTCCAGTAGCCCCGCGACTCCGTCCTCGGCCATGGTGCGTACATAGCCGTCCCGGGCTGAAGCGAGGTGGATGCGCATCTGGGGCCAGTACGGTGCAACAGCCACCCTGTGGCAAGCCCGTAACGCCTTGGCCAGTTCCCGACGGGCTCTACGGTCGCCGTCGGCAAGGGCCCGGGCCCACCCTCGGCGAGCGGGATGGATGTCGAGGTACTCCACTTCCAGGCGTGTCATCCTGCGGGAAGCCGCCAGCAGGTAGTCGACCGCCTCGTCGATGCACGTGGCTTCCCCGGTGAGGGTCGCGATATCGATCTGCGGCCCACGGGTGGGCATCAACGCCAGCAGGGGGGAAGCTTGTTCGCGAAGAGACCCGCCCAGCCCACTGGTCACCGAGGACCGCCAGCTGCGTAAAGCCAGGGTCCTGTCCCTCTCCCGCAGTCGTTTGACGCCGTCCAACGTCTCAGCGGCCACACCCAGGGTGGTCTTCACCCTGGTCCGCGCGAGGTCCTCTGCCGTGAAATGAATACGCTTGGCCATCATCGCTCCGTTCCCCGCCGAATCCAGCGTTCCGTGCTGACGCTGCACGAGCACAGCCCGGACTTCGTCCTGCTGGACGGACCCTCGCCGAGTGCGACCGCGTCGGCGACAGCCGGGCGGACAGGTCCTCACCGATCCGGCCCGGCGAGCTGCTGTGGATCTCGCCCGCCCTGCCGGGCCGCACTCATGATTTCACCGCGGCCCGTACCCACCGGATGATTCGGATCTGCGAACGCCAGGGCGTCCCCGCCCTCGCCGACCGCACCTGCACAGGCGCCGGCCCCTGGGTCACCACCGGACTCGAACGACCACCGGGGCGGCGAGCTCACCCTCACTCAGCGCACAGTCAGCCGGGCCCTGGCCACGGTCCGGTCACCAGTCGAACGCGGCGTGGCACGGCTGAAGCCCTGGCAGATCGTACGCAGATCCCGCATCAGCCCGAACCGCACGACCGTCATAGAAGCTGTCCTCACCCTGGAGCGTCAACGCTGAAAGGGCTCAGTGGCCACGCTGAAAACGCTCACTGTCCGGTCCCCGGAACCGTGGGCGGTCCGTTCTTCTGTAGGCATGCAGCCCAAACGGCGCGCGGGGTTGCCGCGATGTACCACGAACCGTCCCGCCGATCTGTAGGCGCCGCTGGTCAGACGCGCGCGGTGCCTACAGGTATCTGGGACCGGACATCTACGTGGCGGACCAGCGCAGTACTAGGCGGATCTTGCTTCCGTAGCGCTGTTTCGCTGCTGTCCGCTACTGGATCTTCCGTTGATAGCCTCTTCCTTGTGTTTTGCGCATCTATGACTCGTACTTGTCCGTACAGGCTGCTGAGAAAGTTTGGTGAAGGGCTTCCTGCGGTTCATGCGTGGCTGGTGTGATGCGTGGCGCGACAACACAGCAGACCACCCAGGGGAGACGTGGATGAATCTCGTTGTGAACGGCGACGCTGAGAGTGGGCTGGGAGGCAGTCCGGAGCCGGTCGGCTCGGTGAACGGCTGGAGGATCGCGCAGGGCGCACCCGCGCTGATCGACTACAGCTTCGGCGGAGGGTACCCGGGCCCGTCCGACCCCGGCCCCGCCCAGCGCGGCAGCCGGTTCTTCTCCGGGGGGAACTCGCCCCGTACGGCCCTGGTCCAGGACATCGATCTGCCGCAGACCGGGGCGACCGGGCGCGCGGCTGTCGACGCGGGCCGCGTCCGGTACGCCGTATGCGGCTGGCTCGGCGGGTACGCGGGCCAGGAAGACGGAGTACGGCTGTCCGTGGAGTTCCGGGACGTCAAGGGGACCCCGGTCGCGCTGAGCGTGCTCGGGCCCGTGACCGCGGGGGAGCGCAAGGGGCGTACCGCACTCCTGCAGTGCGAGGCGGCCTCCACAGTGCCGCCGGGCGCCCGCAGTGCCCGAGTCCTGCTCGTCTTCACGCGTTCCGGCGGCACGTCCAACGACGGTTACGCGGACGCGATATCCCTCACCCTCGATGCCGCCACCCTCAACACCGCCGGAGGCCGGTCGTGAAGCTCAACCGCCGTGATCTGCTGAAGGCCGCCGCCGCGTCGGGCGCCCTCGGCATCGCCTGGCCGCTGGCCGCCGGGCTCTCGCCCGCGCAGGCCCGCGAAGCAGCCGAGGCGCTGGGGGCCAGCTACGACCCGGCGCCCTTCACCCTCGGCGTCGCCTCCGGCGACCCGCAGCCCTCGTCCGTCGTGTTGTGGACCCGTCTGGCGCCCGAACCCCTCGCCGCCGAGCAGGACCTTCCCGACGTCGTCGAGGTCGGCTGGGTCGTCGCCGAGGACGCCGGACTGCGCACGGTCGTCGCCCGCGGCACCGCCCCGGCGTCCGCGACCCTCGGCCACAGTGTGCACGTACCGGTCGGCGGACTGAGCTCCGGGCGGCACTACTTCTACGCCTTCACCGCGCTCGGCCGGACCAGCCGCGTGGGCCGTACGAAGACCGCCCCGGCCGGCGCAGTCGGCGCGGTCCGCTTCGCCGCCGCCAACTGCCAGGCTTTCCACGACGGCTTCTACGCGGCCCACCGCGGTATCGCCCGGGAGAACGTCGACTTCGTCGTCCACCTCGGCGACTACATCTACGAGCACGGCCAGGTCGGCGGCGTCCCCGAGAACCATGTCCGTGACCACGAGGGCGGTGCGACCTTCACCCTCGCCGACTACCGCAAGCGGCACGCCCTCTACAAGGGGGACGCAGCGCTGCGCGAGGCACACGCCGCCCACCCCTGGTTCCTCACCTGGGACGACCACGAGGTGGCCAACGACTTCAGCGGTACGGGCGGCGGTGCCCCCTTCATGCAGCGCAAGGCGGCCGCCTTCCAGGCATGGTTCGAGCACATGCCGCACCGCGACACCTTCGGCGAGACCGCGCTGCCGGACCCCGAGATCCACCGCGTACGCCGCTGGGGCGACCTGCTGGAACTGACAGTCCTGGACCTGCGTTCGTATCGCTCGGCGCAGAACCTCGCCGACGGCACCATCCTCGGTGCCGAGCAGAAGTCCTGGCTCAAGCAGGGCATCGACAAGGCCCCGGACGCCTGGCACGTCTGGGCCAACTCGATCATGCTCAGCCAGCTGCGCGGCTCACCCGGCGGCTCGTACATGTTTACCGACCAGTGGGACGGCTTCCTGGCCGAGCGCAAGGAGATCCTGGGGCACGTGCACAGCAGCGGCCTGGAGGACCTCGTCGTCATCACCGGAGACTGGCACTCCGCCTTCGTCGACGACATCCACACGGACTTCGACGACACCTCGTCACCCGTCGTCGGTACGGAGTTCACCGCGCACTCGGTGACCTCGGGCGCGTATTCCGCCGACTGGAACCGGACCAACGGCCCGCGCATGGGCCAGGCCAACCCGCACCTGAAGTACTTCGAGGGCAACCGTTACGGCTACGACGTGTACGAGGTCACTCCCGAGCGGTTCTCCGCGCACATGCGGGTGATCGAGGACCGCCGCGACCCGGCGTCCCCCGTCTCGACCCTGACCACCTTCCATGTGGACCGGGGTACGGCGGGCTCGTACGAGGACGAGGTGACGAAGAACTCCCCGGCGCAATACCGCCGATCCCAAACGAATTGACCGTGCCCAGCCGCCAAGGGTCTTGTAGTGACGGAGTGTCCGGCCCCCGCCGAACGCCCCTGCTGGACCACCGTCAACGTCGGGGCCGCCTTCCTCAACCACCACAACCGGTGGTCCCTGCGTGGTGTGGGCCGCGGTGAGGACAAGCTGCCGATGATCCTCGGCTACGACGCCGCCGGGGTCGACTTCAAGATCCCTCAGCCGAGACCTGGCTCACCCCGTCCACAACCCTTCGAGACAGAACACCTAGTAGCGCTTGGTCAGGTCGGTATCAGTTGTGGCATGTCGCGGTGACAGGTGGGGCAGGCGCCGGTCCAGACCGCGAGGAGTAGCTGCAGTTCGCGGGCGACCTTGTAGAGGCTCAGGCCGGTGCCGTCTCTTTTGGGGACCGGGTGATGCGCTGGAGGGTGCAGAAGGCGTGCGCGACGGAGACCAGGGTGACGTGGTGGTGCCAGCCTCGCCAGGTGCGGCCCTCGAAGTGGGCCAGGCCCAAGGCCTGCTTCATCTCGCGGTAGTCGTGCTCGATGCGCCAGCGCAGTTTCGCGGTGCGT
>NZ_JBVIPK010000034.1:1956-3263 GCF_055577965.1 Streptomyces sp. NPDC033165
TTTGAGAACTGCACAGTGGACGCGAGCATCTGTGGCCAAGTTTTTAAGGGCGCACGGTGGATGCCTTGGCACCAGGAACCGATGAAGGACGTGGGAGGCCACGATAGTCCCCGGGGAGCTGTCAACCAAGCTTTGATCCGGGGGTTTCCGAATGGGGAAACCCGGCAGTCGTCATGGGCTGTCACCCGCTGCTGAACACATAGGCAGTGTGGAGGGAACGAGGGGAAGTGAAACATCTCAGTACCCTCAGGAAGAGAAAACAACCGTGATTCCGGGAGTAGTGGCGAGCGAAACTGGATGAGGCCAAACCGTATGCGTGTGATACCCGGCAGGGGTTGCGCATGCGGGGTTGTGGGAGTTCTCTTGATCAATCTGCCGGTTGGTCGGCGAGTCAGAAACCGTTGGTGTAGGCGAAGGACATGCGAAAGGTCCGGCGTAGAGGGTAAGACCCCCGTAGCTGAAACATCAACGGCTCGTTTGAGAATCACCCAAGTAGCACGGGGCCCGAGAAATCCCGTGTGAATCTGGCGGGACCACCCGCTAAGCCTAAATATTCCCTGGTGACCGATAGCGGATAGTACCGTGAGGGAATGGTGAAAAGTACCGCGGGAGCGGAGTGAAATAGTACCTGAAACCGTGTGCCTACAAGCCGTGGGAGCGTCGCTGTATGTGCTTGCACATGCAGTCGTGACTGCGTGCCTTTTGAAGAATGAGCCTGCGAGTTAGCGGTGTGTAGCGAGGTTAACCCGTGTGGGGAAGCCGTAGCGAAAGCGAGTCCGAATAGGGCGTTTGAGTTGCACGCTCTAGACCCGAAGCGGAGTGATCTAGCCATGGGCAGGTTGAAGCGGAGGTAAGACTTCGTGGAGGACCGAACCCACCAGGGTTGAAAACCTGGGGGATGACCTGTGGTTAGGGGTGAAAGGCCAATCAAACTCCGTGATAGCTGGTTCTCCCCGAAATGCATTTAGGTGCAGCGTCGTGTGTTTCTTGCCGGAGGTAGAGCACTGGATAGGCGATGGGCCCTACCGGGTTACTGACCTTAGCCAAACTCCGAATGCCGGTAAGTGAGAGCGCGGCAGTGAGACTGTGGGGGATAAGCTCCATGGTCGAGAGGGAAACAGCCCAGAGCATCGACTAAGGCCCCTAAGCGTACGCTAAGTGGGAAAGGATGTGGAGTCGCAGAGACAACCAGGAGGTTGGCTTAGAAGCAGCCACCCTTGAAAGAGTGCGTAATAGCTCACTGGTCAAGTGATTCCGCGCCGACAATGTAGCGGGGCTCAAGCGTACCGCCGAAGTCGTGTCATTCC
>NZ_JBVIPK010000034.1:3361-5173 GCF_055577965.1 Streptomyces sp. NPDC033165
GGGATGGGTAGGGGAGCGTCGTGTGCCGGGTGAAGCAGCCGCGGAAGCGAGTTGTGGACGGTTCACGAGTGAGAATGCAGGCATGAGTAGCGATACACACGTGAGAAACGTGTGCGCCGATTGACTAAGGGTTCCTGGGTCAAGCTGATCTGCCCAGGGTAAGTCGGGACCTAAGGCGAGGCCGACAGGCGTAGTCGATGGACAACCGGTTGATATTCCGGTACCCGCTTTGAAACGCCCAGTACTGAATCAGGCGATGCTAAGTCCGTGAAGCCGGCCCGATCTCTTCGGAGTTGAGGGTAGTGGTGGAGCCGATGAACCAGACTTGTAGTAGGTAAGCGATGGGGTGACGCAGGAAGGTAGTCCAGCCCGGGCGGTGGTTGTCCCGGGGTAAGGGTGTAGCCCGTGTGGTAGGTAAATCCGTCACACATACAGGGTGAGACCTGATGCCGAGCCGATTGTGGTGAAGTGGATGATCCTATGCTGTCGAGAAAAGCCTCTAGCGAGTTTCATGGCGGCCCGTACCCTAAACCGACTCAGGTGGTCAGGTAGAGAATACCGAGGCGTTCGGGTGAACTATGGTTAAGGAACTCGGCAAAATGCCCCCGTAACTTCGGGAGAAGGGGGGCCATCACTGGTGAGAGCACTTGCTGCTTGAGCTGGGGGTGGCCGCAGAGACCAGCGAGAAGCGACTGTTTACTAAAAACACAGGTCCGTGCGAAGCCGTAAGGCGATGTATACGGACTGACGCCTGCCCGGTGCTGGAACGTTAAGGGGACCGGTTAGCTGACTTTCGGGTTGGCGAAGCTGAGAACTTAAGCGCCAGTAAACGGCGGTGGTAACTATAACCATCCTAAGGTAGCGAAATTCCTTGTCGGGTAAGTTCCGACCTGCACGAATGGCGTAACGACTTCTCGACTGTCTCAACCATAGGCCCGGTGAAATTGCACTACGAGTAAAGATGCTCGTTTCGCGCAGCAGGACGGAAAGACCCCGGGACCTTTACTACAGTTTGATATTGGTGTTCGGTTCGGCTTGTGTAGGATAGGTGGGAGACTTTGAAGCGGCCACGCCAGTGGTTGTGGAGTCGTCGTTGAAATACCACTCTGGTCGTGCTGGATGTCTAACCTGGGTCCGTGATCCGGATCAGGGACAGTGTCTGATGGGTAGTTTAACTGGGGCGGTTGCCTCCTAAAGAGTAACGGAGGCGCCCAAAGGTTCCCTCAGCCTGGTTGGCAATCAGGTGTTGAGTGTAAGTGCACAAGGGAGCTTGACTGTGAGACCGACGGGTCGAGCAGGGACGAAAGTCGGGACTAGTGATCCGGCAGTGGCTTGTGGAAGCGCTGTCGCTCAACGGATAAAAGGTACCCCGGGGATAACAGGCTGATCTTCCCCAAGAGTCCATATCGACGGGATGGTTTGGCACCTCGATGTCGGCTCGTCGCATCCTGGGGCTGGAGTCGGTCCCAAGGGTTGGGCTGTTCGCCCATTAAAGCGGTACGCGAGCTGGGTTTAGAACGTCGTGAGACAGTTCGGTCCCTATCCGCTGTGCGCGTAGGAATATTGAGAAGGGCTGTCCCTAGTACGAGAGGACCGGGACGGACGAACCTCTGGTGTGCCAGTTGTCCTGCCAAGGGCATGGCTGGTTGGCTACGTTCGGAAAGGATAACCGCTGAAAGCATCTAAGCGGGAAGCCTGCTTCGAGATGAGTATTCCCACCCTCTTGAGGGGTTAAGGCTCCCAGTAGACGACTGGGTTGATAGGCCAGATGTGGAAGCCCGGTAACGGGTGGAGCTGACTGGTACTAATAGG
>NZ_JBVIPK010000035.1:0-4360 GCF_055577965.1 Streptomyces sp. NPDC033165
GGGGGTTGGGGGGCAGTCAGACTTGCGCACGCTCCCCTGCGTTCGGAGCGGGGGGGGGGGGGGGGGGGGGGGGGGGGGGGGGGGGGGGGGGAGAGGGGGGGGGTTTGCTCCCCCCCCCCCCCCCCCCCCCCCCCCCCCACCCCCGCTGACGTGCTGTCGTCCGCTGCTACCAGCGCACCGCGTCCAGCGCGTCCACCACTCCGGACCCGTAGAAGCCGTTGTCGTGCTTGCCGCCCTCGCAGACCGCGTCGATGACCCCGTCACCGTTGATGTCGTACGGCTCACCGCACGCCTTGGCGTCCGCCTGGAGCGTCAGCAGCATCTTCACCGCGGCGGGCGAGGCGTAGGGGTGCTTGGACTTGATCAGGGCCACGACGCCCGCGACGTGCGGGGAGGCCATCGACGTACCGGCCTTGTAGCCGAACTTGCCGTCCGGCAGCGTGGACAGGATCAGCCCGTTGACGGCCGGGGGCTCGGGGGTCTGGTAGACCGTCGAGTCACCGCCCGGGGCCGCCACGTCGATGATGCCCTTGCCGTAGTTCGAGTACGAGGACTTGAGGCCCTTCGCGCCCGTGGCGGAGACGGTCACGACGCCCGGCAGCATGGTCGGGATGTCCGGGCAGGCGCTCGGGTCGATCGTCCGGGTGACCTGCTCGGTGTCGTTCGGGCTGGTCTTGTCCTCGATCGCGTCCACCGCCAGATCGTGGCGGGAGTTGCCCGCGGCGGCGACGTTGACCGTGCCCTTGCGCTCCGCGTACTTCACGGCGCGGGTGAGGGCGTCGACCAGGGCGCCCTGGTCCGGGTCGTTCTTGCAGTTGAACAGCCACGGGTCGGTGTAGTAGCTGTTGTTGGTCACCTCGACGCCGTGTTCGGCGGCCCAGAGGAACCCGCAGACGACGGCCTCGGTGTAGAAGAACCCGTCCGGGTTCGACACCTTGATGCCCGAGACCTTGACGCCCGGCGCGACACCGGTCACGCCGAAGCCGTTCTTCGCGGCGGCGATGGTGCCCGCCACGTGCGTGCCGTGGTCGCTCTCGCCCGCCGCCGGACGCCAGGAGCCGGCGGTGGTGTCCGGTGCGCCCGTGACGCAGTTGGCCGACGCGCGGCGGTCGAAGTTCGGGGCCAGGTCCGGGTGGGTGTCGTCCACGCCCGTGTCGATGACGGCGACCGTCACCCGCTTCGAGCCCAGCGACTTCTCGTGCGCCTTGTCCGCCTTGATCGCGGGCAGCGACCACTGGAGGGGCTCCAGCGGGTCCTCGTCGGCCCGCGCTTCCGCTGCGGCGGCCGCCGCCTGCTCGGCGGTGAGCGGCTGCGCTATGGCGCCGACGTCCTTGGTCGCCTGCGGCACGATCGGGTTCGTGCGGGTGGCTCCGGCCGACTTCACGCCGCGTGCCTTGCGGATCGTGTCGCCGAAGGCCGGGTTCTGCGAGTGGACGACGATGACGCCGATCTGCTCATAGGCGACGACGACCGTGCCACCTGCCTTGGCGATCGCCTTCTTGACGTGCTTGACGGTGCCGCGGCCGCCCCACGTGTTGACCACGTAGGACAGCTTCGGCCCGTCGGTCCGCACGGTCGCGGAGGTCTGCTCGCCGACGGGAGCCGCCGTGGCCGACGCCGCCGGCAGGAAGCCGAGCGAGGCGGTCAGCGCGAGTCCGAGGGGTACCGCGAGTGCGCGGGTCCGCCTCGATGCCAGATGAGCCATGGGTTCTCCACATCATCCGTGCCGGTCGACCGGACACCTGGCGTGTTCGGTCGCGTACATGACGAGTGAAGCTATCGCTGATCTTCACGAGACATCAACGTTTGCGGGCAAGTTAGTTCGAAGAGTGACCGATGCGGCCGAATGCGAATGGGTGACTTTCGGACAACCCGACCCGCCGGGGCACGCCCGGGAGGACGAAGGGGACACCCCCGCGAGGGCGAACGGGGCGCCCCCGAGGGGATGAACGGGACACCTCCGAGAAGACGAACGAACCCATCCGAGAAGGCGAAAGGCGCGGTGAACCGCTTCGTCGCGCCCTCCGTGCCGTTGTCCAGGAGGCACATCACCGTCCCCCGGCAGCGAGGCCTCCCATGACACCCGACGTCCCCCAGATCACCGCACCCGCGTCGCGAGGAGATTCCGTGACTATCGATGCACCGCCGCCGCCCGAGGGCAGTACGCACACCGGCCCTGTCCAGCCCACGGCGGAGGCGTACGTGGCGGCCCAGGCGAGCGAGGAATTCGCCGACCTGCGCCGCTCGTACCGCTCCTTCGCCTTCCCGCTCACCGTCGCCTTCGTGACCTGGTATCTGCTGTACGTCCTGCTCTGCAACTACGCGGGCGGATTCATGGCCACCAAGGTCCTCGGCAACATCAACGTGGCGCTCGCCCTCGGGCTCGCCCAGTTCGCCACCACCTTCCTCATCGCCTGGCTCTACTCCCGGCACGCCGCCGCCAAGCTCGACCCGAAGGCCGAAGCGATCAAGTTCCGTATGGAGGCCGACGCATGAGCGCCGCCCACGCCGCCGCGTACCCCGCCGTCCAGCTCGCCGCCGACGGGGCGGGCGAGCACCGGCCGATGATCATCACACTGTTCGCCGCGTTCGTCGTGGCGACCCTCTTCATCACCGTGTGGGCGGGCCGCCAGACCAAGAGCGCCGCCGACTTCTACGCGGGCGGCCGCCAGTTCACCGGATTCCAGAACGGTCTCGCGGTCTCCGGCGACTACATGTCCGCCGCGTCCTTCCTCGGCATCGCCGGAGCCATCGCCCTCTTCGGCTACGACGGCTTCCTCTACTCCATCGGCTTCCTCGTCGCCTGGCTCGTCGCCCTGCTCCTGGTCGCCGAACCGCTGCGCAACTCGGGCCGCTACACCATGGGTGACGTCCTCGCCTACCGGATGCGCCAGCGCCCCGTCCGCACCGCCGCGGGCACCTCCACCATCGTCGTCTCGATCTTCTACCTGCTGGCCCAGATGGCCGGTGCCGGTGTCCTGGTCTCGCTGCTGCTCGGCATCACCAGCGACTTCGGGAAGATCGTCATCGTCGCCCTGGTCGGCGTGCTCATGATCCTCTACGTCACCATCGGCGGCATGAAGGGCACCACCTGGGTGCAGATGGTCAAGGCCGTCCTGCTCATCGCGGGCACCCTGCTCATCACCTTCCTGATCCTGCTGAAGTTCAACTTCAACATCTCCGACCTGCTCGGCACCGCCGCCAGCAACAGCGGCAAGGGCGCGGCCTTCCTGGAGCCCGGCCTGAAGTACGGCGTCTCCGGCATCTCGAAGCTGGACTTCATCTCGCTCGGCATCGCCCTGGTCCTCGGCACCGCAGGCCTGCCGCACATCCTGATCCGCTTCTACACCGTGCCCACCGCCAAGGCTGCCCGTAAGTCCGTGAACTGGGCGATCGGCATCATCGGTGCCTTCTACCTGATGACGATCGTGCTCGGATTCGGCGCCGCCGCGATCCTCAAGCCGGGCGACATCATCGCCTCCAACAAGGCGGGCAACACCGCCGCGCCACTCGCCGCCCTGGAGATCGGCGGCGGCTCCGGGTCCACCGGCGGCGCCATCCTCCTCGCGGTGATCTCCGCCGTCGCCTTCGCGACCATCCTCGCCGTCGTCGCCGGACTCACCCTCGCCTCCTCCTCGTCCTTCGCGCACGACATCTACGCCAACGTGATCCGCAAGGGGCAGGCCACCGAGAAGGAGGAGGTCCGCGCCGCCCGCTGGGCCACCGTCGCCATCGGCGTCGTCTCCATCGCGCTCGGCGCGCTCGCCCGCGACCTGAACGTGGCCGGTCTGGTCGCCCTGGCCTTCGCGGTCGCCGCCTCCGCCAACCTGCCCACGATCCTCTACAGCCTCTTCTGGAAGCGCTTCACCACGCAGGGCGCCCTCTGGTCCATCTACGGCGGTCTCGCCTCCTCCGTCCTGCTGGTGCTGTTCTCGCCGGTCGTCTCCTCCAAGCCGAGCTCGATGTTCCCGAGCGTCGACTTCGCCTGGTTCCCGCTGGAGAACCCTGGCCTGATCTCGATCCCGCTCGGCTTCCTGCTCGGCTGGATCGGCTCGCTGATCTCCAAGGAGAAGGCCGACACCGACAAGTACGCCGAACTGGAGGTCAAGTCCCTCACCGGCATCGGAGCCCACTGAGACACCCTCCGGCACGCGCCCTGCGGCCGTTCCCGGGCGAGGCCGTTCGGCGCTTCGCCCACCACAGCGGCCGGGGGGGGGGGGGGGGGGGGGGGGGGGGGGGGGGGGGGGAAGGGGGGGGGGGGGGGGGGGGGGCGGGGCGCGAGCAACAACAAAAGCAAGGGGGAGGGGAGTGCACCCGAGGAAGGGGGTGTCTTTCCGCGCCCCCACGGGCTTATCGTCTT
>NZ_JBVIPK010000036.1:0-3669 GCF_055577965.1 Streptomyces sp. NPDC033165
GACGCGTCCACGGTCCAGGCGCTCTTCGACCGGTGGGTCCGTCTGCTGGACGCGGCCACCACCCACCCTGATCGGCCACTCGACGACATCGACATCCTCACCCCCGAAGAACACCGACAGGCGCTCGGCACCTGGCTGGACACCGGGGCCGAGGTCGGCGAGGACCTGCTGCCGGTACGTTTCGCCGAGCAGGCGCGGGCCACGCCGGATGCCGTCGCCCTGATCGCCGGGGACACCTCCCTGACGTACGCGGAACTGAACCGCAGCGCCAACCGGCTGGCCCACGCCCTGCTGCGCCGGGGTGCCGGACCGGACACGGTGATCGCGCTCGCCCTGCCGCGCTCCGTCGACCTGGTGGTAGCTCTCCTGGCGGTGCTCAAGACCGGTGCCGCGTACCTGCCACTGGACCCGGGCCATCCCTCCGGGCGCCTTGAGTACGTGCTGGCGGATGCCGAGCCGACGCTCCTGCTGACCACCGCGGCGACGGACGCCCAGCTACCGGCCGGCGGAGGGTCGCCGCAGCGGCTGACACTGGACTCCGCGGACACACAGGCGGTGCTGGCCGACTGCCCCGACACCGACCCGGACGACGCCGACCGTGCCGCGCCGCTGACAGCCGCCGATGCCGCGTATGTGATCTACACCTCCGGCTCGACCGGCCGCCCCAAGGGCGTGGTCGTGCCGCACGCCGCTCTGCTCAACTTCCTCCAGGCCATGCGGCACAAGGTGCCGCTGAGGCCCGACGAGCGGCTGCTCGCGGTCACCACGGTCGCCTTCGACATCGCGGCGCTGGAGTTGTACCACCCGCTGCTCTCGGGTGCCGCGGTCGTCCTCGCGCCCAAGGAAGCCGTCCCTCAGCCGTCCGCCCTGCTCGACCTGATCGCCCGGCACGGTGTCACCGTCGTGCAGGGAACGCCGTCCCTGTGGCAACTGCTGGTCGCACACGAACCGGACGCCCTGCGCGGACTGCGCGTACTGGTCGGCGGCGAGGCACTGCCCGTCGTCCTGGCCGACTCGCTGCGGACGCTCACCGAGGACCTCACCAACCTGTACGGACCGACCGAGACCACCATCTGGTCGACCGCCGCGGACCTGGCCGGCACCACGGGTGCACCGCCGATCGGCCGGCCGGTCATCAACACCCGGGTGTACGTCCTGGACGACGGGCTGCGGTTGGTCGCGCCGGGAGTGGTGGGGGAGCTGTACATCGCGGGTACGGGTGTGGCCCGCGGCTATCTGGGCCGACCGGGCCTGACGGCGGAGCGTTTCGTCGCCGACCCCTACGCTCCGGAGCCCGGTGCCCGGATGTACCGCACCGGTGACCTGGTGCGCCACAACCCGGACGGGGAGCTGGAGTTCGTCGGCCGTGCCGACCACCAGGTCAAGATCCGGGGGTTCCGTATCGAACCCGGCGAGATCGAGGCCGTGCTGACCGACCACCCCGACATCGCCCAGGCCGCCGTCGTCGTCCGCGAGGACGAGCCCGGGGACGCCCGGCTGGCCGCCTACGTCGTCGCCGACACCTCGGCGCGCGCGTACGACGAGGAGGTCGAGCAGAGCCAGCTGAGCGAGTGGCAGGACCTGTACGACTCCGTCTACGCCACCGCGCCCGGGACGGAGTTCGGCGAGAACTTCGCAAGCTGGAACAGCAGTTACGACGGTCAGCCGATTCCGCTGCCCGAGATGCTGGAGTGGCGCGACACGACCGTCGACCGCATCAGGACACTCCGCCCCCGCCGCGTCCTCGAAATAGGCGTGGGCACCGGACTGCTCCTCGCCCGGCTGGCACCCGACTGCGAGGAGTACTGGGGCACCGACTTCTCGCCCACCGTCATCAAGGACCTTCAGCGCCACGTCGACGCCGATCCCGAACTCGTCCCCCGGGTCCGGCTCCGCACCCGGCCCGCCCACGACTTCGACGGCCTCCCCGCAGGCCACTTCGACACGATCATCCTCAACTCCGTCGTCCAGTACTTCCCGAACGCGGGCTACCTGGAACAGGTCGTCGCGAACGCGGTCCGCGCACTCGCCCCCGGCGGGGCCCTCTTCATCGGCGACGTCCGCAACCCCCGGCTGCTGCGCACCTTCGCCGCAGCCGTCCACACCGCGCGCGCCGACGACCCGACGGACACGGCCGCCGTTCGCCGCGCGGTCGAGCAGAGCCTCGTCCTGGAGAAGGAACTCCTGGTGGACCCGGAGTACTTCACCGCGCTCGCCCACCACATCCCCGACCTCGCGGGCACCGACATCCAGCTCAAACGCGGCACCGCCCACAACGAACTCACCCGCTACCGCTACGACGCCACCCTCTACAAAACCGGCATCACCCCCCACCCGCTCACCGACATCCCCACCCGCCCCTGGCCCCGGCACACCGACCCCGGCGCCACCCTCGCCGATCTGCGACGCCACGTCGAAACCGAGTGCCCCGCCCAACTCCGCGTCACCGGCGTCCCGAACCCCCGACTCGCCCACGAACTCGCCGCGCAGCACACCCTCTACGGCGACACACCTCCGCCCGCCGACACCAACGCCACCCAGATCCCCCTGGAAGCGTTCCAGGCCCTGGGAGACGAACACGGCTACTGGACCTACATCACCTGGAGCACCCACGACCGCGACACGGTCGACGTCCTCCTCCTCGACCGGAGCCGACCTGCCGAGGGCACTCCTGTGGGTACCTACGCCCCTGCCGGCACGGGCACCTCGGTCACGCCCCTGTCGACGTGGACGACCAACCCCGCCGCACGCCGCGGCACCGGCGCCCTCGTCACCAAGCTCCGCGAGCACAGCCGTCACCATCTGCCCGACTACATGGTCCCCGCGTTCATCGTCCCCCTCGACCGGCTCCCGCTGACGGCCAACGGCAAGCTGGACCGTGCGGCGCTCCCGGAGCCGGACTTCTCGGTGTCGGCCGCGGGGCGGGAGGCGCGTACGCCGCAGGAGCAGATCGTGTGCGATCTGTTCGCGCAGGTCCTCGGGCTGTCGCGGGTCGGGGTGGACGACGACTTCTTCCACCTGGGCGGGCACTCGCTGCTGGCCACCCGTCTGATCGCCCAGGTCCGGGCAGTCTTCGGGGTCGAGCTGGAGCTGCGCTCGCTCTTCGAGGGCCCGACGCCGGCCGAGGTGGCCACGCTCCTGGACACCGCGGGGCCCGGCCGTCTGGCGCTGACACAGCGGCAGCGGCCCGACGTCATGCCGCTGTCCTTCGCCCAGCGTCGGCTGTGGTTCATCCACCAGATGGAGGGCCCCAGCGCCACCTACAACATTCCGCTGGCACTGCGGCTCACGGGTGAGCTGGACCGCGACGCGCTGCGGGCCGCCCTGGGCGACCTCGTGGCCCGTCACGAGAGTCTGCGGACGGTGTTCCCGGAGGCCGAGGGCGTGCCGTACCAGCACGTACTGGCGCCCGAGGCGGCCGTACCGCGTCTGATCGTCACCCCGACGAACGAGACCGAACTGCCCGACGCCCTTACGTCGGCGTCCCGCCACCCCTTCGACCTCGCGGCCGAACCACCCCTGCGAGCCGACCTGTTCGAGCTGGCGGCGCAGGAGTACGTGCTGCTGATAGTGGTCCATCACATTGCGGGTGATGGGTGGTCGTTGGGTCCTTTGGCTTCGGATCTGGCTCGTGCTTATGCGGCGCGGGTGCGGGGGGAGGTGCCGGGG
>NZ_JBVIPK010000037.1:0-1987 GCF_055577965.1 Streptomyces sp. NPDC033165
GCTGGAACAAGTCCCACAACTCGTCTGGCACCAACCGCTCAACGATCCCCACCATGACTCACAGACTACCGAGCCACCCAAATGAGATGACCTCTTAATCACGGTCCGCCGGGTGATCACCAGCTCCTGGGCGATCGCAGCGTTCGAGCGGCCCTCTGCCATCAGGCCGAGGACCTTGCGCTCGCGCGGGGTGAGCCGGGAAAGTAGGCCGTCGCGGTGGTGGTCCTTCGCGAAGAGCTGGGCGACGACGTCCGGGTCCATCGCGGTGCCCCCGGCCGCGACACGGCGGACCGCCTCCACGAAGCCGTCGGGGTCGAAGACCCGGTCCTTGAGGAGGTAGCCGATGCTGCCGCTGCCGTCGGCGAGGAGCTCACGGGCGTAGAGTTGCTCGACGTACTGGGAGAGGACCAGGACCGGCAGGCCGGGGATCCGGTGGCGGGCCTCCAGGGCGGCCCGCAGTCCTTCGTCGGTGAACGTCGGCGGAAGCCGGACATCGACGACCGCGACGTCCGGCTTGTGGTCGAGCAGGGTCTGGAGCAGTCCGGGCCCGGTGTCCACGGCGGCCACCCCCTCGAAGTCGTACGACTCCAGCATGCGGACGAGGCCGTCCCGCAACAGGAAGAGGCCTTCGGCTAGGACGACGCGCACGGCAGCTCCATGGTGAGGGTGGTCGGTCCGCCCGGCTTGCTGTTGATCGCGAGCAGGCCGTTGAAGGCGGCGAGCCGGCGCTCGATGGCGCGCAGCCCGGTGCCGCGCGAGGGGTCAGCGCCGCCCCGGCCGTCGTCGATGACCTGGCTGCGCAGCGCGCCGGCCTCGTACCAGCGGTCGATGCTGACATGTTCCGGGTCGGCGTGTTTGGCCGCGTTGGTGAGGGCCTCGGCGACCGCGAAGTATATGGCGGACTCCACGGGCGCCTCGGGGCGGCCGGGCAGGTCAGCGTTGACCGTGACGTCGAGCGGGCTGTCCAGGGCGAGGGCACGCACCGCGTCGGCGAGGCCGCGGTCGGCGAGCACCGGCGGGTGGATGCCCCGGACCGGATCGCGTAGTTCGGTGAGGGCCGCGGCGGACGCCATGCGGGTGTCGGCCAGGATGGCGCGGACGGCCTCCGGGGCCTTGCTGAGGAGCTGCTCGGCGACGCCGAGGTTCATGCGCAGGGCAACCAGGCGGGCCTGCGCTCCGTCGTGCAGGTCCCGCTCGATGCGGCGCAGTTCGGCGGCGGAGCTGCTGACGGCGTCGCTGCGGCTGTCGTTCGACGCGAAGGTGATGTGCCGTTTCCTGGACCGGCTCGTCGGGCACTTCGACCACAAGGTCCACCTGATCGTCGACCGGTACTCGGCCCACCGCTCGAAGAGCGTCCGGGCCTGGCTCGCCGACCACCAGGACCGGATCGAGCTGCACTTCCTGCCCTCGTACTCACCCGAACTGAACCCCGACGAGCTGGTCAACGCCGACCTGAAACGCAGCCTGCCCCACACCCACCAGGCCAGGAACCAGGCCGAACTCGCCGCCGAAACCCGGAGGTTCTTCCACAGCCGACAACGTCAGCCACACATCATCCGCGGCCACTTCGGCGGCCCGCACGTCCGCTACGTCCTGGACGAGAACCCCATGAGTTTCTGATCAATAGCGCGTATTTCGACATAAGTGCACGTAGGGTCGGAGAAGCAAGGCGGAGCCTCCCCCTTTCCCCTCCGTAGGGTTCTGGATCAAACGGGGCACCACGCTGGTTGTGCTGAGATCGGATGCATCGCACAGGCGATGGAAGCTGGGGATCTGGTACGCGGGAGCAGCAGCCTGGCGGTCCTTGGTAAGCCGTTCGATCACGCGCGGCACAGAGGCCTCGTTCCAGCTTGCGACTCGTGCCAACTCGTTATGGAAAGGCTCGGAATTACTGAGCCTTTTCCAACTTGGTTTGCGCGTAAGGCTGTTGGGCTGACAACGTGGTGAAGCCCCTGGTAGATGGGTTTTCGACCAAGAGAACCGTCTC
>NZ_JBVIPK010000038.1:0-1600 GCF_055577965.1 Streptomyces sp. NPDC033165
CCGCCGAGTAGCCGGGGGGAATCTCACCCCCCGGCCCTCACAGAACCGTGCGTAACAGTCTCCCGTTACACGGCTCTTGTCGTCCTGGTCATCAGATCAGCACGGCGCACTGTGTCGGAGACAGGCGCCAGTGGGCGAACATGCGGGGGTATCGCTTGGCGATCTCCCGCAGCTTCGCCAGGGCCTTCTTCTTGCCCGCGAGCCGCTTGTACTTCGCCTGGATCCATCGCACCAGGTAGGCGTTGATGCGCATCGCGAGGGGTTCCAACTCCCACCACCGGAACCGGCTGTAGTAGTTGATCCAGCCCGCCACCATGGGATTGATCCACCGGGCGAGCTCGTGGAAGGTCAGACCGGTTCGCCGGTGCAGGTGCCAGGACCTCACCGTGCGCCCGATCCTCGTCAGGGCCTGTCTGCTGATTCCCGGAGCGAAGCCGACAGACTGCCTGCCGCACTTGTTCCGGTTCCGCCTGGGCCGGAATGTGTACCCGAGGAACGTGAACGCCGTGTGCTCGTACGAGCCCCGGCGCTGTGAGTCCTTGCAGTACACGATCCGGGTCTTGGCCGGGTGCAGCTGCAACCCGACTTCGGACATCCTGTCCCTGAGCGCGTCCAGGACCTCCAGGGCCTGGCGCTTGGTGACGCAGTGCAGCACCGCGTCGTCCGCATAGCGCTCGAACCAGATGGTCGGGAACTCCCGGGCCATCCAAGCGTCGAACGCGTAGTGCAGGAACAGATTCGCCAGGACGGGAGACACCGGGGCCCCTTGCGGGGTGCCGCGGTCCCGTTCCAGCAGGGTGCCGTCGGGCATGACGAGCGGGGCGGCGAGCCACCTCCGGACATACAAGTTCACCCAGACGGCGTCGGTGTGAGCCTCCACCGCCTTGACCAGGAGGTCCCAGGGCACGCTGTCGAAAAACTTGGAGATGTCGAACTCGACAACCCAACTCCTTTTCCAGCTGCGTTCCCGACACTTCTCCACGGCATCCAAGGCGGACCGCCCCGGCCGGTATCCGAAGCTATCAGGGTGGAAAATTGGCTCCACCCTTCGCATCAGATGACGAGCCACGACGGTCTGGGCCACGCGATCGGCGACAGCGGGAATGCCAAGCATTCTCGTGCCGCCACCTTGTGGTTTGGGAATCTCCACCGCACGCATCGGAGGAGGGAAGTAGGAGCCCGATGACATCCGGTTCCAGACCTTATAGAGATTGTTCCTCAGGTCCTTCTCGAAGTCATCGATGCTCTGCCCGTCCACTCCCGGTGCACCTTTGTTGGCCCTGACTTCCTCCCACGCCTCCTTGACTTCCCACTTCGAAATCCCAAACGGCTTGATCGATGACTTCAACTGGCCCATCGCACTCCTCCCGGACACGGTCCGGTTGATGTGATCAACTCAGTCACGAACGACCCGGCCCCTTCGCTCCGCCCCCATTACAGGGGCCTCATCACTACTACGGGCCGGTCCGCCGACACTTCCCGCATCGGTACTCAGCCCCTCACAGTTGCGTCTGCCCGGGGTGCTCCCTCTCGCTCGACCCTCGCGGGCGGGCTGTGTCGGGTAATGCCTTCTCCTGTTCCGTGTGGAAGCCGCAGACCG
>NZ_JBVIPK010000039.1:0-1283 GCF_055577965.1 Streptomyces sp. NPDC033165
CCGCAGCCAACTCCCCACTCAGCACACACGATCAACGACACACCCGATCAAACGGACACGCCACCGGCGAATCAACCTGACCAAGCACTACTAGTGACCTGAGTCAGAGATTCGGTGGCAGTAGGCGGCGACTTTGTCGAGGATTTCGTCGGCTGTCTTGGTCCAGATGAAGGGCTTGGGTTGGTTGTTCCAGTCGGCCAGCCAGGCCCGGACGTCGCGTTCGAGGGCCTGGACGGAGCGGTGTACTCCGCGCTTGAGCTTCTTCTGTGTCAGTTCGGCGAACCACCGCTCGACCAGGTTCAGCCACGACGCGCTGGTAGGTGTGAAGTGCAGGTGGAAGCGCGGGTGTGCCAGCAGCCACTTCTTGATCTCGGGTGTCTTGTGCGTCGCGTAGTTGTCGAGGATCAGGTGGACCTGAAGGCCGGCCGGTACTGCCCTGTCGAGTTTGGCCAGGAACTTCTTGAATTCGACGGCCCGGTGGCGGCGGTGGAGCGATCCGATCACCTTGCCCGTCGCGACTTCCAGGGCGGCGAAGAGGGTGGTGGTGCCGGCGCGAATGTAGTCGTGGCTTCGGCGCTCGGGAACCCCGGGCATCATCGGCAGGACCGGCTGGGACCGGTCCAAGGCCTGGATCTGCGACTTCTCGTCCACGCAGAGAACCAGAGCCTTCTCCGGCGGGTCGAGATAGAGGCCGACGACATCGCGGACCTTGTCGATGAAGAACGGATCGGTGGAGAGCTTGAAGGTCTGCGAGCGGTGCGGGGCCAGAGCGAACGCCCGCCAGATCCTGGATACCGTTGACTGCGACATGCCCGTCGCGGCGGCCATCGAGCGCGTCGACCAGTGCGTCGCGTTCTTCGGTGTCTCCTCGAGCGTTCTGACGATCACTCGTTCCACATCCGCGTCGGTGATCTTCCGCGGGACACCCGGCCTGGGCTCGTCACACAGGCCGTCCACGCCGTTCTCCAGGAAGCGCCGCCGCCAGGTGCGGACGGTGTCCGGCGCAACCCGCAGCCGACGGGACACCTCCATGATCGAGTGGCCGTCCGCGCACTCAAGCACGATCCGTGACCGCTGAGCCAGCGCCTGCGCGGTCGTCCGCCGACGCACCCAGCCCTCCAGCACGGCCCGTTGAGCATCGGTCAGTGACAACGGTGGAATCTTCGGCCCCGGACGACGCATAACCAACTACTGAGGTTGAACTCGTGATGTCACATGGTTGCTCAGGTGGGTCTGATGGTCAGGCCGGTCTCGGCGAGGCAGCCGTCTATGAGGTGGCTGCG
>NZ_JBVIPK010000040.1:0-1167 GCF_055577965.1 Streptomyces sp. NPDC033165
TACTGAGGTTGAACTGGTGATGTCGTAGGGGCTGACGACTTCTCGCCGGTGCGGTATCACCGGGGTATGCGGTATCCACAAGGGGGCGGGCTGACCGCCGAACGGCAGCAGTTCCGCGCGGAGTTACGCCTCAAGGCGGCCGAGAGGTTCGCCCGGGGCGAGGCGAGCTCGGTGATCGCCAAGAACCTGCGGGTCAGCGTCCGCTCCGTGCAGCGATGGCGGCGGATGTGGGACGAGGGCGGTCCGCGGGCTCTGCGGTCACAGGGCCCGGCATCGTTGCCGAGGCTGAGCGAGAAGCAGTTCGCCCAACTGGAGGCGGAGCTGGCCAAGGGGCCGGCCGCGCACGGCTGGGAAGACCAGCGCTGGACCCTGAGCCGCGTGAAGACGGTGATCGGCCGGCGCTTCCACCTGACCTACACGATCCAGGGCGTGCGCAAGCTCCTGGTGCGCAACGGCTGGTCCTGCCAGGTCCCGGCCCGACGCGCGATGGAGCGGGACGACGAGGCTGTGGCCGGTTGGGTCAAGGAGGTGTGGCCCTGCGCGGAAGACTCGCGGCGGTGAGTGGAGCCTGGCTCGTCTTCGAGGACGAAGCCGGATTCTCCATGACGCCGCCGCAAGCGAAGACCTGGTCACAGCGCGGCCGGACCCCGGTGGTGCGGGTGCGGGGCCGTTCCCGCAGACGGATATCGATCGCCGCGCTGACCTGCTACAAACCCGGCCACAGGTCGCGGCTGATCTACCGGCCACGCCGGGACGACGGCCGCCGCGACGGGCGCAAAAGCTTCTCCTGGCGCGACTACCGGGATCTGCTGATCGCCGCCCATCAGCAACTGGGTGGCCCGATCGTCCTGGTCTGGGACAACCTCAACGTCCACAAGGCCGCCGGCCTGCGGGAGTTCGCCGCCTCCCGGGACTGGCTGACCATCTACTACCTGCCGCCCTACGCACCCGACCTCAACCCCGTCGAAGGGATCTGGTCCCTCCTGCGGCGGGGCTGGCTCTCCAACGTCGCCTTTTCCACCCCCGAACACCTCGTCCAGCGCATCCGACACGGCCTACGCCACATCCAGTACCGCAGCCACCTCATAGACGGCTGCCTCGCCGAGACCGGCCTGACCATCAGACCCACCTGAGCAACCATGTGACATCACGAGTTCAACCTCAGTA